>NZ_JBFUPK010000002.1:936036-1536036 GCF_041355105.1 Terriglobus sp. RCC_193 | reverse complement strand
TGGGCACCGAAGCTGGTACACGAAGCATTCGGCGTCAATGAAATCTACATTACGGAAAACGGCTGCTCTTCTGCTGACGTGGTCGCAGGCGATGGCCACGTCTATGACACGGATCGCGTAATGTATCTGCGCAACTACCTGATGCATCTGCAACGTGCTGTCAGCGAAGGTATTCCAGTGAAGGGTTACTTCCTGTGGAGTCTGCTGGATAACTACGAGTGGGCCGATGGTTATGACAAACGCTTTGGCATTACTTATGTTGATTTCAAGACACAGAAGCGGACGCCGAAACTAAGCAGCGATTTCTATAAGAATGTAATTGCTAAAAACGCGCTATAAGTTATCCGGTAATCGCGTGATCGGCGGGAAGATCATCTCCCGCCCACACCTTCTTCTGTGTCCACGGAGCATCCGCATCGGACCAGAAGGGATGTGTATGCGGCAGGCCTAACGGCAGCCACGCGGCGCTGCACAGATACAAACTGCCGGTGGAGATATAGGTTTCGCCGAGTGATGGCTGATGGCCTGCAAGGCCGATCTGCAGCCAGCCTTTGCTATCGAATGTACCTGCAGCGTCCAGCGTCCGATGCTGCACAGCGGTAAGCGCTCCACGTACCTGCGCGGGTTTTACGTGTTCGTCCAACAAGCCACGCAATGAAGCATCTGCAAGCAACTGGAATGCGCCTGCGCGATAGGTGATGGAACGGCCCAGCACCGGGAAAGTTCCGTCCAGGCCGATCATGCGTTCCTGGATCGCTGCATAGCGTGTGGCGTGTTTTTCAATCTCCGGTCGCATGGATTTCCATGCAGCGGCTTCATCACCCAACACCTGCATCAACATCAGCAGATAGGGCTGCATCACGTAGCTGTTGTAGTTGTCCGCATGGAAGTCCGGACCGTCACCATAAAGGCCGTCGCCCTTGTACCAGCTATGCAGCGAATTAAGCGCGTAGGCTATGCGCATCTTGTCGTAATCGGCTCCAAGACGGAAGAGCAGCGCTTCATCCATTGCAGAGAACAGCACCCAGTTGTTCAGGCCGGTCAGCACCTTGCGTTCCGCGATCATTGCTGCGATGAGTTGTTGCTTCGTCTTCGGCGTCATCATGTCAATGAGTTGCTTGGGTGCGCGCAACATGGCAAGTGCGAGGAAGGATGCGTCCACAACTGTTTGCGATGAGTCGCCGAAGCGCATGTAATCCGGCGATGCGGGATCGACCGCGGATGCAATGGCTTCCTTTGCCATCATTCGATAACGATCGCGAAGTTTCGTTTCGCGTGTGCTTTCACCCGGTGCAGGACCGAGTTCCAGCCAGGGTGCGAGGCCCATCATCAATCGCCCCAGTGCTTCAAGATGTGTGCCGATAGCGCGTTCTGCTTCGTGACCCGCAACGGCTTCCACTGGCATGGTCTTGCGTAGTTCACGGCGGGACAGCGCTTGCAGAACAGGCTCAGAAACTTTCTCGACCCAGTTGAGCCATTGCTCTCGTGTGTTGGCTGCGCTGCCGGCATTGGGTACGCTCTGTGCGTGGGCAAATGCTGGTGCGATGGCGGCAAGTGTGGCGTTTCCGAGAAAGTTACGACGATTCATCTTTGGGCTGTTGTCCTCGTGTGCAGCATCCTACCGCGTGATGCCAGGTTCCCGCACATACACCCGTTGTTCTCATTCAAAATTGCAGGCCGTTGAAACGAAAGCGGGTCCTTCGGCTGCGCTGCGCTTCGCTCAGGATGACGGATCTTAATGGGCGAAGATGCGGTGAAAATCAAGGTCGATTTTCTACTCACGAAATCTTCACAAAACCCGCGTCCCGACTGGTGAAAACGCGATACACTGGTAGACGTTATGTCAACGAAACAGGAACTCCTTCAGAACCCGATCCAGCACATCGACATCAAGCAGCATGACGTTGTCGCACTGGTTGATGCCATGAACCATATGGCGTACTCTTCCCGCGACCTTGCACGCGCTGCAACGATCTACGACATGATGCTGCGCGATACCGAGTGCGGCGTCATTCTGTGCCTTGCCGGATCGCTGATCTCGGCGGGCCTGAAGCAGGTCATCATCGACCTGCTGCGCAACAACATGGTGGACGCGATTGTCTCCACCGGCGCAAACATCGTCGACCAGGACTTCTTTGAAGCCCTCGGCTTCAAGCACTACGTGGCCGGCGAAGAGTACAAGTACGGCGCGGGCGATGCCGAACTGCGCGAGATGATGATCGACCGCATCTATGACACGTTCATCGATGAGGAAGAGTTGCGCATCTGCGATGAGACGACCGAGAAGATCATCAACGGCATGAAGCCGGGTGTGTACTCCTCGCGTGAGTTCATCAAGGAAATGGGCAAGTACCTGGCTGAGAATGGCCGGACGCCCAAGAACGGCAACGAAGATTCGATCGTTCTGGCGGCGTATGAGCTGAACGTGCCGATCTTCTGCCCCGCATTCTCTGATTGCTCGTTTGGCTTCGGCATTGTGGCGCACCAGCACGCGCGCCAGGGCAAGCCGATGAGCTCCATTGACAGCGGCAAGGACTTCTACGAGCTGACCCAGCTGAAGATTCAGAACCCGACCACGGGCCTGCTGATGATCGGCGGCGGCGTGCCGAAGAATTTTGCGCAGGACATTGTGGTGGCTGCGGACATCCTGGGCGTGGAAGCATCCATGCACAAGTACGCTATCCAGATCACGGTTGCCGACGCTCGTGACGGCGCTCTCTCCGGCTCGACCCTGAAGGAAGCTTCTTCGTGGGGCAAGGTCGACCTGACCTGGGAGCAGATGGTGTACAGCGAGGCGACGATTGCCCTGCCGCTGATCGCCGGTTATGCATACCACAAGAAGGCCTTCGCAGCCCGCACGGGCAAGGCCTTCGCGCAGGTGCTGGAGCCGGTCACGGCGTAAGAGCATCCCAACCGGAAAATATCGAACGGCGGTCCTTCGGGGCCGCCGTTCTACTTGCTTCCAAGTTCCCGTATTGCTACTCACCACACAAGAAGCGTTCGGAATCCCACAGAAGCTGCATGACGCGCGCCTCCCGGCAGCCGTAAGATTGTCTTCGACGATGCATCGCATTCTTCTGATCGACGACGAAGACGATATCCGGGAGGTCGCCTCGCTCACATTGGAGGCAACAGCAGGCTGGCAGGTGATCGCAGCGAATTCCGGGGCTGACGGCATTCGCATAGCACTGGCCGAAAAGCCGGAAGCCATCCTGATGGATGTGATGATGCCCGAGATGGACGGCCCGACGACCTTCCGCAAAATGCAGAAAATCCCCGAGCTGGCAAATATCCCTGTCATCTTTCTGACGGCCAAGGTACAGGGTGTGGACCAGCGGCGATTTTCCGACCTGGGCGTGGCCGCGGTCTTGTTTAAACCCTTCGATCCTATGACGCTGGCACAGCAGATAGCCGATGTGCTGCACTGGGACACGCTAGCCGCGTAAGCCATGGCAGAAGCCCCCCTTCAGACGGCACTGGCCGCGATTTGGAAAAAGAACCAGCCGCAGACACGCGAGCGCTTGGCCGTGCTTCAGCGTGCTGCGAAACAACTCAGCACAACCGGAGCCATTGAGGACGATCTGCGAGCAGACGCCGCTACCACAGCCCATAAAATGGCCGGATCTTTGGGCATGTTCGGGTTGCACAGCGCTACGGAAGCCGCGCGTGGGATTGAGCACTCACTGGATAAAGATGGCCCGCTGCAGCCGGAACGCTTGCGGGAACAGGTGGACGCATTGACAGCGCTCCTTGGCCCGCACCTGGGCGATGGCGCAGGATCATAAAAATAATGAAGCCACCTCTATCACTTTCGTGCTAATCCTACTGGCATGATTCTTCATGCTTTGCTGGTATGGCTGTTGAGTGCGGTATCGCTGGTGGTTGCGGCGTACCTCCTTCCTTCGGTGGAGATCGATTCTTTTGGCACGGCGCTGATTGCAGCCGTACTGATCGGCCTGCTGAACGCAACGCTGGGTTTCCTGATTCGCGTCATGGCGTTTCCCATCACGTGGCTACTCCCCGGCTTGATGTACCTGATCTGCGATGCCATCATGATCTACATCGTGGCGCGGTTTGTGCGAGGGTTTGTCGTGAAGAACTTTACGGCAGCGTTTCTCTGCGCACTGATCGTTGCCATTGTGAACGTTCTTCTTTCCTACATCGTGTAATGGCGGGCGGGGGCACGGTAGACTCGGTTCTATGAAGGCTGTTGGCTACCACACCCCCCTCCCCATCGACGACCCGGACGCATTGCTGGACATTGAACTGGAGATGCCCACGGTGCGTGACCGTGACCTGTTGGTGGAGGTCCGGGCCATCTCCGTGAACCCCGTCGACACCAAGCAGCGCAAAAGCGCGAAGCCCGACTCCGGCAAGGAGTACAAGGTGCTGGGCTGGGATTGTGCCGGCGTGGTGGTAGGCACGGGCAAGCTGTCCTCCATGTTCAAAAAGGGCGATGAGGTCTACTACTCCGGTTGCATCGCGCGTCAGGGTGCCAACGCCCAGTTTCATTCCGTGGATGAACGCATCGTCGCGATCAAACCGAAGAGGTTGAGCTTCGCAGAGGCAGCAGCACTTCCACTGACTTCGCTCACAGCCTGGGAGATTTTGTTTGATCGCTTTGGCGTAGAGCAGCGGCGCATTGGCTATGGCGCACCGCGCAAGGGTTCCATCCTGATCATTGGCGCGGCGGGTGGCGTAGGTTCCATGCTGATGCAGATTGCATCGCACATGACGCCGCTGACAGTCGTCGCAACGGCATCGCGCCCGGAGACTACGGAGTGGTGCCGCCAGATGGGCGCGGATTACGTCATCGACCATCACCGTGACATCCGCACCCAGATGCAGGAGCTGGGATTGGGTGAGGTGGAGTACATTGCTCTGCTTTCCGCCACTGACACGCACTATCCCGGCATTGCAGAACTGCTTGCGCCGCAGGGCAAGATTGCCATCATTGACGACCCGCAGAAGCCCGTGGATGCGCGACCGTTGAAGCGCAAGAGCGGCACCATCTGCTGGGAGTTCATGTTCACGCGCAGCTATTACGAAACGCCAGACATCCTTCGCCAGCATGATTCGCTAACAGAAGTCAGCAAACTGATGGACCTGGGCACGCTGAAGACGACCATGACGCAGAGCTATGGCACGATCAATGCGCAGAACCTGAAGATGGCGCACGCATGGATTGAGAGTGGACGTTCCATTGGCAAGATCGTGCTGGAAGGCTGGGAGTAATGCCGAACAGACGTGTGCCGCTGTTTGATCCAGCGGTACAGCCATCGTCATGGAACCAGCGCATCGCCGCGAATGAGTTCGCCGTACATTACTCCAGCTTTCCGAACGACTATACCGGCGCACCATACTGCGATGTGTTTGCCACCGCTGCTGAAGCGGAAGCCTACGCGCACGATTATGTGAACGATCATCCGCAGGTTCGTTGCCGCGTATATGACGCGCACGGTATGGTGGGCGCACCGTTGTTTGAAGTTGCGGGTAAGTCGTACAAGGGCGAAAGCAATCTGAGCCACTTCCGCCGCTGGGTCGGCAGTGTGCTTTTTGTGTTGGGAACCATCCTGTTCTCCGTTGACGTCTTTCAGGACTACCGCTTGTTGTGGCCTTCCACGATCGGCTCTCGCCTGGCGATTCCCGGCGCACTGCTGCTGGTCACAGAAGGACTCGTGGTGCTGACGGCGCGGCACAACGCAAAAAAGAAGGCCGCGGCAACGGCGTAAGCGCGCATGAATCCTCTTCTTGTTTCCATGTTGGTGGTGCTATCCACAACGCTGTTCTGCGGATGGATTGCGCGCAGGCTGGGACAGGCAAGTGTGATTGGCGAAATGACCGGCGGCATTCTGCTGGGGCCAACGTTGCTCGGTCGCCTGATGCCCTCCGCGTGGCATACGCTCTTCACACCAGCGACGCTCAGCGCGTTTGATGTGCTCAGCACGCTTGGGCTGGTGCTGTATCTCTTCCTGATTGGCAGTTCACTGGACTATAGCCACATGCATCAGCAGAAGAAGACCGCTGCTGCCGCCGGGCTTGCCAGTCTGCTATTGCCGTTCGCACTTGGCGTCGCAGTGGCAAAGCCAACAATGGCGCGCTTCCCCACATCAGCAGCGCTGCTGCCGTTCACATTGTTCCTTGGCATCTCGCTAAGCATCACGGCGTTTCCTGTGTTGGCCAGAATTCTGGAAGAGCGCGGACTCACATCGACACCCCTCGGTGTAACCGCGCTGATGTGCGCAGCCGCCGACGATGTATGTGCGTGGATGTTGCTGGCAGTGGCGATGTCTATCCTGCCACACAACGGCAGCGCACTTTCCATGCTACTGCGACTGATGTTGTTCGCCGCATATCTGCTGATGATGTTTGTGGTGACGCGCTTCGCACGCGACATCGCAAACCGCTATCGTGAACACTCGCTTCCTGCATCGGTCGTTGCAGGCTCAGTATTAGTGGCATTGCTCTCGGCTGCAACGACTGACGCGCTCGGACTCCATTCACTATTTGGTGCGTTCATTGCAGGCCTTGCGTTTCCACGCATTCCAAAGTGGCAGAAGACACTGAACGACTCGCTTCAAGTGCCGGTCACATCGCTGCTGCTGCCGTTCTTCTTCGCACTGACAGGGCTTCGCACGCGGCTGGATCTATTACAAGGCAGCGGTGTGCTCCCCTGGACGCTGCTGCTTTTGCTTCTCGCTGTTATTGGCAAGATTGGCGGCGGTGTCATTGCCGCGCGACCGTTGGGTGAATCATGGCGCAACTCCTTTGCACTTGGCACCATGTTGAATACACGCGGCCTCGTAGAGTTGATCGTGCTGAACATCGCTTATACGCAGGGCGTGTTCGGTCCGGCGTTGTTTGCGGCGCTGGTCGTCGTTGCTCTGATAACCACCATCATGACTTCGCCGCTGCTGACGTTGCTGCGCATTGGCAACCACGGCAGCGCTGCTTAGCCCTGCGTCATCTCTTTTGCATAGACCTGATGCGTCACACTGGGCAACTCCTCGCCCTTGTGCAGATCGCGCACGCATTGCAACACGGCAAAGTCCGCAGTAGTCATACGTTCGCGGCTGCGCAGATACTCCAGCCAGCTTTCCATTACAAAGCTTTCTTCCAGCCGTTCTGCATTGTTGCCATCGCGAAACACAGCCCACCGAATCGCACCGGTACGAAGACGTACTTCGCGTAGTTTATGGATGCGGGCAACGAACTCGTTGTAGTTCTCCACGTCCACGGTGTAATCCACAAGAATGCGGACCGGGCCATCTTCCGGCGCGGGTTCCAGTTCCAGATGTGGCACAGGACGTTTGAAGTGATACGGCGTCAGGTCCGGCAGACTGCCGCGCAACACATGCAATCGCAGCGTGACAGGCATGGCGACCGCAATCAGTACAGCCGCGCTGGCCATCGAAGCAGTCACGCTGCTGTGTTCCGCAACATAGCCCCATACAAACGAACCCAGCGCCAGGCCACCCTGAAAGATCATCTGATACATGCCCAGCGCACGAGCCTGCACCCATCCCGGCGACGACAACTGCACACCGGTATTCAACGTGGCCATCGTGCACGTCCACGCGAAACCGCCGCCGATGAGGAAAAGAATATCCAGCGTGACGGAATGGATGAACGCCAATACCAGCAGCGTAGCCAGAAACTGCACGCTGGCTACTGCAAGCACGCGGTCCGCAGTAAACTTCGCACGTATGCGCGGCAATGCAACAGCCGCCAACACTGCGCCCAGCCCCATCGAACCGTTCAACACACCATAGCCCGTAGCGCCGGAGATGTAATGACTATGCGTAAATTCACGCGCCGCAATCAACGAGAGCAGTGACCACACCGCAGCAGCAGAAAAGGTGAACAGGAATGCCCGCAAAAAAATCGCCTGCAACACCGGCGCATAACGCAGATAGCGCAGCCCCGTGCCAACCGAACCGAAGATGCGTTCCGCCGGCAGAGCGCTTTTAAACAGCGGCTTGCGCTTCCACTTGTAAAGCACCCAGATGACCGCTGCGAAGGAGCCTGCATTCAGCGCAAACACCCATCCTGCACCGGTGCTGGCCTTCACAAACAGCGCCACCATAAGGCCGCCCATCGCAGGACCAACCGCACGTGCAAGATTGTTGCTGGCAGAAGCAAGCGAGACGGCGTTCGGCAATTCCTCGCGCGGCACCAGTTCCGGCACAATCGCCTGCCATGCCGGACTGTTCATGGCAGCACCCACGTTCATCAGAAACGTAAGCGACAGTAGAGCCATAGGCCCGATGACACCAAAGAGCGCCATCACCGCCATCAAAAAGACGGCGATCATCTGCCACGTCTGCCAGAAGATCAACAACCGGCGACGCTCGAAAATATCTGCCGTGGCTCCTGCAAACAAGCCAAGCATCAGCACCGGCAGACTCGCCGCGGTCTGCATGGACGCAATCAGCAACGGTGAGCCTGTGAGCGCCGTCATCAGCCATGTGGCCGCCGTATCCTGCATCCATGTGCCCACGTTGGACACGGTGGAAGCAATCCAGCGATCACGAAACAGCGGTATCTTCAGCGGGCCAAAGCCGTTGCTCTGTGCCGCACGCGGCGCTGCTACAGCAGCCGCGACAACGGGTACGGGTGACTCTTCAACAGTATCCTGACTCGCTTCTGGATTCATGCTCTCTCTTTGCTAGATGCAGAATGCAGCACTCGCGCTACGTTGCACAATGCAAAAGGCCGGGCGTCTGCCCGGCCCTTTCACCACCAGATAACGCACTACTTCTTCGCCTTGCCCAGCGCCAGTTCAATGAGCGCCTTCTCTTCCAGGTCATGCGCCTTGGCCGAACCGGTTGCCGGTGTGGCCGCGGCGGAACGCGATACACGCAGCACACGACGGTTACCCGCCGTTCGCTTCAGCAATGGATACGCATACGTCAGCGGTCCCATGTTTGCAGGCTCTTCCTGCACCCACACGACTTCTTCCGCATTGGGATACATCTCCAAAGCTTTCGCCAATGCTTCTTCAGGCCAGGGATAGAGCTGTTCCACAAACACAATGGCTGTGGAATAGTCGCCGCGCTTGGCGCGCTCCACACGCAGGTTGTGGCCAATCTTGCCGGAACAGACCAGGATGCGATACGGGTCCTTTGCCTCAGTATCCGCAAGCACTGTCTGAAACTTCTCCGCACCAAAGTCTGCAATGGGCGACACCGCATCCGGGTGGCGCAGCATCGACTTCGGCGTGAACACAATGAGAGGCTTGCGATACTCGCTCATCGCCTGGCGACGCAGCAGATGGAAGTACTGCGCAGCATTCGAAGGCTGCGCAACATACATGTTGTCCGTTGCACAAAGCTGGAGATAGCGCTCAATGCGCGCGGACGAATGTTCTGGCCCCTGGCCTTCATAGCCATGTGGCAACAGCAACACCACGCCGCTCAGCAGTCCCCACTTCGCTTCGCCTGCTGCAATGAACTGGTCCATGATGATCTGTGCGCCATTGGCGAAGTCACCGAACTGCGCCTCCCACAGCACCAGCGTCTCCGGATAGTCACGCGCATAGCCATACTCAAAGCCAAGTACAGCGGCTTCGCTCAGCATGGAGTTATACGCTTCAAAGCGGCCTTGATTATCGCTGATGTTTTGCAGCGGCGACCATCGCTTCTCCGTCTCGGTATCCGTGAAGAAGCTGTGGCGCTGATTGAACGTACCGCGCTGCGAATCCTGACCAGAGAGACGCACAGGCGTTCCCTTCTCCAGAAGCGATGCGTAAGCCAAAAGCTCAGCCGTACCGTAGTCAAATGGCTTGGCGCCATTGCCCATCTCTTCGCGCTGCTTCAGCAGAGCCTTGATCTTGGGATGGACGTTGAAGCCTTCCGGTGTCTTCACCAGAAGCTGCGTCAGGCGAGTAATCTCCGTCGCGGGAAGCCCGGTCTTCGTAGGTTCATCCGCGGGCAGATAACCGCCCTTGTAGTTGTCCCAGTATTTCGGCAGCGACGACAGATGCGGCACATGCTGCGCCTGCTTGCCCTCTGCCTGATCCGCAAGAAACTTCTCGCTGATCTGCTTGATCTCTGCCGTAGCATCCACACCAATGCGCGTTGCATAGCTCTTGTAGAGCACCGGCGTTTCCTTGATCTTCGCGTAACGGCGCGGCTGCGTGACCGTCGGATCATCCACCTCGGAATGTCCATGACGACGATAGCCGATGAGATCGACGACAACATCCGAAGCAAACGTCGAGCGATACTCTGCAGCAATTGCGGCCACGCGCACCACCGCATCCGGGTCTTCCGCGTTCACATGGAAGATGGGAATCGGCAGACGCTTCGCCATGTCCGTGGCAAAGCGCGACGAGTTCGATTCCTGCGGCTCCGCCGTGAATCCAAGCAGGTTGTTGACGACGATCTGAATCGTGCCACCCACGGTGTAACCACCGATAGTGGCAAGATCAAGCGTCTCCGCCCAGATGCCCTGTCCCGCAAACGCCGCATCGCCATGAATGATGATAGGCAACACCTGCTTCGGGCCGTCGTCACCAATACGAACTTCACGCGCACGCGCCCGGCCCATGATAACGGGGTCAACCGCCTCAAGATGCGAGGGGTTCGACGCCAGATGCAGGTCAATCGTCTTGCCCGTCGGCGAGGTGTACGTCCCCGTTGCGCCCTGGTGATACTTCACATCGCCGCCACCCAGGTGGCTGCGTGGATCAACGTCTTCAAACTTGGTAAAGATATCGGCGGCGCTGCGCCCCACCGTGTTCACCATCACGTTCAAACGACCGCGATGGTTCATGGCAAACACGCAGAGATTCACGCCCAGTTCTGACGACACCTCAAAGGTGCGATCAAGATACGGAACAAGTGCCGTCAGACCCTCCAGCGAGAATCGCTTCGTCCCCAGGTAGCGCTGTTGAATGGTCTGTTCGAAGATGTCCGACTTAATGAGCTGCGTCAGCGTCTTCGCCTGTTGCTGAGGCGTCTCAACGTACTTCTGCTCCATCTTCTTCTGGAGCCAGTCACGCTTCTCCGGCGACGCAATGTGCGAGAACTCCAGCGCGATGTTGCCGCAGTAATAACGCCGCGCCTCTTCCGCAATGGCGTCAGAGCCTTCCGGCAGATCAATGGGGAACGGTTCCTGCGGCAGGTACTGCTTCAAGGGGTCAAGCGTCGCCTGCAGATAGCCCCACCGGCGGAAAATTTCAAATACTTCTGTCCGCAACTGCGGATTACCGCTGTCCTGTTCCTGTGTTGCCACCGCTGTCGCCTGCTTCCCGTTCGCCTTCGCCCTGGTTGCCATGCATCCTCGATTTCGTGCCTATAAGGATAGACCTTCCAAACGACGGCTGGGGAGGTGGCATTGTGCGGTTTACGGTATTAATGTTCGATATTCGCACATTAGACAAGAATTTAGGCTCAATGAAATTGAGGTGTATGGATCCATTCGTTGAACCCCATCCACATACCCCAAAATGACGCGTTTACTGCCTTTTTCTAGACAGAATCGGCATGAAAACCATAGGTTTCGTAGCGCGTGGTCAGCTTGCCATCTTTCACGGTGCAGACCGTGAAGCCTTCCGGCGTTCCTTCGTGAATCCCCTTCCACCAGTTGCCGGAAACGGCACCACCCGTAATGTAGGAAATACCGTTGAACTCCACGCGTTCATTGACGTGAGTATGCCCCTGCAACACACCAATGACGTTGTGCTTCGCCAGCAGCGGAAGAATCTCATACGTGTTGGAAACAGACAGACTGTTGTGTACCGGCGGCGTCGCAGGAGGCGCTGAATACTGCCCGTATGCAGTGATCAGTGGAATGTGCGAGACAAGGATCACTGGCGTCGTCGCGGACACCTTTGCCAGATCGGCACGCAGCCACTGCAACTGCCCTTCATCCAGAAATCCAAAGTATGTGCGCTCCGGCAAAAAGCCGACGGAATCCAGAATGATGAAGTGAACGCCTTTGTAATTGAAGCTCTGATAGCGTGGGCCAATCTTATCTTCAAAGTAGCTCTTGCCATAGTTCGGATCGGTCAGATCAAGGCCGCTTTTTGGAAAGAGTCCAATCACATCATGGTTGCCCATCGTGTGATAAACCTTCAGCCCCAACTGCTGTTCCGTCTCGCCGTACAGATGAAACAACTCCTGCGAACGTGAGAGCGGCACAGCGAGTCCATCGAAGATGTGATCGCCGCCCTGGATCGCAAAGTCTGCATGCAGGGTTCGTGCCTTCTTGAAAGCCATGGCACATCCCTCGGTAGCATGCAGCTCCGGCTGAATGTGTGTATCCGTCAGGTACAGAAAGCTGAAATCCTCCGCAGCAGCAGGCGACATGGCAAACGAAGGCAACGACGATGCGGCAACTCCAGCCGCAGTAAGCGAGAGGAAACGACGACGATCAAGAATCGGCATGTGCGGAGTCTACCTGCCGTCGATGAACTTTCTGAAAAGAAAGAATTCCATCGGTGGGATTTGCTCTGCACCTGTCATATGCCGATTTGCGCCGTGTGCTGCCGACTATGTCGATGGCATAATCCGGCGTGTCTTGCGCAAAGACTTTTGTCTCTATGGCTGGCTATCCTGACTGCCGGTTATTGTTGGATTATTTGCCGTTTATTTACGGTATTTTGTTTTCTTTCCTCTGCCCAAAACAACACAACAGGCAACGAACAAAACACAAACATATACGCTGCCTGCGATCCCCCTTTTTGAGGACCTTGATGCGATCTCATCCATTTTTTCGGAACCCCGTTCTATACGCTTCGCTTGTTCCTCTTTTTTCCATCGCAGCACTTGCTCAAGGCGGCAGTGCTGTTCTAAGCGGTACAGTCACCGATGCAAGTGGTGCATCCGTACCAAACGCGCACGTGACCGCCACCAACGTAGATACGAACCTGGTGCTGAATGCCGATTCCAATAGCTCCGGCCTCTATCGCTTTCCCACGATCCCTCCCGGACGTTATGTCATCTCCACGAACGTAAAAGGCTTTCAGAAATTCCAGCAGACAGGCGTTGTACTGACCGTCAGCCAACAGGCCACGATCGACATTGGCCTGCGCGTGGGCAGCGAGTCTGAGACGGTGAACGTGACCGCCGGCGCACCGCTGATGAATACCACCAATGCCGAAGTCAGCAACACCGTGGGCGAACACGCTATCCGCGAACTGCCCTTGAATGGCCGCGATCCTTCGAGCCTTGTACTGCTGTCGCCTGGTGTGGTGAACGTGTTGAACACAGGCGCAGGCACGCTGCAGGGTGAAACCACGTTCCCCAATGAAAGCGGCGCGTCCGCAGGTGGCGGACGTCAGGGCAGCACACTGTATCTTCTGGACGGTGTTCCGAACATGGACACCTACATGGCGCTTTCTGCACCTACGCCGAATGCCGATGCCACCAGCGAATTTCGCGTCATCTCCAACAACTTCGACGCGCACTATGGTTTCTCGCCGGGCGCAGTCGTTTCTATCGACACCAAGAGCGGCACCAATGCTCTGCATGGCGGCGCGTTTGAGTTCCTGCGCAACAACGCGCTGAACTCCGCGGACTACTTCTCCAAACAGGTCGACTCGCTGAAGCGTAATCAGTTCGGCGGCTTCCTCGGTGGTCCCGTCATCAAGGACCGCCTCTTCGTCTTCGGCAACTACCAAGGCACTCGTCAATCCACCACATCCACCGCGAACAGCACGAACACGCCCACAGCCGCTATGTTGAATGGCGACTTCTCCGCCTATCCCAAAACGTTGACCGGCGGCTTCGTCAACAACCGCATCGATCCTTCGCTGTTCAATCCCGCCGCAGTGCAGATCACAAAGACGGCTCTGCCACTGGGCCAGGATCCTGCCAGCGGTCTGGTGTATTACACCGTTCCCAAGACGATTGAGCGATACGACGAAGGTACAGGCCGCATTGACTACACGCCGAACGACAAGCATCGCCTGACGCTGCGCAGCTTCATCCAGTACTACAACCGCAGCGAAGCCGCGACGCCGGGCAACATCCTGGCGCTGAACACCGGCAAGCAGGGCAAGTTCTTCAACGAAGTGTTGAACCACACCTGGACGGTCAGCCCCAGCTTCATCAATGCGCTGTCGTTGTTCTGGAACCAGGAGCACGTATTCAACGTGGGCCAACCGCTGGACAACACAGGCTCTCCTTTCTGCCTGTCGCGCTACATCAACGTGAATGAACCCGAAGGCACCTGCTACAGCGAAGGCTTGAATGCAAGCGGCGGCTTCAGCCTGCAGTATTCCGAATACACGGGCGAGATGCGTCGTTCGTGGGGCTTCTCGGACTTCATCACCAAGATCGTTGGCAACCACACCATCACCGCCGGCGTGGACCTGTGGCACCAGCGCGCACGCGAGCTGACGTACTATCCCGCAGCACCCATCATCAGCTTCAACGGCTATTCCACCGGCTTCGGCCTTGCGGACTTCCTGTTGGGCCGTGTCAGCACCTATACACAGGGTGCGGGTGAAATTGCCGACGTCAGCGGCAACCTGCTCGGTGTCTACGCTCAGGATCAGTTCAAGCTGCGCTCCAACATCACCGTTACCGCAGGCCTTCGCTGGGATCCGAATCTGGCTCCGCAATCGAAGGACGGCCGCGGCGCTGTGTGGAATCCGGGACAACAGAGCACTGTCTTCCCGAATGCTCCCACCGGACTTGTGTTTCCTGGCGACAACGGCGTAAGCGCTGGCCTGGCACCCAACACCTATGGCTACTTTGAACCACGCCTCGCCGTAGCATGGCAGGTCCATCCCAAGACCACTTTCCGCGCAGGCTTCGGTCTGTTCACTGCCCCGCTGCCATACTCGTCCTATAACCACGTTGCGGACGTAACACCGTTCAGCCCCACCTACACGCTGAATGAGACCGCAGCGTCACCGATCGATTTCTCCAACCCGTGGGCAAGCTACCCCGGCACAGGCGGCGTAAGTCCGTTTCCGCCGTTTGTGTATTCTGGCGGCACACCGCCCAGCAACTCCACCTTCCCTTCACCCACGTCGGTTCCCGCAGCCTTCACGCCGAAGTTCAAACTCGGCATGACACAAAGCTGGAACGCATCCGTGGAACAACAACTGGGCAACGACGTAGTGATCCATCTGGCTTACGTCGGCAGTCAGAGCTATCACCAGTCACTGATCCTGGATGCGAACCCCGGCCAGACCGCAGAAGCAGTGCGTAGCATCCGCGCCATGTCAGACTTCGGTCAGATCCTCACGATCCAGTCCATTGGCACAGCCAGCTACCACTCGCTGCAGGCACAGATTGAAAAGCGCTTCTCCCACAACTTCCAGGCGCAGTCCAGCTTCACCTGGTCCAGGAACCTCGACATTGCCTCCAGCGGCAATGCGTCGTTCACCAGCAGCATTGCGAATCCGTATGATGTCCGCTACAACCGCGGTATCTCTGACCTGAACGTGCCACTGGTTTCCGTCACGAACCTTGTCTACACCACGCCAGCGCTCCGCGGCTGGAACGGTTTCGCTCGCGGCGTGCTGGGTGAGTGGGAAATCAGCGCCATCTACACCATGCAGTCCGGCAGGCCATTCGGCATCTCGGGTGGAAGCGGCAACAACTCCGGCTCAAACGTAGGCGCCGATCGCGCGGACTATGTACCAGGCGTGCCGGTACAAACGCATCAGGGAAGCAAGGAGCAGTGGCTGAATCAGTACTTCACCACGGCCGCCTTCACCACCAACGCACCGGGCACCTTCGGCAACACCGGCAGAAACATCCTGAAGGGACCGGGCGTGAACTACAGCGATGCGGCCATCATGAAGAACTGGACCGCACGCGACCGTTACCATCTGCAATTCCGCTGGGAGCTGTTCAACGCCTTCAACCACACCAACTTCGCCAACCCCAACAACAATCCCACCAGCGGCACCTATGGCCAGATCACCGCAACCAGTACTGGTATCAGGCCACGTGTAATGCAGGCCGGATTGAAACTGACCTTCTAACGCTTCGCATCAATACAGCTTCAAGACGGGCCGGCCTTTTTCGGCCCGTCTTACTCTTCTCAGAACGTCCGCTCGGAACCTGCAGATTTCACTCACATGAGGTCATGCATGATGGCACAATGTCCATACACCTGAGACGGAGATTTCCTATCCATGAAGTCCATTTGCGTGGCCGCATGCCTGATATCGGCATGTCTTTCTGCCGTGGCCCAGCAGCCAACAGCCGCATCCCCAACGCCTTCCAAAAACGTTTCCTGTAAAGCAGACAAGGAACCTCTCAGCCCTGCGCAGATTGAGTTTGAGCAGAACGAATACAAGTCCGCGGCCGATCATTTTGTAACGGAACTCGCCGCGCATCCAGAGAAAAACTCTCTACGAGCCTGGCAAATTCGCAATCTGCTGGCACAAGGGAATGTCATAGAAGCCGCCACAAAATCCAATGCGTGGGTAGCGGAGAAGCCGGATTCAGGGCTGGCGCTAACCACCAAAGCGGAAGTGTTGATGCGGCAGGGCCAACTCCCCGAGTCCTATGCAACAGCTTCGCAGGCGCAGAAACTCGATCCCTGCAACGGGCGCGCTTATTACGTACTAAGCGAATACGAACAGATGATTGCGCTGTATGCCACGGAAAAGAAGCATGTCGATCTGGCCCACACATTGAATCCAAACGATGACGAAATCATGGCATCGTGGATCTTTCTAAAGCCGAAGGCTCAGGCCCTTGAGGAATATCGCAAGTTTGTAGAATCCAGCCCGGCCTTCACTGACAAACAGCGCACGGCAGCGAAAACTCGGCTCACCAAATACGGAGATAAACCTCACGAACCGGAATGCAAGCTGACATCCGCAACCAAAGAGGCCACGATTCCCTTTTCGGCTATCCGTTTCTCGCCCAATTCACCTCCGGCATACGGCCTTGAGATGAGCTTCAACGGGAAGAAGCGCCGTCTTGAATTGGATACAGGTGCCTCCGGTCTCACACTGACAGCAGGCGCAGCGGAGCGCCTCGGTCTGCGCGTGGAAGATACCGCCTTTCTCAGCGGCATTGGCGATGAAGGATCGCACAAAAGCAAGGTCACGCATGTGGCTTCACTGAAAATCGGCGACCTGGAATTCTCTAACTGCGCCGTTTACATCCTTCCACCACGCGATATGGAGAACGCTTCGTATGGCTTCCCGGTGGCCATGGAAGAGATTGATGGACTCATTGGCGGCGACGTCTTCCAGAAGTTTCTGCTTACACTCGACTACCCCGCGGGGGAGCTGAAAGTCTCGCAGTTGCCTGCGCGGCAGGGAGAGCAGTCTGCAGATATGTCATTGAATACCAGCGGCGGTGTCGGCTCACACTCAGGAGACGGCGTGGACGAACCACTGCGCGACCGCTACAAGAGCCCGGAAATGGCGGACTGGACGCAGTTTTATCGCATCTATCACTATCTTCTGATTCCCACGCAGTTAAACGATGGCCCCATCAAACTAATGATGACAGACACAGGTGCGCAGGAAAGCATCATTGACCCGGACGCAGCCAGAACAGTCACGAAGGTCTCCACAACAGGCCGTGTCTCCCTGGTGGGTATCTCAGGACAAACGCAAAAGAACTATCTGACGGACAAGATCGTTTTGCATTTCGGCAAGCTCTACCTGCCGCTGAACGGCATGATCTCTATCCCGACAGAGAATCTGTCAGAGGGAGCCGGTGTGGATATTTCAGGCTTCCTGGGTTTCCCCGCACTTCGGCAGATGACTCTGCAGATCGATTATCGTGATGGCCTGATCCATTTCGCCTACGATCCCAAACGCCCGGTGAATTCGAAATTCCAGAGTGATGCGTTCAGTCAGCAGTAAATACGAAAGGGATCGGAAATCCGGTCCCTTTCGCGATTGTCTGAAGAATGTTCTAGCGATCCTTCGCTGCTGCGATCTTCTCTTCTGCCACGCGAATTTCTGCGCGGGCGTAATCGAACTTCGCGGCATCGTCGCCTGCTTCGTTCCAATCCTTCTCTGCATCGGCAAGCTGCTGCTGTGCCTGGGCGGCATCGATCTCTTCCGGCTTCAGCGCCGTCTCTGCGAGAACGGTGACGCGCTCCGGAAGCACTTCGACAAAACCCCACGCAACGAAAAACTTCGCGTTGCCGGAGTTGCCGCCATGCAGCTTCACTTCGCCCGCGCCAAGTTCGGCAAGCAGCGGTGCAGCGCCGTACAGCGCTTCAATGTAGCCCGACAGAGCCGGAAGCTCAATCGCGTCTGCCGTGGTGTCAATCAGAACGCGGTCCGGCGTAACGATGCGGACTGCGAGCTGGCCGGAATGTGTAGTTGCGTCTGCCATTTATCGTTGCTCTCGTTACCTCGTTTCTCACGTTTCTCTCGTGATCGGCTCACCCAACGGGAGCACAATCAACGAGCGAAACGTGAGCAACGGTTCTTACGCGTTTGCCTTCATCTTGGCTGCGGCTTCCAGCACTTCCTCGATGCCGCCCTTCATGTAGAAGGCCTGCTCCGGCACACTGTCATGCTTGCCTTCGATGATCTCCTTGAAGGAGCGCACCGTGTCGGCCACCTTGACGTACTTGCCGGGGTTGCCGGTGAAGACTTCCGCAACGTGGAACGGCTGCGACAGGAACTTCTGCACCTTACGTGCGCGGGCAACGGTGATCTTGTCGTCTTCCGAAAGTTCGTCGATACCCAGGATGGCGATGATGTCCTGCAGATCCTTGTAGCGCTGCAGAATACCCTTCACCTGCTGCGCCACTGCGTAATGCTCTTCACCAACAACGCGCGGGGTGAGGATACGCGAGGTGGAAGCGAGCGGATCGACAGCCGGATAGATACCGATTTCCGTCAGTGCACGGTTCAACACGGTGGTCGCGTCCAAGTGGGCAAAGGTCGTCGCCGGAGCCGGATCGGTCAAATCGTCGGCGGGCACATAGATGGCCTGCACGGACGTAACGGAACCCTTCTTCGTGGACGTGATGCGCTCCTGAAGCTGGCCCATCTCGCTGGCCAGGTTCGGCTGGTAACCCACGGCGGAAGGCATACGGCCCAGCAGCGTGGAAACCTCAGAACCTGCCTGCGTGAAGCGGAAGATGTTGTCGATGAACAGCAGCACGTCCGAGCCTTCTTCATCGCGGAAGTGTTCCGCGATCGTCAGACCGGTCAGCGCCACACGCAGACGCGCTCCCGGCGGCTCGGTCATCTGGCCATAGATCAGTGCAGCCTTGCTCTTGCGCCAGTCGGTCGGGTCGATAACGCCGGACTCCTGGAATTCCATCCACAGATCGTTACCTTCGCGGGTACGCTCACCCACACCGGCAAACACGGAGAAACCACCGTGCTGCATGGCAACGTTGTTGATCAGCTCCTGAATCAGAACCGTCTTGCCCACACCGGCGCCGCCGAAGAGGCCGATCTTACCGCCCTTCAAGAAGGGCTGGATCAGGTCGACAACCTTGATGCCCGTCTCGAACATCTCTTCGCCGGTGGCCTGCTCGTCAAACGCAGGTGCCTGGCGATGGATGGGTTTGCGCAGCTCCGTCTGTACGGGGCCAAGCTGATCCACGGGCTCGCCGATCACGTTGAGCACACGGCCCAGCGTCTCGCGGCCCACGGGCACCATGATCGGGTTGCCGGTGTCGACGGCCTTCATGCCGCGAACCATGCCTTCGGTCGCTTCCATAGCAACCGTACGCACACGGCCTTCGCCCAGGTGCTGCTGTACTTCCACGATCACCGAAAGCGGCGTGGGGATATCAAAGCCTTCCGACGTGATGCGCAGCGCCTGATAGATAGGCGGCATGTGCTTCTCGTCGAACTGGATGTCAACGGCCGGGCCGCTGATCTGGATTACTCTGCCGATGTTCTCTGCCATAAGTCTCTCTTTGCGAAACGCAGCCTAGATGGCCGACGCTCCTGAAACGATCTCGATAATTTCCTTGGTGATGGCTGCCTGACGCACGCGGTTCATGGTCAGTGTCAGCGAATCAATCATGTCGCTGGCGTTGCTGCTGGCCGCATCCATGGCCGTCATACGCGCGGCATGTTCGCTGGCGCTGGATTCCAGCAGCGCATGGTAAATCTGCGTGGTCACGTAACGCGGCAGCAGGTGCTTGAACAGCTTCGCCGGATCCTGGTCGTAGATGTAATCCACGTCTGCCGTGCCAAACTTCTTCGCCTCGCGGTCCAGTTCCGTCTCTTCCGGCTCATTGATAGAGACGCCTGAGGTGGAGGCTGCGCGAGCGGCTGCTTCCTTCAATTCCTCTGACATCTCTTCCGCGGCCGTGATTTCCGGCGAGCCCAGCTTGCGGATCGGCAGCAGCTTCTCCACTACAACGCGCTGTGCGATAACGCTCTTGAACTCGTTGTAGACGATGTAAACCGAATCGATCTCGCCGCGTTCATAGCGGTCAATGATCGAATGCGCGGCCTTGTCCACTTCTGTGAAATTCAGCTTCGCCAACAGGAAGCCAAGGTCCTTGGTGACCTCCACTGGCGCCTTGCGCTGGCGGAGGTCTTCAATGTGGTGCGAGATGCCGATGGGCTCATCATGCTCCTCATCGATGTGCTTCCACGCGGCTTCCGGATACTTGCGCTTGAACAGGTCGCGCGTCTTGCGGCCGACCGTCTCAATGTCGATGTTCTGCTCGCCCGGTCGCGGATCGTCTTCCGTCACCTGCTTTGGTTCGCGGCGATAGTCGATGAACTTCTGCGCGGCCTTGCCGATGTTGGAGTTGAACGCACCCGCGAAGCCCTTGTCGCCTGCGACGACGAGCAGCAGCACATTCTTCTCTTCGCGTTCGACAAGCAGCGGATGCACGACATCGCCGTTGCCTTCGTCCCCGTAGAGAGCGGCGCGGCGCACCAGCGACTGCAGTACGTTAGCCAGCATCTGCGCATACGGACGCGCCTGCAACGCACGCTCCTGCGCACGACGCAGCTTCGCCGCCGAGACCATCTTCATGGCCTTGGTGATCTGCCGCGTGTTTTTCACGGAGCGAATGCGCCGCTTTAGATCCAGTACGTTTGCCATTCGTTTAGAACTTTTCCGAAACCTTGCGAATCTCTTCCTGCCAGCGGCGTTCCTGTTCCCCTACGGAAACACGTGCCTCGATTTCCTGCTGCTCCGCCTGCACCTGGCCCAGATCGTGCGAATGAATATCAAGCCTGTGGTGCATCTGTTTCATCCGGCGTGTCTGCATCCAGTGGGACCATGTCAGAAACGCCACATTAAGAACCGCGAAAACAACTACGAGAACTACGACCGAGGTCGTCATGGGAATAACCTTTGGCTGGGCCGGGCAGGAAGCGTCTGCTCCTGTCCGGCGATTCTTGTTATGCCGTCGCGAGGGCGGCCTTGTTGTCCTTCTGGCCGGCCTTGAACGTGGCCTTGTAATCATTGATGGCGTTGGTCAGGTTCTTGGTGATCTCGTCATCCAGAGCCTTCTTGCTCATGATGGCATCCAGAATCGACTGGCCGGTGGTCTTCATGTACTCGTGGAAGCCTGCTTCGAACGCCTGCACCTGCTTCACGTCGATATCGTCCAGCAGACCCTTCGTTCCAGCGAACACGATGGCCACCTGCTGTGCAGCGGTCAACGGCTGGAACTGCGGCTGCTTCAGAATCTCAACCAGACGCGAACCACGGTTCAACTGCTTCTGCGTTGCGGGGTCCAGATCCGAACCGAACTGCGCGAAGGCAGCCAGCTCGCGGTACTGCGCCAGATCCAGCTTCAGCGTTGCACCCACCTGCTTGGTGGCCTTCATCGCAGCAGCAAAACCGACACGCGATACCGACAGACCTACGTTTACAGCCGGACGGATACCGGAGTTGAACAGATCGGTTTCCACGAAGATCTGGCCATCGGTGATCGAAATCACGTTGGTAGGGATGTACGCGGACACGTCGCCAGCCTGCGTTTCGATGATCGGCAGAGCCGTCAGCGAACCGCCGCCCAGCTTGTCCGAAACCTTCGACGAACGCTCAAGCAAACGCGAATGGAGATAGAACACGTCGCCTGGATACGCTTCGCGGCCCGGCGGACGGCGCAGCAGCAGCGAAATCTCGCGGTACGCCGCTGCGTGCTTCGACAGATCGTCGTAAATAATCAGAGCGTGCTTGCCGTTGTCGCGGAAGTACTCGCCCATCGCAGTCGCGGCATAGGGAGCCAGGTACGACATCGGCGCGGGCTCAGAGGCCGTCGCAGCAACAACAATCGTGTACGCCATGGCGCCGTACTCTTCCAGCGTCTGCACGACCTGGGCCACGGACGAACGCTTCTGTCCCACTGCGCAGTAGATGCAGATAAGGTCGTTCTTCGCCGAGTTCAGGATCGTGTCCAGAGCGATTGCAGTCTTGCCGGTCTGGCGGTCGCCGATGAGCAGCTCACGCTGACCACGGCCGATCGGAATCATGGTGTCGATAGCCTTGATGCCGGTCGCCATCGGCTCCGTCACGGACTTACGGTCAATAACACCAGGAGCCAGACGCTCGACAGGCAGCGTGTACGGCGTGTCGATGGGGCCTTTGTCGTCAATCGGCTGACCGAGCGCGTTCACCACGCGGCCGATCAGGGCATCGCCCACGGGCACGCTCATAATCTTGCCGGTGCGCTTGACCGTGTCGCCTTCCTTGATCTCCGTGAAGTCGCCCAGCAGCACGGCGCCCACCTGGTCTTCATCCAGGTTCATGGCCAGACCGCTGATGCCCTTGGGGAACTCAATCAGTTCGCCTGCCATAACCTTGTCCAGGCCGTGGATGCGCGCAATACCGTCGCCCAGCGAGATGATCGTGCCGACTTCATCGACAGTAATCTTCTGTTCGTAGTTCTCGATCTGCTGACGAAGCAGTTCTGTAATTTCGTCTGCCTTGAGCTGTGCCATGTGTCTCTTTCGTCTCCTGCGCCCTGTGCAACTTTCGATTGCCCTGGCGCGATACAAACTTGTTTACTGCAAAACTTTTCTTAAGCGCCTGCCAGGTGCCGCTTCAACTGCTGCAACTGTCCGCGAACCGAGCCATCGTACACCTGCGAGCCAAGCTTAATCACCGCTCCGCCCAGCAAAGACGCGTCCTGCGTCCAGGTGACGCGAACCCGGCTGCCTGCCAGCGCGCCAGCCTTACTGCCCAGCAGCTGCTTCTCATTTTCCGAGAGTGACTTCGCGGTAACAATCTCTGCCTCGGCAATCCCGTTGGCCAGATCGGCCAGGGTGCTGAACTCAGCAGCAATGTCCTTCAGCGACTCCAGGCGGCCGTGGTCCATCAGCACCGCGACGAAGTTGCGGACCGGCTTATCCAGACCGACACGTCCTGCAACTGCATCCAGAACTTTGACCTTGTCCTTATGATCCAGCGTCGGATTCAGCAGAAATTCGCGTAGTTCGCGACTGCCGTCCAGCGTGGCAGCAAAGTCAGCAACCTGCTGGCGAACACTGTCAATATTCAGATTCTGCGCAGCAACAACCTGCTGAAATGCGCGCGCATAACGAAGTTCGAAGGCGGCCATTAGTTGCGGCTCCCTTCTCTGCCCAGCTTGCCCGCAAACGATTCAATCAGGATGCGGTCATCTTCCGGCGTAATGTTCAACTGCGAAGCGGCACGGTCCACGGCAATCTCTGCGGCATAGGCGCGCAGATCGCGAGTGGCGGCGGCGGATGCAGCAGCAATTTCCTGCTCTGCAGCTTCCAGAATTCGCTTCTTCTCTTCTTCGGCCTGTGCGTGGATGCGAACTTCTTCTTCCATGGCGGCCTTCTCGTTTTCTGTACGGAGAGCAGCAATTTCGCTATCCAGCTTCGCCAGGCGGCCTTCCACGGCAGACAGGCGAGCCTTCGCCTCTTCCGTGGCCACGCGGGCTTCCACAATGTTCTTCTGGATTCCCTCAGTGCGTGCGCGGAACGCCTTCGGCAGAGCCTTCACTAAACCAAAACCCACAGCGCCCAGCAGAATGATGGCATTGAACCACTCAAACACTGCCGAAGCCGTTCCCGGTTCCATGCCCAGCATGTGCCCCAGCTTAATGACGGAAGGGGACTTGCGGAATGCTTCTTCGCCTCCCTCAGCTTCCTTGCGCTCCGGATTGTTCTTTTCCGGAACCGCCTCAGGCTCAAACTTCTGGCCGGAAGCCACCGAAGCCGACGCGGCAGCAGACTCCTGCCCATGGACGACAGGTGCAGCCAGCGTGACCGCCAGCAGTGCTGCAAATACGAATTTCATACGGAAAATCTTCAACGGGCGACTCCTGCGCGGTGCGGCAGAATCGCTGCCATCACGCTCTGCGACAGGGCGGCTGCCTGCGTCTCAATCTGTGCCCTTGCCTCGACTCCGGAGCGCTCCACCGCCTCACGCGCAACGCCAATGCGATGCTGTGCCGCAGTGCGGGCCTCAGCCAGCGCCTTGTCGCGTGTATCGGAAGCGGCCTTCTGGCGGGCGGCACGGGCGTTGAAAATTTCGCTGCGGGCATCGCGAAGACGGGTTTCGTACTCCGTCGTCTTTGCTTCCGCCGCGGCAATTGCTGCCTTTGCGTCATCCATGGCCCCGCCGGTACGACCATGGCGATCCGCCAGCACCTTCTCCATCGGCTTGCGGACAAGCACCTGGTAGGCGGCCAGTAAGATCAGGAAAAAGACGGCGGTCGGCACAGAGCCGAGCACAAGATCGCCAAGTTGGTTCAGAATCGCTTGCATGAAGGACCGTGGGGCCGTGCCCTAAAGGGAGCTCCCGTCTCTCGTTCAAGCGCCCGGAGAGGGCACCCTGGCGGAGCAAAGGGGACAGCGGCAACCCCTTTGTTATATCAATCCCGGACCGTTCTGGTCAATGAAACCAGACGGTATGCGGACCTTCGGCAGGGGGTTTTTTCTGTGGATTTCACAGCACTTTCACTTCCACCGAAAGCTTACGGTAGCCTGAATAGTGGCATGGTTGAAACTCCCGGAAAACGTATTGTCATCGCGTCATTTGGATCGCTGGGCGATCTTCACCCATTTCTGGCGCTGGCACAGGAGCTTCGCAACCGTGGACACCATCCGGTCATAGCCACTACCCCTTTTTACAAAGAACGCATTCAGGCTCTTGGGTTTGAGGTTCAGTCGCTGGGGCCGCCGGTCTCTCCGCAGGATCCGGAACTGATGCACCGCCTCATGCGCACCGTGCGCGGACCGGAATATCTCTTCCGAAAAATGTTCTTGCCACACCTTCCGGAGATGTACGCGGAACTGGAACGCATCTGCTCCGGCGCGGACCTTCTCATCGCAGGCGAAGTGGTTCTTCCCGCGCCTATCCTCGCGGAAAAAACTGGCATCCCCTGGGTTTCCGTTCTGCTTTCCCCCATCAGCCTCCTCTCCGCGCACGATCCCTCCGTGCTGCCTGGGTTCCCGTTCCTGTCCCTCACGCGTAGCTGGCCATTGATGTTTCAGAAAGCTCTTTTGAAACTGCCTGCCCTCGCATTCCGCCGCTGGAGCACTCCGTTACGGGAATTTCGCAAGAGCCTCGGCCTGCCGGATGACTCGGAAGCCCTGCGCACCGGCAAGCTGAAAGCAAACCTGGTGCTGGCCACGTTCTCTCCACAGTTTGCGCAACCACAGCCAGACTGGCCCGCAAACACACTGCAAACCGGGTTCGCGCATTACGAACAGGAATCCCTGCCGGAACACGACGAAGTACAGCAACGCATGGAGGAATTCCTGCAGGCGGGAACACCGCCCATCGTCTTCACACTTGGCTCTGCGGCAGTACACGCGCCCGGCAATTTCTTCTGGATGAGCGCACGCGCCGCACACCGGCTTCGTATGCGTGCCATTCTCGTGGGCGATCCACGCGGATTAAGCGCGCCAAACATCCTGACGGTGCCTTACGCGGACTACCGCAAACTCTTCCCGCACGCCGCCATCATCGTGCATCAGGGCGGCATTGGCACCACCGCGGAAGCACTGCGATCCGGGCGCCCCCAGGTCGTCGTGCCCTTCAACTTCGATCAGCCTGACAATGCCGCGCGCATTGTCCGACTCGGCGTAGGCCTGAAGCACGAACGCAGAATGTGGAGGGACCGGCAGGCGCATTACTCGCTGCTGCGCCTGCTACGCGACAACAGCTTCGCAGAGCGCGCCGCGTTGATAGGCGAAATCCTTCGTAAGGAAGACGGCACAGCAAACGCTGTACACGCGATCGAGCAATTGATGGCGACACGTTCGTAAAGATGCAAGTTAACCAGCGAAGCTCATACGGCCAAAGGCCGTCATCCTGAGCGAAACGAAGTGAAGCCGAAGGATGACGATGCGATACGTTAGTTAGCCAAACTAAACTTTCGCGAACAACGCCTCGCGCGGATCCTCCGGATTCAACTTCGCCAGCTCGCGGAGAATCTCCTTCGAGCGCTCATCCTGAATCTTCGGCACAACGATCTGCACTTCCACAATCTGATCGCCACGCACGCCTTCCTGCGAAGCAGACGGCACACCCTTCTCGCGCAGACGCAGCTTCTGCCCGGTCTGTGTTCCCGGCGGAATCTTCAACTGCGTGCGGCCATCAATGGTGGGCACATCAATCTTCGTTCCCAGCGCCGCCTCAAACGCCAGCACCGGCACCGTTACGCGAATGTCATCGCCAGCGCGCGTAAACACCGGATGCGGCCCGGACTTGATGATGAGATACAAGTCGCCGGAAGGCGCGCCTTCCGTGCCTGCATTGCCCTTGCCCGCAAGCCGAATACGCTGACCATCGCGTGTGCCGGGCTTGATGCGGAACTCCAGCGTCTGGCGCTTCGTCACCGTGCCTTCGCCGTGGCATGTGCCACAATCCAACTGCAAACGCCCCGTGCCGCCGCAACGCGGACACGCCACGTTGAACTTCATGCGACCCTGCATCTGCGTAATCTGACCGCTGCCATTGCACTGCGGACACGTCTGCGGAGCGCCGACCGTGCCGGTTCCCTTGCACGTGCCGCACTGCTCCCGCCGCGAGATCTCAATCTTCGTGGTGCCGCCACGGATTGCCGTCCAGAAGTCCACTTCTACCTGGTACTCCAGGTCTGTCCCCGGACGCGGCCCACGCGCCGCCTGTGTCTGCTGGCGGCCGCCGCCACCACTGAACATGCTGCCAAAGATGTCGCGGAACCCGCCGCCGAATCCACCACCAGAGCTTTGCTGCGCAGTGCCGCCAGAGAAATCGAATCCGCCAAAATCAAACGGCACACCGCCGCCTGCATGACCGCCGCTATACGTGTTACCGCCACCATAGCCACCGCGCGCTGCAGCCTCTGCCGCCGCGGGGTCGATGTTGTCGGAGTAGAAGCCAAGCTGGTCATAAATCTTGCGCTTTTTCTCGTCGCTCAGGACGTCATTGGCTTCGGAGATTTCCTTGAACTGCTCTTCGGACTTCTTATCGCCGGGGTTGACGTCAGGGTGATACTTGCGCGCAAGTTTGCGGAAGGCCTTGCGGATCTCATCCGCGGTGGCCGTCTTCTTCACGCCGAGTGCGCCGTAATAATCCTTGTTCTGAGTGGGTGCCATTGTCTTCTTGCTACCAGATTAGATGAGTGAAAGTCACTCAGCGGCGCTGCCGTGTCTCACTATAAGAACAAAAATCAATCCATCCGTCGCGGCATGCGTTGCGAACGCAGACTTATCCCCGGCTTCAGAGCGGACGCCGTCTGCTCTTTCGTGGTGTGCTGATCGTTCGGGCACCAGTACAGCGTGCGCCCTGCCACATCCTTGCGCAGAATGGCCTCTCCGCATACGAAACACGGTTTGCCGTGGCGACGATAGACATAATGCTCCTCGCCACGCAGCGCAGGATCTTTCTTTGATGGACGATCACTCTTTTTCGTGCAGACAATACGCCGATCCACCATGCCCGCCTTCAGCAGGACGGCAGCGTCCTTCCAGATAGCCTTCAGCATCTTCGCGTCCATCGCATCGCCCGGCGTAAAGGGGTTCACACGATGCCGAAAGAGCAGCTCCGCACGATAGATATTGCCAATACCGGAGATTATCTGTTGATCCATCAGCAGCTCTGCAATGTTCGCCTTCTTCGTAAGAATCGCGTTGATAGCACGCTCCGGATCGTCATGCCCGCCGGGCTCATGCGCCAATGGATCAGGCCCCAGACGATTCAGCAACGCCTGCCACTTTTCCGCGTCGTAGACGGAGCAATCCGTAGGCCCACGCAACTCCCACCAGTCCACATCTTCCGGCGGGAACGGCTGGGTTCCATCGTCTTTGCCGGGAGGCCCGTTGTAGGGCCCGGTCAACGCATGCGCATTGCCTTTCACGCTGCGCGATACCTTGCCCGAACCCGCACGCTGCATCACCGCACGCAGTGTTCCCTTCGGCTCTGGCAGTGGGCCAAGCCCTTCTGTGAAATCGCCGAAGCGGCCAAGATGAATGTGCAGATAAAGCCCGTTCGCAAACTCATAACCCAGGTGCTTGCCCACCGCATGCACCTGCACCATTTTCTTGCCGTCCACCAGGTGCGCGTCTTTAAAGCGATGGTTCAGCCCCGGCAACACGTTTACCTTGCGCCCGGCAAACGCTGCATTATGCCGCGCGGCCCAGCGATGTATCTCATTGCCTTCCGGCATAGGTCACACTCTCCCCGTATTCATGGACGCAGAACAAAAACGAAGACCTACTCTGCAACCTGATACTTCTTGCCGTAAGGATCCATCATCCACAACAACCCCGAAGCCGCATGGTTCGGGCACACAGCAGCAATCTGTTCCACACCCTCTGCCAGCTTCCCACGTAATTCTTTCAGGCCGGATGCATCGTCAAACTGAAACACCGCAATGTGCTCGCACTTCGGGCACATCTTCGATACCTGCTCGCCCGTACTCTCCGAGACACTCGCAAGATCGCCGCGAAAGCCGATGTTCAACGTGAAGCAGGAAGGCTTCGTTTCAATTGTTTTCTCAGCCACCTTGATACGCAGCCGCACTTCGAAGACCTTCTCGCCGTAGTAGCTGGCAAGCTTCATCTGCGCCAGCGAAAAGCTCTCCAGCGATCCGCTGGGCAACACGCTGACTTCGCTGTGCTCCATCGTCTGGCCGTTCAAATCCTGCAACACCACAGACTCAATCACAAACGCCACGGCACCCACATTGGCGCACCAGATACGCAGTTTGTGATCCACCGCCTGCAGACCGAAGGCCACATGCGGCGACTCCTGAAAATGACGTTGCTGATCCTCTTCCTTCCAGCGTGCAAGCTGCAGCTCGGTCTGTTCGGCCGATCGCTGATCCTCAGAATCCCAGCGCTTCTGCTGCTCACGGCCCTTCAGCCACGAATCCATCACCAGCGCAATGGTGGCAATCACCAGCGCCCACGTGGCAAAAGTCAACGACTTCTCACTGGTTACCCAGTCCGTAACATTTTCAATGGCAATCATCGGAACACACCGATGCTACCAGCCGATGTTCCTTCGTAAAAAGCAAAATGCCGATGGCGATTACGCCATCGGCACTGCTGGAAACCCGATTCGTCTTAGTTCCACACGTGCTGAATCGGCATGGGTTCAATGCGCAGGATTGTATCCGGACGGACATCGTAGAGTTTGCGGGCGAACTCCCTTGCCTGCTGTTCACTCTCAAAGATGGTCTTCTCGTGGAGCTTGCCTGCGACGTATTGCTCGCATTTCCAGATCACACTATTCATGGCCTTCTCCCTTCCCGGCTACTGCTGCTTTATAGACACGAAGGGCGCTCGATGCGCTGATTGGCTTCGAGCGCCCTCTCCGTGTTCGATTCGCATCGCCGTGCTGTGCGCGGCGGTGTTCGTCACCTGGCTTCCGACACGGTGATTGCAGCACCCCGTCTTCCACCGGAACCACGCTGATTGCAGCAGCGCGATTCACACTTATTTAGACACCGTAATCTACGTTTCGATTCGCGTCTTTGTTTCCTATTTCTACGAAATCCGTAGAAATTTTCGGAGGAGGCCAGGGAACCTGTTTCGGTTCCCCGGCTTCCAGCTTGTTCCACCATTCCCAACATGCACGCGCGAAGCACGTCGAGGACGGCACGAAGTGCTTACTTGTTGTCGACGTCCACGTACTCGGCATCGATTACGCCCTCTTCGTGCTTGGGCTCTTCGGTGGTGGTTCCCGCAGCGGCAGCAGCGCCATCCGTGGGAGCCTGACCGGCCTTGTACATGGCTTCGGCAAGCTTGTGGCTGGCCGCGGTCAGCTTCTCGTTCGCAGCCTTCAGATCAGCCGCAGAAGGCGTTCCCGCCAGCGTGCTCTTCGCATCGGCCAGTGCAGTTTCCACATCGCCGCGCTCTGCGCCGCTGATCTTGTCGCCGTTCTCGCGGAAGGTCTTCTCCACGTTGTAGACGAGGCTGTCGAGCTGGTTCCGCGCTTCAATTTCGTCGCGCTTCTCCTTGTCCTCGCCCGCGTGGGCTTCCGCTTCCTTGGCCATCCGCTCCACCTCTTCCTTGCTCAGACCCGAGCTGGAAGTGATGGTGATCTTCTGGTCCTTGCCCGTGGCGTTGTCCTTCGCCGTCACGTTCAGGATGCCGTTCGCGTCAATGTCAAACGTCACCTCAATCTGCGGCACGCCACGCGGTGCGGGAGGAATACCCGACAGCTTGAACTTGCCCAGCGTACGGTTCTGGTTCGCCAGCGGACGCTCACCCTGCAGAACGTGGACTTCCACTTCTGTCTGGTTATCCGCAGCCGTCGAGAAGGTTTCGCTCTTCTTCGTCGGGATGGTCGTGTTGCGCGGGATCATCGGCGTCGCAACGCTGCCCATCGTTTCGATAGCCAGGGTCAGCGGCGTCACATCCAGCAGCAGCAGGTCCTTCACTTCACCGCCCAGAACGCCACCCTGAATCGCCGCGCCAATCGCTACGACTTCATCCGGGTTCACGCCCTTGTGTGGTTCCTTGCCAAACAGGTCCTTCACCAGCTGCTGGATGCGAGGCATACGCGTCTGTCCACCAACGAGAACGACCTCGTCAACCTTCGACGCATCGATGCCAGCATCCTGCATCGCCTGCTTGCACGGGCCGACCGACTTCTGCAGCAGGTCCTCAACGAGGCTTTCGAACTTCGCTCGTGTCAGTTTCTCCACGAGATGCTTCGGTCCGGTCGCGTCTGCCGTAATGAACGGCAGGTTGATCTCCGTCTCCATGGTTGTGGAGAGCTCAATCTTCGCGCGCTCAGCCGCGTCCTTCAGGCGTTGCAGGGCCATTTCGTTGCCCTTGCCGCGCAGGTCCAGGCCTTCCTTCTTGCGGAACTCATCAATCAGCCAATCCACAAGACGCTGATCAAGGTTGTCACCACCCAGATGCGTGTCGCCGTTGGTGGCCTTCACTTCAATGACGCCTTCGCCTACTTCAAGCACCGACACGTCGAACGTACCGCCACCGAAGTCATACACCACGATGGTCTCGTCCTTCTTCTTATCCAGGCCGTAAGCCAGCGCAGCCGCGGTGGGCTCGTTGACGATACGCTTCACATCCAGACCGGCAATCTTGCCCGCGTCCTTCGTAGCCTGACGCTGAGCATCGTTGAAGTACGCCGGAACGGTGATGACGGCTTCCGTCACGCTCTGGCCAAGATAATCTTCAGCAGCCTTCTTCAGCTTCTGCAGAATCATCGCGCTGATTTCCGGCGCGGTATATTCCTTACCCTGCGCATCCACCACAACGTTGTCGCCCTTTGCGACCACCTTGTAGGGAACCATCTTCATCTCTTCATTCACTTCATTCGGGCGGCGGCCCATGAAGCGCTTAATGGAGTAAATGGTGTTCTCGGGGTTAGTGATGGCCTGGCGCTTTGCCACCTGACCAACGAGGCGCTCGCCGCTCTTCGTAAACGCAACGATCGACGGCGTGGTGCGGCCGCCTTCTTCATTTGGAATCACCTTCGGCTCGCCGCCTTCCATCACGGCAACGCAGCTGTTAGTGGTTCCAAGGTCAATTCCAATGATCTTACCCATGAGTCTTTGCTCCTCCGGCGGCCTCCCGTCAGGGTCTGGGCCGCAATTTCCTGCTCAAACTTATATGACGCCGTCTAACTCAGGCACGTCCAGAATCACATGTGAGTGACTTGTTGTCAATGTATTTGATGTAGCAAACCACCTTTTGGTCGCACCTTCCCTCTCTCACCTCTGGAAGCCTCCTGCCATCGCGCCAAATACCCGCAAAATAGACCCAGAGATATCCAATCCGCCGGAAACTACCGCAGTTTCAGGAAACCCATCATCCCGGGTAATTCCCCAGGAATGCATACTGGCTCAGAAATGATGGGGTGGATTCAAGGTGTCGTGTTCGTGCCAGTTCCCGAAGACGTGCCACTGGTTGGGCCTGTACCTGGATTACTACCCGTTCCACTGCTCGACCCGAGTCCGCTGCCAAACGAGCCGCTCCCATTGGCCGCGGGAGTCCCGCCGAAGATGCTCACCCTGGCCTTCAGCAGCTCCACACGAGGGTCGTAGAGAAACTCCCAATCCTCAATGTTCTCCGAACCATTCCATTCCACCAGTCCGTGGCCTTTGCCGTTGCTGCCGACGCCGACGATGATGCCCTTGCTGCCCTGAAACGCTGTGGCGTTCATACCGCCAATCGAGGAACTGCTACCCCCAGACTGCGAACCGGTCTGATCGGTACTGCCTGTACTTCCGGTGGTGCCAGTGGTGCCAGTGGTGCCGGTGGTGCCGGTGGTTCCCGTGGAGCCAGTCGTTCCGCCTGGGGCAGAGGAATTTCCAAGATTCGACACCATACCCGCCGCGGACCCCAGATTTCCCATCGGGGCTCCCTGCAGCGGCTCGCCAAAGAAGCCCTTGACCTCCGTTTTGGCCTCGCCAAAGTGGATTAAGCGATATTCGCCACCAGTGATCGGATCTTTGTATTGCTGTCGCAGGTAATGCACGTTCGCATTGCTACCGCCCAGGCTCATGCCACCGCCCGACGCTTTCCCCATAAGGTCATCAATCGATGTGGGATAGCGATTGTTCTTCTTATAGAAAAGCTGGATGGCCCGGACATATTCCTGGGCACGATGCTCCGATTCCACCTCGCGGTCGCGTTCCAACTGCTTGGCCACACGCGGCGCAGCCACCCCCAACACCAGCAGCAGTAGAAAACACACCACCACCAGCCCCAGCAGGAGATAGCCTTCCTCTCCTTCGCGGTGCTTGCGGACTGGTTGAAGCGTGGTCATTGCATGATCAGGGGAAGGTGCTGCGTGTTGTTGTTGGTCAGGTCCGTGACCTCCACATCGTGCGCGGACACTTCCCCAATCTTGTAGCGGCGGCTGACAATGTCGCCCTTGCCGGCGATGAAGACATCCTCACCCTGCAATAGAAACGCCTGCCGCACACCGTCTTTACGCGTCGCATTGCCAAAATATCGCAGATTGATGGGTGGTGGGGGTGGCGGACCGGTATTGACCGGAGTCTGCGGCATAAAGCGCGGCGAGGCGATTGGCTTCGGGATCGCCGCCAGCTTCGTTTCACCCGATGGTGTTCCCGGAGGCGCAAAGATATTGCGCCCCTTTCCGGCGTAGACCAGCGATTCTGTCAGCAGCATTCCCTCGGGATGCAGCGTGGGATCCAGCTTCGATGGCGTAACGCGCGCCGTGACATGTGCTGCCGGGTTGGCCACATTCGTAGAGGCAGAAGGAGCCGTCTGCACCGCGGCAGTCGACGCCGTATCGCTGCTGCCACCGACAAAGGTGTACACCAGATACAACAAGGCGATCAGGCCAAAGGCACTGGCGGCAATCAGCTTCTTCTTATCCTCGCTACCCACCTTCATCGCGCTCATGGATGCGCTCCCGTGGCGGTTTGCGCCGCGGTATAGGCAGGCATGGGTTCGCGGATATACGTTCCGATCCGAAGCTGCAGATTCACCAAACCACCCTGGGCGCCGGTCAGCGCCAGGTTCTCAATCAGGAAGAAGCTCTTGCTGCGTTCCATGGCATTGATGAAGTGCGCCACAGAAACGTAATCGCCCATCACCGCGCCGTCGATACGCAATTCGGTTACGCCATCCGTGGGAGCGGCCTGCACGTACGACGCGCGGCTCCAGCGAACGTTCGTCTCCTTCGCCAGCGTTCCAATCGCAGCAGCCACGTCAGAGTACGCATAGGGCAGCCGATCCGTGTAGAACTTCTGCGCCTCGGTATCCGACGCCTGCAGCTTCGAATCCACGCCGCGCAGTTTCTCCGCCGCCAGATTGGCTGCAGCCACACGTGACTGTGCCACCACAATTGCCTCACTGCCCTGCGTTCCGGTGCTGCCGCTGACCATGTACAGCCGCACGCCGAGATACAGGCACAGCAAAACCAGCACAGCAGCCACCACCAGATGCGCATTCACCGGCGTTGCGATCTTGCGCATACGCTCGCGCTGCACGTCGTTCAGGGTCACGCCCGATACAGTCAGTCCCGAAGGCAGCCTCATGGCTTTTTCACCCCCGGCCTGGTCTTGACCCTGGTCTTTTCATCGACCTTATCTTTGGTCTTATCTTCAGCGGTCTCATCTTCAGCCTTCGCTGCGGTCTTTTCGTGAACACGCGCCTGCAGCGGGTTATAGCCGGAAACAATCTCAAACTCCACACCGGAGATAGCAGGCAGGCCGTTCACACCCGTCTGCGCAGCAGCAAGCTGCGGTAGGCCATTCGCGCCAATTGTCGTGGCATTTTTCTGCGCTGTCTGCTGCGCTTCACCTGCCAGACGCGGCGCGATAAACCGATGTGACTTCTCCAGGTTGCGCACTAGTTGCACCGTATTCTCACGCTGCCCCAGCACACGCATACGAATGGTCACCTCACCCGTAGCCGATAGCACAGGTTCAATGGACGACACCTGCACGCCCTCCGGCAGCACCTCCTCCAGATCCATCAGCACCGCAGTCCACGAGAAACTCTTGCGCTGGAACAGCGTATTCAGGAACTGGTTGCGACTCAGCGTGGCCGCATTCACCGGCTGCCGTAAACGAGCCTCATTCGCATTGCGCTCGCCCTGCAGCTTCTGCTCCTGCGTCTTCAATGCATTCAGTTCCACCACCTGCTGCCGCGCCTTTGACGACTGCGTATACAGCCATATGCCCAGCGCAAGCGCCATCACAGCCAGCACACCAATGGCAATGCGAAGCTGCTTCAGCAGCCGATCCAGCTCCACGTAGGGCCGGGTTGCGAGATTAATCGAGACGCGCACGTTAGCTCTTCAACGCTCCTCGCAGCCCCGCCAACAGCCCGTGGGCAATCGGCGTGGCCGACAACAAATCCGTCGACGTCAGCACCTCTGCCGCGCGCAGCCCCGTCTCTGCCAGCATCGCTTCCAACGCCGCAGGCGACAGCGTTCCAGCCGTCAGCACCGTCTCCGGCGCCACATTCAACGAATCTTCAAAATAAGCCGCCGCCACACTCACAGCCTGTAACAACTCCAATTCCACGCGCGACGGATCATCGGTTGTGGCCAGCACACTGGCCTGCACGATCTCTGCCACGCCGACGTCGCTGGCCTCGCCGCCCTGCGTCTGCATCAGTTCCGCGTCAATCGCAGCATTCGCCGGCTCCTGGGCCACAATGGCAGCAGCTTCGGCCATAGCGCCCGTCTTCAATTCCAGCGTGCGATGCAGCAGCAGTTCTCCGCGGCGCAGAATCGCAGTGGTCACGGCATATTCGCTGCCATTCACCAGCAACGACGCGGTCTGCGCGGCATCGTCAATCGCCGCAGCCACGGCCAGCGTACTGGGCAGCACAGCACCCGGTTCAAACCCAGCCTCGCGCACGGCCGATTCGTATTCCGCCAGCACCTCATTCGGAATGGCCACCACCAGCACCTGCAACACCAGTGCATGACGGCTCATCACCTGCCAGCTAACCTGCGCCAGTTCCGGGTTAAACGGCAGCAGCTTGGCCAGCCGGAAACGCATTACCGCCAGCGCATCTTCCGTCTTCGACGGCAGTTCATCAAAATCCAGCAACAGGACGCGCACCGCCGTATCCGGCACAATCAGGGTCACATCGCGCCCTTTGCCCACCTGCACCGCGCCCAGCACCTTGCGCAACGCCGCAATCACGGCAATGCGGTCCACCACATTGCCCACCTTCAGCGACGGCACCACGGCACCCACCGGCAGCGTGGCAGAAGCCACCTGTGCCAGCAATCCTGCAGCATCCGGCGACGAGGCCGCATACACGCCCTCAGGACGCACCTCTACAGCCATGCGCGGGCGCACCAGCATCGTCGATTTCGGGAGGACAGAAGGCATACTTTGGAGCTAATCCAGACTACATGCTTGAGACGGGATTTGCGTCCATCCGATAGCAGAAGAATCGTCCCAAGAGAATACTGCATCGCCCGATATTGGCGTCATTGTTTCATCACAGCGAAGCCCATGCTGTCGAAGACCATCATGACTGACCAAAGCGAAGCTCGTACGGTCAAAGACCGTCATCCTGAGCGAAACGCAGCGAAGCGAAGTGAAGTCGAAGGACCTGCATTCTCCTCTGCCCACTACAACGTTTCAGAAGCCACACTCATATCCGAACGAAGTTCTTCCTCGCCACAGAATCGGAAAGTTCCACCCAACCAACGAATCCGCGTCATTGCGGAGGCCACGGAGCCGTCGATGACGGCGTCATCGTGCCGTCAATCGTCGTGGGCTCCATCAGCTCCGTCCGCGTGCCATCCGGATCAAACAGGTTCGACTGCCGCTTCCGATTCTTGCCCACATGATCATCTTCCAGTGGACGTTTGTACGTCGCGGCATACGGACGAGCCTTCAGCTTCGCCACCGCCTCCGGCACACTCGGCACCACCAGGCAGATGTGGTGTGCGGAACCACGCTTCGTAGGCTCCGGCGCGGGCGAATGCAGCATCAACTCCACATAATCCGTGCTGTCCGGCATCTTCAGATTGATCCATGACAACGTCTTTCCATCCGACGATCCGCGCCACGTCTCCGTGAAACCAAGCACCTGCGTGTAGAAGCGATACTCCGGATCAAGGTCTGTGACAATCAGCCCGGTATGTGTCATGTGCGTGGAGATGCGATCCGCGCCTAAGTGCTTGCCAAAGTCCTGCATCGTCTTACCCTGCGGCTGATACTGCACAAACTCCACTTCGTGGCCTGCGGGATCAGTGATCTTGAATGCCACGTTGCCAATGCGTCCATGCGTCACTTCCTTTGGCACCGCAACACCCTTCGTCGCGAGGTAACGCCGCATCGCCTCAGCATCATCCGTCTCAAACGACACATCGCCAAAGCGATCGGTCCCCGCCTGCTTCTCCGGCGTCAGCTCCACAAACTGGTGGTCGTTGATCTTGAAGAACGTGAACGCGACCTTACCGTTTTCCGTCCACGGATTCACTTCCTCAAGCCCAAGCCAGTCGCGATAAAACGCACGCGAAGCCTCCATGTCATGCGACGCATACGCCACATGCGCAATGCCAAGAATCTGTGGCCGCTGCTGCGCCTGTGAAACAGCGGCTCCCACCGTCAGAAGTGAAAAAAGAATTCGCAATCCACGCCGCATCGTTCACCCTCATACGCTGCGGAGAAATCTCACGCAGCGAAGCGGCACCAGCATAGTACGAATGGAGCAAAGGCTGCGCGGTCTAGCGGCCGCTTTCGATAAATGTCACCTTGTTGATCTCATGCAGCGTGGTCACGCCCTTGCGCACACGGTCCAGCGCCGAATCACGCAGAAAGTGCATCCCCTTCGCCGCGGCCTTGCGACGAATTTCGCTTCCCGGCTTCTTCTCCAGCAGCATTTCGCGCACTTCATCATCCAGCTCCAGCAATTCATGAATTGCCGAACGCCCGCGATATCCCGTACCGCCGCACTCAATACACCCCGTGCCCTCGCGGAACTCAAACCCGCGCCATTCCTCAGGATTCAAGCCATTTTCCAATAACGCATCGTCGCTGTAGGTGCGATGCGTCGCACAGAAATCGCAGATCTGTCGCACCAGCCGCTGCGCCAGGATGCAGTTCAGCGCCGACACAAAGTTGTACGGCTCAACACCCATGTTCAGGAATCGGCCCAACACATCCACCACGTTGTTTGCGTGAACGGTTGTAAATACAAGATGGCCCGTCAGCGCAGAGTTAATGGCAATCTGCGCAGTCTCCGCATCACGAATCTCACCGACCAGAATCTTGTCCGGATCATGACGCAGAATCGAACGCAGACCACGCGCAAACGTCAGGCCCTTCTTCTCATTCACCGGGATCTGCGTAATGCCGCGAATCTGATATTCGACCGGGTCTTCAATGGTGATGATCTTGTCTTCTTCGCTCTTGATCTCATTCAGCGCAGCGTAGAGCGTTGTTGTCTTACCAGAACCCGTTGGCCCAGTCACCAGCACCATGCCATACGGTTCTTTGATGTATCGGCGGAAGCGCTCCAGATCATGTGCGCCAAAGCCCACAACATCCAGCGAGAGCTTCTTGAACTTCTCGCTCATCGACTCTTTATCCAGCACACGCAGCACAGCATTTTCGCCATGTACCGTGGGCATGATGGACACGCGAAAATCGATCAGACGGCCCTTGTAGCGCACACGAAAACGACCGTCCTGCGGCACGCGACGCTCTGCGATATCCAGCTCGCTCATGACCTTGATACGCGAAAGAATTGTCTGATGATGCTCACGTGCGATAGGTGCCATTGCCTGCTGCAACACGCCGTCAATGCGATACTTCACCAGCAATGAATCGTCGTATGTTTCCAGATGGATATCGGAAGCACGCCGTTCCAGCGCGGAGAAGATCGTCGTGTCCACCAGTCGAATAATCGGCGAGATATCGTCTTCACTCGTCAGCCGCTCAATGGAAATGTTCTCGTCTGGATTATCTTCCGCAGACAGGACATCAAACGTGAGGCCTTCTGTTGCCTCTTCCAGAACACGCTGCGACTGTTCTGTCTTCTTCAGCAGATCGGTGATCTGCGATAGCGTGGCCACACGCGTCAGCAACCGTTGGCCAAGCAATCCAGAAATTTCATCCAGCACCATCAACCGCGAAGGATCGCTGACAGCGATTACGAGTCGATCCTGCAACTGCTCCAGCGGAATGAAGTTGTAGCGGAACATCAGTTCCACCGGTACAGACTTCACCAGTTCATGCTGAATCTTGAACTCACGCAGATCCACAAACTCGCAGTGATAGCGCCGCGCCATCAACTGCGCGCGCTCTGTCTCGTTCAGTTCCGGGTTCGCAATGGGTATTGCCAGAGGTGTTGCCATAAGTTCGCTTGAACTCCTAAAACTTTCGGTGAAAACTTACTGCCCAGGCTGCCCAGATGCAGCCCCCGCCCCAAGTTGCAGGATGGGCAGGTAAAGTGAAATCAAAATCACGGCCACCACAATACCCATAAAGATCAGCAGCGTGGGCTCAATCAAACTCAACAGCGCCGCAGTGGATGTATCCACATCCTCTTCAAAGAAGCCACCGACGGAGTTGAGCATCGTGGGCAAAGCACCGGTCGATTCACCCACTTCAATCATTTCCAATGCAAGCTCCGGAAATACACCCGTCGCTTCCAAAGAACGGCTTAAACCCTGGCCTTCGCGCACTTGGGTGACGGAAGCAAACACAGCATTCGAAACCTGTCGCGACGAGATGGATCGTGCCGCCGTTTCCAGCGAAGGCACCAGCGGCAAACCGCCCGTCAACAGCGTGGAAAGTGTGCGCGCAAACAAACCCACCTGGTACTTCAACCAGATATTGCCAATCAGCGGAAGCGACAAACGCACACGATCAATCAAAGTCGCACCTGCATCCGTCTTCGACCATCGATACAGCAAAAACGCAGCCAGCAGCACAAACGGCAAAGCGTAAAGACCATACTTCTGCGAAGCATTGCCAACGTCCAGCAGAAATACGGTGATCTTCGGCAGCGGCGCGTTCAACTGGTCATACAACTGCGCAAAACGCGGCACCACAAACGAAATGAGAAAGACGAAGAGGCCAGTCACCAGCGTGATCAGCAACGTGGGATACACCATCGCACTCTTCAACTTCTTTGTCACCGTCAGCGACACGCGCTGAAAGTCCACATAACGCTGCAGCACTTCCGCCAGATTGCCGGAGCGCTCACCCGCAAGCAGCGTCGTGGTAAAGATCAGCGGGAATCCCCCCTGCGCATTGAACGCACCGGAAAGCGATTCACCCGTCTTGATGCGCGCTGCCGCGTTCACCAGCTGCGCCTTGAAATTTTCATCGCGCTGCCGCCGAGCCAGCAGCTCCAGCGATCCGGGAATGGGCAACCCCGCCTTGATCAGCGTCACAAACTGCTGATTAAAAACGAGGAAAGCCTGCAGTTTCACCTTCTTGCCGGAGGAGCTCCCCGCAAGCGCACCCTTTGGTTTTACGGAATAGACGAGATACCCCGCCTGCAAAAAGCGTGCACGCAACTCCTCCGCGCTGGCGGCAGGATGTGTCTGCTCCTGCACGCGGCCGCGTTCGTCGGCGAGTTTAACTACGTATTCCGTCATCGGATGGTCTGCACAATTTTAGACGGCTACCGCTGCCAAACGGGGATGGCACACAATTTCTTCAATCTACAGACAGCAGAAAGGCCCGCCTGAGCGGGCCTTCCGTAAATCTGGTGCTGCAGGTTCGCAGCATAGCTTTTAGCGAATTTAAACCGAGAACGACGATCCGCAGCCGCAGGTGCTCTTTACCTGGGGATTCTCAAACTTGAATCCGGCAGCTTCCAGCGTCTCAACGTAATCCACGGTGCAGCCATTCAGGTACATGGCGCTGGTGGCGTCCACGAAGACCTTCAGGTCTTCAAAGCGCACAACCTTGTCCATCATGCCCTGCTGGTTCTCAAAGCTCATGGAGTATTGGAAGCCGGAGCATCCACCACCGACCACACCAATGCGCAGACCAGCCGGAAGCGGGTCCTGGGTGGCCATAATCTCCTTCACCTTGGCAATGGCGGAGGAGGTCAGCGCAACGGGCTGGGTCGTCGGGGCCGGGCCGGTGACTACTTCGGGTGTGGGAGCGGCAGTTGCCATGGTGGTTGTCTCCTTCAGAAACTTCAATCTCTAGTGTAAGCCCCCGGCAAACTCCGATCAAGCCGGTCGCTGTTCCATCTTTATTACTAGATGCTTCAGGGCGCCGCAAGTTGCGGTCCTGTATGGAGGAAAATCCAAAAAGAGGGGGCCGCAGCACAAAGCTACGGCCCCAGGCAGTTACACCGCGTTTTGGCGTTAGAACGAGATTCTGCCGCCAAGCTGAATAATGCGTGAGTAGTTGATCTGCGAGGTCACATTACCCAGCGTCTGGGTCGATCCCGAGGTTACCGTGGGTGTTCCTGTAGCGCCTGTGTTGGTCAGCACCAGGGTAGTAGCGGGATTGCCAAACTGCGGTGTGTTGAAGGCGTTCAAGGCTTCTGCGCGGAACTGAACGTTCACCTTTTCCGTCACCTTGAACATCTTGTTGATGGAGATATCCGAATTATTGCTGCCCGGACCCTGGCAAGGCAGCATACGTGGAGCATTGCCATAGGTATAAGGAGCGGCTGCCGAGAACGCACTCACGTTCAGGTAAGCCGGACCGGTACCCACGGAACTGACACCCAGGCGGCCCTGCGGGCTGCCGGACTTGCAGGCCAAGTGAGCATCGCCCACCAGGTTCGGACGCTGGTAGCTGCCGCCCACACCCGTAGTGCCGTAGGCCGTGTTCTGATTCGTCTGCTGCACCGAGAGAGGCACGCCATTCTGCGCGGTCCATTCATCATTGATCTGCCAACCGCCCACCAGGGCATCCAGATACCAGGGAGCCCCACCCAGAAACCGCTGCCCCTTGCCGAAAGGCAGGTTGTAGCTAACCGCCGCCGTAAAGCGGTTTGGCACATTGTTCAGAGCGCGGGAATACTCAGCCCTGGGGTTGTAGATATCCTGCGGACCGTACGTGGAGTACACCTGCGAACCAGCACTCCACAGATTGTCCCAGTTGGACGACCACGTGTACGTGCTCAGGACAGTCAGCCCCTTGCTCATACGCTTCTGCACTTTGATCGCCATGGCGTTGTAACGGGAGTAGCCGTTGCTCACGCTCATGGTGACATTCTGGAACTGGGGGTAGGGCAGCAACGACTGGCCCAGGCTGATGGTCTTGTTTGCAACCTGTCCGGTCGTAGCATAACCACCAAGGCTGGTTGCGTAATAGGGGTTCGTAACGTTCGTTGCTGTCGAGTTCAGTGACACGCCGGCCTGACGATAGTACGTAAGTACGCTGGTGGGAATCTGATTGATATTTTGGGTGTTTGCAACATTCATGGCATGCGCACCCGAGTACGTAAGTTTTACGTTCACGCCCCAGGGAAGATCACGCTGAATGTCAAAGGAATACTGCTGCACCAGCGGATACTTTCGATTCATGTCGATGACAGTAGAGAGAGCGCTACCAGCACCGGTGTAATACCCCAGGCTGTTTCCTGATGGAGCGATGAACCCATTGGGATACATGAGAGACATTGGGTTTGAAAGCGCCGAATTCGCTCCGACTGCAACCGTGCCGTTCGGAGTGTTAGGAGCATAGGACGTTGCCTGTGAGTATCCCTGTGCGAAGAAAGTGAGCGCTACAGGAGCATAGAAAACACCAAAGCCGGCGTGCACCACCGTCTTCGGATCATACTGATAGGCCACGCCGATACGCGGAGACCACTTCAGCTTCTGCTGCTGGCAGCAGTTAACAGAAGCACCATTCTGACCTGCAAAAACCAAGCCTCCGCGAGCAGTAACTGTTCCATTTGCACCCGGATACTGATAGGTAAGGTTCCTGTCAAAACCAACCGCGAAACGGTTATTTTGCTCGCGCTGTCCCTGCTCATACTCCAGCCTGACGCCAAGGTTCATCGTCAGCTTCTGATTCAGACGGAAATCATCCTGCGCATAAAGCGCGTGATATCCCGCTAACTGATTGAACGACCCACTGTTCAGCGTATAGCCGCCAGCCGAAGGAAGGCCCATCAGAATATCCGCGAACGAGATGACGGATGTGGCACTGGTTGAGCCAGGATATTGATCGCTGTACTGGCCGTTGAAGGTAAAAGACGGAGTGCTGTTCGGGTTACTCTTGAAGGCCATGTAGCGATAGACATAGCCGACCTTCAGGTTGTGGCGGCTAATCGTCTTCGACAGGCCAATTACCAGGTTCTTGGATGACTGCTCCTGCACCGTACCATTCGATCCGCCAATGCTGCGACCGTTCGTTACGTTGTTGATGGTGACCGTTGGGAAAGTAACTGACTGAAGCTGGCTGGTAAAGTTCGACGGTAAATTCAAACCACCGGAACCAACGTTATAGCCATTGGAATACTGGAACGATGCGCTGTAATAGCGATTGAAACCGTAGCCAACCGTAAGCAAAGTCGTTGGATTCAAAGTAAAGACGTTGTTCAATGCTGTCGCATCGTTATAACGAAGCAGTTTCGTAGCATTCTCCGCCACAGCTCCACCAAGCAGGAAGCCGCTGGGTTCCTGGGTCGCCAGATGCACGTAAGAAACAGAACTGGTCCACCATGGGAAAAATGTGTGCGTCAACTTACCGCTATACATATCTGAACGCGTCTTGAATGTATTCAGCTGGTTATAGTTGTAACCTCCACCTGATGTGTTGGGGAGGGGGAACGCATTGAGGATCGCCTTTCCAGTAGGGCTTATATAGGAGGCAGGAATAATATTTCCTGCGATCGTAGCCGTACGGATAACATTTCCCTTCGTATCCGTAGAATAAGTCGAGCTGGGAGCAGTCGGATCATAAAGCTTCACCCCTTGCCAACTTGAGCCGTTAATACCGCCTGCCTGAAGACTGGCAGAAAAATCACCGTTACGCTCTGCCGCTGTGGGTACACGCGTCACCGCAGACGAACTCGGATAGAACTGCGCCTGGCGATAACCTTCTTCGGTCACATAGAAGAACGTGTTATCCAGCCACTTCAACTTCTTAGAAATAATCGGAAACAGCGGACCACCAATCGCTCCTGCATACAGGTACGTGGTGGTATCGGGGGTTGCGGATTTGTTCGGGTTATACCAGACATTCGATGCCCACGGCGTCTGGCGTGTCTCGCCATACAGCGCTCCGTGATACTGCGTGGAGCCCGACTGCAGCGACGTATTGAACACAGCACCACCGGTACGGCCCACTTCCGCGTCATACGCGTTCGCCTGCACCTTCGCATCGGACACGGCTTCTGGTGAAGGGATAAATGTCACACCACCGTCGGAGCGCGAAATCGGAATGCCATCCACGACATAATTGTTCGCACCAATCGGCGCACCTGCAACAGAAACCTGCGACAGCCCTGTCTGATCTTCCGCACGCACATAGCGCGGATCGCCGGTCATGGTCACGTTGGAATCGAGTTTTTCAAAGATGAAAGGATTACGTCCCAGGTTAGGCAGGTCTTGTATCTGCTGCTTATCGAAGAGCTGACCACCGGAAGCGCTTGCTGTATCCAGCAGCGGCTCCGATGCTGTTACCTCCACCGTATCGCTTGCTGCTCCCACATCCAGAACCGCATCCACGGTTGCCGTCGCTGCCAGGGCAATCGTTGCGTTTGTCATGGTAAACGTCTTGAATCCTGCACCCGTTACGCTGATGGTGTAATCACCCGGATCGAGAGCGCCGAACTGATAAATACCCGCGCTATTGGAGGTCGCCTTACGTACCAGCTTGGTCGCTTTGTTCGTCAGCGTGATGCTGGCATCTTTCACCTTTGCACCACTGGTATCGCGGACTTCACCACGCAACGCGCCAGTGTTCATCTGCGCAAAAGCGGAACTGGTTACGGCAAACACTACGGGAGCAAGCGCGAGCGATCGGGAGAAACGAGAATATTGGGACAACGTGGGACCTCCTGCATAAGTGCGGCAAATGGGTACAGCTGTGCGTTGCCCGCAGCGCTCGGTATCTCCGGGACAGATAGAGTTATGCACTCCCATGCAAAGACACATGGGGGTGCAACATTGCGGCCACGTAGCGTTACGTTGCGACGTGTGACAAAGGATGAAATCGATACTTCGTGCTGCTGGTACGGCTCGTCACCCCGAAAGCGTTTGCGTTCGGCGTGCCTGCGATGCAATATCCGGCCGGAAGGGTTTTGATCCCGGGTTTGCGGTTGTTGTTGCAGGTACTCGGTGCTACTTCAGGTGAAGCAAAGCGGGCGGTACATCGTGCAAAGGTGCTGCGGGACTGCGAAGGTTCCACCCTTATCAGGGTGCGTCTTCAAGTAGTTCAGCTAGCTATGCCTCAAGCTCGCACTTAGAACAAGTGCGAAGAAGAAGCACGTTGGATGTGATTGGTTGAACTGATATTACGGAGAGGTCAATAACGTGTCAACGAAGAAATGATGGTTGCGAAGGAAAACTAACTATTTTTCTTCCCATCAACAGTGGACATGCACCATACCCGCGACACACGGCACTGCAAAACACAAAGAGCGCATTGCTTTCGCAGAAGTCGCAAAGGGTTTTCTCTTTGCGTGCATCGCGGAAACTTTGCGCTCTTTGCGTACTGCGATTCTTCGTATATCACCAGCCGAAGAATGGCCTGCGAAATACGATTAGTTTTCTTACTTACCCTTTACGGCAATCACTTCAATCTCCAACAGGTATCCCGGTGCAACAAGGTTCGCTACCTGGAAGGCAGAACGGGCAGGCTTGTTGGGCTGCTCCTTGGTGCCAAAGAACTGCGTAAAACTGGCCTGCAGGCCTGGAAAATCAATCTTGCCCAGCTTGGGATCGGCAGCCAGGAACACCGTGGCCTTCACCACGTCTTTCATATCCAGCCCCTGTTCCTGCAGGATCTTCTGAATCTTCGTCAGGATGTCGAAGGTCTGCTGCTTGGTGTCGCCAAAGACCGCAGGCGTACCCTTTGCAGCATCGGCCGGTGTGAGCGGCGTGGCAAGCTGTCCGCTGACATACAGCGTATCGCCAGCCCAAACAGCAGTCGCAATGGGCGATTTCTCCGTCTGGATGTGCTTCACTGTTACCTGTGCGTGGCTGGAAACAACAGCGGCAGCAGCCAGTACACCGGCCAGAATCGTGCTCTTCAACTTCATGGAAATGCTCCTTCTGTGATCGTTGCAAAAGACAAAGGGGAAGGCTTATCGCCTTCCCCCTGGATGTTTCGATTTACGCTTCCACAGGGCCGAAATCACCGGCCATCCGTGCAGACTTCACGCGTTCGCTTACCATCTCTGCGGCGCGGCGGCCAGACTGCGATGCGCCCTCCTGCCAGCCCACGATATGCGTCGTGTGATCGCCTGCAAAGAAGATGGGGCCATCCGGCTGAATCAGCGTGTTGTAACCCGCATCACCGCCGCCGTAGCTGCGAATCCACGAGCCTTCGTTGTACGGAATGTGACGCCACATGCAGATCACCGGCTTCGTCAGCTCCTGCGAGTGTCCCGGATGAATCTTGTCGAGCTGCTTCTTCGCTGTGGCAAACTTCTCCTCCAGCGTCAGCTTCTCCCATCCCCAGTTCAACTCGTCCTCGTAGCCCGTGCACAGAATACCCTTCTCCGCCATCAGGTTTGCTGACGGATACCAGATCACTGTCGTCGGTCCGGGGGCGCGGAAAGAAAGGCCACCGTAGATGTTGTAATCCGTCTCCCAGAAACGCTTCGACTCCCACGCCAGCTTGTAGCTGTTCGCATAGGTCGCCCCATTGATCGCATCCTGATAGGGCTTGGAGAGATCGTTCTTCATCTTCTTGATGATGGGCAGCGGCATGGCGTTCACCATGTAGTCGGCCTTAATCACCTGCTCCTTGCCGTTCTGCATGTACGTCACTTCCACGCCCTTGTTCGCGCCCGTGCGCTTGAACGAGGTCACTGGAGCGTTGTAAATAATCGTCTTCGTCTTATCCAGCTCACGCGCAAAAGCATACGGAATGCGATCCATACCGCCCACCGGCTGCATCATCGTTGCCTGCCAGTCCCATGCTTCTTCGTACAAAATGCCGGACCAGAAGTTCGCATCCAGCAGCGTGTGCATATCCAGCGGATCTTCAATCTGCATGGTCTGCGTTCCAGCGCCGGGATACTGTTTAATGCCGGCGCGGTCCGAACCGTGATACTTGCCGTCAAAGCCCAGCGGACCGTAGGTGCGCAGGAAGCTCAGCATCCGGTCCTTATCTTCCTTGCTCAGATCGGTGTCCAGCGAGCCACCCTTGATGGACTTCGCCAGCAACTCGCTCACGTGGCCGCGCGCATCATTCAGGGCCTTGCGCTGCAGTACAGGCTTACCGCCATACGCGGCATCGTTCTGCAAAATCGTCGAGCGCGACGTGTTGATTTCCACTTCGAGCGGCACCTTCAGCTCGCGGCAATAACCAAGGATCGTCGTGTGAACCGAAGGCAGGCGGCCGGGGCCAAGGTTCTGATAGTTCCCCGGCTCCCACGTACACTGCTGTTTCGTTCCATCAATAAATTCAACGGTGGTGCCGTTGCGAGCACTCCAGTTACGTCCGCCAGGGCGGCTGCGCGCTTCCAGCAACGTCACCTTGTAGCCCAGCTTGCGCAGTTCGTACGCGGTCACCAGTCCGGCGACACCGCCACCCGCAACCACCACACTAACGCCCTTGCCCACACCGGCCTGAGCTTCGATGGGCTTCACCACCTGCGCCTTCAGAGGCATTATGCCTAGAGCCTGCATAGTGGCAAACGTTGCGGAATAGCCGCCGGCCTGGCCGACGCGCATAAGAAAGTTACGACGGGTCATCGACATCGAAGAGATGGCTCCTTCTTCAGCTGTGCCGGAAAATCCGGCTGTGACAAACAGCGACAGGAAATCAAAACGCGGATGTGCGCTACGAGCACGCGAACCACACGGACTCCTGAATAAATTGTGAAAGGATTGCAACTTCAGTATGCCAGACAATTTCCGCAGGCGATATGGAAAACCTGCGGAATGCGCAAATCGGCGAACCACCCGCGACGGGGCAAGGCGGTTAGGATGCCAAACTAACCCAGTGGCGTGCTCACCTGCACCGGCGGCTTCGCCTCGCGATACACCCACCGGCTCAGCAGATACTTCTGCGCCGGATGCTCCACCAGCTTGAACGCCGTATACGCAAAACAAAGAATGAACGCATAGCTGATCCACGGATCATACTTCGCCACACCCAGCCGCTCCGGCAGATGGTGGTCATGGATGAAGAGAAATGTATTGAAGTGCAGCAGATACAGGCATAGGCTTGCGCGCCCAAACGCTGCGATCGGTCCCCATCCCAGAATCCGCGAAACCCAGTGATTGCCGGTCAGACCCCAAACCAGCAAGGCAAATATCGGCGTCAGCATACCGCCATGCAGCATCACGTAAGGCAAGCGTGGCACCAATAGATAGAACGCTGCAAGAGCAGCGCCACCCGACAGCAGCGTTAGCCCCAGCTTCACGCGATCACTCAGATACACCATCGCATGCAGCCGGCCCAGCGTAATGCCAGCCAGGAAGATCGGCACAAACGGCAGCGGCGTGTACTTCAGCGCGCGCAACCAATACCCCGAAGAGTAGCGGTCAATGTTGTACAAGCCATCGGGGTTCAGCACTGTGTAGATTGCTGGTAGCAGCAGCTCCCACAGCCAGAACACACCGAACAGTGCCAGCAGTTTCCCCGGCGTGCGCGGCCAGAACTTCATGCGAATGATATGCGGGAACGCCAGGTACAACATGGCTTCTGTGGACAGCGTCCACGCCACGGTATTCCAGAACGTAGCCAGCGTCGGGCTCCAGCCCTGCAGCAGAAACGGAGTCAGAACCACACCGCGCACAAACTCGCTCAACGGCCGTATCTTCCACTCCGCATGCAGCATCTCCAGCGAGATCAGCAGCGACAGCAGATACACCGGATACAACCGCGAAAGCCGCGCCGCATAAAATTTGCCCGGTCGCAGCGTGTCCGCACGATGCGCATAGTTGTACGCCAGCACAAATCCGCTGATCAGCAGGAAGAAGCTGATGTACGTAAACCCTGCATTGATCAATGGCTTCACAAACTCCGGCAGTGGAGGCGTGAAGTGAAAGAACATGATCCCAATGGCAAGAAACGTCCGGATGCCGGTCAATCCCGGCAATGGCGGTTTCTTCTGCGGAGCGGCCGCGGTCACTTCCGCCATTACGACGTCACAAGTGTTCCGAGTTTTTCGCCCGCCACAACACGCACAATGTTCCCCTCTTCACGCATGGAGAAGATCACCATCGGCATATTGTTGTCATTGCACAGCGACACCGCCGACGTATCCATCACACGCAGGCCCATCTTGATGATGTCCATGTATGTGATCGTCTTGAACATCGTGGCCTCGGGATCCTTCTTCGGATCAGCGGTAAAGATGCCTTCTACCGAAGTTGCCTTCAGCAGCACATCCGCACGAATTTCCATGGCACGCAGCGCAGCCGCAGTATCGGTGGAGAAATACGGGTTGCCCGTACCCGCGCCAAAGATCACGACGCGACCCTTTTCCAGGTGACGGATTGCACGACGACGAATGTAAGGCTCAGCCACTTCATGCATCTCAATCGCGCTCATCACGCGGCACTGAATGCCCAGCTTCTCAATCGCGTCCTGCATGGCAATCGCGTTGATCACGGTGGACAACATGCCCATGTGGTCAGCCGCAACGCGGTCCATGTGAATGGCCTGTTCCGCCACGCCGCGGAAGAAATTGCCACCGCCAACCACCACGGCCACCTGAGCGCCGCTGCTGGCAAGCTGCACAATCTCTGAAGCCACACGGCTTACAAAGATGGCATCAATACCGAAACCCCGGCCCGCAGCCAGAGCTTCACCTGAAATCTTGAGAAGAACGCGTTTATACATCACCGCGTTTCAGTATCGCACGGTCATTACGATTCATCGAAGAGTCCAGAAGGCCGAATACCTGCCAACCTCCCGATAACGTGGCACAGAAAACAGGCCCCAGAAGCGAGCGTCAGATATCACCCTCATCCCTTCTTCAAAAACGCGTCCTTCAGTCGCTTGCAGCCACCATTCTCAAACTGCACCATTACCGTGTCGCCCACCACATCCCGTACGCGACCACGGCCAAATCGTTTGTGCTGAACCACCACCCCTTCCTGAAATTTCACAGGACCGGCCTGCGGCAACGTCTCCGGAGCTGTCGTCAGAATCGGCCCGTTCAGCGTCTCAATCCGGGTTACGCCCTCATCTTCGCCAGCACCATGCCGAGCCACCTCCGGCTCATGCATCTCCCACGCACGATTCACGCAGTTATCGCAGTTACCGCACAGGTTGCCTTCGTCCTCGTTGAAGTAGCGGCGTATCACCTGCATGCGACAGCCCACCGTCTCCGCATAAAGCATCATCTCGTCCAGCCGTGATCGATCCGCCGAGGCTCGTTCCACATACTCATGCAACAGCGTCTCCACATGCGCATCCGTAATGGGCTCGGCATGACGCAGCACATACCCACCACGCAGCCGTCGCACCACCTTCATCTCGCGCAACAGGTACAGAATCACTTCCGCCCGCCGCTTCCCAATTCCTGCACGCTCCGGCAACGCCGCAGCACTCACCACATCCGTTGCAGAAAGCGCCTCCAGCACAGCCCGCAGCTCTTCTGTCCGCGGATAACGCCCCGCGGCAAAGAAACTTTGAATCCGCCGGTCCTCCAGCCGATACAGCAACACTGCCCGTGCCGCATCGCCATCACGCCCCGCACGTCCGGCCTCCTGGTAATAGCTCTCCAGCGAATCTGGAAACTCGTAATGAAAGACGAAGCGGATATTCGGCTTATCAATCCCCAGGCCAAACGCCTTCGTCGCCACCATCACGCGGCACGTGTCGTTCATGAACTCTGCCTGCGCACGTTCGCGCTCCCGAGCTGTCATCTTGCCGTGATATTTTCCGCTGGCAATTCCCGATTCTTTGAACCGCTCATACAGTTCGTTAGCCGAACGAACCGATGCCGTGTACACGATGCCTGTGTCGTCCGTGTTGGACAACATCTGCATCAACCGCGTCAGCTTCGCATCGTTATTCACCGTGGGATGCACTGCCAGAAACAGATTCGTGCGTTCACTTCCCGCGTTGATCACCTGCGCATCCTTCGCATTCAATTGCTCCAGGATTTCGTGGATTACATCTTCGGTAGCAGTTGCCGTCAACGCCAGCACCGGCGGGTTCCCCAGCGCCTCGCGTGCATACCGCAAACCCAGATATGCCGGACGAAAATCATGTCCCCACTGCGCAATGGTGTGCGCCTCATCCACCACAAACAGCGACACACCTGCATGCTTCAACTCAGCAAGAAACTCGCGATTCTCCAGCCGCTCCGGAGTGACATACAGCAGCTTCGGAATTCCTGCCTGAAGCGCTGCTTCCGCTTCTTCCTTCTGTGTTTTTGTCAGTGTGGAATCGATCTTGCGAACGTCGATGTCCGCACCCTCGGCCTTCAACTGCTGATCCTGCATCAGCGCAATCAGCGGCGACACCACCACCACCGTATGCGGCAGGAACAACGCGGGTAATTGATACGTGAGCGACTTCCCTGCACCTGTCGGCATAATCGCCAACACACTTCGCCCATGCATCACCGCTTCCAGCGTCTCTCGCTGTGCACTGCGAAACTTCGCAATACCAAAGCGAGCCTTCGCCTCCCGCTTCAACGCATCCCAAGGCACGGCTTCTTCAACACGTTTCTTCATAACCAGCTGAAGTTGAGATGCAATTTGCTAATCAGCGATAAATGGTTCCAGCCGAGACAAGGATTGCGGCTAGTGCAGAAAATGGCTGCAATCATCTCGGCCCTCCGATATCGCCACGCAGAATAGCACCTCTGATTCTGGTTCCCTTTCTCGTACCAGACCAAAAAGAAAGAGCCCAGGCTGTCGCCCGGGCTCGTTGACTTACTGACTTAGAGTCGAAGGCTTATGCCTGCTGCTCCTCAACAACAACCTGCTTCGCCTGAGCGAAGGTGGCATTCGGCTCGCCGATCTTAAAGCGGGCGAAACGACGCACCGTGATGTTTTCGCCCATCTTGCCAACCTGCGTGGCAATGATCTGGGCAACCGTCTGCGACTGCTCCTTGATGAACGGCTGATCCAGCAGGCAGACTTCCTCGTAGAACTTGCCCATCTTGCCTTCGAGCATCTTCTCGATGATGTTTGCCGGCTTGCCGCTGGCAGCAGCCTGGGCGCGGTAGATTTCCTTCTCGCGCTCGATGTCGGCCTCGGTCACTTCGTCGCGACCGATAAAGCGCGGATCAACCGCAGCAATGTGCATTGCGATATCGCGCAGCAGGTCCTGGAAGCCATCGGTGCGGGCAACAAAGTCGCTCTCGCAGGCCAGTTCCACCATCACGCCGATCTTGCCGCCTGCGTGAATGTAAGTGCCCACAGCACCTTCGTTCGCAGCGCGCGAAGCCTTCTTCGCAGCCGAAGCCATGCCGCGCTTACGCAGCACAACAAACGCGTTTTCCATATCGCCGTTGGACTCCTGAAGTGCCTTCAGGCAGTCGCCCATCGGAGCGCCACTCTTCTCGCGGAGTTCCTTCACCAGCTTTGCATCAATCTTCACGGTCTCGGTAGCCATCGTGTTTTCCTTTACTGTTTTGAAACAATCACTGCACACACAAAGAGCGTGGCGCCAACTGCGGCCGCCACGCTCTCCGTGAAAATCGTTCGGAGAAGCTTACGCGCCTGCTTCCGCTGCCACCGGCTCGTCGGCCTCAGTGTCAGAGGTCGGCTGCTTGCGGATGCCGCCGCCCAGAGCTGCGTTGAGATCAACCGTCTCTTCTTCGGCTTCCTCAGCAGGTGTCGTAGCAACAGGGTTGGACTCCTGCGACTCCTCGTCCTCAAGACCGACGAAGTGCTGCTCGGTCACAACCGGCGTCACATCCGCGTACTCGCTGGCAATCGACTTGTCACCGATCATCTGCACACCCTCGAAGGCCGAATCGGCAATCTTCGTGGTGAACAGGCGGATGGCGCGCAGAGCGTCGTCGTTACCCGGGATCACGTAGTCCACAACCGTCGGATCGCAGTTCGTGTCCACAACAGCCACAACGGGGATGCCCAGCTTGCGAGCTTCCGCAACCGCAATGGCTTCGTTGTTGCTGTCGATCACGAAGATCGCATCCGGCAGGCGGCGCATATTCTTGATGCCGGCCAGGTTCGTGTGCAGAGCCTTGCGCTCACGCTCCAGGCGGATCACTTCCTTCTTCGTCATCAACTCAAAGCGGCCGTCCACAGCCATCTCGTCCAGCTCAGCAAGGCGCTTTACGCTCTTCTGGCAGGTCACCCAGTTGGTCAGCAGACCACCGAGCCAGCGGCTGTTGATGTACGGCATGCCTGCGCGGTTCGCTTCTTCAGCAACCGCATCCTGTGCCTGGCGCTTGGTGCCCACAAACAGGATCACCTTGCCGGTCGAGGTCAGGTCCGTCACGAACTTCGACGCTTCCTTAAACATCTTCAGCGTCTTCTGTAGGTCGATGATGTAAATGCCGTTGCGCTCGCCGAAGATATATTCCTTCATCTTCGGGTTCCAACGCTTGGTCTGGTGGCCGAAGTGTACGCCGGCTTCCAGCAGTTCCTTCATTGTGATCGATGCCATGTATGGCTCCTTGTATGCGGCATCCCAGCGGATCAGGCCGGGATTAATCCCGTACGTCTGGGAGATTGAACTCCTGAGGGTTGTACTGCAAGGCGGCGGATGATCATACAAACCATCCGCCGCAGGACTTGAGCCAGAACCCAGCGACTAGCGCTTGGAGAACTGGAAGCGCTTGCGGGCGCCCTTCTGACCGTACTTCTTACGCTCCTTGATGCGAGCGTCGCGGGTCAGCAGGCCGTCTGACTTCAGCGTCTTGCGAAGTTCAATGTTGAACTCCAGCAGGGCGCGGGCAATGCCCATCTTCACAGCGTCAGACTGCGCGGTCACGCCGCCGCCCTTTACTGTCGTGATCACGTCAAACTGGCCTTCCACCTGAGCCGTCTTCAGCGTGCGGACTGCAGCAGCGCGCTGCTGTTCTGTCACGAAGTAAACCTTCAGTTCCTTGCCATTGACGGTGAAGCCACCGTTGCCGGGGCGGAGAAATACACGTGCGATCGCCGACTTGCGGCGGCCCGTTCCGTAATACTGCACCAGATCTGCCATATCTCTTCTCTATCCTTCGCGAACGGGTTACGCCACTACCAGTGGCTGGGGCTGCTGAGCATCATGCGGGTGCTTGTCGCCCTTGTAGACCTTGAGCTTGGTCGCCATCTGGCGGCCCATCTTGCTCTTCGGCAGCATGCCCTTGATGGCCTGCTCCACAATCGCTTCCGGCTTGCGGGCCAGCAGCTTGGTGAACTCTTCTTCACGCAGGCCGCCCGGGAAACCCGTGTAACGGCGATACAGCTTCTGCTGCGCCTTCAGGCCCGTCAATACGATCTTCTCGGCATTGATCACAATGACGTGATCGCCGCAATCGATATACGGGGTGTACTGGGTGCTGTTCTTGCCGCTGAGAACGCGCGCGGCACCGCTGGCCAGACGACCCAGGGTCTTGCCACTGGCGTCCACCACGAACCACTTACGGTTCAAATCCTTCGAACTGGGTACAAACGTCGACATCGAGTCTTCCTTCCGACTTCCAAAATCCAAACTTCTAACTACAACTCAACCAATGTCTCGTGCACACGCAAAGAACCCCTCTCGGGGCTATTTCCGCTGAATGCGAGTGGGTGCTGTGCCGGAACTAAATCTTCGCCTGCCGCAGCCCGGATGTTTTCAGGCCACCTGCTCCGATGATCAAACGACTTTCTTCCGAGAGCCGACGTCCGCAGGATCCACCGCGTCACCGCCTCCGCATCCCCAAATGCCCAAAAGGGCACAGGCATGCAGACGCAAGTCTGCGCGAGTTCCTAGAATATCCGGTATCCGAACAGGAGTCAACAAAGATACTCCCCCAATTTGCGCTATCCCGGCGAAACCGGCAACGCCTTTTCCTGCTTATGTTTCCGCTGCGGCGTCACCCCGTCCTTGGCATCCAGCCGGTAGACAATCATGACGTTCCGGTCCGGATCATCCATCGCCGGGAATTCCGCCACGCGGGTCAGCAGGTAGAACTTGCTCAGAGCCTCCATCTTGTCATCCTCGATAGAGTTCCACGACACGAACCACCCCGGCTTGTACGCCGCAATGCGGTCTTCCAGGTCCATCGTGCCAAAGTCATCGCAGATGCTCGGCAACCCTGTCATCAACGACAGATCACTCCCCGAAATCGACAGTACCGTGTGACTATGCGTCGGATCGGACTCCACAATGCGCTCAATCCGGTCCGCCGCCGTCTGGTACGTGTACTCCGGATGTCGCACATAGCTCAACGTCAGATGCGCCTCGCGCCCCACCAGCAAGACCAGCAGCGAAGCAAATGCCAACGACGCCGACGGGTGCCACGCCGTCACATGCAGAGCCGCACGCGCCATCAGCAGTGTCAGCGGCACCGCCACCACCACGTAATACCGCGGCTGCATATTCGCGTGATATGCCAGGAAGAAGAGATACCCCGACACCCACAACAGCAACGACACAAATAGCGGGTCGCACCACGTCTTCTTGTGGAACCCAGCCAGCACCACCAGCGCAATCGCCAGCGGATACAGCAGCGACCCCATCCACACGCCGTTTTTCAGTGTGTTGCCGACCGTCTCCCAGAAGGGCAACCCTGCAATCGTTGTATTGTTTGCTGCAAACAAGTAGAGGAAATCATTCCAATAGCCGTGAGACACCAGCCACAGAACGTAACCGCCCCACAACACAACAACCGTGCCGCCCGTCACCGCGGCCATGCGCAATATCCGCCGTCGCTGCCACATCGCTGCATCCGCCAGCATGTACGCGATTGACGGCAACAGAAACACCGCGGTCGTCTTCGTGCCGATCATCAGCGACACCAGCACACCCACCACAATTGCCAGCACCACACGCTGTCTTTCCGTGGGAGCGCTTCGAATCGCCTGCGCCGCCAGCAACGACAGCAGCATCAGCAACACCAGCAACGGCTCCAGGATCGCCATCCGCGTAAACACATATAGAAACGGGCTGGTCGCCATCAGCAACACGGCAGCAGCAGTAAAGATCCACCGCAGGTGTTTCGGCTCGCCCTCGCGCGCTTCATGCCGCAGCAACAGAAACGAACACACCAGCACCGCGGCAAACACAAACACTGTCAGCGCGCGGGCGGCCACAATTCCCACGCCAGCGAAGCGAAAGACCAACCCCTCCAGCAGCGGCCACACCGGCAGCGCCGCCGCAGGATTGAAGTCGCCCGGCAGCCGCCACGTTCCACGCAGATAATGCCGGATGGCCGCATCGCCATACCAGCCCTCATCGGTGTACTTGGCCCAGTCCACCCAGGGCGAACGATTCGGAAAATCCGCGTGCAGATGCACCAGGTGCAATCCCCAGAACCCGGCCGCCATAAGAAGAAGCAGTGCTGGCACAATCAGCACCTTCTTCCCGCCATACCGTCCCTCTGCCAGTTGCATCCGTTCTCTCTTCCGCGCGCCCACTCACCACGCCGTTACAAACACGGCAAATATCCGGACAATGTATCTATCTCCTCATTTTAGAGCCATCACTCCACATCCAACAGACAGTAGCACCGAGCTCACCAGACCACGGCAATGCGCGTGCTACGCTACACCCATTACCGGATACCCATACATGTCTCAGACACAGCAGTCGGCACGCCACTTCGCCCCCATCGATTTCCGCACGCGCTTTCCGGCTCTGGATGGTCTTCGTGCTCTCGCCATTTGCGCCGTCTTTGCCGACCACTACGGTGGCGGCTCTCACGGCGGAAAAATTCTCAACCTCATCAATCTTCTGCGCGGCTACGGAGGATTTGGTGTCGACCTCTTCTTCGTGCTCTCCGGTTTTCTCATCACTGGAATCCTGTACGACACGCTGGGCGACAGCCGCTACTTCTTCCGCTTCTTTGCGCGCCGCAGTCTCCGCATCTTCCCCATCTACTATCTCGTCTTCGCGGTATTACTACTGCTGACTCCGATCGTTCTCTACCAATGGCACTGGGGACACGCGCTCTTCCTCATCTACATGGGAAACTTCCTCGGAAATTATGACTTTTCCTATTACTCGATTGAGTCGCAGCGCAGCCATATGCTGCTGGCCAACATCGGCCATTTCTGGTCGCTTTGCGTGGAAGAGCAGTTCTATATGTTGTGGCCCATCGCCGTCTTCCTCCTTCGCAAGCGCCGCAACATCTTCATTGCGGGTGTGACGATCTCTCTGATCGCCATCGCATTACGCGCTGCGGAAGTTGCCTGGCAGGGACCAATGGTAGCGGAGCGATGGATCATCCGCACACTTCCCTTCCGCATGGATGCTTTGCTCATCGGCGGCATGCTCGCACTCCTGCTCCGTGGTCCGAATGCGGACCGCATACAACGGAGTTGCAAGTGGGTTTTCCTCGCTGGAGCCGCGGCTTCCATCTCCGTCTTTGTTCTATCGCCGGAATACGACTCGCCCTGGCGGTTAATTCCCGGCCTCACCTTCATCGCGCTCGCCTTTGCGGGACTGATCGGAAGCACCTTGCGTGTAGGTAGTCCCGCCTATCGCATCTTCAACCTGAAACCGTTGCGCATCCTGGGCAAGTACAGTTACGGCTTTTACATCTACCACCTGCTCTTCCGCTGGGTCTGGATTGAATTCCTCGTCTGGTGTGCCGCAAAGTTCCACTCGATGGCGCTGGCCGGCATCGTTGCATTGTCAACAAACTTCATAGTCACCTTCCTGGTTTCCAAGATCAGCTATGACTACTTTGAATCGCGCTTCCTGCGGTACAAGGTCCACTTCGAATACGACCGTGAACTCGCATCCCATCGCCACGCATTTGTAACGAAGTCCTAGACTGCCAAAACAACTGACAGAACAAACGAAAGCGGCCGCACACGCGGCCGCTTTCGTTTTCAGGCAAGACAGAGGTCTCTATTCGTAAGCCAGCGCATCGATGGGGTCTTTCGCCGCTGCCTTCAGAGCAGGGTACAGGGCACCTAGAGTCGCACCGACCAGTGCAATGATGACAGCAGTCAGGACCCATGACGGTGTCACAGCAAACTCAAGCTGCGGTGTCTTCACATGCAGAAGGGCGCGCAGACCGTAAGTTGCGGAGACACCAAGGATAATGCCGCAGACGGCCAGCAGACCGGACTCACGCAGGACAATACTGACAATGTACGTGCGCGATGCTCCCAATGACTTCAGAATGCCGATCTCACGTGTGCGCTCCATCACGGCCGTATACATCGACTGGAAGATGACAAGGAAGCCGATGACGACTGCGATCCCGATCACCGTGCGCAGGCCGATGTTAAAGCCCGGATACTTTTCCGGTGTGAGCTGGCTTAGGAACTCCTCGAGTGTTTGTACATCCCATTGCTGCAGGCCGTCCGTCCCACGAATCTCGTCCTTCACGGCACTTTGCCAGCGTGGTGCATCGTCCGTCTTTATGTAGAAGACGCTGCAGCGATTCTCGGTCCCGTTGATTGCGTTCATCGTCTCAAGCGGGATGAACTTACGCCCGCCCTTGCCGTGCTCCACAACGCCGGAGATCGTAAACATCCGTCCCAGCAGCTTCGTCTGGTCGCCGGGGTGCAGCCCATTGCCTGCTGATGCCGCAACATCATCGATGATGATGCTGTTCGGACCGTTGAATGGGCCGCCTTCCTTAAAGACAAATGGCCGCAGCGCATTAAAGCTTTCGTAATTGATCCCGTAGATGTTCTCCAGAGATCCGCTGGCGGTGAGCTGGATATATACGGGTGCGGCAACCTTTACATGAGGCAGCTTCTCCAGTACGCCTTGCACCTTTGCCGATGCGGGCGCGCCGCTGACGCCGATCAGGTTCGACGTAGTGCCGGGCTTGGCGATCATGTCGCCGCCGATACCGGTCGTACGAACTTTCTGACCATTCAACATGCCCAGCATGATCGCTGCAATGGACAGGATCATGATGACTTCAATCGCAACCGCGAGTGCGGAGATAAGAGAGCGCAGGGGGCGATGGACCAGGTTGCCGACGACCAGTTTGTTCATAACTATTCTTTGATTGTACGTGGCACCGGACGAAGCGGATATGCAGGTGCCGGACGCCAGTGATTCTCATTCACTGGCGTACCGCGTTGTTTTGACGGAGGCAGCATCAAGCCGCCCACCAGCGGAAGGAAATAACGCGACAGGAACGCCGCAAAAATGATCATGAATGCATAGGTCGAGATTGCAGCAAAAGGCGTTCCCAGGACACCCTCGGCAGCGGAATGGCCGAACAGCAAAACATAGATCGAAGCCCAGACCGAATCCCTCGTACTCCCTGTGAGGGAATCGCAAAAAACAAACATCATCAGGTAGATAGGCATGCTGATCGCTGTCACACCCCACCACTGGGCACAGTGATATCCCTCCCCGAACGGGCTGAAAGAAACACCTGTCGTGTCGTCGTCCTTTCCCAGCAAACCAATCTCATGGGCATACCGGTTACCCCAATGCCACACCGGCTTATCCTTCACCAGGTAACGGGGAATCATGTTGAGGACATAGGTCCCGATCGGAAACAGGCCCGGTGAATGCCCTTGATCCGTAAGATGAATCAACGCATCGTCGATGGGAAGTACGGTCAATCGGTCGAGCAGGCCCTGATTGTGGTCAAACCAGTGATAGCCGTTCCTGCCCAGTACACTTTCCACCTTCTGCTGATATTGTTCTCGTGTTCGCAAAGGATGTGACAGAAGGTCCCAGGCCATCTCCGAGGCATTTGTTTCACCACGATACATTCGCCCCATCTGCGCGATCGGTGTGAGCAGTGACGCAGCAACAATCGCTGTGCCCCCAATCATCAACGCACGTGTCCAGGTCAGGCGGTAACCCGCAATAAGAGCGCCTAAAGCCCACGCCTGGCTGGGCCGGAACATGCCCTCCTTTGAAAAGCCAAGGATTCCCCATACCGTCGTACTCCAGGCCCAAATCACAAAACTGAGGACGGTGAACGTACGGTAGCCATCCGTCTCCCGCGCCTTTCCATAGGCAAATAGAAACAGCGCCAGCGCAGGAAAAACATTCATCTGGACAAAGGTCGAAACATACGCCGTGGGAACGATCATCCAGCCAAATTGGCCGAAAATAGCAGCGCCCAGCGCCACCTGCTCAATCCGGTTTGGGGGAATCTGCAACGGCGCCAGAAGCCCTTTTTTCCTGCGGACTCTTGCGTTGATCCGCGCGGCTACCCAGATGGAACATGCGCCAGCCAGATACACCAGCATGCTCTTCTGCCCATCGATCAGGTTTGAGTCCAGCGGCTCCCCAAGAGCAACCTTTGCCAGGCCTCCCAGGATCACGGTGAGGAATCCGCAGAAAAAGATATATCCGCCGCTGGGATAAATCATCCCGCCGGAGACGTTGAACGCATCCACCATGACAATGATGAAGGCGCAATACGCCGCGGAGGTGTACACCTTCGTCCCTTCCAGCATCTGCACGGCAAACAGGAAACCCAATACCGGAAACACGTACTCCAGGGGGATTCGTTCGGGCAGCTTGATCTTTATGTTGCGCTTCATCTGCCGCAAGTCTAGCAAGACGCCGGCATAGTGCCCTACAGTCAATCTTTCCTGGCAGCGAGCTTCGAAGATCCAGCCGCCATAATCCCGGCGTGCAGAATCTCAACCCGTTTCGAATCAATCACAGTTCCAATTCGCCGCACCCGGCAGTCCGCTGCGACTCCAACCGTATCGCGAACAAAGAATGAGACTATCAGCGAACCCGACCTTTCAAGTACAGTGGAAAGAGCCTTCCTCGGAACGGCGACGCTTTTTAACGTGCCTTCCTGGATCCAATCCGCCATGCCGTCCCAGCGCTGCGTCCTTTCGCGCGTAATTATCGGCCTTCTTGGCGCAGCGGCAGCCATTACCGGCCTCAGCGGGTGTCAGGCGGTCTCCAGCACCAACACCAATGTCTCGCAACTCCGCATTATTGATGCCACACCAGACGCTGGCGGCATCGATATCTACGCAGGCAGTACCGTCCTCACCTATAACCTGGGTTATGGGACCATCACCTCATACATCCCCGTGAACCCGGGAACGTACACCCTTGCCGCAGATGCCACCGGAACCAGGTCGGCTCTGGCGTCCGTGCGCGCCTCGCTCCTCAATGGCAAGCAGTACACGCTTCTGTTCAGCAGCGTTGCCGCCTCGCTCCAGGCACAGGTACTTCTGGACCAGTCGCAACCCGCGCCCACTGGCCAGATCGCCCTTCGCTTCCTCGACGAAGCCATCTATCCCGGCGCGCTCGATGTTTACCTCGTCCCCACCGGTTCCACGCTGGACAAAGTCAATCCCATCCTGACCGGCCTCAATTTCGGCAACACGCCCACATATCTCAACGTGCCCACAGGCACTTACACGCTGTACATCGTCTCCGCAGGCACGGTTGTCGCCACCACAACCGTCCCCATGTACACCGGCGCCTCCACCACGTATCCCGCCGGCAGCGCCCGTACGTTTGTTCTGCTCGATCAGCAGATCCTCACCACACCGTCTGTGCAGGTGGTCATGGCAAACGACTACGATTCCGCCACAGCAACGCAGTAATCCGCCGCGCTCTTTTGCGCGCTGTCCTCTGGCAATCGTAACCGTCTATACTCGCTTCCCATGCGCAACCTCCGGACACTTCTGCCGCTCTGTCTTGCTGTCACCTCCATTGCCACCGCCTCAGCGCAGTCGCGTCTCCTGCTCACTTCGCAGCGTGACCACACCTTCCGCGTGTTCGATCCTGTGACGCTGGAACAGCTCAGCGCCACCGTGGAAAGCGGCGACGCAGGTCACGAAATCCTGGCCACGCCCGACGGCAAGACCGCCTTCGTCCCCATCTACGGCAACGCGGGCGTCGGTCGCCCCGGCACCGACGGCGACCACATCGACATCTTCGACGTCGCCACCGGCAAGCTCACGGGCACCATCAAGTTCCCCCACGGCGTGCGCCCGCACCGCCCCATCTGGAACGCCACCAACGGCACCATGCTGGTCTCCGCCGAACTCGATAAAGCTGCCGCCATCATCGATCCGAAGACCGGCAAGATCCTCGGCGAAATCCCCACCGGAGCAGAGCAGTCGCACATGATCACGCTCCTGCCCGGCGGCAAGAAGCTCTACTCCGCCAACGTACATCCTGGCAGCGTCTCCGTCATGGATGTCCCCGGCCGCAAACTCATCAAGGTCATCCCCATCTCCGACAACACCCAGCGCCTCTCGTGCTCCAATGACGGCGCTTACATCTTCACCGCGGACCAGACCTCCCCGGATCTCGTCGTCATCGACACGAAAACCGACAGCATTAAAAAGCGCATCAAGCTCCCCGCCATCGGCTACGGTTCCACCCCCACGCCCGACGGCAAATACGTTCTTGTCGCCATGGCAGGCCGGGAGGACATCGCGGTCGTCGATCTGAAGACGCTTGAAGTCACAAAGACCATCCCCACCATCACCGGTCTGAATGAAATCATCGTTTCGCCAGACAGCAAGTGGGCCTGGGCATCCTCACCCAAAACGAACTCACTGGCAAAGATCGACCTGGTCAAAAACGAAACCGTAAAGACTGTCCCCGCAGGCAAATACCCCGACGGCCTGTGGCTCACAAAATAGGTCATTGCCGAACCAGACATCGTCATGAGAAAGCCCACTTTCTTCGGTGGGCTCTTTTGTTATGGCAGTTGGGCGGCTTCGGCTTCCGGGTTCCAGTTGTCTTTGCCCTTGAGGAACTCGCGGGTTTCAAAGTGCTTGAGGTCCGCAGCGGTCAGCTTGCGCGCATCGGACGCGCGCGTAACAGGGTTGGAGCCGGGGCCGGTGGAGTTGTGTTCCGCGTAAAAGGCGGTTTTCAAAACGCCGCCGTTGTTCCAGTCAGACCATCCTGCCGGTTCCAGCCCCTTATCGATGTTCGTGTTGATAAAAATCACGCGCGAGTAGCTGCGCCAGGGGCGACCGAAGAAGACGCCATGCGCCGTCTTGTGCACGGCGTTGTCGGTCATGGCGGTGCCATCCGCTCCCGGCGCGAAGGTGAGGTGGCTGTCGCGGATGACGTAGCCGGTGGGTTCGCTTTCGCTGAGGCGGCTCTGTGCGGTGATGTAGCCCGGGGCCACGGTGTGGAACTCGGTTTTGTTGAAGACTGCGGCGGCATTGCCAAAGACGTAATCGACCGCGCCTTCAATGTAGTCGTCCGTGTAGAACTGCCGCCCCCAGTTGGCGAAGAGGGTGTCCTGATAGCCGAGGAAGCGGCAATGTTTGAAGATCGCGCGGTCGGCAAGGACGGCGACCGCAACGGCCTGCCCTACATTGCTTGCGCTATTTTCAAAGGTCAGGTTGGCAGCGCGGAAGCCGTCACCCAGAACCTCGACCGTCTGCGTGAAAAAAGTGCCGCCGCTTTGTTTCGCGAAGTGGTCAGAGGTGACAACCGTGTCTTCCGGTTTGCCGAGGCCGACGAGCGTAAGGTTGGGACGGTTACGGGGAATCCAGAGCCGCTCGTGGTACGTGCCGGGCGTGATGCGGATGGTCACGCGGCCGTTGGGGCCGGGTTCCGGTGCGTGGTCGATGGCGTTCTGAATAGTGGGGTAAACGTCCGGACCGTTTGGCTTTGCGCCGGGTTGCACAAGGACTGTGACGTCCTGCGCACAGGACGCGAAGGGGGCTGCGAGGGCGGTGAGAAGGATGAGGCTCAAAACGTTTCGCATGGGGCTAGTAGAGCAGCGGTGTTAATGAGTCGGCAAGTGGCTGCAGGAAAAGCTGGTTATGGTTCTCTGGGCGATCTTCGGACAGATCAGAATGCGAAGTATTGCTGGACAATAATAATTCTTGTTCAATAGGGTGTGGGGTTTTGTGCTTTTGGGAAATTTTGCAGTATTGCAACACCCTCCAGAACAAAGAGCCATCCAGAACAAGGAGATCATGACCATGCTTGCTATCGGAGAACAGTTTCCCGACTTCAGCGTAACCGCTGTCGTTTCCCGCGATAAGAACAATGCCTTCCAGACCATCGACAACAAGACTTACGAGGGCAAGTGGCTCTGCGTGTTTGCCTGGCCCAAGGACTTCACCTTTGTCTGTCCGACCGAGATTGCCGCGTTTGGCAAGCTGAACCGTGAGTTCGCAGACCGCGACTGCCAGATCCTGGGCCTGTCGATCGACAGTGAATTTGTGCACCTGGCGTGGCGTAACAACCATGACGACCTGAAGGACCTGCCGTTCCCCATGCTCGCGGACATCAAGCGCGACCTGTGCGGTCAACTTGGCATTCTGGATGAGAAGGAAGGCGTTGCGCAGCGTGCGACGTTCCTCGTCGATCCGCAGGGCGTGATCCGCTTTGTGTATGTGACAGACCTGTCGGTGGGCCGCAATCCGCAGGAAGTTCTGCGTGTGTTGGATGCGCTGCAGACCGATGAGCTTTGCCCCTGCAACTGGCAGAAGGGCGAAGAGACCATCAACGCTTAGTTTCGTTACCTAACGGATTCAATCGCGGGCCGCAGAACGTTTCTGTGGCCCGCTTCTTCCAGCAACTTGCTCTCACGCAGTTGCGGAAAGGAATGTTTGTATGTCTCTTGATGCTTTGATTGACTCGCTTCCGGATTATGCGAAGGACCTTCGCCTGAACTACTCATCGCTGGTGCGGAACAATACCGAACTGACGAAGCAACAGCTATGGGGGACAGTAGTTGCGTCCGCTGTGGCTACGCGGAATGCGGCTTTGACTGCGGCTATTGTGGTGGAAGCTGCTAATCATCTTTCGCCGATGGAACTGGATGCGGCGAAGGCCGCCGCGGCCATCATGGGAATGAACAACATCTACTACCGTTTTCATCACCTGTCGTCGAACGAGAAGTACAGCACGCTGCCTGCGAAGTTGCGCATGAATGTGCTGCGTTCGCATGGTGTGGAGCTCAATGATTTTGAGCTGTGGTCGCTGGCTGTTTCCGCCATCAATGGCTGCGGCAAGTGCGTGGACAGCCATGAGAATGTAGTGCGGCAGAAGGGCGTGACGGAAGAGACGATTGCTGCGGTGATTCGTGTATGTTCTGTGATTCACGCGATTGGGCCGGTGCTGGAAGAGAAGGCTGCTACGGCTGCTTAAATCCAGTACAGCTTTATAAAGAAGAATGCCGCGGTTTTGCCGCGGCGTTCTTTGTTTGATTGGCTGATCTTTCGTGAAGCTACTGCATGACGGAAAGAAATGTGGCCCATGGGCCAATCTCTGGCTTGAGGCGGCGTGCGAGCGTGCGATGAATTTGTACGAGGTGCGCCTGATCATGTGCGGCCCATGTGGCCAGCAGTTGATGCGCTGTGGTTTCGCCGAGTGCGGGATGCAGACCGCACAGGGTGAGATGGTGAGCTTGCAGATTGAGCTCGCGTAATTCCTTCAGGCCCTCTTCGCGCGCCGTGCGGAATTCGTGGAGTAGTTGCTCCATGCCCTTGCCGGCGCTCTTTGTGAACTGCGCTTCACGGTCGAAGGGATCGAACGGAACGCTGGTGCCATGCTGCAGGATGCGCCGCAGCCGCGGCATCCAGTCTTCTTCTTCTGCGTGAATCATGTGTCCTACGACGACGAGTGGGCTCCATGTGCCTTCACCTTCCGTTGCGTTGATCCATTCATCGGGCAGGCCACGGAGTTGTGCTTCCAGAGCGGCAGGTGTGCGTTCGAGAAGAGGCAGGATCGATGTCAGCAGGTCATGGTTCATAAGGCATTATGTCTCTTTTATTTTTCCGATGAAAGCAGACACGCCGCGGATTCACCGCGGCGTGTCGATTGTTACTGCTCCTTGTTGATTACATGTTTTCGATCATCTTGCTGGCGAATTCGCTGGTTTTGACTTTGGTTGCGCCCTGCATCTGGCGTTCGAAGTCATAGGTAACGAATTTCTGCTGGATGGTCTTCTCCATGCTGTTTTCAATGAGGCGCGCGGCTTCGCCCCAGCCGAGGAAGTCGAACATCATGACGCCGCTCAGCATGACGCTGCCGGGGTTGATAACGTCAAGGTCCGCGTACTTTGGAGCGGTGCCGTGTGTGGCTTCGAAGCATGCGAAGCCATCGCCGATGTTCGCTCCCGGTGCGATGCCAAGACCGCCGACCTGTGCGGCTGCGGCATCGGAGATGTAGTCGCCATTGAGGTTGGTGGTGGCGAGCACGCTGTAGTCGCTGGGGCGGATGATGATCTGCTGGAAGATGGAGTCGGCGATGCGGTCGTTGATCATGATCTTCGACTTCCACTTACCGTTGCCGTGCGTTGCGCCGACTTTGGCGATGACATCTTTCACTTCCGCAATGACAGAATCTCCGAATTCTTTAGGAGCAAATTCGATGCCGGGTTCGATCAGTGCGGCGTTCGCTTCCGGTGTAAGGTTGGGGTTCTGTTCCAGATTGCCGAGAATCCAGCTTTCGCGCTCGGTGATGACCTGGTCACGGAACTCCTGGGTGGCTACTTCATAACCCCATTCGCGAAACGCGCCTTCTGTGAACTTCTGGATGTTTCCCTTGTGCACCAGCGTGACCGTGGGGCGGTTGTTGGCGATGGCGTACTGAATGGCCGCGCGGACGAGGCGTTTTGATCCAGTGATGGAGATGGGCTTGATGCCGATACCGGAGTCGGTGCGGATCTGCTTTTTGCCGCCCTTCAGCATGGTGCCATTAAAGAACTCAATGACTTGCTTTGCCTCGGGTGTGCCCTCGCGGAATTCAATACCGGCGTAGATGTCTTCCGTGTTCTCGCGGAAGAGGACGACGTCAAGTTTCTCAGGATGCTTCACAGGACTGGGCACGCCCTGGTAGTACTTCACCGGGCGCACGCACTGATACAGGTCCATCAGTTGACGCAGCGCAACGTTGAGCGAGCGGATGCCGCCGCCTACCGGTGTGGTCAGCGGTCCTTTGATGGAAACGCGGAAATCGACAGTGGCTTTGACGGTGTCTTCGGGAAGCCAGTTCTGTGTCTGGCGGTATGCTTTTTCACCGGCAAGCACTTCGAACCAGTAGACTTTGCGCTTGCCGCCATAGGCTTTTTCGACGGCCGCATCGAAGACGCGCTGCGATGCCTTCCAGATATCGCGACCGGTGCCGTCGCCCTCGATGTAGGGGATGATCGGGTTGTCAGGAACGGTGAAATTGCCGTTGGTGTACTCGATTGCCTTACCTGCGGTGGGAACAGCAATGCCGTTGTAACTTGTCTGCATGATGAGAATCGCTCCGTGAATTGCGCGTCAGAAAATGCTGTCGGCAACGCGAAAAAGCGAGGCGCTGCAGACGCAGGACACTATAGACTGCGCGGCAATCGACCGGCTACCCTCTGCGCTGCGCTGACATACGCAGTTAGCGATAAACATAAGAAAAGGCCCGGAAATCCGGGCCTTCTTTTAACCGTGGGTTTACGGTCTACAGGTTTTCAATCACGCGATCGGAGAACGCCGTAGTGCCCACCTGCGTGGAGCCGGGCATGTTCTTCGCGAAGTCGACCGTGACAAATTTCTGGCGGATGGTTTCTTCCATGGCCTTTTCGATGCGATCTGCGGCTTCGTTCCAGCCGATAAGACGCAGCAGCATGGCGCCGGAGAGGATCACCGAGCCAGGGTTAACGACGTCCTGATCGGCAAGGCGCGGCGCGGTACCATGCGTTGCTTCAAAGACAGCGTAGCCATCGCCAATGTTGGAGCCCGGCGCAATGCCGAGTCCGCCCACCTGCGCTGCAGCGGCGTCGGAAAGATAGTCGCCGTTGAGGTTGGTGGTGGCCATCACGTCGTATTCCACAGGCTTCATCAGCAGGTCCTGGAACATGGCGTCGCAGATGCGGTCGTTGACGAGGATGAGGTCCTTCCACTTGCCGTTGCCGTGGGTCGCGCCAATCTTTGCGATGACGTCCTTCACTTCAGCCACAATCTTTTCGCCGAATGCCGCAGGAGCAAAGTCGATGCCCGGTTCGACGATCTTTGCGATCGCTTCCGGCGCGATCCTGGGGTCCTTGTCGAGCGCGGCAAGGATCCAGCATTCGCGTTCGGTAACGATCTTGTCGCGAAATTCGGTGGTGGCCACTTGATAGCCCCACTCGCGGAAGGCGCCTTCGGTGAACTTCTGGATGTTGCCCTTGTGGACGATGGTCATCACCTTGCGGTCGTGGTCCACAGCGTATTGAATGGCCGCGCGTACAAGGCGCGTGGAGCCGAGTTCGCTGATGGGCTTAAGGCCGATGCCTGCATCGTCGCGCAGCTTCTTCTTCGTATTGCCAAGCAGTTCGGTGTTCACAAAGTCGCGCAGCTTCTTCACTTCCAGCGAACCGGCCTTGAACTCGATGCCTGCGTAGATGTCTTCGGTGTTTTCGCGGAAGATGACCACATCGACATCATCGGCATTGTTCACGGGGCTGGGCACACCGGGGTAATGCTTCACGGGACGCATGCACTGATACAGGTCCATCGTCTGGCGCAGCGTGACGTTCAGGCTGCGGATGCCGCCGCCGATGGGCGTGGTGAGCGGTCCTTTGATGGAAACGCGGAAGTCCAGGCATGCCTGCACAGTGTCCTGCGGCAGCCAGTCGTTGTGCAGGCGATAGGCCTTTTCACCGGCGAGGATTTCATACCACTCCACGCGGCGCTTGCCTTCGTAGCTTTTTTCAACGGCGGCATCGAGAACGCGGCGTGCGTTCTTCCAGATGTCGCGGCCCGCACCGTCGCCTTCAATGAACGGGATGATGGGGGTGTCCGGCACAACGTACGCGCCGTTTTCATAGGTGATTGCTTTTCCGTTCACAGGAAGGGCGATGCCGTTATAGCTGGTTTGCACGTTGAATCTCACTCCGTTACGAGGCGTTCCGAAGCAGCGAATTTCGCCGCAGACGTTCACCTTTCAGTGTATCGGGTTTGGCAGACAAGGGGCGAAAGGACCGGGCTTCGTTTGGCCCGATTTGCCACTGTTTAGGCGGTTATCGAATAATTTCCGGGCAGCACAGCAAAGGGCTTCCTTGCACGAAGGTGAAATGTTGCTGCGTTCTAATTGGCGCCAGGTTTCTCAACTGAATCGACTACGAGAACATCAACCGGGCCTTTTGTGGCTTTCAGCTCAAGGCCGAGTTGTTCGCGCATGGCGGTGAAAAGGCCCGGCGCCGCATCGCCGTCTGGCGCTTTGATCGGATCGGGTAGCCAGTGCAGGGCGAAGTCGTAGCGCCCGGTCAGGCCGGTTTCATCCACCACCGGACGATCCACAACGTGCTGTATCCCCAGCAGAAGAAAATCAGCCATGGAGCTATTGGTGAACGTCATGGTCTGGCCGTCCGCACCGTTATGGCCGCCCTGGTGCGGCAGGTTGTCTTTGGTCCACGTGGTCTTTGCGAACTTGATCCCGCCGGGCATGATGCGTAGTGCATAGTCCGGAAGGTCGCGTTTGGCTTTGTGCATGCGCACGCCGAAACGCTCTGCGAGCAGGCGTTGCAACAGGTATTGATACTGGACGAGGTTTGGCTCGCCCTCCACGTCGGGAACGCCGTCCACATCGAAGAATTCCGTGCTGACCCAGTCGGGCGCATCCACCACCTGTTTGGGGTGCATGGAGTACGCAAAAATGATGATGTTCAGGACAGATTCGCGCATCAGCTTGATGTGCCTCCCCTGCAGATCAAAGCCCTGGCGAGTTTCGTCGGCAGGCGCAGGTTTTATCGTCACCACTTCAAAGCCGGGTTTTGCATCGGGCGGCATCGACTGCTGTGACTTTGCGGTCGCCGTGCAGAGGAGCGCCATAGCGACGGTTGCAGGGAAAAGCGTTTTCAGCAGCATTGTCTCTGTCTCCGGATAGTGAACGTGGATTGTTCTGAGAGAGCAATACGGTCAATGGCGACCAATGGTTCCAGCGGATTTCGCGCGCGTTTCCCATCGCAGCGGTTGTACATTCAATGCAAGCCCATGAAGAAGATCGTCACCTCTGCCCTGTTTGCCCTGTCCACGTCTGCCCTGGCACAGAAGATCGAAGTCTCGTTGCCTGATGCCGCGCAGCATGGGCATTTGATCGTTGTGTTTGCGAAGGACGATAAGTCCGAGCCGCGCATGCAGATGCAGGAGCAGTATCAGTCGGCGCAGGGATTCGGCGTGGACGTAGGCATTGACGGCATTCCGTCTACGAAAACAGTGACAGCAGATGCGAAGACGCTTGGCTACCCGCTGCGGTCGCTGACGGACATCCCCGCGGGCGATTACTTTGTGCAGGGCGTCTTCAATGTGTACGAGCAGTTCCATCTGGCCAATGGAAAATCGCCGTGGCTGCCGCCGGATAAGGGTGAAGGCCAGAAGTGGAATCGCAAGCCAGGCAACGTTTATTCGAAGCCGGTGAAGGTGCATTTCGATGGCAAGGCGAACACGACGATCAAGCTGACGCTGGACCAGACGATTCCAGAGATTAAGGGATCGAAGCAGGACCCTGAAGTGATTGCGAAGGACCCGGCGACCAGCAAGTGGCTGAAGTACATGCGCTTCAAGTCCGAGAAGCTGTCGAAGTTCTGGGGCCGCGACATGTATCTGGGTGCATGGGTACTGCTGCCGGAGGGTTTTGACGAGCATCCGGACGCGCACTATCCCCTGGTGGTGTGGCAGGGACATTTCAGTGCCGGCATGCAGCCCGCGTTCACCGCAGTAGCAGGTGGTGGCGGGCGTCGCGGTGACAGTGGTTATCGCTTCTTTCAGGACTGGACAACGGGCCGGTTGCCACGCGCGATCGTGCTGTATGTGCAGAATGCGAACCCGTACTACGACGATTCGTATGATGTGGATTCCGCGAACGTGGGGCCGTATGGATCGGCGATTAACGATGAGTTGATTCCAGCGGTGGAGGCGAAGTATCGCGGCATTGGCGCAGGCTGGGCTCGCGCTACTGCAGGTGGATCGACCGGCGGCTGGGAAGCGATTGCCACGCAGGTCTTCTATCCCGATGGTTACAACGGCACGTGGGGCGCTTGCCCTGATCCCGTGGATTTCCACGCCTATCAGAACATCAATCTGTACGACGATCCCAACGCGTTCTTCCGCCACGGCGACTTTGGCAGCGTGCCGGTTCCGACGGATCGCAAGCCGGATGGCTCCATTCTTGCGAATACCGGCGATGAGTTTGCGTTTGAGTATGTGCTGGGAACGCATGGGCGATCGACAGAGCAGTGGGGCATCTGGCAGGCAGTGTTTTCGCCACAGGGCCCGGACGGCTATCCAGTCGACGTACTGGATCCCATCACCGGCGAAATTCACAAGGACGTGGTGCAGTACTGGCGTGAGCACTACGACATCAACGCTATTCTGAAACGCGACTGGTCAACGCTGGGACCAAAGGTGGAAGGCAAGATGCATATTGCCGTGGGCGATGGCGATACGTACTTTCTGAACAACGCCGTGCACCTGCTGGATAACCAGTTGAAGCTGACGCGGAATCCGCGGTCGGATGCGGAATTTCAGTACGGCCCCGGCATGCCGCACTGCTACACCGGCGGCCCCAGCGAATACACCATGCAGCAGAACAACGCGAACTGGATTCAGCGACTGCTGCCGCTGATGACGGAGCACATGAAGCAGACCGCCCCGGTCGGCGCAGATGTGAAGAGCTGGGTTTACTGATGGCACTGGATCGCAGGCAGGCAGTCATCAGCCATACTGGTAGTCGGCACACTGTATGACGAAAGCTGTTCTTCTATTGGAATGTCCAGACCGTAAGGGTCTGGTGGCCGCGATCATGAATTTTCTGGTCACGGAATATGACGCGAACATCCTTCATGCGGGACAGCATCAGGATGCAGAGCTTGGGCGCTTTTTCATGCGCATTGAGTTTGAGCCTTCTGCAGAGCTTCCCATCCACCATTTCGCGGATCGCTTTGCGCGCGTGGCTGGTGAATTCCAGATGCGCTGGACACTGGCGGAGTCGGGTAAACAGCATCGGGTGTGCCTGTTTGTTTCGCAGCACCTCCATTGTCTTGCTGATTTGTTGCAGCGATACAAGGCTGGCGAGCTGGATTGCGAAATCCCGCTGATCATCGGCAATCATACGGATGGTGAGGGGCTGGCGAATTTTTATGGCATCCCGTTCTTCTACTTGCCCGTTAACAACGGGAATAAGGCTTCTGTAGAGGCTGAACAGCAGCGGCTGCTGCGCGAGTATCATGTGGATCTGGTGGTGCTGGCACGGTACATGCAGATTCTGTCTGCGGAATTTGTGGCGCAGTGGCCTGCGCGCATTATCAACGTGCATCATTCGTTTTTGCCCGCTTTTGTCGGATCGAAGCCGTATCACGCGGCGTTTCAGCGTGGCGTGAAGTTGATCGGGGCCACCAGCCACTATGTAACAGCCGATCTGGATGAGGGGCCCATCATTGAGCAGGATGTGATGCGTGTGACGCAGGGAGACACTATTCCTGACCTGGTGCGCAAGGGGCGTGATCTGGAGCGGGTAGTGCTGTCACGTGCGGTGCGATGGCATCTGGAGCACCGGATTCTGCACTATGACAACAAAACCGTGATTTTTGACTGAGATCGGCTGCGCGGAACGGGGTGCGCCAGCCGGTTCGTGCGGAACAGGCTGTTTCGGAACCGATACGGACATTTCCGGTAAACTGTAAGACAGTATGTCGACTGCAGTTGCCACACCTCCGACCCAGGAACTCAAGCCCGGCCACCGGCCCATGCCGCTTCGTCGGCGCTGGAAAGCAGCCACGCGGCGTATGCGCGAATTACTGGGCATTGGCCATGCGCTGCTGTCCACTGGCCACCCGTACATGGCGCAGATTGTGCCCATGCGCCGCTGCAACCTGGCGTGTACCTACTGCAATGAGTACGACGACCATTCCGCACCCACACCGCTGGATGAGATGCTGCGACGCATCGACCACCTGGGGCGTCTTGGTACAACCGTGATCACCATCTCTGGTGGCGAGCCGCTGATGCACCCCGATCTTGACGAGATCATCAAGCGCATCCGCAAGACCGGCGCTCTGGCCGGCATGATCACCAACGGCTACTACCTGAATAAGGAACGCATCGAGCGCCTCAACAAGGCCGGCCTCGATCACATGCAGATTTCCATCGACAACGTCATGCCCGATGCCGTGTCGAAGAAGTCGCTCAAGGTTCTGGATCAGCGCCTGATCTGGCTGGCTGAATACGCCGATTTTCATGTGAACATCAACTCCGTGGTGGGTGGTGGCGTCGCCAACCCGCAGGATGCATTCACGGTATCCAGCCGCGCACTGGGACTTGGATTCTCCTCCACCATCGGCATCATTCACGATGGCAGCGGCCAGTTGAAGCCGCTGGGCGGCGAAGAGCGCACCGTATGGGAGCACGTCCGTAAGCTCACCCGTCGCAGCTATTCGCGCTTCAATCACTTCCAGGAAGCCATTGCCAACGGACAGCCGAACGATTGGCGCTGCCGTGCAGGCGGGCGGTATCTCTATGTCTGCGAGAACGGGCTGGTGCATTACTGCAGTCAGCAACGCGGCTACCCGGCGACTCCCCTGCAGGACTACACCACCGCCGATGTAAAGCGGGAGTTCCTGACGGAGAAGGGTTGCGCGCCGAACTGCACCATCTCCTGCGTACATCAGGTCAGCTACATCGACCACTGGCGCGCACCACAAACCTCGCAGATTACGCCGCCCACCGCGCACAACGGGCATGGCGATCTGGTGCAGATCATCTAGCGCAGCAAGTCTGCAAAAGAACGTCAGCGGCTTACAACCGCTGACGTTTCTTTTTGCACGGAGCCTTCTGCGAATAAGGCTATCCCTTCACCTGTTCAATCGCATCCAGCCGCGTCAGCGCATCCTCAGACAACTCCAGCGAACCTGCCGCCAGATTCTCCCGCAGATGCCCCACCGAAGAAGTCCCCGGAATCAGCAGAACATTCGGCGACCGATGCAACAGCCACGCCAAAGCCACCTGCATCGGCGTCGCTCCGATCTCTGAAGCAACAGCAGACAACTCTGAAGACTGCAACGGCGTAAATCCGCCCAGCGGAAAGAACGGAACATACGCAATTCCCTTCTCTGCCAGCCAATCGATAAAAGCATCATCCCCGCGATGCGCCAGGTTGTACTCGTTCTGCACGCACACCACCGGCGCTATCGTCAGCGCCTCTTCCACCTGCGCACGCGAAGCATTGCTCAGGCCAAGCTGCTTGATCTTTCCTTCCGCACGCAGCTTCGCCAAAGCAGAGAAGCGCTCCGCGATTGACTCCTCATTCGCTGCGTAACCGTTATTACCCCACAACCGCAGATTCACCACATCCAGCACATCCACTTTCAGGTTGCTCAGATTGTCTTCCACAGCGCTCTTTAACTCCGCCACACTCTGCGCCGGCAGCCATGACTTATCTTCACCGCGACGCCCGCCCACCTTCGTCACCACGGTCAATCCGTCATACGGATGCAGCACTTCACGCAGCAACGCATTCACCGTATGCGGCCCATAAAAATCGCTGGTGTCAATGTGATTGACCCCACTCGCAACAGCCTCGCGCAACACTGCCTCAGCCGCAGCACGATCCTTCGGCGGACCCCACACACCCGGCCCTGCAAGCTGCATCGCACCATAACCCATGCGGTTTACCGCAACATCACCCAAAACATACGACCCTGCACTCATCGCTCACATCTCCTGAAAAAGACCGCGATTCCGCGGGCTCGTATAGTTAGATGAAGAAACCTTCAGCTTTGGAGTTCGCATTTGTCTACTACCTTCGCCATCGCATTTCAGCCAAGAAAGACGCCTGTTCAATCGCGTTCGGAAGCCACGGTTGACGCCATTCTTCAGGCCACGCTTCAGGTTCTGGTCAGCGTCGGCAAAGAGAAACTCACCACCACACTCGTCGCCCATCGCGCCGGGGTGTCCGTTGGAACGCTCTACCAATACTTCCCCAACAAGAGTGCGCTTCTGCAGGCGACGTTACGCCGTCACATGGATCACGTCATTGCAGCCGTGGAAGACGTCTGCGGATCTTCACGCAACCGCAGCATCTTCGATCAGGCCACCGCGCTCATCGACACCTGGCTCGATGCCAAACTCAACGACGTAAACAACAGCGCCAGCCTCTACGCCATCGCTTCAGACGTAGATGGAATGCGCATCGCGCGCAACATCGCCAACCGCGGACATCGCCAGGTTACGATGCTTTTCAGCACCGCAACCGAACGCCTCACCTGCGAACCGGAACTGCTCACCATCATGGTTCTGTCCTGCATCACCGGTGTCACCCGTCGCCTGCTGGAAGACAAACCCACGCAAAAACTTCTGCCCACCATCCGCGAACAACTCCTCAACATGGTCCACGCCTATCTGCGCACCTGTATCCGCTAAAGCCACAACCAGCGAAGCTCATCCGGCCGAAGACCGGTCATCCTGAACGAAGCGAAGCAGAGCCGGGTGCCCCAGGTTCGCGAAGCTAACCTGGGCCGAGCGGCAAAGCCGCTCCATTCACGCGAAAGCGTGAACCAGCGAAACTCCCACGAACGAAGTTCATCACCCTGTATCTCAGCGAAGCTCAAACGGTCGAAGACCGTCATCCTGAACGAAGCGAAGCGGAGCTGAAGGACCTGCATTCCTCCACACCCTCTACAATGCACCCGCAAGCCACAGACGGCCGTTCAAGAAGGCAAAGACACTTACAGCTTTAACCTCCCACAAGCCCGCCTTCTATCTCCTCTGCGATATCCTTCCTTCGACCCTAAGCAGGAGCTTTCCAAGTTGCGCAAAATCATTGCCATTGCAGCCCTTCTCATAGCAACCACCACCGGATATGCGCAGCAGCAAACCCCCGTCGACGAAGTAGACACCACCATCGGCAACGTCGGCATCCTGCTTGTTCCCACGCGTCCCACGGCATATCGCCCCAACAGCATGGTGCGTGTCTATCCCGTGCGCAAGGACGCGCTCGACGACCAGATCCAATACTTTCCGCTGACCATCCTTTCGCATCGCCAGCCCGATCTCTTCGCCATCCTGCCCGGCGACGGTCCACCGCAGACCTACGACAACGAACACGCAACACCCTACCTTTACACCAGCCGTCTCGATCAAGCGAAGATTGATATTCAGTTCGCGCCATCGCATCAATCCGGCATCTACCGCTTCCATTACGACGCCGACACGGCAACCGTAACGCTGCGCAATCTCCATCCCGGATCGCTCAAAGTTGAGGGCAGGGACGCCATCTCCGGCGAAGAAAAAGCTATGGGCCTCACCGCCTACTTCTACGCGGAGACAAACCATCCCATCACCGCAACCCCGGGCGACAAGAAGCTCACGCTGACCGCGCCCACATCTGAATTGGAACTCCGTTACGGCGTCTCCTTCATCTCCGTCGAACAGGCCAAGAAAAACCTGCACCGCGAGATCAATCACTGGGACGTCACCCGCACCAGTGATGAAGGCCGCGCGGAATGGAACAAGGCTCTCGGCCAGATCGACGTCGAAGGCGGCACACCGGAACAGCGCCGCGTCTTCTACACGTCGCTCTATCGCTGCATGGAGCGCATGATCCTCATCACGGAAGACGGCAAATACTACTCCGCCTACGACCACAAGGTCCACACCGACGCGCGTCCCTTCTACGTGGACAACTGGCTGTGGGACACCTTCCGCGCCATGGAACCGCTGCAGACCATCCTGAATCCGGACATGCAGGCAGACAAGATTCAGTCCTACGTCCGCATGTATCAGCAGGGCGGCATCATGCCCACCTTCGCACTCGCCTCCGGCCCCGGCGCCACCATGAACGGCTATCACGCCGCACCATGGATTGCCGATGCGTATAACAAGGGCGTCCGCAATTTCGATCTGCCTACTGCCTACGAAGGTCTGCGCAAACGCGCGCTCGACACCACCGTGCTGCCGTGGGAGCTCGGCCCAAAAACCTCACTCGACGACTTCTACAACACCCACGGCTACATGCCTGCGCTGCATCCCGGCGAGAAGGAAACGGTCGCAGGTGTCAACGATTTCGAGAAACGTCAGGCCGTCGCCGTCACCTATGAAATCAGCACCGACGACTGGTCCATCGCGCAGCTCGCCACCGTGCTGAAGAAGCCCGAAGACCGCGAACTCTTCCTCAAGCGCAGCACCAACTACCGCAACCTCTTCCGTGCAGACAAGGGCCTCGCATGGCCCAAGGATGACAAGGGCAACTGGATCAATATCGATCCCAAATTCGACGGTGGCATGGGCGGTCGCGACTACTACGACGAGAACAACGCCTACACCTACACCTGGGACGTCGTCCACGACTACAACGGCCTCTTTGACCTGATGGGCGGCAAGCAGAAAGCCATCGCCAACCTCGACCAACTCTTCCGCGAACCTCTGCCAGCAAACAAGTACACCTTCCAGGCGAAGTTCCCGGACAGCACATCCATGATGGGCGAATTCAGCATGGCCAACGAGCCTTCCCTGCCCATCCCCTATGTCTACAACCGCCTCAGCCAGCCGTGGAAGACGCAGAAGCGCATCCGCGCCCTCCTTGACGCCTTCTTCCCCGCCACACTGCAGGGCATCCCCGGCGACGAGGACGGCGGCGGCCTCACCGGCTTCGTGGTCTTCTCCATGATGGGCTTCTATCCCATCTCGCCCGGCGTGCCGGTCTATGACATCGGCAGCCCCATCTTCAGCAGGGTCACGATCCACCTGAAGAACGGCAAGGACTTCATCGTCAGCGCACCCAACACTTCACGCGACGCGAAGTACGTGCAGTCCGCCACATGGAACGGCCAGCCACTCACCCGCCTCTGGTTCACGCACAACGCCCTCACCGCCGGTGGCACGCTCAACCTGAACATGAGCAACATCCCCAACACCACCCTCGGCACCGCCGACGCAGACCTGCCCCCAGCCAGCATCCACACCGACCCAACCAGGTTCCAGTAACAAACAAAGACACACAGCAAACCGAATGCTCGGATTCGCAACCGAATCCGAGCATTCCTGCATTTAGAGAGGAGCAACAAAGCTCATACAAACTCAAAATCGTCACCGCTAAACCAGCAAAGCTAATATGACCGAAGGTCGTCATTCTGAGCGAAGCGAAGAATCCCAACGAACTCTCGCAGTAGCGAAACTATCGAACCCTTCCAGCCACAAACCGGGTGCCCCAGGTTCGCGAAGCTAACCTGGGCCGAGCGGCAAAGCCGCTCTCATCGTGCAAAAGCACGACCAGCGAAGCTCATACGCACAAAGTGCGTCATCCTGAACGAAGCGAAGCGCAGCTGAAGCATGCCCTCGAGCGAAGCGAAGGGGACCTGCATTCCCCGGTGCCCTCTACAACGCTCCGAGGCAAAGCGAGAAAGTCAAGACCAGCCACATGCTGACTCGCTAACTTGCTGACTAGCTAACTCGCTGCTTCTTGCTATCCTTTCCCTACGCCGATGAGCCCTTTCCAGAACGATACCGACGTCTACGCCATCCACGGGGCCGACCCCGAAGTCCTCGCCTACGCCATGGCGAAGTACTCCCGTTCCGCGCTCACCCTGCGCGAATCGCTGGCGGAAATCTCCGCGCAGAAGGCTGAGCAGTTCCTCAACACCTTCTACTTCCAGTACGGCCATCGCTCCATTGCGGATCTCGCGCACGTCGCCTTCGCCATCGAGCGCCTCTCGCTCCTCGCCGCCATCGACCTCGTCGACGAGCAGCGCTGGGACGGCCAGGAGCGCAGCACGCGCTACCAGAACTTCCGCAAATCCGGCTACTATACGCCGACCTTCGACAACCCCGAGCAACAACTCGGCTACACGAAGACCATCGAAAGCCTCTTCGACGGCTACACCGAAATCGGCGAAGGCATGCTCACGGAGCTGAAGGCGCACGCACCGCGCCCCCAGGGCATGGACGACGCGGCCTACACGCGCACCCTCCGCGCCCGCGCCTACGACATGGCGCGTTACCTGCTGCCGTTGGCCACCAACACCTCGCTCGGCCAGATCACCAACGCCCGCACCCTCGAAGGCCAGGTCGCACGACTCCTCGGCAGCGACTACCCTGAAATCCGCGCGCTGGGTGAAAAGCTGCGTGACGCCGCCGCAGGCCCCGCATGGCAGGTCAACGAAGCTGCCTGCGCCGATCTCGTACAGACCATCCGCACCCTCGAACCCGCAATCGCGCAAACCGCAGAGGATCTTATCCTGCGCGAAGTCCGCGTCAGCCCCACGCTGGTCAAATACACCACGCCCAGCGCATTTACACGTGCCACAAAACCGCTGCTGGAGCAGGCCGCAGCCGAACTCCTCTCCGGCGAATCCATCGTCCCCATGCCGCCGGACTCGGCCAACGTCGAACTCATTACACCGCCCACGGGCGAAACGCTCTCGCTTGAGATCGACCTCGCCACCTCGCTGCTCTACCCGCACACGCAGTACCGCTTCCGCCAGATCCGCAACGCCGTCGCTGCGCTGAGCGAAAAGCGCATCAGCGAAATCATCGACCTCGGCCTGCAACATCGCGGCCGCCACGACGAACTCCCGCGCGCCTTCGCCGCCGCCAACGGCCTGCGCTTTGACATCCTGATGGACATCGGTGGCTTCCGCGACATGCACCGCCACCGCCGCTGCACGCAACTCCTGCAACCCTGGACCACGGCACACGGCTACGAACTCCCGGACTTCCCCTCGCAGCCCGCGCTGTCAGCATCGCCCGTCTTCGCACGTTACACGGAACTCATCCAGCAGGCCTTCGCCTTCCACGCCAAAGCCACCGGCATTCCTGCCAACGCCACCGCCGCACCGGCATCACCCAGGCTCGCGGCACATTCCCCCGCCGCCGTGCCGCTGCCGCACTTCAACGGACAAGGCATCCAGATGAAGTGGGCCGCCACGTCCTCCAGCGAAGCCTCAACAGACAACAAGCCCCACAAGTGCAACCCACACGCAGCCGACTACGTGCTGCCGCTGGCCACGCGCTGCCGTTCCCTCTTCACCATGGATTTCGCAGAAGCCGTCTACATCAGCGAACTCCGCAGCACACCCGCAGGCCACTGGAGCTACCGCAACGTCGCCTGGCAGATGTATTCGGAAGTAGCCAAACAATACCCATCGCTAACCAAACACTTCCGCATCCGCGACCCGCACGAACCCATCGACCTGCTCGTCCGGTAAGTCAACGACAAGCTCAGAGCCGTCATCCTGACCCTGAGCTTGTCGAGGAAAAGAATCCCAACGAATCAGCGCAGCAGCAAGCTCGAACCCTTCCAGCCACAAAACCGGGTACCCCAGGTTCGCGAAGCTAACCTGGGCATTCGTGCGAAGCACGACCACGCGAAGCGTCAAGAACGGTACGAAGCACTCGGAAGGGCAGGGCTTCAGCCCTGCCGTAAAACCCACAATCAGCAAGCGGCTTTAGCCCCTGAGGGAATGCAACCTAAGGCTTCAACGAAGCCAGATAAGCAGACACATCCACAATATTGCTATCGGAAAGCCCAGCCACCACAGGCTTCATCGCCGCAGCATTCTTCCCATCCCGCGCACCACTCCGGAAATCAAACAACTGCCGCGCCGTAGCCGTAGGCGAATGCCCTGCCAGTGACGGAAACGAATCGCCCATCCCCTTCAGATCCGCACCATGACACATGATGCAAGTCATCTTGCTCGCACCACCAGTCTTCACCAGCGCCTCACCGCGAGCGATGCTGCCCACGGGAACGTAGGCAACAAAACCAATAGAAGGATCGCGCAGCTTTGTGCGCTCCACGTCTTCCGACACTTCCACAATGCGCGTACCAATCGGCGCACGCGCACCCGACGGATCAGGAAGCTGAATCGTATGCGGCCCCGGATGCGTCACCGGAGCATCCGCAGACTCCACCACACGAATATGCGTCACCGGCGGAACAGAGTGGAAATACTCCGCTGCCTGCCGAGCCTCTTCCGGCGTCAACGCCTTCGCAATCGCAACCATCCCCGTAAGACTGGAAGGCATATACGCAGGATGACGACGGTCATTCTTCATGTCGTCCAACTGCTGTAGAAGGTAGGCCACTGGCAAGCCCTGCAGGTCGCCCGTCTCCGGCTTTCCAACGCCGTTCATCAGGTGACACGTGCCACATGCCTTGTACTTCTCCGTCCCCGTAATCACCGGTGAAGGCGGCGCCGGATGCGACTTCGGAAACCAGTCAATCGTTGCATTCACGCGATTAATCTGCGTGTCCGTAAACGCCTGCGTAGTACCGGGCAGGTGATACAGCTTGCCATCATCCGGGGCAGGCTCTTCGTGAACACCCTGCGGATAAGCCCATGCTGGAACCTTGGGGCCATCCGCCGGATAAGCATGAAGAACGGACGAGCCCAGCGCAGCAACGGCCAGCGCGGCAAACAACGCAGTAAAAACCCTGGATGAATTCACCCAGCCATCCTGCCCCATCCTCGCCACATCTTGCAACTTCGCAACGGAGAGAGCCTGAACGTCATTTTGTATCAAAGCAAAGCTCGTACGATCTCCGATCGTCATTCTGCCCCTGAGCTTGTCGAAGGGGAAGAATCCCAACACATTCTCCCGCGACGACACAGAGTCAAAGTTCCTTCCAACAATCCGCTCCATTCGCGCAAAAGCGGAAATCAGCTCAAAAGCGGAAATTAGCGCAAAAACGCAAAAGCGCAAATCAGGGGAAATCAGCGAAGCTCATACGATTCGAAGAATCGTCATCCTGAGCGAAACGAAGTGAAGTCGAAGGACCTGCATTCTTCTCTGCCCGCTACGACGCACCGGGAACACGAAACAACCACAAGAGCGCACAATAAATCCATGATCCTCTACACCGGCATCCTCGCAGAGATCGCCGCCTTCGCCACCACCGCCCCATCGCTTGAATCCCTGCAGAACTTCATCGTCGACATCATTCCGTCACGCCTGCCCCACTACAACTGGACCGGCTTCTACATGCTCGACCCCAATGACGCGGAGATGCTTGTCCTCGGCCCCTTCCGCGGCGCACCCACGGAACACACACGCATCCCCATCCATCAAGGCATTTGCGGAGCCGCCGTCGCGCAGAATCAGACCGTCATCGTAGACGACGTTCACTCCGACCCGCGTTATCTCGCCTGCTCCATTGAAACCAAATCTGAGATCGTCGTTCCCATCCACGCCCACGGCAAAGTCATCGGTGAAATCGACATCGACAGCCACGACGCCGCAGCCTTCACCGCCGCCGACCGTGACTTCCTCGAAGAATGCGCCACAATCATCGGCAGCTTCATCGAGCGCACTCAAACTTCAAAATAAAAGTGATAGTGGTTCCGGCAACCGGGATTGAACGCAGCCTCACAGCGCGGACACCGGTTGTCGCACTCCATATACTCGTGGATGGTCAACTCATCCCCACACACGCCGCATAGTACGGCACGCGTATCCCACTGCGAACGCGGCCACACCACAATCGCATGACCAGCAACTTCCTCATGGCAATCCTTGCAGGCGAAGTAAACACCGCAGCAAGCCATACGAATCGCAATCACATCGCGCGATGAGTGATAGTGAACGCAGCGAGTCTGCATATCCACCTCAACACCGCGCACCTGCACTCCGAAAACATCCACGCAATCTATCGCAACACATTCACGAAAGATTTGCTTAACCAGAACTTCCTTATTACTCCATCCGCAAAGCCTGCATCGGTTCAATGCGTGAAGCCCGCCACGCAGGCACCAGGCACGCACACATCGCCACCACCAGCAGCGTCGCAACCACACCGAACAGCACCACCGGATCAAGCGGCTTCGTCGCAAACAACATCGTCTGCAACACGCGCGTCACTGCAAAACTCGCCACCATCCCCAGACCAAGCCCGAACAGTGCCGGCTTCATACCATCCAGCAGCATCTGTGTTAGCAACTGCTCGCGCTGCGCACCCAGCGCCATCCGAATGCCAAGCTCCTGCGTCCGCTGCACTGTCAGGTACGACAGCACGCCATACAAACCCACCGAAGCCAGCAACAACGACAACACCGCAAACGCCAGCACCAGCGCAGCACTCAGGCTCTGATTCCCCAGTGACTCGCCGACCACCTGATCCATCGTCCGCACGTCCGCCACCGGCAATCCTGCATCCAGCGCTGCAATCTGCTTCTGCACCGGCAGCGCAAACTGTAGCGAATCATACTGGGTGCGCACTGCCAGCGTTGCTCCACTCATCGTTCCATCCAGCAGCGGGAAGTACATCATCGGTCGCGCTTCCTTACCCACCTGGTAGATCACATCGCCCACCACGCCCACGATCTCGTAATCCGTTGCGTCCGGCTTGCCTTTCAGCGCATGTGCCGCCACATGCAGATGTCTGCTGATCGCATCCTCGCCCGGAAAATAACGATCGGCCAACTGCTTACTCACAATCACCTTGTACGCACGCTCCAACCGATCCTGGTTCGTAAAGAAGCGCCCACGCACCAACGGAATTCCCAACCCCGTGAAGTACCCGGGATCAGCCCATCGCACCAATCCAACTTGTATGGGTGCACCCGCCTGAAGAGGAGGATGCTCCTTCACCGTGAACACAAAGTCGCCCCAGTAACCGGCAGCAGGAACGGTATTCCCCAGCGCAACTCCCTTCACTCCTGGTAACGCACGCACACGCTCCAGCAAAGATTCCTGAAACGAGTTCACCTTCTCAGGCGTGTCATACTGCTTCTCCGGCAGGCTGTAACGAAGCGTCAGCACGTTTTTCGTCACACAACCAACATCCGTCGTCCGCAGCTTCAGAAAGCTCTTGCCCAGCAGTCCCGCCGCTACCAGCAGTACCACCGTAATCGCAATCTCCGCAGTCAGCATCCACTTGCGCAACGCCGTGCGTCCAATGCTGCCGCCTCCCGTGCGCGTGGAACTCTGCATCGCACTCAGCATCGACTTGTCCGTAGACGACAACGCGGGAACCAGCCCTGCCACCAGCGCTGCAACACACACCAGCGCGCAGGCAAAAGCAATCACGGTCCCATCCAGATGAATGCTCTGTACAGTGGGTAGATCCTTCCATGCATGCGCAAGGATCTGGGTTGCCAGCACGGACAACGCCACGCCAAGCGTGCCACCGGCTATGCAGATCAGCACGCTCTCCGTCATCTGTTCGCGGATCAATGCAGCACGCTGCGCACCCAACGCACTGCGAATGGCAACCTCGCGCTGCCGTGCAGCGCCACGCGCCACCAGCAGGTTCGACACATTCAAACAGCCGATCAGCAACATACATGCCACCGCGCCCAGCATCAGTTGCAGCGGCTGTTTCACATCGCCCGTTACATCCTCATGCATGGGTCGCATTTCCACCAGGTCATGCACCGGCTCATCAGGATACGCAAGGTGAAGCTGCATCTGCACCGCCTGCACCTGCGCCACCGCACTCGCCAGCGACACGCCATCCTTCATCCGCGCGATCACCTGGCTCTGGTGGTAGTCGTGGTGTTGCAGTGTCTCTCCCATATCGCCCTGATACGGAACCCACAACACGATCCCGGCATCTGGATACCGAAACCACGACGGCAACACACCCACCACCGTATACGGCTTATCATCCAGGTGAATCTGACGACCCACAATCGCTGCATCGCCGCCAAATCGCCGCTGATACACACTCCACGTCAACATTACTGAAGTGGTGCCCGGCTTGTCCTCTGCCTCTGTGAACCAGCGTCCCACCGCAGGCTGCACACCCAGCACACGCATCAGGTTCCATGATCCTGCGGCAGCACGCACTGACTCCGGTAATTCACCACGCTCGCCTGTCAGGTTGTAACCCGCGCCACGCGTGACGGCCATATCTTCAAAGCCATGCGTCTTCGATCGCCAATCGTAAAAATCCGCGGGAGACACCGGGTTGTATCCCGGCTTGGCAGGAGGCACGCCATCCTTCGTGCGGTCCTCATACAACATCACCAGCTTGTCTGGATCATGAAACGGCAGCGGGCGCAGCAATACCGAACGCGCAATCGTGAACAGGGATGTCGCTGCACCAATGCACAATGCCACCACCAGCACGGCAAGGAACGAAAACCCCGGCGTACGTCGCAGTGTGCGACTCGCGAACTTCACATCACGCGCAAGACTCGTCAACGGTTGAAATGAGTTCTGCGCCCACAACGATTCACGCACCTTCTCCCTGCTGCCCAGCTTCACATGAGCCTGTCGTCGCGCCTCTTCCTCAGACATGCCGCGCGCCACATTGTCCGCCGTCTCCTCATTCAGGAACGACGTCATCTCTTCCTGCAACTCCGCATCGGAACGCTTGCGACGAAAGAACCGGAACCAGCTCATTGCGCACCTCCCTCTTCGCCCATCACCAACCCAATCGCGCGAGTCATCTGCCGCCACCGCGTCACTTCGCGCACCAGTTGCTTACGCCCTTCTGCCGTCATCTTGTAGAACTTCGCCTTGCGATTGTTCTCACTCACACCCCAATACGAAGAAACCCAGCGACGATCCTCCAGCCGATGCAGCGCCGGATACAGCGAGCCCTGTTCCACTTCCAACACATCTTCTGATGTGTGTTCAATCACCTTGGCAATGGTGTGCCCATGCGCATCGCCGCCCACCAGCGTCCGCAGAATCATCATGTCCAGCGTCCCCTTTAACATCTCGCTGTCCACCTGGTTCTTCTTCGCCATCGCCAACTCTCCCCTCGAATTCCTATGGGAATGAATACTACACCACTCGAACTTCTATGGGAATCAATACACCACTCGAATTTCTACGGGAATAAATACACCACTTGAATTTCTACGGAAAAGAGAAAACTGCGGGATCATTTAAAACCGTCGACGCAGTCATTCTGAGCGCAGCGAAGAATCCCAACGAACTCTCGCAGTAGCGAAATTATCGAACCCTCTCAGCCACAACTCCGGGTGCCCCAGGTTCGCGAAGCTAACCTGGGCCGAGCGGCAAAGCCGCTCTCATCGTGCGAAGCACGACCACGCGAAGCGTCGAGAACGGTACGAAGTACTCGGAAGGGCAGGGCTTCAGCCCTGCCGTAAAAGGCCGCGAAGCCAGGGGGTTTAGCCCCTGAGGGAATGCCATCCTTGTGTCTCATCCACCCCATCGCTACAATCCACGTCCATGCACCTTCGTTTCGGCTTTCGGACTCTCATCGCCATCTGCGTTACGCTCGCGATACTCCTCGGCGTCGTCGCATTTGTGCAGTACCGATGGTCAAAACGCGTGCTCACCGCGGATCTACAGCGCGAACGCGAACACCTCGACCTCTCCGCTTCACTCTTTGCCTCGCGTTTTAATCGCAACATCGCAGACGCCGTCAGCTTCCTTCAGAACGACGCGCAAACCGCATGGACCACAAACGCGCCGCTGCCATCTCTTCCGAGGCTGGTAAAAGATCTCTATCTCATCGACGCTTCCGGCGCACGGCCCCGCGTTCTGCACGCCAACAGTTCCGGCACATTCACGGCCGTAGCAACACCCGACTGGATGCATCCCGAAGAATGCACCGCCACCATCTCTCAGCAACCACTCGCCATTACAACGCCTCTGTTTCAACCCGTTGTCGAAAAAACGAAACAAGGTCAAAGCCTATTCCGTATCTCGCGTGCCAACCATTGCTTCATCGCATTACTCGATGAAGACTTCATCAGGACCACGCTCATTCCAAAACTCCTTCCGGAGACCTTCGGCAAATCCTCCATGAACGACTACGATTTCGCCATCGTCCCGCGCCATCGCGACGCACAGCGAATCTACGGCCCGAAGATCACACCGGATTTGCGTAAGCCCTTCTTCGCCGTGTCACTGCGAAACTTTCCTCTCATACCAGGACGTCCAACCAACGCACCAACCCCTCCCGGCAGAATCATCCAGCGCTATCAAATTCAAACCGAAGACCGCGTCGTACCGCGTCTTCCTGCTCTGCCAAACGACGGCATATGGGAATTGCAGATCGCACATCGCGGTCTGCCACTCGCCGCTGCCTTCCGTCACCAGCGTCGACAGGAACTCCTGCTCCTTGTCGCTGCAGAATTTCTTCTCGGCACATCCATCATCCTTCTTGTCCTAAGCGCATATCGCATGCAACGCGCCGCAGAACAACGTATGCAATTCGTCGCGGCCGTCTCGCATGAACTGCGCACTCCCGTTTCGTCCATTTCCATGCTTTCGCGCAATCAGGCTGACGGCCTCGTCTCCGGCACAGACAAGGTCACGCAATACGGCGAACTCATCCATCAGCAATCACGTCGCCTCAGCGAAATGATCGAGCAAACGCTTCAATACGCTGGCATCCACTCCAACCTCGGCACAGCAACACGCGCACCGATCAACATCGCAAACATCATCACCACCGTTCTATCGACACACCACGACGAACTCATGCGCGCACAATTCCAGGTCGAGCAGGGCATCCCCAACAATCTTCCAACGATTCAAGGCGATGCCAACTTACTCCGCATGGCCATCGACAACCTGCTGACAAACGCAATCAAATACGCCGCCAGTGGCCACTGGATCGGCATTCAGGCCGAATACTCCACAAACAAGCACGCAATCCTCATACATATCTCCGACCACGGCCCCGGCATCGAAGCCGCTGATCGCGAACATCTGTTCGAGCCTTTCTACCGCGGCCAGTCTGCTGCGGAAACAAACATCCCCGGCTCCGGTATCGGCCTCAGCCTCGTACGCTCCGCAGCCGAAGCGCACGGTGGTTCCGTCACCGTAGCAAGCACACCCGGACAAGGCAGCACCTTCACTCTGAGAATCCCCGCATGACACGCATCCTCTTCATCGAAGACGAGCACGCCTTCGCCATCGGCCTCATCGACCGCCTGCACGCAGACGCCTATGAAGTGCAATGGGAAAGCAACGGCAACACAGGCCAACAGGCCGCCAGCGCAAACGCCTTTGACCTCATCCTGCTCGACGTTTCACTCCCCGGCAAAAACGGCTTCGACATCTGCCGCGATCTGCGAAAGAGCAACATCACCACGCCCGTGCTCATGCTCACCGCACGTGGCGAAGTCATCGACCGCGTACTCGGCCTCAAACTCGGCGCAGACGACTACGTGCAGAAGAACTGCGAACCCATCGAACTTATGGCACGCATTGAAGCCCTGCTTCGTCGATCGCAACCTTCCGCAACATCACCAGACACCACAATCCTCGGTGACATCCGTATCGACTTCCGTCAACATGAGGTCACACGCGCGGGCACTGCAGTAGCACTCACACCCATCGAATTTCGATTGCTTAAGTACCTTAACCAACATCGCGGCAACATCATCACCCGCGAAGAGCTATTGGAGAACGTCTGGTCCGCAGACGGCAGCATGCTCAGCCGCACCGTCGATGTGCATGTCGCAGGCCTGCGCAAAAAGATCGAAGAAGACCCGCGTTATCCGCGCTTCCTGCTTACGATCAAAGGCGCCGGGTACAAACTCGCCCTCTGACCCCACCGCGCCTTTACATTCCTTACATACAATTTGCACGCCTGACCTGCACATCGCGTCACAATCAGGCTCATGAAATTCCTTTTGGCCCTTCCGCTCGTACTCGTCGCATCGTTCGCAGTGGCAACAGCACAACAGCCCCAGAGCAACCTCTCATTCGAAGTCGCGTCCATCCGCCCCGGCGTTGATGCAGATGCGGAGATGATTGCAATCCGCATGAACGCCGAACGTTCCATGATCCACTACGTCAACGTCTCCCTGCGCGACATGATCCGCGTCGCTTACAACATCAAGGAATTTCAGGTCACCGGCCCGGATTGGATTCGCAACCGGTTCAACATTGAAGCGAAGTACCCTGCCGGAGCCACAGAAGATCAAGTACCAGAGATGTTGCAGTCTCTATTGCGCGACCGCTTCAAACTCCAGTTCCATAGCGAAACAAAAGAACACGCCGTCTTCGCATTGGTCGTCGGCAAGAACGGCCCAAAGCTCAAGCCATCCGAAGTCAAAACAACGGACTACCCCGACAGCCCCAACCGCCGTCCCGGCACACCCGTACGCGGCGACATCCAGATCATGGGCAGCCCCACCGGCATGCACTTGAAAGGCCCCGCCATCACCCTCAGCCGTCTCTGCGAAACGCTCTCCATGTTTGTCGATCAACCCGTCGTAGACCAGACCGGCCTGCAGCAGCGTTACGACATCGACCTCACCTTCATGCCCGACAACATGCGCATGCGTGGTGGCCCCGGCGGCCCAGGCCAGGGAGCCGACGGAGGCGCAGATACACATGAACCACGCATCACTCTCTTCGAAGCAGTGCAGGATCTCGGCCTCAAACTCGAACCACGCAAAGCCCCGCTGCAGATGCTCATCGTCGACCACATCGAAAAAACACCAACGGAAAACTGAATGAGGAACGCGTTGCTATGAAACTAATCCTCGCAACAGCACTGCTACTCTCATTGCCGCCTCACCGAATGCCATACCCCACAGCAGACAGCGACACCACTCACCAAATGTCTCTCGAAGTCGCAGTCCAGAACGTCTCCGTAAAAATCACCTTGCAGAATCCGATCTTCCGATTCGCCGAAAGATATCTATCTCCAGGACCCAACACACAAACGATCTCGCGCACACTATCGCGCGTCTGTCTTTTTATGTTCCATAGCCTCAACGGCCCGCAGACTGAAGTTAGCAACTGCAGCAGGATTCGAATTCGGTCGCATATACAAAGTACCCAGCACCTCTCACGCTTCGGGTGTCTGATCCCGCAGACGAAAGACAATCAACCCCGGCTGCACCTCTTTCGCAGACAACAGATTGAAACCGCCGGTCTGCCTGCGTAACTCCATCTGCGCCTCGGCTGTGGCACCTTCAGCATTGTTCGGCAACGCATCTTCCAGCGCGGAATCATTCGCCTGGTTAAACGCAGCCAACCACCGATACAACAGGTGCCCCGCAGCACTATCCGGAATCAGCCCCGCCTGTTCTCCAAAACGAGGCAGATGCACAATCAACGTCGCATGCACATTGCTGATGCGCCCCTTCCTCGCAGGCACTGGAGCATCCCCCGCATCACCCAGCACAATCGTGTCCACCTGCGAAGGATCGTCATCCTCATCATCGTCCGCATGGGCAGCACTTGAAGGAGCACCACCAGTAGTGCGCGCGGCACTGCCACCTTCGTCATCGCGAAAATGCTTCGCCCTGCCATGCCCCAGCCCCATGCCCACCATCGACAGAACACCGCCGGCAATCATCACAGCCAGCAGCACCGCAGAAGGCCGCATCGGCTGCCGAGCCATCACAGAGAAGCTCGGCACACTACGAGGACGCGACGTTGTAACCACCGGCGGCTGCATAGGGCAATCAACTCCTCCGGCGCGCATCACGGCATCCGCGCCATCATGGCCCAGTGTAGCTGCCGCTCACCACTCCGCCATGCGCGTCAGTCACCAAGGCCAGGAACCTCGTGCTTGCAAGGACCAATCTGGGCATCACGCAAAGGAACCAATCACTTCCCTCAAGCTGACATATGAGGATTAGCGTGGGTCGTCACGCCTCGCGTCTTTTTACAAGTTGGCAGGTGACCCACAATAAAACGGCCGATGCACCGCAACAGGCCGTTAAACCAAGCCACGGTACCGACCAGTTGGATAGTTGGGAAATGGGATCAATGCTTGCTGTTGCACTCATAACCTCAAACACGTTCCAACCTTTGAGCGTATGCGCTTTGTAACTCAGAAATACAACGCTGAGAAGGCAGAGTCCAACGACGGCTGCCGTAAACTCGCCGGTAAATATCTCAGACAGCAGGAGCCCGAATGTGACAACAACCAGGCCAGCTACACCCATCACCCCGCCGAAGAATAAAGCCTGCGACAAAGGATAGGTTTGACCAACGAGTCCCGACGAGACGGAAATCAGAACCGCAGGCAGGACTCCGAGGACGATGGCTTCCAAGCATGTGATGCAAGCCCGGACCAAGAATACATGGGCTTTTTTCATCGGCAATCCCAGGGTGAAGAGGCCAGCGCCAGAGGCCGTTTCACGTGACAGGCCGCCGAGCGTTAGGACGAAAGCGCCCAGAATCCATAGGCCCTGCAGGGCATAGTGAAACAGTCCGCTCCATACATAAGCTGAATAAGCTAAGGGCTTGTCAGGAAAGCGCGTGTTGTATCGGGCAAGGAAGCTTGGGCTGGACGCCACAGCATACGAGACGAGCGCAGCAAGAAGGACGAGCGCCGCCGCGAAGCGACCCCTCGTCTCTCTCCAGTACCTCCAGAAGAGAGCCGTCGTAGGCGATGAGAAGTCGATCTGCACGACTGACGCTTCAGTAATCAATGCGATCTCCATAGGAAGCCGTCAGCAGTAAAAACAATCCGGTTAGTCCCCATGCACACGCCACAGCCACCCACGGAAAGGAACCCCACGTGATTTGCCATGGTCCGGCCATAGCATGCCCCACGTCGAAGTACTGCAACCACGTGGTCGTATGGGAATCGCGCTGATTCTGCATGTAATCCTGCAGCAGTAGATACGGAACGCCGAGAACAACCAGGGTGACGAGCAACGAGGTGTAATTACCCGGCACAAGCGAATAACAAAGGTTCCCCATTGCAATCAAGATCACCCCTGCCGCGACCATAAGAATCGTGTGCAGCATCAGTTGACCCAATGAGTAGTCTTGATGGATGATCTTCGAGCCAACGATGATCACGATCAGTGCGAACAACGCAACGGCGATTGCCTCGATCAACGCCACGGCAAGCCTGGAGAATAACCATCGGCGTCGACTTACCGGAAGCCCCAGGCTGAAGAGGATAGTGCCATTGCTTCTCTCGCGAACCAGCCCTCCGAATGCGAACAGCAACGCAAAGAGCGACCAGACCTGCTGAAGATAGTTGTCGTATAGATAGTGCCAGAGGTACCAGCTGAAATGGTTGATGCCTAATGGCATCCAGGCGAAATGGTAGCCTTTCGGGTCGGACAGTTCGTGCGACCACATCGTTACCAACCACGCGTGCTGCTGAAGATAGAACGTGCAGACAATCGTCACCGCTACCAGTCCCGCGAAAAAGCGCATCCTGGTTTCGATCCACGCTTTATAGAGCAGCATCCTCATGGGCGCACCTTCACCTTCTCAAGAAACACCTCTTTCAACGTCAGAGGCAGGACATCAACACTCCCTGCCCGTAACATCCGAACATGCTCCAGAATCGACTCGACATGGTCACTCGCCACCAAGGTGACTGTACGTCCCTCAATGCGCGCTCTCTCGATGCCAGGCAGTCTGAAGTCACGTTCCTCCATTGGCTCCGGAAAGACCGCTTGGATATGTTTGTACGTCTCTTTCACTTCATCGGTGGGAGCGTCAAGAACTAGTTGACCTCGGTTTATCATCAGAACGTGATCAGCTATCTGCTCCACTTCGCCGATCTGGTGAGATGAAAAGAACACGGTGGTTCCTTGAGCGGCGAGCGACACAACAATCTCGAGCACGTCTTCAATAGCGACCGGATCCAAACCCTCAGTAGGCTCATCAAGGATGAGGAGTTTGCATCCCCGCGCAAAGCCTAAGAGAAGCGCCAACTTTGTACGCATACCCTTTGAAAGCTGCCGGACTTTGCGATCGAGCGGCAATTCAAAGCGATCAAGAAGCTCCTTTTCAAATCGAACATCCCACGTCGGGAAGAAGGCGCGAGTAAAGCGGATCAACTCGGCAACCGTCATGTAGTCATAGAGGCGTTTGTCTTCGGCAACAAAGGCTACCTTCTGGCGGATTTTCAGACTGTCGGCTTCATCGGTAATGGAGTGACCGAAGATACGTCCATGACCGGAAGTCGGGTGAATCATGCCCAGAAGCATCTTGATCGTGGAACTCTTACCCGCACCGTTCTGGCCCAGAAAGGCGCACACAGCTCCTTCTGAGACGGAAAGATTCAGGCCCCGCACAGCCTGATGCGTGCCATAGGTTTTTTGTAGATGCTGCGTTTCGATGACGTAGGCCAAGATTATCTCCTCTGAAACTGATGTGCTAACGCCGCCTCAACCAGGCGACGAATCTCTCCTTCGCGCAGCCCTTGCTCCCTCAGCTTGTCTACGAACTCCTGAGTGAGTTGTTGCGCATCCCGTATTCCGCTCGTCTTTGCCTTTCGCTTACTTTCAGAAACAAACGCGCCGAGGCCGTGACGAATCTCGAGCGCTCCTTCGCTTTCAAGCTCCCTGTAAACCTTGATGATCGTGTTTGGATTAATCACCAACTTCTCAGCAAGGCTGCGAATGCCGGGGAGTTGATCTCCGGGCATGAGGCCACCTGTCTCAATCGCATGGCGAATCTGTTCTTTCAACTGCACGTAGATCGGAATGCCTGAGGCCGGATTGGGTTTTCTAAACACTGTGATAATGATATAGCACAGTGATACTCGGGCAGACAACCATTCAGTGTTAGGGAAGAGTCATGTCCTGATAAACGATAGGGACTGCCCCGAGACTGAGATAACGAAACCAGCTTCGCAAGGCGAAGCTCCAACGCGCAAAGCTCGTCTACTTTGAAGGGGCACGGCTTCAGCCGTGCCGTAAACAATCGCAACCAAGAAAACCGCGCGGCCAAAAAGACAAACAGGAGCATGAAGCAAATCCCGCGCGCCCAAGGAACGATCATGGCTGGCACCAAGCCGAAGGCGTCAGAACACTGTCAAGTCCCTAAACCACCCAACCCCAACAAACCAAAAGAAATAGAGTTGGCAGGTTATTTCCCCCAAACCACTAAAATAGAAACAGAACAGAAAAGGGCCGCGCAAAGCGCGGCCCTAACCCATTTAGAAAGAGGACTTTGCCCTTAACCCCAACAGGCAGACGATTTTACAGCCATCAAAACCCTAACCCCAATCAAAAGACGATTTTAGAAAAACAGGGGGAGGGGGTACCCCTCCCTGCTCTTCAAATCAAATCCAGCCGTTGCCGCTGCGTCAGTTCACTCACCACGCGCCCAACTTCCTGCGAATGCGCCCGCGTCGTAATCAGGATCGCGTCGTCGGTCTCCACCACAACCAGGTCGCTCACACCCAACAACGCAACTGTCTTACCCGGCGAATAGACGTAATTGCCAAACGCCTCCAGGTGCAGCGCCTGGTCGCACTCCACAATATTCCCGTGGCCGCGGCTCACGCCGCCCTTCGCCATGGCATGTTCGTGCAGCGCGGTCCATGAACCCAGATCGTTCCACCCGAAATCAGCAGGCAGGCAATAGATGTTGCTCGCTGCACCCTTCGCGGAACGCGGCTCCAGCACAGCGTAGTCAATGGAGATGTTCTCCACCTTCGGATACTCGGCGGCGAACACTGCCTCAAACTCCGGCGTTCCATACGCTGCGGCAATCGTCTCCAGCGGTCCCGCCACTGCAGGCCGATGCTCGCGGATAGCATTGGCCAGCGTCCGCGCAGACCACAGGAAGATGCCGGCGTTCCAGGCATAGTTTCCGTCCGCCACGAACTCAATAGCGCGGTCGATCTGCGGCTTCTCCGTGAACCGCTGCACGCAGCGCGCCGTCATGCCCAGATCAGTGAACTCACCTGCGACGGTTCCCTGCTTGATGTAGCCATAACCCGTCTCCGGACGCGTCGGCGGCGCACCCAGCACCACAATGTTCTCGCCCGCCGCGGCAATCCGCATTGCTGCACGGATCACCTGCTGGAAGCGCGCATCGTCCGTCACCACGTGGTCCGACGGGAAGACACCCAGGATCGTCTCCGGCGCGGTCCGCTCCACAATCAGGGCCGCCAGCGCGCACGCAGGCGCAGTATTCCGCGCCATCGGCTCGCACAGGATGCGGTCGTGGGGAATCTCCGGCAACTGCTGCCGGATGGTCTCCAACAGCAACCCGTTGGTGATCACCAGGAAGTCATCCGCAGGAGCCAGCGGCAGCAACCGCGTCACCGTCTCCTGGATCATCGTCTCTGTGCCACCGGACAGTGCCAGCACCTGCTTCGCCCGCGACTTCCGCGAGCGCGGCCAGAACCGGGTACCGCTACCACCGGCCAGCACCAGCGGCGTCAGCTTCAGGGGTGTCGTCACGGAGGCGCTCATAGGCTTAGACCAGCCCCGCGAAGAAGGTACGCATCCGCTCAATGCCCTTGTCGATCACGTCAGCCGACGTGGCGTACGAGAACCGCAGATGATGTTCAGTACCAAACGCCTCACCCGGCACGCACACCACATGCGCCTCATTCAGCAGCCGCGACGCCACCTGCGATGAAGTTGCAGCACCCTCGCGTCCAAGGAACGCCGAGATGTTCGGGTAGGCATAGAACGCGCCCTGAGGCACCGTGCAGGTCAGCCCCGGAATAGTGGTAAACCCGGCCAGCAGGCGGTCACGCAGCTTGATGTAGTCCAGCTTCATGTCCTCCACGCACTGCTGCGACGCCGTCAGCGCCGCCACCGACGCGTACTGCACCGGTGTGGACACGTTGCTGGTGCTCTGCGACTGCAGCTTGCCAATGGCAGCAATGATCGCCTTCGGCCCCAGCGCAAACCCTGCACGCCAGCCCGTCATGGCATAGGTCTTTGACAGCGTACCCAACACCACCACGTGCTCCTTGCAGTCCGTGAACGACCCACCGCTCACCGGCTTCCCGATGAAGTTCAGGTAGGTGTAGCACTCGTCCAGCAGCATGTAGATGCCCTTGCGATGCGCCAGGCGAATGATCGCCTCCACATCCTCAGCGCTCATCACCGCACCCGACGGGTTCGACGGTGAGTTCAGGATGATGGCCTTCGTACGACTCGTAATGGCCGCCTCGATCATGGCCGGCGTCACCCGGAAGTTGTCCGCCTCATTGGCCTGCACAAACACCGGCGTACCGCCCGCGAACTGGATGATGTCCTTGTATGACACCCAGTACGGCACCGGCACGATCACTTCGTCCCCATGGTCCACCAGGCACTCGATGGCGTTGAACAGTGCCTGCTTGCCGCCCGTAGCAAAGCAGCACTCCTCCGGCGTATAGCTGGAGCCGAAGTCCTCTGCATGACGGTCCACCACAGCACGACGCACCTCGGGGATACCCGCCACCGCCGTGTACTTCGTGTAGCCCTTTTCAATCGCCTCAATCGCCGCGCGTTTAATGTGTTCCGGCGTCTGAAAATGCGGCTCGCCCGCACCAAAGTCGGCAAGATCAATGCCGCTCTGCTTCAGGCGAAGCGCCTCCGCCGTAATGGCCATCGTGGCCGACACTTCAATGCGGTTGATGCGATCAGAGAAGATCTTCTTCCCGGCGAGGACTTCTGCGGCTGCTGCGCTCATGGCTCCGATTCTAACGGAGCCACACAGACTTTGCCCGAACGAAAGGCACTACACCTCTCCGGGAACCTCACCGCCAAGGGTTGCGGCGCGCACAGAACGCTTCTCCTGCAGCCGCGCTAACACCAGTGGGGGAACCAGTTCGCTGATATCGCCATTGAGCTGATACACACCTTTAATGAGTCGCGACGATACATAGGTGTACTTCTCCGCAGGCATCATGAAGACCGTCTCCAGTGACTTGTCCAGCTTGCGGTTCATCATGGCCATCTGGAACTCGTACTCGTAATCGGAGATGGCACGGATGCCACGCAACACCGCGCTGGCCTGCTTCAGTCGGGCAAAGTCCACCAACAGGCCGTCGAACGTCTCCACGGTGACATTCCCCACGGGAGCCGTCACCTCCCGCAGCATCTCTGCACGTTCTTCCGTGGTGAACAGGGGTGTGCCCTTGCTGCTGTTACGCAACACGGCAACCACCAACTCATCAAAAATCTTCGCCCCACGGCTGATCAGGTCCAGGTGTCCGTTCGTCGGCGGATCGAAGGTGCCGGGGTAGATGGCGCGGATAATTCCCATGACAAAAGAAGCATACCTGAGCAGGAGTAAAATCCCCGCATGGCAACTGTGAGTGTGGAATTGACGGATAGCACCTATCACCGGCTACAGCTTATGGCGGCGGAAGTCGGCCTTCCTGTGGAACAGTTTCTCGATCACATTTCGCAACCCATAGTCGAGTTCACGCAAGACCAGCTTGCGGAAATTGATCTTGGCCTTGCAGATATCGAAGCAGGCCGGTTTGCAGCGGACGAGAAGATGAATGCACTTTTCCGTCGTTTCGGATCATGAACATCGTATGGACTGACCGGGCTAGTACCAAGCTGGAGGCCATTCTGAACGAAATTTCCGCAGAACAACCGAATGCGGCGATGTGGGTAATACGAGAGATTCGACGAACAGCGGAGTTGGTAGCTCTCTGGCCACAAGTTGGGTCAGCTGCTCCTCGCCCCGGAGTGAGAACCTTTCCTGTTCCCGGCACAAAGTATTTGCTCGCCTTTCAGCACAAGGAATCGACTGTTTTCATCGTCTCGATCTTTCATGGTGCACAGAACTGGAAGCGGAAATTCCCACAATAGAGAAAAGGGCCGCAAACGGCGGCCCTTTTCTATGATGACTTTGTAGTGGCTACTTCCGTGAAGGACGAACAGCTTCCTGCGCCTTTGCCTCACCATCCGCAGGCGCTTCCGGGACAGGAGCCGTAGCAGAAGCGCCGATCTTCAACTTAGCGCGCACTTCAGCATCCATGCGCGCGAACACTTCTGGATTGGACTTGAGGAAGTTACGTACATTCTCGCGGCCCTGGCCAATGCGTTCGCCCGCATAGCTGTACCAGGCGCCACTCTTCTCCACTATGTTATTGGCCGCGGCCAGATCCAGCACATCGCCTTCGCGCGAAATGCCTTCGCCGTACAGAATGTCGAACTCGGCTTCGCGGAAGGGTGCGGCAACCTTGTTCTTCACGATCTTGGTTTTGGTGCGCGAACCAACGACGACGTCGCCTTCTTTGACCGCGCCAATGCGGCGTATGTCGATACGAACGGATGAGTAGAACTTCAGCGCGCGACCGCCCGTGGTGGTTTCCGGGTTGCCGAACATGACGCCGATCTTCTCGCGGATCTGGTTGATGAAGATCAAGCAGGTGCGACTCTTCGACACGGTACCGGTCAGCTTACGCAGCGCCTGCGACATCAATCGGGCCTGCAGACCGACGTGCGAATCGCCCATCTCGCCATCAAGTTCCGCCTTGGGAACCAGCGCAGCCACCGAGTCCACGACCAGCACATCAATCGCGCCAGAGCGGACCAGAGCTTCCGTAATTTCCAGCGCCTGCTCGCCATAGTCCGGCTGCGAGATCAGCAGGTTGTCCGTGTCCACGCCCAGCTTGCGCGCATAGACGGGATCAAGCGCGTGTTCCGCGTCGACGAACGCGGCAAGGCCACCGGCCTTCTGCGCCTCGGCAATGATCTGCAGCGTGATGGTTGTTTTACCCGACGATTCCGGGCCGTAAATCTCAACCACGCGGCCGCGCGGCACGCCACCCACACCCAGCGCGGCGTCGAACGAGATCGAGCCGGTGGAGATAACGGAGATAGGAACAATGGCATCCTTTGCGCCCAGGCGCATAATGGAGCCCTTGCCAAACTGCTTTTCAATGCCCGCCAGGGCAAGTTCTACGGCTCTGCTGCGTTCGTCCACGGCCACGCGATCTATCTCCTCAATTTCAGTGAACCTCATCCTAGCACTGGAGGGCGCGCATGGCAAAGAAAAAGCGAAGTAATTCCCGCCAGAAAATATGCCATCTCCCGTAAGGCCGCTAGAATCATCGGGAGCACTTTATGAGCGAGACCACTTCTACCGCCACCTTCTCCAGCCCGGTTAAGTTCGGTACCGACGGCTGGCGCGGCATCATCGCCGACGACTTCACCTACGCCAATGTCCGCATCGCGGTTCGTGCCATTGCCAACTACGTGTTGGCGCACGAAGACGCATCGAAGGGTGTCTGCATTGGCTACGACACACGCTTCGGCTCGCCGCAGTTCGCGCGCGTGGCGGCGCAGGTACTCAGCGAAGCAGGCATCCCCGTGTTGCTGGCAAAGGACATCACCGCCACGCCCGCACTCAGCTACGGTGTGGCCCATCGCAAGGCCGCAGGCGGCATCATGATCACCTCGTCGCACAACCCTGCACAGTGGAATGGTGTGAAGTACAAGGCCAGCTACGGTGGTTCGGGTTCGCCGGGGATTATCAAGAGTATTGAAACCTATCTGGGCAAAGACGTACCCGCGACCGCGACTCCTGCTGCCATTACTGAAGTCGACTTCATGCCCGATTACATTGCAGCCGTAGAAGCGTTCGCCGACCTGCCGTTGATCGCCAAGGCAAAGCAGCGTTTCCTTATCGACAGCATGTTCGGCGCAGGCGCAGGCGTACTGAAAGGCATCTTTGAACGCGCTGGTGTGGACTGCGTGGAGATTCGCGCAGAGCACAATCCACTCTTCCCCGGCATCAACCCCGAACCCATCCTGCCGCACATTGCGCTGACGCAGAAGAAGGTTGTGGAAGAGAAATGCGCCGCTGGCCTGATCACCGACGGTGACGCCGACCGCATTGGCTCTGTCGACGAGCACGGCAACGTAGTCGACGCGCATAAGATCTTCGCCATCCTGCTGTGGTGGCTGCTGGAAAAGAAGAAGTGGCCGGGTGAAGTCACACGCGCCTTCAACACCACCAAGATGCTTGACCGCATCGCCGCGAAATACGGACGCAAACTTCACGAACACGGCATTGGCTTCAAGTACGTCTGCGACCTGATGCTGACGGAAGACATCCTCATTGGTGGTGAAGAGTCTGGCGGCGTTGGCATCAAGAAACACCTGCCGGAGCGCGACGGCATCCTGAACGCGCTGTTGCTCGCGAACGTGATGGCCGAAGAAGGCAAGACGCTCGGCGAGCTGGTCGCCATGCTGCAGAACGAATTCGGCGAGCACCAGTATGGCCGCATCGATATGCACATCGATGACCGCCTGAAGAAGTCAGCCATCGAGCGCGCCTCCAGCGGACTCACGGAAATCGCTGGCTACCGCGTTCTGAAGAGCGAGGACATGGACGGCATCAAGTTCTTCCTCGACAATCCGGAAGCAAAAACTAAACCCAACGCCGCCGAAACATGGCTGCTGCTGCGCGCTTCCGGCACAGAGCCATTACTGCGCGTCTACTGCGAATCCACCTCGCAGAATGCCGTGCAGAAAATCCTTAAAGCAGCAGAACAATTCGTATTGGAGGGCTAACTTTTGGCCAGCGTAGATACCACGGCCAAGGGCCTTCTCTTTGACATGGACGGCGTTCTCATCAGTTCCATCGCATCCGCCACACGATGCTGGAAGCGATGGGCCAAGCTGTACAACGTCCCAAACGCGGACAACTTCGTCCTGCCACACGGTCGCCCCGCGCGCGACATCGTCATCATGCTTCGCCCGGACATTGACCCGGACGAGGGCCTCCGCGTCATCGAAGACATGGAGATTGAAGACGTGGGCGACATTGAAGTGCTGCCCGGCGTGCGTGAATTGCTCGCAAGCCTGCCGCCGGATCGCTGGACAGTGGTAACCTCCTGCACGCGCCGCCTGCTGGAAGCGCGCCTGAGAGCAGCAGGCCTGCCGGAACCGCCCAGACTGGTCTCCGCGGACGACATCACCAAGGGCAAGCCCGATCCCGAACCCTACATTCGCGGTGCAGCAGCGCTTGGTTTCAAGCCGGAAGATTGCATCGTGATTGAGGACGCAGTATCGGGCGTGGAAAGTGGCATCGGCGCTGGTTGCCGCGTGCTTGCCGTGCTCAGTTCCACGCCGCGTGTAGAGCTAAAAGCCGCCACCTGGATTGCACGATCGCTGGCCGTGGTGAAGGTCACTTCCGATGCGGACGGCCTGCAGGTGAAAATTCCGCTGGCAAGAAAGAACTAACAGCAGCAACAAAAACTGAACGCAGCGTCGCGGCGAATCCGCAGCGTCGCGGCGTTCATTCTTTAAGCGCCGAACCGCTCCTGCAGCAAAGCTTCCACGCACGCCACATCTGCCTCGGTATCCACGCCAACGGTGTCAAACTCCACCGCCTCCACATACAGCGCCAACCCGTTTTCCAGCAGGCGCAACTGCTCCAATCGCTCCGTCTGCTCCAGTGGACTGGCCGCCAGCGTTCCGAAACGCAGCAACGCATCCCGGCGATACGCATACAGCCCCAGATGCTTCCAGTACGTGGCCTTGCCTGCCCCATCGCGGTCGTACGGAATGGTGGCACGCGAAAAATACAGCGCACGGCCGTCCGTGGCATGAACCACCTTCACCGCATTCGGATTGTGGATGTTCTCCGGCGCGCAGAGGGTCTTCACCGTGCTGCATTCCACGTGCATGCCACGCGAGAACGGTCGCAGCAGCGCGTCAATGTGTTCCGGCTGCAGCAGCGGCTCATCCCCCTGGATATTCACGTAAATGTCCGCTTCCCGCTCCAGCGCCACGGCACGCATGCGGTCGGTTCCGCTGGGCAGCGCGGCGTCCGTCATCTGCCACTGCCATCCATGCGCCTGGCAAAGCGCCCCCACTTCCTCAGAATCCGTCGCAACGACGATTTCATGCAGTTGCGGGCACCGTTGCGCTGCCTCCACCACCCACTGCAGCATGGGTTTGCCCAGCAATGGGCGCAGCACCTTTCCGGGAAGGCGCGTGGAGGCAAGGCGTGCGGGGATCACTCCCAGAATGCGTATTTCACTCATACGTGCAATTATCCGGACAACGGCAGTTTGAGCCGAAGCCCGACTTCCAGTAAACTACATCGAGTGCCTTGTGCGCGGCTCCCCGCCGCCCCAAACGCAAGGCGCGTCCCACACACCATGGCGGTGTAGCTCAGATGGTTAGAGCGACGGACTCATAACCCGTAGGTCACTGGTTCGATTCCAGTCACCGCCACCAATACCTCTACAACAGTTCCATGGTGCATCCTAGGTAACGGATGACAAACCTTCCCGTTCCCGAAACTCTGTTAGACCAGGCCCCGCTGGCCTACGAAAACGACGACTTCCTGCAAACCCCGGATGCGCGCATCTTCCGCATCCTGGCCGAATACCAGGAACCCATGGCGCGTTTTCGGCGCGAACGCATTCAGGATACTGTGGTCTTCTTCGGCTCTGCGCGGTTCGCCGCACTGGACGTGGCAAACCATGAGATGGAGCTACTGGCAAACTCCTATTCCAACCATCCCGCCCCACCCCATGAGCAGCCCGACAGTTCGCCGGAAGCAAGCGATCTGCAGCGGAAACGCGCCGAAGCCGCAGTGGAGATGGCGCGCTACTACGAAGACGCGCGTAAACTGGCACATCTGCTGACGGACTGGGCGAAGGACCTGCCGGGACGCCGCCATCGTTTCGTGGTATGCAGCGGCGGTGGCCCTGGCATTATGGAAGCTGCCAATCGCGGTGCGTATGAAGCAGGCGGCAAAACCATCGGCCTGAACATCGCACTTCCCTTTGAACAACGGCCCAATCCCTACATCACACCTGCGCTGAACTTCCAGTTCCATTACTTCTTCATGCGCAAGTTCTGGTTTGCTTACCTCGCAAAAGCACTCGTTGTCTTTCCCGGAGGTTTTGGCACGCTGGACGAAATGTTTGAGCTTCTGACGCTGGCGCAGACACACAAGATGGCCAAGGACATGACCATAATCATTTACGGTCGATCGTACTGGCACGGCGTCATCAACCTTGACTTGCTCGCGGAAAAGGGCGCCATCTCTGTCGGCGATACCAACCTCTTCCGCTTTGCCGACACGCCGGAAGAAGCCTTCGCCATTCTGCAAGAAGGTCTGCAGAAATATTGCTCGACATGCGGCCCGGAGGAGCGCGTCCCCGAAGGCCCAGCGCCAAACGCACAGGAAGTTCTGGGGCCAGACATCGCCGCCACACGTGGATAAGGAAACCCAAGGACGACGTTTTCTCATTGTCATTCTGAGCGGAGCGCAAACACATTATCGCTTGCATCTAAGCGAAGCTCGTACGCGCAAAGCGCGTCATCCTGAGCAAAGCGAAGGATCCCGATAGACTCCCAGCGCCCACAACCGCTCGAACTTCCAGCCGCAAAATCCGGGTGCCCCAGGTTCGCGAAGCTAACCTGGGTTCTTCGCGCAAAGCGCGAACCAGCGAAGCTCATACGAACGAAGTTCGTCATCCTGAACGAAGCGAAGCGGAGCTGAAGGACCTGCTTTCTTGTCACTCACTACGATTTCACTGAGAAAGCGCGTCCTCCGACTCCGCACTTCGTGCTCCGCTCAGGATGACGGACTGTAGTGACGCAATCCGTTCATAACAACAGCACACCGCGGCATTCCGAAGAGATTACTTTCCTGCCAGAAAATCTTCTACAGCCTTCACAAACCGCTGCGGCTGTTCCAGTGAAGGCACATGGCCACTCTCATCAATGGTGACCAGCTTCGCCTGCGGTATCGTCTTGGCATACGCCCGCCCCATCGCAATCGGCACCGTCGTATCCTGCGCGCCCCAGATCACCAGCGTAGGAATCGTAATGCTCGAAGCCTTCTCACCCAGAGCTTCTGAACGCACCGCAGGATTACTGCTGAAGGTACTCGTTACAAGGCCATCATTCGCCGCCAGCTTCGTAATGAAACGACGCCGCGCCACGTCTTCCGTAATCAACGACTTGTTATAGAAAACGGCACGCAGCCCGGTGACCACTTCTCCCACCGTGCTTACCGAAAGATGAATACCTGCGCTGGGAGAAAACCCCGTCTCCGGCGCGGAGAATCCGGCAGCATCTTCCAGGATCAATCGCGAAGGCTTCGGCAATGTACTTCCGGAAGTAAGCGACTGTTGTGCATACGCAGCAGCAGTCCATCCACCGAGCGATTCGCCAAGCAGATCAAAATGCGTAATGCCCTGCGTGCGCAGAAACTCTGCAAGAAATTCAACGTAAGTCTGCACACGATAGGCAATCAGCGGTTTGGCGCTTTGTCCCGCACCAATCTGGTCCAGCGCAATCACACGATACTGCTTTTCCAGCAGCGGCAATGACGGGCCAAAGTCCACATCGGCCTGCGAACCATAGCCGTGCAACAGGACCAGCACCGGCTCATCGGCCTTGGCTGTACCCATGTCGTAATAGGCAATCTCCTGGCCGAAGACGCGTGTATGTTTTTGTGCGGGAAGCAGATGGCCAAAGATATCGGCGTTCTGTGCAAAGGCTGCGGAAGATGCAAGGAGGCAGGTTACGAGGCAGAGTGGGGTCTTCATCATGGTGTGGTGGCCGCCTTCATCCGAAGGTCGTCCCTCTTGCAATCAGGTTACACCCTACTCGCGTTGCAACGGTGTAAACAGAAACTGCCCAATCAGCCCTGGAACCAGCAGAAGATCGTGCGCAAACGAACGCCGCTCACCCATCACAAACGCGCCATGACGCATTGCAAACCAGTTAAATCCTGAGGCAAACGACGCAAAAATAAACGAAGCAATCAGCCCCGTACGCACATGCTGCGTACCCATCATGCGATGCACCGATGCCTGCGCCGCCAACAACACCAGTGGGATCACCAGCCACACCACCAACGCCGTTTTCCTGACAGGCTCCGTATGACGCAGCCGCTGGATCACCGCACCCGCCACTCCTGCGGCAAACGTGCCGTACACAAACTCCGTCAGCATGGCTTTTGCCGCGGCATGGTGTGTGCCATGAAGATTTGCGAAAAGGAAAAACAAACTACGCAGAATTGCCGAAAAAGACGCGGCCTTCCAGTTCCATCCGCGCAGCAGCGCAAGCGGATGCCGCAACATCTCTGCCAGCACACGATCAAGCGGGTCGGGAAGGTTCGGCATAGCGGCTCGCAAACAGTCTCTCATGCAGAGGTGCTATGGTGTCGTGCATGGGAACTGGCCCACGAGTTGCATTCTTTCCGGATTCGTTCCACGAGGTAAACGGAGTCGCGCATACCGCACGCAACTTTACCGCCTATGCAAAACGCCGCAATTTACCCATGCTTTGCATCCGCGCCGGCGTGCCGGACGTTCGTGGCAATGCAAGTGTGACTACCGATGGCTCCGTCACCGAAGTGGACCTGCCGCGTAGTTCCTTTAGCATCGCAATGGAAAAGGATCTCAGCTTTGATCCATTGTTCGGTCGATATGCAATCACCATTGCCCGGGAACTGGATCACTTTTGCCCGAATCTCATCCACATCACAGGCCCCAGTGAACTGGGCATCTTCGGCGCATACTTTGCATGGCGCAGAAACATTCCTCTTGCAGCAAGCTGGCACACCAACGTTCATGAATACGCAGCTCGCCGCAGTGCACCGCTGGCAAAGCTGCTGCCGAAGGCGCCGCAATGGATCGAATCCGGCGCACTCCATGCCACATCAAGCTTTTATCGACTGGCAAAAGTTCTCTACGCCCCCAATGAAGAACTATGCACACTGCTGGAACGCAAGACACAACGGGCCTGCCACGTGATGCGCCGCGGCGTGGATACCGAACTGTTTTCCCCGGTGCGAAGAACACGTTCTATCCATGACGGTGGAATGATTCTTGGCTATGTAGGCAGACTCTCCGTTGAGAAGAACGTCGCCCTGCTTCCCCTGCTCCAGCAGGCACTCGATGCCGCGGGAATCAAAGCGCGCTTCTGCATCATCGGACACGGCGGTGAAGAAGCAGCGCTGCGACAAGCATTGCCAGACGCGGATTTCGCAGGCGTATTGCGCGGTGAAGCACTGGCAACGGCCTACGCCAATATGGACCTCTTCGTCTTTCCATCAGAAACCGACACCTTCGGCAACGTAGTGCTGGAAGCGCTGGCCAGCGGCGTACCTGCTGCCGTTACCGACGGTGGAGGCCCAAAGTTCATCGTGATAAATGAAAGCACCGGTATCGTTCGCCCCACATCCGCATGGATCGAAGCCATCGTGCAACTCACGAAGAACCGCGCGCGCCTTCGTTCTATGGGAGAAGCTGCTCGAGCGTATGCCACAGGTTGTTCGTGGGATGCCATCTTCGATGCCGTGCTTGCGGAATATCCACTCACTGCATCAACACAACCACTGACGGCTTAGTGCAGAATCTCCGCCACAATGGCGGCCCCGGGCGGTAGTGTTCCCATCTCCACATTGACCGCGCCCATACCGTGATCGGATCGCATCAGCGGCCGCAGATACACATTGCGAAATCCATTCGACGCCAACGCTGCCGTCAGATGCAGAGTTGCGGGCGTGGTGCCATCGTTTGCTGCCAGCAGCAACGAACCACGAGCTCCCTTCGCTCGCAGAATCCATGCACGCAACGAAGGCTGTGCAGTCGCCAACACCACGACACTCCCGTCGCGCACCACCGCATGCGTATTTCGAAACGCAAGTACTTGCTGCACCGACTCGCGCCCCAAATCCGACGTAAGCAAATGGCTATCCAGAATCGGCGCTCCCGACGCTAACAGCAGCGGGAACAGGCTTCTCACATACGGAACAGCCGCCGGCAACGTTGCAGCCGCAGACTCTGCTTTCTCATCGCTGACAGGCATGGCGGCAATCTCGACAGCGTTCACTGCACCCGTGTGTCGCACTCCGCTCTCAGTATCCTGCGGCGAGAGAATGTGCAGCGTGATGGGATCAGACGACGCAGAGCCGCGCCTGCGTGAGCCAGACGCAACAGCCTGCGCCTCCTGCCCTGCGGTACGCGCCAGCAGTATGCGGTGGCCCGGATAATGATCCAACGATGCACGCAACTGCCGCACCGCATCCATATCGCCGGACCCAAGCGTTCCCAGATCGATTCCCGCCACACCACGGCTCATCCAGAAACGTACTTCACCAGCATTACTGATCGCACGCTGCAACGGCATATGCAGCAACAGGTGCATCCTTCGCGCAGACATCTCACGCAGCAGTGCATCCAGTTCTTCTTCTGTGCCAAAACGCTCTGCATACGGCTGCTTCGCCGTTGGTTCCAGATCCGGCAACAGGATGCTGTCCGCACCCACATCGCTCATGCGGTCCAGCATCTTCACCGCATCGGCAAACGTCACATCCTGCGCACAACGAATCATCGACGCGTGCAGCCACCACGCCTCCGGCGCAATACCATTGCCGCGCCATCCCGCACGCGCCAATTCCTGCGCACGCGCCCCCGCTGCTACCAGCAACGAACTCAGCACAAATTGACGACGACTCACCATGCTGCCTTCCATACTAAGTCGAATTTGCGGAAATCAGCATCCCCATGCCATTCACTGCCCCGCCAACTTGCTGCGACAATAGATACATGCTGCATCTCGCCGACGGGGCCAAGCGCTTTGGCCACAAGCTGTTATTTGAAGGAGCCAACTGGCTCATCACACCGGACGAACGTACCGGTCTCGTCGGTGGTAACGGCACCGGAAAATCAACGCTGCTGAAAATCCTCGCAGGCATCGAACATCTGGATCACGGCCAGCTCAATCGCAGCAAAGGCCTCACCATCGGCTATCTCCCACAGGATGGCCTCGCGCTCCGTGGCCGCACCGTATTCGACGAATGCCTCAGCGTCTTCAAAGCCGCGCAGGACATGGAACACGAGATGGGTGAACTCAGTGACAAGCTGGCCCACTTCGACCCCGCCAGCGCTGAATATGAAACCGCTGCCGACCGTTTCTCCGTAGTCAGCGAAACACTGCAGGCACTCGATCTCTATAACCTGGACGCGCAGGTTGGCGCAGTGCTCGGCGGACTTGGATTTCAGAAAGAAGACTGGCGACGCGACTGTGGCGAATTTTCCGGTGGATGGCAGATGCGCATTGCACTCGCAAAGCTGTTGCTGGAAAAACCCTCGCTTCTGCTGATGGACGAACCCACCAACCACCTCGATCTCGAAAGCCGTAACTGGCTCGAAGAGTATTTAAAGTCCTATCCACGCGCCTTCATCCTCATCTCGCACGACCGCTACTTCCTCGACGTCACCGTGAACAAAATCACGGAGGTGTGGAACAAGCGCGTGTGGTTCTACACCGGTGGCTACGAAAAGTTTGTAAAGCAGAAGACCGAGCGCCGCGAACAACTCGCGCGCGACTACACCTCGCAACGGGAACGCATTGACCAGCTCGAAGCCTTCATCGGCCGCTTTCGCTACCAGGCCACCAAGGCCAAGCAGGTGCAGAGCCGCATCAAAGAACTGGAAAAAATCGAGCGCATTGAAGTTCCTGAAGATGAAGAGACCATCCACTTCACCTTCCCGCAGCCGCCTGCGTCCGGTCGCATCGTGTGCGAGGTTAGTGGGCTCTCCAAGCGCTACGAGCCGAAGCAGATTCTCAGCAACGTGAACTTCACCATCGAACGCGGTGATCGCATTGCGCTCGTAGGCCCGAACGGCGCGGGTAAATCCACACTCATCCGCATGTTGAGCAAACTGGAAGAAACCACCACGGGCGATGTCCGCTATGGCCACAACGTCCTTGCCGACTACTTCGCGCAGGACCAGTACAAGGTGCTGGATCCGCAGGCAAAAATGTTGGAAGACATCGGTGCTGCCGCTCCGAAAATCCCAACAGTGGAACTGCGCAGCCTGCTCGGCGCATTCCTCTTCACCGGCGACGACGTCTTCAAACAACTCGGCGTACTCAGCGGTGGCGAACGCAATCGTTACGCACTCGCGCGCATGTTGGTAAGCCCTGCAAACTTCATCCTGCTGGACGAACCCACCAATCACCTTGACCTTCGTGCAAAGGATGTATTGCTGGAGGCCATTCGCAATTTCACAGGCACGGTGCTGTTCGTCTCGCATGACCGCTACTTCATTGACGGTCTTGCCACACGCGTCTTCGAATGCGAACACGGCGGCGTGCAGGTGTACCCAGGCAATTACGAAGATTACTTATGGCGCAAGAATGGCGGACCGGAACAGATGCAGGCTGCTGCCATTGAAATGCAGAAGGCGCACATCCCTGTCATCGAAACACCTCCACCACCGCCACCTGCTCCCACACCAACTGCGAATGTAAAGAAGCTGAATCCCATCAAGCTGAAACAGATGCAGGACCGCGTACGTTTTGCAGAAGAAGAGATGCCGCGCCTGGAAGACCGCATGACTGCGCTCGAAACGGCAATGGGCAACTTCGTCTCTGCGGAAGAATCGCAGCGGCAGACTGTGGAACTCGCGGATCTACGCAAGCGGCACGAATCACTCATGCTGGAATGGGAAGACCTGTCCACACAACTGGAAGAGCAGGGCGCAGCCGTCTAGCGCCGCGAAAGCTCAATTTCAATGCCTGCAAGAATGCCTCGCCCCGGCATGCGGATGCTTTGAATCTCCGCGTAGCCGGTGTTGTACAGGTTCGTTCCCTGCACATACGGTCGCAAAATTCCGCGGTCGCGTGACACTGCAAAATCCATCGTGCTGTAAGGCGTCTGTCCCACTCGCTGCGTCACGCTGAATGCTGGCCGCAACGCAACTTGCGAACTCGCATGAAGCCAAGCTTCCACACGCGCACGATTCGTTGGGAATTGAAACACAAGCTGTGACTGCTGTCCCTGCAACACATCCTGCGAACCGAAGATCGCAGTCCAGTTCACCCGCAATTGCTGATCGCCCTGCAACCGCATCTGCACAGATGTTTCAACGCCCGTTAAGCGCACCTCAGCAAGATTCTTCGCCTGCCATTTATCCGCAGCGGAGGGTCGCACATAATCAATCGCGTTTTGCTGACGCGCATAGAAACCCGTTACCGACGCAGCGATACGCGTCGATGGATACCAATCCACACCGCCATCAAAATTCCACGCCGTCTCCGGCTTCAGCGAAGGATTACTGATCGTGGTGGGATCGTTGTAATAAAGATTCGTGTAAGTGGGCAGCCTAAAACCATAACCCGCACTGCCACGCAGCTTCCATACCTTGTGCACCAGAAGACTCGCAGCAAACGACGGCGCAGAAACAACGCGGCCTCCACTCAAAACCTCTTCACGCAATCCAATGGAGAAGTTCGCCGCACCACGATGCAAATCTGCATCACCATACAGCGACGTCCGATTGCGCCCATGCTGTCCCAGGCTGTTGCTGTGAATACTGTCTGTATTTTCTTCCGCGCCCACAAATAGCTTGCCCGCGCGTCCCAGCGTGACGGTCTGGCGTAACGCTCCCTGCCAACTGGCATCCACGTGATTGTTCGCGTAATACGCGGGATTTGTACGAATCAAAATATAGTTATCCGCGTGGCGACGGTATGCAACAGCAGCCGTTGTCTTCTCACGGAAAGCCTGCGTGAATCCAAGAAACCATCCCTTGGTTCGTTCCCACGAGTTGTAGTTCCCATAAAACTGGTTCGCGCCAAACGAACGATCACTCCCCGCTAACAGCAGATCCGATTCGCCCAGCGACGATGTCGTGCGGCCTTCCGCACTCGCGCTTTCACTGCGGTAATCACGCCCAGGAATGAAACCGGTTGAGAAATCACGTTCCCCTGCAACGACTACGCTTCGAAGCTGATTTGCAATCGCACCTGTCACTGCCTGCTCATTACCGCCAAAGCTTCCGCCACCTGCGCGCAGCCGCAGTGAACTCTCCTGCGGCTTCCACGTACTCACATGCACCACACCCGCAAGCGCATCCGCTCCATACAGCGTGGAACCCGAACCATGCAGCACTGCAAGACCGCCAACCGCCTGTTGCGGCACTGGCACATCCAGGTTGAAGTGCGAAGCCTGCGCATCGTTAATGCGAAATCCATTCAGCAGCACCAGCGTCTGTTCAAACGTGCCGCCACGGATGCTCACATCGCTCTGCACGCCCATCGCGCCACGTTGCTGAATATCTACCGACGCATCCGAGCGCAAACCGTCTGCAATTTCCTGCAACGAAAGCGACATCGGCTGCGTATCCATCACCTGAACAGAGCGCGCGGTCTGTCCCAGCGTGACAGGCTCGGCCTCACCCACAACGGTAACGGTCTGCTGAATATTTTGTTGTCCGTATGCAGCGGAAGATGCTACAGCAACCAACGTAGAAACCACGGAACCAACACGGCGCAAAGAAACAAACATTCCATCCTGAGTGTAGCTGGCGTATGGTGAAAATCACAGAAGGAGCAAGCATGCAGGACAACCAGAACCCGGATGTACCACCGCGTCACGGTGTGCAGCGAATCTTTTTTGGACACGATGGCCTGCGCGCAGTCTGGTCCATTCTGTTGTTCCTCGTGCTTGCGTTTGCGCTGGGGAGAGCCATATTCGCAGTACTTGGCGGTTACCTTCACCAGCAGCAACTTGTCATCAAAAGCACGGGTGAACTACCGGTAACTTTCACGCTGCTCATGGATAGCGTGCTCTTCGCCGTAGCGGCGCTCGTTGCCTTTCTGATCTCCCGCATTGAAAAACGGAACTTCGGACAATATGGCATCGATGCATTGCGGCCGCACCGCATCCGTCAATTTGCAGTGGGAGCCGTATTCGGCGTTGCCACCATGTGTCTGCTGATGCTGGCGTTGAAGGTGGCCGGTGTCATGACCTTCAACGGCCTGCTGCTGCATGGCACAGACATTGTGAAATGGGGCGCGCTCTGGGCGCTGGCATTTTTCGCCGTGGCACTGGCAGAGGAATATCTCATGCGCGGCTTCCTGCAGTTTCAACTGGCTCGTGGTGTCGCCGCTATCGCCGCACGCATGGGCCATCGCGAAGCCTTATGCAAACGCATCGGCTTCTGGGTCGCGGCGGGATTCTTCTCACTCTTGTTCGGCCTGTTGCATGGCAATAACCCCGGCGAATCACCCATCGGCCTGGTCAGTGCGGGGTTGGTCGGCCTTGTGTTTGCATACAGCCTGTGGCGCACTGGCTCCCTGTGGTGGGCCATCGGCTACCATGCCGCGTGGGATTGGACGCAGTCATTCGTATGGGGAGTGGCGGACAGTGGCGGCGTTTCGCAGCATCGCCTGTTGCTCACACATTCTCAGGGTCCATTGCTGCTGAGTGGTGGCCTTACGGGGCCTGAGGGCAGCGTTCTGGTGCTAGCCGTCATCCTTCTCGTCACAGCCATCGTCGCTCTCACATTGAAGGCCGAGCCCGGTTCTCCCGCAGCAGAATCGAACGTGTCGTCCCTCTGACTTGCTGCAAAGGCAATCTCACTGGTCTACTAGGCACATGGCCGGGTTGTGGCAGGCAAGAAACTGGAGTGAGCGGCTTGCTGAGTTGCAGGCCACTGAGACGGAGTGGAAAGAAGCTCCGCTGCGTCGTGACGTGCGTTCGCTGGGCACACTGCTGGGTGAAGTCCTGCGCGAACAGGTGGGCGACGATCTGTTTGAACAGGTGGAGACGCTGCGCCGTCTGGCCACCGAACGCCGCGAAGCAGAGTTTCAGGGAGACACCGCAAAAGCGAAGTCCGCTCTGCAACAGGCGTTATTGCTCGTCCACCAACTACCGGTCGATCGCGCCTATCAGCTCGCGCGCGCTTTTGGCTTTTACTTCGAACTGATCAATCTCGCAGAGACGAATCATCGCAAGCGCCGCCGTCTTGCCGGTGGATTGAAGCCCGATGCGGAGCCACAGCGAGGCAGCCTCCAGGGCACGCTGCGCCGCATGCGCAAAGCAGGCTATACCGCGGACGAAGCGCTCGCATTCCTGCACGCAATCTGCATCACACCCGTTTTTACCGCACACCCCACAGAGGTCGCGCGTCGTTCCGTCATCTCCAAACGCCGCCGCATCGCCACGTTGCTGGAAGAACTGGATCAGATCCCGCAGACCGCTGAAGCCATTGCGCAGCGTGAAGATTCACTCATGGCAGAAATCACCGGCCTGTGGCAGACAGACGATGTCCGCTTGCAGCGCCCGGCCGTGACCGACGAAGTGCGCATGGGGCTGGACTACTTCCACGACAGCCTCTTTGAAACGCTACCCCTGCTCTATGGCGAAGTCGCAAACGCTCTGCGCCATGAATATGGCCTCGATCTCGCGTTGACGGAACTGCCTACGCTGGTGAATTTCGGTTCGTGGATCGGCGGCGACCGCGACGGCAATCCCTTCGTCACGCCTGAAGTAACGCAGGAAGCACTTGCCATGTCGCGCGAAGTTGTCTGGGAGCACTATCGCAAACGCCTCATCGCGGCAGCGCAGCGCATCTCCTCCTCCACACAGCAGGCCGCGGCAAACCCCGCATTAGAAGCAGCGGCGAACGAATACCTCTCGCAGATGCCCGGCGTTGCGGCTGAGCTTCGTGAACGTTTTCTCTGCGAGCATCTTCGTCTCATGCTGACGTGCATGATGCTGCGCATGGGCGACACCACCACCATCGTCCGCGACGAGCACGAAGTGCTTCCGCTCTATCGCGACGCGCACGAATTTCTGCGTGATCTCCAACTCATTCGCGATTCGCTCGCGGACAATCGCGGCCTGCGCATTGCGGAAGAGATCATCGATCCCCTGATCGTTGAAGTACGCACCTACGGCCTTCATCTGCAGACGCTCGACATCCGCCAGCACGCCAAGGTGCATTCTGAGGCAGTCAAGGAACTCAGCGCTTGGTGCGAAAACGGCTCGCTTCCCGCTGCGCCTTCGCCCATGACGGCCGAGGTCATCGACACCTTCCGCACCGTCGCCGCAGTCAAGCACAACGGCGATCCCATGAGCATCCGACAATACGTCATCAGCGGCGCAACCTCCGCAGACGACGTGCTGAAGACACTGTGGCTCGCCCGCCTCGGCGGCGTCGACGCTGAAAAGTCCGCAAACGATCCCGGCCTACTCATCGCCCCTCTCTTCGAATCCATTGAGGATCTGGAAAACGCGCCGGACATCTGCCGCCAGCTATGGACCAGCGAAGCCTATCGTCCGCTACTGGAAAGCTGGGGACGCAAGCAGGAAGTCATGTTGGGCTACTCCGACTCCAACAAGGACGGCGGCATGATCGCCTCCACATGGAGCATCTGGAAGGCGCATCGCGCACTCTATGACGTGGCACGTGAATGCAACGTGGATCTGCGCCTCTTCCACGGTCGCGGCGGCACCGTAGGCCGCGGCGGGGGCCCCACGCATCGCGCCATCTATGCGCAGCCCATGAACAGCTTCAATGGCGAGCTGCGCATCACCGAACAGGGTGAAGTCCTCAACTTCAAGTACAGCGACGTCGTGCTTGCCGAACGCAGCCTGGAACTGATGATTGCAGCGTCACTCGACGCTCTGGCCCGTCCTGACAGTAAGTCCTGCGGCGGATGCAGCGCGCACCTTACCGGCGTTGTGTTGCCGGAGTGGGAACAGGCAATGGATTCCTTGTCCGCATGGTCGTTCGAGCAATACCGTCAGGACATTCTCGACAACCCTGACACCTTCGACTACTTCCAGCAGGCCACGCCCGTTGCGGAACTGGAACACGCGCGCATCGGCTCGCGTCCGGCCAAGCGCGCCGGCAAACGTACTCTTGCAGACCTCCGCGCCATCCCCTGGGTCTTCGGATGGATGCAGTCGCGCCACACCGTTCCCGCATGGTACGGCGTAGGCTTTGCGCTGGAACGCTTCACGCGCGAACACGCAGACGGTCTGGAACAGTTGCAGCGCATGATGAAGGAGTTCCCACTCTTCCTCGACATGATGCGCAACGTGGAATCCGCCCTTGCCAAGAGCGATTTCGGCATCGCCGAACTGTACGCTTCACTGGTGCAGAATGAAGCCCTCCGCGACCGCGTCTACCCCATGTTGCAGGCAGAGTTCGACCGCACACGCGCCCTGCTGCTGCTGGTCACGCAGCAGGCAGACCTGCTCACGGGCAATCCTGTACTCGCGCGCTCCATTCGCCTGCGCAATCCTTACGTCGATCCCATGAGCTGGATTCAGGTAGAACTCCTTCGCCGCAAACAGGCTGGCGAAGACCAGGAGGGAGACGCGTTGAATCGCGCCATTACTGGTACCATCAACGGCATCTCCGCAGGTTTGCGTAATACCGGATGAAATTCCCACATGGGGGATGCATCGGCAGCATGTCAGTGGTACGGTGAAGCCTGTTCCGCAAAAATCATGAATCCGACAAAGCTGTGAACAATTAAATCTCACAGCTCAGGAGGCCCCTGTGAATCTGGTCCAGCGCTTCGGCCTGGTATGCTCCATTTCTCTGCTTATACCCGCCTTGCATGCCGTGGCACAGGGACACGCTGCGTATGCTCTGGCCCCTGCCATCGTTGGCAGTTCCAGCAGTCTGACCTCGGCAAACGCGCAGGATCAGCAAAACGGCAGCACCATCACCAGCACCGTTCCGCCCACTGCTGAAAAGAAAGGCAAAGGCGGCTACATCCCTACTTCAGAACTATGGAAGCATCCCGGCCTGGGACTGGCCGTAGGCATCAACGGTATCGGTCTGGAGATTGCCGAACCCATCGCGCAGCACTTCAATGTCCGCGCGGGCGGTGGTTACTTTCGCTTTGAAGACACCTTTACCAGCGATGGCGCTCAGGTGGATGCCAGCATGAAGCTTGGCGGTGGCCACGCCAGCCTCGACTACTTTCCCTGGAGCCATCATGGCTTCCATATCAGTCCCCAGTTGTACTTCGGCGTGCAGACCTCCGCAGACGTCACCGTCATTGTGCCCTCTGGACAACAGATCAGCCTGAGCGGCGGCGACTACGTATCCAGCGCAACCGATCCACTTCACGGTTCCGCGGAAGTGAGCGTGCGTAAAGTTGCTCCCGGACTCACCATTGGCTACGGCAACCTTGCCCCGCGGCGTCTCGGCTCGCACTGGTCGTTTCCGGTAGAACTTGGCTTTTATTACCTTGGGCAGCCTGACCTGAAGATCAATTTCTCAGGATCAGCCTGCGATCCATCGCAACCACCCGCCATCGGATGCCAAAAGGTAAATCTCGATGTCGACTTCCAAAAGGATCTGCAACGCTTCACTGCGCGGCAGAACAACAATCTCAGCTATGCATCCTTCTTCCCGGTACTTTCCTTCGGTGTGGGATATCGCTTCTGACGCCTGCAGCCAGACTGAAACAGAAAGGGCTGCCGTGCGCGGCCCTTTTATTCTGAATACATGACCGGCAAGCCCTATCGTGGCAGACTTGCGCCTTCGCCCACCGGGCTTCTGCATCTTGGCCATGCACGCACGTTTCTCATCGCTGCAAAACGCGCCGCAGCCGGAACGCTGATCCTGCGCAACGACGATCTGGACACGCAACGTTCCCGCTCCGAATTTGTCCAAGCCATGCTGGAAGATATTGCCTGGCTCGGCATCCACTGGGCCGAAGGCCCGCAGCCTGACGGCACGGAAACAGGTAGCTTCGGCCCCTATGCGCAAAGCCGGCGTGGCTCACTCTACACAGCCGCCTTCCATCAATTACGCAGGACCGGCTTCCTGTATCCCTGCGTCTGTTCGCGAAAAGACCTCCTCGCCGCACCGCACGCGCCACATGCGGAAGACGAAGACGAGCCAATCTACCCCGGCACCTGCCGTGAAAGAAATCCGCAGTCAGACGAAATTGCCACATGGCGATTCCGTGTAACCGACGGTGAAGAAATTCGCTTTCACGACGCCCTGCTCGGCCCCCAAACATTCGTTGCCGGACACGACTTCGGAGACTTCGTAGTGATGCGCCGCGACGGCGTTCCCAGCTACCAGCTTGCCTGCGTAGTAGACGACGCAGCCATGCAGATCACGGAAGTGGTTCGCGGTCGCGACCTGCTCCGCTCCACCGCAAGGCAGATTCTGCTCCTCCGCGCTCTCGGCCACCCCATCCCGGCCTACGCCCACGTAGAACTCATGCGCAACGAACACGGCGAACGACTGGCCAAACGCGATGCCGCCCGCAGCCTCCGTCATCTCCGCGAATCGGGCCTGGCGCCCGAAGAGGTCCGCAAAATGGCCTTCACAAACATCCCCTGATTGCCAAACGGTTCAAGCCCTGAAGACGCGACGCGATAGGTTAAGCGCCAAAGAAAAGATAGGTTAAGGCCAAAGATAGCTTTAAGGCCAAAGATAGATTTAAGGTCAAAGATAGATTTAAGCGCCAAAGGCGCGACGCGATATTAGCCTGGACCGAAGGCCCAGGTAGGGGCCACCCCTGAGGACCAAGGGCCAAAGGCCCGCCCTATCCCAGGCACACCCAAACAGCAGAAAGGGCTACCCGAAGGTAGCCCTTTCACAAAAAGATGGTCGGGGAGAGAGGATTCGAACCTCCGACCCCCTGGTCCCGAACCAGGTGCTCTACCAGGCTGAGCCACTCCCCGATGCAAGGTGGATCGATTGGCAAAGGAGCCGAGGGGCCTGATCGCCTCAGCAGCCAACCTGCTTAGTGTACCAGAGTTTTGCCGCCCTAACGGCCTACAGAACAAAAGGGAGGGGGCCGAAGCCCCCTCCCTTCCAACCGCACTGCAACGACCCGTTTTACTTCTTTTTCTTCGGCTTCAGCTTCAGCTTCCACAATTTCTTCGACGTCGCGTAAGGCTGACCGGAGCTCTTCACCGACGACTCCTCCACGTTGGTCGTCCCGGTCTGATCGAAGGTCGCGCCCGCCGGAACCAGCGTCTGTGAAACTCGACGTCCCGCGGTATCGCCCGTGCGAAGCTGAATCCGCGACGAATCGATCCCCTTCTCCTGCGTCAGATACAGCTTGGTATTCACACTGCGCTCCGCCGCCACATCCGGAGATTCCGTCCCATCACGCGACCCCACAATCACCAGGTGAGCATCGCTCTGCCGCTGCAGCGACAACGCAATGTCATCCAGGCATCCCTTCGCTTCGTTGTCCACACGCGCTGGCCGCTTCTTGTCCCGATCAAATGCAATCGTGCACAGCGCCTGTGTTTGCGGAGCAGGCGGCAACACTGCCGGAAGCACCTGCACCGTGGTGTTCGATGTTGCTGTCTTGCCCCCATCCTCCCGGACCGTGCAGGTCACGGTAATCGTCCCCGTCGGTGCACCGGAAGTATTCAACGTTGCCGTCGGCCCAACACCGCGAACCGTACCGGCCGATGTTGTGTAGCCATACATCAGTCCACCGTAACTTTCCGGGCTCGGCACCGTCGACGCAATCGCCACGCTATCGCCGGGATGCACCGAATACGGACTCGCCGAACACGTAACCGACAGCGGCGTCAAAACGGCCTTCACCGCAAAGTGCGCATTGCATTCCGCCTGCTGCTCCGGCAACCGCCCCTGTTCCATACGGCCCGTCAACACATAGTTCCCGGGCGCAAGCCCGGTCGTATCGATCTGCACCGTGTCGCCCGTTCCGGACAACTTGCCGCCGTTCGTATGCCATGTGTACGTCGTCTTCTTGTGCGGATTCTGGTGGATGCTCTCGGACTTCCCTGTGATCGGCTCACCGGCATTCACATCGCCCGGCGTAACATCGCATGACATGCCCAGCGCCGCAGGCGGAGTCACATTGCCCAACCGCAGCACCACACCCGCGGAAAGCCGATAGGCATTCATCTTCATCAAGCCACCGTCAAAGCCGCCCGGCAACACCAGCGGACCGTGGTCCACATGATTGAACTCGTAGTCCGCCTGGATCGGACGGATCGCCAGCCGCTCTTGAAACCCAGGCAGCACATAATCCATACCGAGACCGCCCGTTGCACCCCAGCCCCACGCGCACGATTGAAACACCGGCCCACCGGACTTCGCTCCACCCGCGGTGGCATGCACAAACGGAACCACATGACGCATCTGAAAACGCATCACCGGCCCCGCCTGCACCGTGCCCATGCAGACATTGGAGCCGTTCGGGCTGCTCGTACTGAAGGTGCCCTCCGCCTGCACGCCGAGAAACCGATTGAAATAAACGTTCACACCGGCAATTGCACCCGTGTTCACGGGCTGCAGATAAAACTCGTGAATATCGGCCTGCACTGGATGGAAATAAGAGTACGCACCATACAGTTCCACGCGCGAAGTCCTTACCGGCAGGTGGCTCACCGTAGGAAGCGCCTGCGCATCGGCACCCGGAACAAGAAACACGCTGGCACATGCCAGAACAGCAGCGCCAAATTGGCGGAACAAGCGCACTTGCATCAAACCCTTACCTCCACATGCGGAATCGTCATCTTCCGCTGCCCCATAACCGCTCGCGAAGCGAGTCATTCGAGAGTCGGGGCTCGCTCTCTCAAGAAAATTGTTGCGACGCTCTAAAGAACGAACGCCGCAGGTCACACTACGGCGTTCCCACCGCGAGATACACAGTGGTCGAGGCAGGCGCAGGGCCGCCTCCCACACTGGTTCCTGTCACTGTCACAGGATAGATGTGATACGTCGCGTTAGAAGCACCGCAGCCCATCATGCCAGGCAGCCCGACAGACAACAGAAGCAGCAGCAGCCAGTGTTTCCGCCCAAATTTGCGGCGACGCCCGATACCGGCAACCATCATGCCGAGGCCCGTCAGTTGCATCGGGAAGGCAGCCGCTGCGGAAATCACAAGCGCACCCGGCCAGTTCCCCGCGGACGTCGACCGATGATTCGCAGCCACACTCGTATCGGCGGCGGTGGTCGTCGTTGTCACCGTAATCGTCGACGTACTGCCTGCGGTCAGTGCCACGGAAACAGGATTCAACGCGCATGTAGCATCCACCGGAAGGCCGGAACATGTCAGCGCCACCGTCCCTGCAAATCCACCCTGCGATGTCAGCGTCACGGTGAACGTCTTGTTGCCCGGGCCGCGGATGTACTGCGCATCCGGCGTAGATGTCAGCGTGAAGCTGCCCACCGGCACCGTCGTCGTCGCAGTAGCCGTCGCAAAGCTGGAAGCGAAACTCGCATTGCCGGAGTACGCCGCACGAATCGCATGCGACCCCGCCGCCAGCGCGGCCGTTGTCAGGCTCGCGGACCCGCTGGCATCCAGCGTCACCGTACCCAGCAGAACGCCGTCCGCAGTAAACACCACCGTTCCCGTCGGGATCACAGTCGCCGAAGCCACCTTCGCCGTAAACGTCACAGGCACCCCCGCAGCAGCGGAACTGGTTGCCGGTGTCAACGTCGTAGTCGTCGCCACACCGCCCACCGTGAAGCTGCCCGGCGTGTTCGTGATCGTATAACTTGCCGCGGAACTGCCGCTTACCGCTGCCGTAATCGAATTCGGATACGTTCCAATCGGCGTCGAAGCCGTCACCGTCGTGCTGTACGTCAGGACGATCGTCGATCCTACTGCATCGCCATTCACCAGGCCGCTCACGGTGGCCGACCCCGTCAGGTTCGGAACCGCCGCACCATACACTTTCGTCTGGTTCGCAACGCTGACCGTCAACGGCACAGGCGTCACGGTCAGCGTCGCGCTCGCCGTTGCCGCGTTGTAGTTCGCGTCACCTTCATAAGAAACGGTGATGGGATAGCTACCCGCCTGCAGATTCGTTCCCGCTGCCACCATGCACGATGCCGTCGTGGTGGTGAATGTCGCCGTGCACAACGTCTTGCTACCCGTGCGGAACATCACCACTCCCGCTGGCACAGCTCCCGCACCCGGTGCATAAGTCGCGGTCGCGGTATACGCCCCGCCATAAGCTTCCGTTTGTGGATCGGCGCCAAAGCCACTCAACACAGCCTTCGTAATCGTGAAGCTGCCCGGCGTTATGTTGATGGTGTAATTCGCCGGATTCGTCGTACCGTTCGGTGTCGTCGTTGCAACAATGACACCGGTATAAGTCCCCGGAGTCGTCATGGTGGTGATCGGTGTTGAGCCAAAGCCATACGTCACCGTGAAGCTGTCCGAACCCACACCGTTCAGCAGGCCGCTCGGCGTGCCATCCAACACCGGGTTCGGTTGCAGATACACCTTCGACTTGCTGTTGACCACCGCCGTCAAAACGCGCGGTGTCTCTGTCAGCGTCGTCGTCGCATTCTGGTTCGGATAGTTGCCGGTGAAAGTCACACTCACCGGATACGGTGTCGCGCGCACCGGCAGCAGAGTCCCACTCGGCAACGTGCAAGTCGCGGAACCGTTAAAGCTGCCCGTAACAGAGCACGTCACCGTACCATTGATTGTGAACGTCACCGTCCCCTGTGGAGCAGTCCCGCCATTCGTCGCAATGGTGACTGTGCCAACATAAGGACCACCATAATTTTCCGTCTCCGCCGCAGCGGTAAACGCCGTGATCGCCGCAGGCACCACGTTGCCATTCAATTGAATCGTCTGCGGCGACGTCGCCGCATTATTGACAATGGTTGCCGTACCGCTCTGCGTGCCCGTGGCTGTCGGCTCGAAAGTGATTGCGATATCGCAAACAGCGCCCTGCAGCAACACCGAGCCGCAGGTTGATCTCGTAGCGTCGTAGACAAACTTCGGATTACTGATTACCGGCGACCCTGTCGAGATGAGCTGGGCATTCCCGTTGTTCCACAGAATCTGGCTCTGCGTTCTCCCCGATCCCACGGCAACGGTACCGTAATTCACGCTGCCACCAGGGAACGTCACCAAACGCACGCGGCCATTGCCCGTATCCGCAACAAACACTCTGCCATCCGGCGCAGCGGTCACGGCAACAGGAGCATTCAACGCAGCGCTCGACGACACGCTGCCATCGCCACTGTATCCAGCCGAACCATTCCCTGTACCGAACAGCCGTGCTGCATTCTGCGTGGATGTAGCACCAAAGAACAGCGTGTAAACACTGTTCGTTCCCGTATCCGCGATAAAGAGATCACCGGCAGCATCCACATCCAGTCCAGCCGGACTGGACAGCGGAAGACTCAGCGCGCCTGTCACAGAGGAAAAGCTGCTTCCACCACCCGCAATCACATGCAGAATTCCCGAAGCATCGACGCTATACACCAGGTGCGTACCGACATCGGAGAAGTACACCGTCCCGCTCGGTCCCATCGCAACACCGGACGGCGAAGTCAGTTGCACACCCGTTGCAGCCAGTCCCTCTGCAGGTGTCTGCGTTCCACCACCCGCAAGCACCTGCCGTTCGCCACCTGCATAAATTCGAACAATGTCGTTCGCCGTTCCCTGCTCAGCCACCAGCATGTTGCCAAAACCGTCCACGCGCAGTGCCTTCGGTGCAACAATCCCGGTGATGTAGTCACGATTCACGCTTCCATCCACGCCATACCGCTGAATCGACGGCGTGGAAGCTGTGCTTCCTGAACTATCCGCAACATACAAATTGCCAACAGCATCCACTCCCATCGCAACAGGCGATTGCAGGCCCGCTCCCATCGGCACCACCGTGGCCGGAGATCCTGCACCAAGCGGCTCACGCGTAATCTCCCATTGCCCCGCGGTCGGCTTGAAAAGAACAAACAGATTTCCCAGCGAGTCATGAATGACATCCTGGAACGTACCGGAATTGACGAGAAGCGTCCCCGCCTGCCCCGGAAACAACTCCGCCATCACTCCCACGCCCACGCCCTGCAAACCCGCATTCACTGCGGTGGAGGTCGTCAGGTCGGTGATCGTCACCGGAGCATACCGCTTGCCCGCTGCCGTCGGTGTAAACACAATGCCAACGGAACAATAGGTTGGGCGCCCGCCTGCAGACGCCGGAGTCTGCACACCCGTGCATGTATCGGACCCCGAAGCAACGGCATAATCCGTTCCCGGAACCACGGTCAGCGAACTCGCCGTATTGATCTGAAAAGTAAGTGTCTGCTGCGACGACGTCTGACCCACATTCGTCGTCGGGAACAGCGTGCCATTGCGTAACGCGCGCACAATGCTGTTACCAGCATCCGCAACGTAAAGATTGTTGTTGCTATCCTCTGCCAGCGCAACGGGGCCATTCAAAGGCAGCGAACTCGCCGCCGCGCCATCCTGTGTCGCCGCGTACGCTCCGGGCTGCGTATTGGGATTGCCCGCTACCAGCAGCGTTTCCCCGGTGTTCTGGTTGTAGCGAACCACCTGGTTGTTATCCGTCAACGCCACATACATCGCACCCGACTGGCTGAACGCCAGCGCCGAAGGCCCCATCACCGCAGAAGACGAACTGCCGCAGGTACCAAACGCCGACGTGAATGTTCCATTGTTCAGCTTTCGAACGCAGTTGTTTCCCGTATCCGCGATGTAGAGCTGATTCGCAGGGTCAACCGCAATCCCCGCGGCACGGCTCAGTGCAGGAGCCGCACTTACATCAGAACACTGCGACACATTCTGCGACGAAGCCGCGCCCGCCACACGACACACCGATCCATTCGCGCTGCCTGCTGCATAGCGCAACACCTGGTACACGCCAAAGGTCGTATCGCGCAGCAGGATGTAGAGATTGCTATTGCTATCCATCGCCAGCGAAACCGGCGAAGGAGTCGCAGAAGCCGTGCCGTTGTTGCTGCCGCAAGTACCAGCCACCGTTGTTAACTGCGAAATACCCGTCTGCCCTGCGCGCAGCTCGCGAACGCAGTTGTGTCCCGTGTCTGCAATGAAGATGTTCCCCACGGCATCAACGGACACACTCGCTGGCGACAGCAGACCCTGCGTATACGAAGGAGCCGCATTGCTCGATGCATTACAGGTATCCGATCCGCTGGAGCCTGCAAGACCCGCAATCGTCGTCACCATGTGCAACGACGTGGTATCCACGCGGCGCACGCAGTTGTTGCTGCTGTCTGCCAGGATCAGGTTGCCGCTGGCATCAAACGCCATGCCCGAGGGCATATTCAACGCCACCGTTGTCGCTGGCCCACTGTCGGAGTTAAACCCCCGATTGTTCGTGCCAATGCCCGCGTAACGCACAGCATTCGGCACCAGCGCCACACTCTGGGCCACCGCTTCGCTCACCGCAAAGACAGCAGACAACAACAGCAGAAAGATACACATAACCCGGATCTTCGGGCTGAAACGGCTTGCACACATGACCTGTTCCTTCTTGATAACTGCAACGGGAACTCATGCCGGAGTCCGGTCCAAAAAGGAAAGGGGGCGCGAAACCACTCGAAGGCGCAACGAACCGGCAGAGAAAGATACAAACAGGAACCGCCAGCTTCCCGACGATCCCGAATACTGCAAATATTTATTTCGCTTACAGATCAAATTTGTAAGTCGATGGCAACGGACCAAAACTTTAAACATCGTTCCGGTGCAATTACGCCATTTCTTGAAAGTAGCTGACGCAGCGGTCTTTGTGCAGAAAAATTGCGATCTGAGATTCGTTTTTCTCCACTCGGTTTGTTTATGGGAAACGAACAACTCGCACGGATATGATCGTTACCATGACAAAGACAGCCATCTCCGCTTCCGGCGCACCTGCAGCCATAGGCCCATACTCACAGGCGATTCGCTCAGGCGATCTCCTCTTCGCCTCCGGACAGGTTGGCTTTGACCCCGTCACCGGCCTGGTCGTTGAGGGCGGTATGCTTGCCCAGACTGAACGTGTACTCGCAAACATTGAAGCTGTACTTACGGCTTCCGGGCTTGGCTTTGCCGACGTCGTCAAAACCACCGTCTTCCTGAAAAACATGGATGACTTCGCCACCATGAATGCAGCCTATGCAAAGCGTTTCGCGCCAGAGGGTGCCACCCCGCCGGCTCGCTCCACCATTGAAGTGGCGCGCCTGCCCAAAGACGCGCTCGTGGAAATCGAAATCATCGCACGATTCCCCGCAAACTAGCACTTTCCCGGGCCGTCTCACCATGGTTCGTGAGCACCCCGGAAAGCGTCTAATACAACGGGAGAAGAACCTCATGATAGAAAATCTGAAAGCTGATGCCACCGTTCCCCACGGTCCTCGCGTACAGAAGACGGAAGAGGAATGGCGGCAGCTCCTGACTCCGGAACAGTTCCACGTTCTGCGTGAAAAGGGTACGGAACGCGCCTTCACCGGCGTGCTTTATGACAATCACGAAGATGGCGTCTACCACTGTGGCGCCTGCGACGCTCCACTCTTCAAGAGCGACACAAAATTCGACAGCGGCTCCGGCTGGCCCAGCTTCTTTGAGCCGGTTTCGCCGGACGCCATCGAGGCCATTGAAGACGACAGCCACGGTATGCGTCGTGTGGAAGTCGTCTGCGCCAACTGCGGATCGCACCTGGGACACGTCTTCCCCGACGGCCCAAACCCCACAGGCCTGCGTTACTGCATCAACTCCGCATCGCTGAACTTCGACGCAGACCCGAGTTAACGCGTCACAATCACAAAAGGAAAAGGCCGGCTTCCGCCGGCCCTTTTCTTTTCTGCAATCACGGACAACGATGCTCCTTCAATCGCACGATGTGGTTCCGATCGTGCCCTGCAATCATCTCCAGCAATTCCGACAGCGGAAACGTGCCACGCTCCGGATGCGTCAACAGGTTCCCAAGCTCGCCGGGCGCGACCGTATTCAATACCGCCAGGTTCCATTCGCGCAGCGTAAAAAACGTTCGCAGACTCAACTCCGCCGAATACATCGCATAGCGCTCGGCCCAAACATCCTGATCGAACGGCGCCACTGCCGCGCCCGGCTTTTCCAGCGTGTGTCGTATACGCCACGCCCACACCAACTCGCAGTCCGCCAGATGTGCCAGAATCTCGCGCACACTCCATTTGCCCGGCGCAGTCGGCGCATCCATCTGCTCCGTTGTCATGCCGCCAAGCAGCGATTGCAGCTCCGCGGGCGTGGACTTCATGATCTCTACCGCATCGCGGCCATCCAGGTAACTCGCATAGGGGTTCATGCGAACACTGTATCGCGCGTTAAGGTAATTGAGGTGACCGAAGTTCAATCCAAAGCCACATCAAACGACCGCCGCGCCCTCTGGCAGATCTTCACCGCTGCCTTCATCGTGCGCGTGCTGTACATCCTGCTGGCCCACACCTTCAAAGTGCGCCCCAGCGACGACCACTTTGAATTTGGCTGGGAGATGGGCCGCATCGGCCGCGCCCTCGCCACCGGCCACGGCTACGCCGATCCCTTCACCGGTCACACAGGCCCCACGGCATGGGTTCCACCCGGCTACACGCTGCTGGTCGGCGGCGTCTTCCGCATCTTCGGTGTCTATTCGAAACTCTCCGCCTTCGTTCTGCTCACGTTCAACTCCCTGCTCTCCGCGCTCACCGCTGTCTTCTGCTATGAGATCGGCCTGCGATGCTTCAACCGCCGCGTCGCCCTGTGGAGCGGCTGGCTCTGGGCGCTCTACCCTGCCGCCATGCAATACGCCGTTCGCTGGATCTGGGAGATGACCACCACCACCTGCATCTTCACCGCGCTGTTCGTCCTCACACTGCGCATGCGCGGCGTCGGCGACCAGAAACAATACGAACAGACATGGCAACAGTGGGCGGCATTCGGCCTGCTCTGGGGCGTACTCGCTATGGTCAATCCATCACCGCTCATCATGCTGCCGGTGATGGCGCTCTACATCCTGGCCGCGCCCTTCTTCTCATCCACAATACTCAAAGTGCGAATCGGCAAAGCAACCCTCGCTGCCGTGCTCTTCCTCGCCGTTATCGCCCCCTGGACTGCACGCAACTACGCCGTCTTCCACCGCTTCATCCCCTTGCGTGACAACTTCGGCGCGGAAAACTACGAAGGCAACTCCGACTGGTCCACCGGCTTCCCCTGGGGCCGCACCGTACCGCTGGAAAACCATCAGATCCTCGCTGAATACGCACGCATGGGCGAACCCGCATGGGCCGCCGACCGCGCCGCAAAAGCCAACGCATGGATCAAGGCGCACCCCGGCCGCTTCGCGAAACTCAGCATGAAACGCGCATGGATGTACTGGATGGGCGTACCCAAAAGCGTAGAAGAAGCAGGCATCCTCGAATACCTCCGCCTGATGAGCTTCCAGTTCCTCTCACTCTGCGGCATCCTCGGTGCGGCGCTCGCAGTGCGGCGCAGGAAACCCGCCGCATGGGTCTTCCTCTCAGCATTCCTCCTGCTCCCACTGCCCTACTACCTGGTCACTGTACAGGCCCGCTTCCGCCACACACTGGAGCCGCTCATCTGCATCCTCGGCGTCTACCTCTTCCAAAGCGCAACCCACCGCAAGACCGTTGCATAACTCTTCAACAAATCCAGCGAAGCTCGTACGGTTGAAGACCGTCATCCTGAGCGAAACGAAGTGAAGCCAAAGGACCTGCTTTCTTCTCAGCCTTCTACAACGCATCGGCAGCCCAAACGAATCAGCAGCCACGAAACCGGGTGCCCCAGGTTCGCGAAGCTAACCTGGGTATCGCACATAAGTGCGATCAAACGAACGAAGTTCGTCTCCGCTCACAAGCACCATACGAAGTACCTACTTCGCCAGCTCTTCCTTCACAATCGAACTCACCAGCTTGTTATCCACGTGCAAACCATCCGCCATGATGCGTTGCTGCACCACGCGCATCGCAGGCCCCATATCCTTCGGCCCCGGCTTCACGCCATCATTCGCCATGGTGTGCAGCGCACCCTGCACCACCGCGCGAATCTCCTCTTCGCTGGCGGTCTGCGGCATGTATGCCTCCAGCATCTTGATCTCGTCCAGTTCCTTCTGCGCCAGTTCCGGACGATTTCCCTTCGCAAACTGCTCCGCAGCGTCCTTCCGCTGCTTCACCATGGTCTGCAACACGACCAGCTCTTCGGATTCCGTCAACGCGCTGCGCTTATCGATCTCCTTGCTCTTCAACGCGGACTTCACCATGCGCAGCGTCTCCGTGCGAAAGCTGTCCCTCGCCTTCATCGCTTCAATGATGTCTTTGCCGATCTTCTCTCCGATAGCCATCGCTCAAACCTTCTTTCAACAAGAGTTTACTGCCGATCAGCAAAAGAAATCGCGGGCTGGCTGACTCTCTGAAGTCTGACTCGCTAAACTAGAAGCATGATCCGCAAAACACGCCTGTTCACGCCCGGTCCGACGCCCCTGCTTCCCGCTGCACAGTTTGCCATGGCAGCCGCGGACATCCACCACCGCACGCCCGAGTTCCGCGCCCTGTATTCGCGCGTCCTCGCCCAGTTGAAGGACTTCGTCGGCACCAAGAACGACGTCATCATCCTCTCCTCGTCCGGCACCGGCGCCATGGAAGCGTCCGTCTCCAACCTGACCTCGCCCGGCGACCGCGTCCTGGTCCTCACCGCAGGCAAGTTCGGCGAGCGCTGGACGGCTCTTGCCAAGGCCTTCGGCTGCTCCGTCGACGTCATCAGCAAGCCCTACGGCCAGACCTTCGACCTGAACGAAGTCAAGGAAGCCCTCAAGCTGGAGACCCGCGCCGTCTTCATGCAGGCCAGCGAAACCTCCACCGGCACCAGCCACGACGTGGAAGGCGTTGCCAAACTTCTGAAGGAAGCCAACAGCGAAGCTCTGCTCATCGTCGATGCCATCACCGGCCTTGGCACCACGCCGCTCGACATGGACGCATGGGGAGTCGACGTACTCGTCGGCGGATCGCAGAAGGCCGTCATGATCCCCCCGGGTCTCAGCTATCTCGCCGTCAGCGAACGCGCATGGGAGCGCATGGAAGGCACGTACAATCCGCGCTACTACTTCGACCTCCGCAAGGAGCGCAAGAACGCAAAGAACGGCGAAAGCGCCTACACCCCCGCTGTCGCTCTCATCGCCGCACTCGGAGCCGCGCTGGACTACATCGCAGGTCAGGCAGACGGCGATCTCGCCGCAGGCCGCGCCAAGCTGGTCGACAACGCACAGGTCATCGCCAAGATGACGCGTGAAGCCTGCGTCGCCCTCGGCTTCAAGCTCTTCTCCACCTCGCCATCGCCCGCCGCCACCGCGGTACTGGCGCCGGAAGGAGTGGATTCGGGCGTCATCGTGAAGGCCCTGAAGACACGCTTCGGAGCCATCATCACCAACGGCCAGGGCGAAATGAAGGGCCAGCTCTTCCGCATCGCCCACCTCGGCTTCTTTGACTTCCTGGACACCATGGCGCTGCTCGCAGCACTGGAGCAGGTCGCAGTCACTGACCTGAAGCTGCCCAACGTCCAGTTCGGCACCGCGCTCATCCCGGCACAAAAGGTCTTCGCCGAAGCTGCGAAATAACCCACTCAGGAAAGACACAAGAGCCCAGCGAAAGCTGGGCTCTTGTGTTTCTCCTGTATCTCTCTTGGAAGGGTCATTCTGAGCGAAGCGAAGAATCCCGACGAGTTTTCCTGGACAACAACCCCTCCCGCTTTCTCGTACGAAGCTCCGAAGTGCCAAACGCCCAGTCCTCAACAGCCCGGTCTGTCTCCGCCATACTCTGCTTCGGTCCAACAGAAGGCCATCCCCAGGTCGCAGCAAGGTCTTTGAACTCCGGATTCATCGTCCGAATCAAATCGAGCTTCTTCTGACGCGTCTTCCCTTTTAGAGATTTCTCGCGATCAATCGCACTACGGATATCGTCGAACAACTCGTAATACAACAACCGGTGACAGCCGTATCGCGTGGTGAACTGCGATCCTTCACCGCGCTTATGTTCGAGGACTCGCTTCGACAGGTCACTTGTCACACCAATGTAAAGTGTTCCCGAATCACTCCCCAGAATGTAGACGAAGCCCTGCGGCATGAACTCTCCGGCAAAAAGCAATCAACAGCATTGAAAGGATAGGCCTCGTCGGGATTCTTCGCTTTGCTCAGAATGACAACCAACGCAACACACAAGAATCCACTAATGCTTCTCCTGCAAAGCCTCCGCCGAATCCGCCTTCACATCAAACAAACGGCAACCCTCCGTGATCTGGTGAAAGCGATAGCTCGGATGCATAAACAACCCCACACGCGCATCGCCCGAACCCCAAACCTCCTGCACCAGCCAAACACCATCATTGCGCGGAGCCGTAATAATGTGCAGCAGAAAACCCTTATGAATATTGGCCAGAAGCCCGCCTGCCAGTTTCACATCGCGCACGCCATGCACATTCGTATCCTGCACATGCCCTGTGGCTTCGTCCACGGCAATGGTGCCTTCCATCGCCTGCACAGCCTTCTCGATCATGCCGCTGGCCTTCGCCTGTGGGTTGCCCACGCCATCAAACAGAATCGTAGGCCGACCGTTAATCATCACGCGCCGTTCGTTCGTTAGCTTAATTAATTTGACAATCTGTGCCTGCGAAATTCCCATCTCATTGGGCTTCCCCGCCTCTGCATCCGCAATCTGTTTCTTGACCTTGTCGATCTCTTTCTTTGCGTCATGTTCGCTCAGCGGTTTGCCGTTATGCGTGACCGTCTGCGTAATCTGCCGCTGCTTCACAAAGAAGATTTCGCGCTCATCCGCATCCACCTTTTTTTGATTACCCTTGCCATCCAGCTCAATCGTCTCCGTGCGAATGCGGCACAGGTAACGCTCGCGTTGCGCCTCGGTGGCTTTGTTCACCTCCAGCGCCCGCATGCGCAGACTCTCCATATCAGGCAGCGGCTTGTTCGTCTGGGAGGGAGCGGCCATCGCCGCCAGAAATGCCAGGGGAAGGACTTTACGCATGGAAATCATCATCGCATCCGTAAGACGTCCCGGAATGAAAATGGAACTGCGAAATCAATCCGCGCGTACCCTGTCACTAGAAGGACAACTTTCCGTGGGCACCAGCGTCCATTGGAATGGTTGCGGTGACGGACGCCAGCGTCCGGCCCGGAAAGGCAGCAATGACACAGCAGGAAGAGCAACTCCTCAACGGCCTCATCGAACGTGTGAACTCTACCCAGCTTCAAACCAAGGACACCGACGCGGAACGCCTGCTCCAGACGCGTTTCAGCCAGAATCCCGACGCGCTCTACATCCTCTGCCAGACGGTGCTGGTGCAGCAGTTCGCCATGGAGAAATCACAGACGGACCTGCAGGCCGCGCGCGAGGAAATCGAGCGCCTCAGGCAATCCGGCAGCGGCGAAAAGCACGGCAGCTTCCTCGGCAACCTCTTTGGCCTCAACAAAGAAGAACCCCAGCAGGCACCGCCGCCCGCGCAATACAACAACCCCACAGGCACCAGCGCAGGCAACGCCAGCTACGCCCCCGTACGTAACGCTCCGCCGGCCTACACACAGCCCACGGGCTACTACCCGCCGCAGCCGGGCTATCCCCCACCACCGCCGCAGGCATACCCCGGCTATCCGCTACAGGGTGGCTATTACGCCGGTGGATACCCCGCGCCCCCTATGGGCGGAGGCATGTTCGGTGGTGGTGGCGGCTTCCTTCAGGGAGCCATGCAGACCGCCGCTGGCGTCGTCGCAGGCGAGATGGCCTTCCGCGCCCTGGAAGACGTCTTCTCCAGCGGCCATGAACGCGGCTTCACCGGCGGCGAAACCGTAAACAACTACTACGACAACGCCGGCGACCGCGACACAGGCGGCGGCTTCGGCGACCGTCTCGCCCAGGCCGACGGCTACGGCAGCAACATCTCCTCCGACATCGAAGACCGTCGCGGCGAATCCCAGGGCTTCTTCGACAGCGGCGACAACAGCGGCTCCGACGCCTTCGCGGACGACTCCAGCAACTTCGATGACAGCAGCAGCGACTTCAGCGGAAACGACGACAACGGCTTCTAACCATCAACGCAACGGGTGCACCAGGTTCGCCTAATGAACCTGGGCATCGCGCGGCTTTTCGAGAACGTTACACGCCGGGTGCCCCACGTCTCGATTCTGAGACGTGGGCCATCGCGCAGCATTTCGAGAACCGTACGAAGTACCGCGATCCAACGCACACAAGTGCATCCCCCAGCGAAGCTCAAACGGTCGAAGACCGTCATCCTGAGCAAAACGAAGTGAAGTCGACCGTCATCCAGCGAAGCTCATACGATTCGAAGAATCGTCATCCTGAGCGAAACGAAGTGAAGCCGAAGGACCTGCATTCCCTCAACCCTCTACAACGCACCAGGAAACCCCAACAAACCACCAACCAAAGAACCGGGTGCCCCAGGTTCGCGAAGCTAACCTGGGCCGAGCAGCAAAGCTGCTCCATTCACGCGAAAGCGTGAACCAGTGAAGCTCCCACCGGGCAAAGACAGTCATTCTGAGCGCAGCGAAGAATCCCGACGAACCCTCATCCTGCCAAGACCCCACAAGCTTCCAGCCACCAAACCCAAACCAGCTTCGCAAGGCGAAGCCCAAACGACCGAAGGTCGTCCCCTCTCGGAACGAGCAGAGTGAAAGCCTATCGTAAGGCCCCATCAAAAACCCGTAAGGGTAACATTAAGTATGACCTTCCTCGGGGCAAACGCGGCCTTCGGACTGCTTGCCGCAGCCCTGTGGGGTGGTGGCGACTTCGCCGGCTCCATCGCCGTCCGTCGCGTGGGCAGCACCGTCCGCGGAGCCCTGCTGGTCGTTTTCATCGGCCATCTTCTCAGCCTCACCGTCGTCGCCACCCTGGCCGCCCTCCACGGCGATCCCTTCCCCACCGGCGCCGCCCTGTGGTGGGGCATCGGCGGAGGCGTCATCGCAGCCGTCTCGCTGGTGGCCTTTTACATCGCACTCTCGACCGGACACATGGGCTCAGCAGCCGCCGTCAGCGGACTCCTCTGCGCCATCGTCCCCGCCGTCGTCTCCGCCTTCCTCGACGGCGCACCCGGCCTGCTCCGCCTCATCGGCTTCCTGCTCGCCGGAACGGCCATCTGGATGATCGCCTCATCCAACGACCCCACGCACACCGCCTCACAACAGGCAATGGCGCTTTCCATCCTCGGCGGCATCGGCTTCGGCATGTACTTCGTAGCTCTGAAATTCGCAGGGCAATCCGGCGTCCTGTGGGGCATGGCCTCAGCCCGTATCGGCTCGTCCACCACCGCCCTGGCCATATTGCTCCTGCTTCTGCTGTTGCCGTTCCGCGAAAAAGGCCGTCCCGATCCACGCCACGCAAAGACACTGCTCTACATACTCGGAGGCTCGCTCCTGGACACCGGTGGCAATCTCAGCTACCTGACCGCCACCCGCATGGGACGCCTCGACGTCGCCGCGGTACTGGCCTCCATCTATCCCGCCGGAACCATCCTGCTCGCAGCCTGGCTATTGCACGAAAAAGCCTCTCGCCGCCAACGCCTTGGCATGCTCCTCGCCTTACCCGCAGTAGCCCTCATCACCCTGTAGTTCCGACGAACATTCGTCCGCAGAACGTCTGACGTCAGATCACTCCGTACTCTTCCAGCAGCCTGCCGACGATCGTTTTCTCGACATACTTTTTCGCGAAGAAAGGAATCGATAACTTCTCGCGATCGCGAAGGAAGGCTGTCGATTTAATCAGTTCGCGCACATCGTAGATCGAACCAAACACCTCGGGCACGCCGCGATCGATATTCAACAACTGGTACACCGCTTCCATGCCCGTGCGTACCGAATACTCCGTGGTAAAGATGCAGTCACGCGTCGACTCCGCAAACTGTCCGATGAAGGCAAAGTTCTTCACGCCATCCGGCACCACCTTCGGGCGATCGGTGCCATTCCGTGTCAGGAAAAAAGCCGTGATGAACGGCATCATGCAGGGCCGGGTAATCGCACCATCTGCAGCCATCTGGTCAATCTCATCCACCGGCACGCCAAGGTGAAAGAGCCACTCCTTCGTGATCTCCTCGCCGGTACAGTCGCGCATCGGCTTCTTCACGTAATCGCCTGGCCGGTCTGTGAACAACGCATAGAACCACACCACCGTCTGGTCTTCCGGTTGTTTCGCGAAGTGCGGTTGCCGATTCACCGTCCAGCTCAGTAGCCACGACGAATCGCGCACACTCACAATCCCGCCCGTAACCACCTTGCCCGAGCGTGTCGGTCGCTTCGCGATCTTCTCAATGTAAGCCGGAATCCGTTGATCCAGTGTCGTGATCGAGGCCGATGCCCACTGCGACTCCTCAGGCCGCATGCAGAACTTATCCGGCCTGCCAAACGACGGATCCTGCGCAGCAATGTTGCGCCACAGATGCCAGCTTCCTCCATCGTGCACAATGGGATCGAACTTTGCCGCAGTGTGATGATCGCCCCACTCCGAGTTCTCAACAAGCGATCCATTCGTGACGAAGACAAGTTCATTCTCCGTCAGATCCACTCCGCCAACCTTACCCTCGCGAATCCATTCAATGCGCCGCGCCACTTTCTTCTCCGGCGCAATGTCAAACACAACATTCATCACCTGCGTGTCGAACTGCACCTTCACACCCTGCTTCTGCAGCCATGTGATCAGCGGCAGCACCAGCGATTCGTACTGGTTATATTTGGTGAACTTCAACACGCTGAAGTCGGGCAGCCCTTGAATGGCATGAATGAAGCGCTGCACATACAGCTTCATCTCCAGCGCACTATGCCACTCCTCAAACGCGAACATCGTGCGCCAGTACAGCCAGAAGTTCGACGCGAAGAAATCTTTGCTGAACACGTCGTTAATACGCTTCTCATACATCTGCTCCGGCAGCGCCAGCACCAGTTCGATAATCTCCTTGCGAGCTTTGCCCGTCAGGGTAAAGTCCATGCCGGTCCTGGCATCTTTCCCCTGCTCAACGGTTGCGCGCTCCAGCGAAAAATTTGGATCGTCCTTGTTGAGCCAGTAAAACTCATCCAGCACAGAAGCGCCTTCGATCTCCAGCGAAGGAATCGAGCGATAAAGATCCCACAGACACTCGAAATGCGCTTCCATCTCGCGGCCACCACGGATCAGCCATCCCGTCTGCGCATCGCCCGCACCATCCAGTGCACCACCACTCATCTTCGACGCTTCCAGAATCGTGATGCGCGCGCCATCCATCTGCCCATCGCGGATCAGAAATGCCGCAGCCGCCAGCGAAGACAGCCCGCCACCCACCAGGTATGCCGACTTTTCATCCACACCCGCAGGCTTCCGCGGACGAGCAAATGCCTCATAATTTCCCTTGCTGTAATACACAGAGAGTCTCCTTCGCAGTCAGTAGAAGCACTTATCTTCGCAGTCGGAGAAGCACTTATTCAGATGCAGCAGTTGCACCGCAATTCGATAGAACGCATACACGTCAATGCGGCAGCCTGTTAGATGCAAAGATCAGAAGCAGTTTCATGGTCGCGGTGTAAAAAAGAAATTCACTCTTGGCAAGCAGACATACGCTCAAAGACCATCCCCAGCGAATCTCCAACGGCCAAAGACCGTCACCCAGCGAAGCTCATACAGTCGCAGACCGTCATCCTGAACGAAGCGAAGCGGAGCTGAAGGACCTGCATTCCTCCACACCCTCTACAACGCATCAGGAAACCCAAAACCAACCACCAGCCAAAGAACCGGGTGCCCCCGGTTCGCGAAGCTAACCTGAGCAGAGCAGCAAAGCTGCTCCATTCGTGCGAAAGCGTGACCAGCAAGCTCCAACGGTCAAAGACTATCCCCAGCGAAGCTCAATGGTTGAAAGACTCCGAGCAAAGCTCATACGGTCGAAAGACCGTCATTCTGAGCGCAGCGAAGAATCCCGACGAACCCTCATCCTGCCAAAGCCCCCACAAGCCGCTTCCAGCCACCCACCAAACCAGCTTCGCAAAAGCGAAGCTCCAACGCGCAAAAGCGCGTCTTCTTTGAAGGGGCACAGCTTCAGCCGTGCCATAAAAACCCAAACCAAGAAAACCGCGCGGCCAAAAAGACAAACAGGAGTATGAAGCAAGCCCCGCGCGCCCACGGAACGACCATGGCTGGCACTACAGGCGTCGAGAACAGTACGAAGTACAGAAGTTCTGAATCGTTTCAGAATGCTGGTACGATTGCTGCGCTATGCGATTCGTTTCCACCGCGCTCCTGATCTTCCTTGCCGCTCCTCTTCTCCGTGCGCAGGGTCGCGGCGGTGACGACGACCACAAACCCGTGAACGACACCGCGACCATCCATTACACCTGCGCCGTCGACGGCACACAGGTCGTCTCCGACAGTGATTCCGGCCAGCACTACACAGACACATCGCCCAAGGTGAAGTACATCCTGCCCATTGAAGGCGCACGCGCACGTGGCGAATGGAACGAGGTGGAGCGCCTCGCACAGCTCTCCATCGTGGCCGCTCCCAAGTGCTACACACCCTACTTCAACCACGCACAGTACCTCATGCACCAGTGCAGGTTGCCCGAGGCAAAGACCGCTCTGGAAGTGTTCCTCCAAAAGGCGGAACACGCGCCGGGATATGAGCAGTACGTGATCGTGGCCAGGAACGCGATGGAGACGCTCGACAGCGGACGCGACCCAACCGGCTGCACGGCGCCGCCGAAGTAGGCGGCTTACTTCCGCCGCAGCTCCACGATGGCAAACGCCATCACCGCCAGCGACCCCAGTACGATCACCAGCATCACCGCAGTGCGCACACCGGCACTCACCCGCAATACGGGCGCGGACGCCTGCTGCGGCTGGTAAGCCGGATTCGGCGACATCGGCCCCATCGCAGCCAGCAAAGGCTGTGCGCTAGGCCGGAAGCGCAGCGCATAGTCATAGTGCGGAGGAACCGCCGTCGCATTCCCCAGCAACATATGTACCGGCGACATGGACCGCGGCAGGTAGCAGATCTCCCGTCGCCGCATCTCCAGCACAATGGCCTGCGGCGCGCCATCATGGTCGACGACTCGCACCAGGACGTCCGCAGGTTCCTGCAGGTTGGCGCCAATGGTGAACGGCACAACCGGCTTTGCCGCCGACAGCACGGTACGTAACTCCTCTGCCTGTCCCAGGTTCATGCGGGCCGACGCGCGTAGCTCCACTGTCGCCTCTGATTTGGGCGCAGGCACAATCCGCACCCGCTCCACCGGCACATGCGCCGACAGCAGGGTCTCGTTGTAGTAGGTATCCGGCACATTCCCTGTCTGCAACCCGGCGATACCTGCCGTGGGCTGCGGCAGCAGGCGGATGGTCTGCACCGGCTCGTAGAGGGCACGGTCGTCCGCAGGTGGCGCAGCGGCATCGCCCACGCGGGTGTCGAAGCTCACGTCCATGGCATACGGCAGTTCCTGCCCGTCCTGCACCAGCCGCACATCCCGCAACCCCGGCGCGGCATGGGCATACAGGTCGGCATCCACCACCACACACTGCTCAGCCATGGGAGTGGCGGCAGGCGGCAACAGTACCCGCTGCCACCGCGCAGCCGTCCCATCCACCGGGCTTGACACCGACTCCCCGGGAACAGACCCGTCCTGCGCCGTCACCACACCCACCACCCCCATCGCAAAAACAGCGACAAACAAACCGGCAATGGCAACGGAGAACTTCATCACACTCGATTCAGCCGATTGTAGAACCCTGTAGAGTGCTTGCATGGAACGCCTTCTCCTGATTGACGATGACGAGACCACAAGGGAAGTGCTGACCCTATTACTCGCCGCAGAAGGATGGACGGTAACCGAAGCCGCCAGCGGCGACGAAGCCCTCGCACTGGCACCGTCCATCGCACCCGAAGTCATCCTGAGCGACCTCCAGATGCCCGGCCTGTGCGGCGAAGAACTAGCCTCCCATCTACGTTCCGCCTACCCCAACAAGCCCATCCTGCTGGCCATGACCGCCACGTCAAAGGGCAACATCACGGGCTACGACGCACTCCTGACCAAGCCCTTCGACCCTGCCGAAGTCCGCCGCATCTCCGACACCCCGGCACCCCCCGCACCACAAGACCACGCCATCGACCCGGACACCTTCCAGCGTATGCGGAAGGCCATGCCCACACCCCAGCTCCGCTCCCTCTACGACTTCGCCCTCACCGACGCCGAGCAGCGGGTATACCGCATGGAGGCGGCCACCGCCGCCAACGACCCCACCACCCTCCGCAGGGAAGCCCACGCCCTGAAGGGCTCCTGCGGCATGATCGGTGCCACCCGTCTGCGCACATTAGCATCCACGGTAGAAGACGCCGGATTGGCGAGTTCGATGCCACCCCCCGCCTTTCCGGAATTTCTTCGGGAAATCAATCATGTACGCCGTATGCTGGAGGAGCTTCTTTTGCGCGACTTTTAGCGCCATCAGAGAAAGCACGGCGATAACCGTTGGAGACAGGGCTTTGCAGAAGAACGCATCCGGCGTGAATAGCAGTTCGCAGACGAGTTCCCGTTCCGGCAATTCCAGCATTCGGCTGGTGGTTGCGGACGATCATCCCGTAGTCCGATTCGGCGTGAAGAACATGCTGATGACAGACCCGGGCTTTGAAGTGGTGGCAGAAGCCGAAGACGGCGAAGATGCTATTACTCAAACCCTGGAACATGAGCCGGATATCCTGCTGCTGGATCTGCAGATGCCCAAGCTGCCGGGCCTGGAAGCCATGCGGGCGATCATGTCGAAGTCACCCCGGGTCAAGATCATCCTGCTGACCAGCACCATCTCCACACAACAGGTCATTGAAGCACTCCAGATTGGCGCGCGCGGCATTGTGCTGAAGGACTCCGTTGCGGGCGATCTGAGTGAAGCCATCCGTGCCGTAGCCAGCGGCGATTACTGGATTGGCGGCGAGCGCGTCGTGAACCTGTTGCAGGCTTTGCATGGCCTGATGATGCAGGCCTCCGCTGCACCTGAGAAGAAGACCTTCGGCCTGACACCACGTGAACTGGAAGTGGTGCAGTGCATCGTGGAAGGCTGCTCCAACAAGGACATCGCGAAGCAGTTCACCATCAGCGAAGAGACTGTAAAACGGCACCTCTCGAACACGTTCGACAAGACCGGTGTTTCCACTCGACTGGAACTGGCGTTGTTCGCTATCTCGCACAAGCTGGTGGAACCGGTTTAGCTCACCCGCCCAAGGGTCGTAGACTGGTAGGGATGCCGATTTCGCTTTTCAACTCGGACGACAAGCCGAGAAAGCCAAGTTTCTTTGAACGTGTCCGCTCTGCTGTAACCGGCGAGAGCTCTGAATCTGCCGCGTCTGCTCAGGAAGTGCCTTCCACCAGCGTGGAAATTGCAGCTCCGCAAAATGCGTTCGAGTTGCAGGAGCACAAGAACACAGAAATACTGCCGGTCGAAGTTCCAAACCAAATCGCGAAAGAAACCATCGAACGCGCTCCTGAACCACAGGTAGTGACACCTGCCTTCATCACCACGCCTGATACCCAACGCAACGAATTCGTCCTGAAGCCGATGACTTCCGCGTTTTCATTCGGTGGCTATGCCAGCGAAGCAGAAGAAGACGCCAGCTTCATGGGCAAAATGCGCGATGCGGTGGAACGCACACGTTCGCAGCTGGGAGCCGGACTGGACAACGTTCTGGCGATGGGCCGCACTGTCGATGAAGACACGCTGGATGAACTGGAAGCCGTTCTGCTGACTGCGGACATTGGTGCCACAACTACCAGTGAGATCATGCGCAATCTACGTCAGCGAGCGTTGCGCGAAAAGGCCACCACGGATGAATTGAAGCAGATGCTGAAGGAAGAGCTTCGCGCCATCCTCGACTCTGTGGCACAGCCGACGAATCATCCAAAGCAAGCGCCCGAAGTCATCATGATGGTGGGTGTAAACGGAACCGGCAAGACCACCACCAGCGGCAAGCTGGCTGCGCTGTACGGCACGCATGGACGCAAAGCTCTGCTCTGCGCTGCAGACACCTTTCGTGCTGCGGCAATTGAGCAATTGGAAGTGTGGGCGCAGCGTTCTGGCGTGGACATCATCAAGACGAAGCAGGGCGGTGATCCGTCCGCCGCGCTGTATGACTCGCTGACTGCGGGTAAGGCTCGCGGTGCAGACATTGTCATCGTCGATACCGCCGGACGTCTGCACAACAAGGCTGGCCTGATGGCCGAGTTGGACAAGATGCGCCGCACTGCGCAGAAGCTTGTGCCGGGCGCTCCGCATCAGGTCTTTCTCGTACTCGATGCAACGACCGGACAAAACGGCATGCAGCAGGCACGACTATTTACTGAGAGTGCGGGAGTTACTGGTATTGTGCTGACAAAACTCGACGGCACAGCGAAGGGCGGTATCGTCATCGCCATCGCACGTGAGCTCAAGCTGCCAGTCGTCTTTGCCGGCGTCGGTGAAAAGATGGAAGATATCCTTCCCTTCAACAGCGACGCATTTCTTGATTCTCTGCTGGGGTAACGCATAGCTCCTTTCACCATCAGCCTTCAGGTGCATCATGTCTCGCGTGATCTGCAATTCCTGACAGAAACACTCGCGACGCAGCCGGTCTTCTGCATGACCGCTGGCCAGCAGGTCGGGAGTTCCGTCCGAAAAACAAGCGTATGGCACGCTCCGCTTTTCCAGGGCTCTACTCAGCCGCATTTCGATCAGGCACTGGAAGCTTTGCTCCATTTCGTGAAAGAGCATGAAGCAACGCTCGCAGAATTTTCAGGTGAAGACGGGCTGCTGGAGATGATCTTCACCTTCAAGGTGGATGCATCCTCTGCGACGGCAGGAGACCTGGCCCATACGGTGAATCTCCATCCATTCCTGCTGTACGAACTGTCCTCGCGGCAGATTGGCGTGAAGGTGCAGACGGCCTACGCATAAGCGTCGTTCCGCCGTGCGATAGCATCACATGCACAGATGCCTTTCTCTGCCACAGACAAAGCCCACATGCAGCGCGCTCTGGAACTTGCGCGTGCAACGTTGGGGCTTGCCTCACCGAACCCTCAAGTGGGCTGCGTCATTGCGCATGGCAATGAGATCGTAGGCGAAGGTGCTCATCGTTATGACCTGCGCGACCACGCAGAAATCGTTGCCATGAAACAGGCGGGTGAACGTGTCCGTGGCGCAACGGCATACGTGACACTGGAGCCATGTTCGCACCATGGACGCACGGGGCCATGTGCCAACGCACTGCTGGATGCGGGCATTGCGCGAGTGGTAGCAGCGACGCTGGACCCGAATCCGCTGGTCGCAGGCAAAGGCATGGCAATTCTTGAGAACGGTGGCGTCCTTGCGGAACATGGCCTGCTGCATCGCGAAGCGCGCCGCATGAACGATGCTTTTGCACGACACATTATTACCGGCATGCCACTGGTCACATTGAAGTCTGCATTAAGTGTGGACGGTATGCTGGCTCCGTTGCCTGTGCAACGCACCGCGAATGCTCCTTTCTGGCTCACCGGCACAGCCGCTCGCGAAGAAGTACATCGCTTCCGTCACGCTAGCGATGCGATCCTTACCGGCATTGGCACGGTGCTGGCGGACGATCCCATGATGACCGACCGCAGCAATCTGCAACGCCGCAGGCGTCTGTTGCGTGTGGTGCTGGACACACATTGCCGTTTGCCATTGTCGTCACGGCTTGCAGAAAGCGCGAATGACGACCTGATTGTTTTCTGCGCGAAGAATGCGCCGAATGATCGCCAACGCGCGCTGCGTCAGCGTGGCGTCACTGTGGAGACCATTCCTACACTGACGCCCGCCCAGCGCGGCACACAAGGACGCAGACTGGAACTGGATCTGCGAGCTGTGCTCAAGAGGCTCGGAGACATGGACATTCTTAGTGTTTTGCTGGAAAGTGGCCCAGGATTGAATGGCGCGTTCCTGAATGCAGGACTGGTAGATAAAGCCGTGCTGTTCTTCTCAGAAACAGAACTCGGCGGCAACGCAGTTCCGTTTGCTTCGCATGGACCCACGGCGTTCGGCTTGATTGAGCAACTCTCCGATATCGATCGCTGTGACTTTGTAAGCGACCTAAGTAACGGCGCACGACAGGTAGACGCATGTGTGCGCGGTACACTGCACGATCCGTGGGCGGAAACGTTTGCGCTCACACCCACTTCCGCTGTGAGTCGTTAAGATAGATATATGTTCACAGGGCTGATTGCAGAGACGGGCACCGTAGTTTCGCTGGAGAAAAAGGTTGGCGTCACACGCATTCATGTGGCAGCACCGACATTGGCGAAGCAGCTTGGCACAGGCGATTCGATCGCCGTCTCTGGCGTATGCCTGACGGCGCTCAACATCACGCCGGAGAGCTTTGAGGCGGACCTGTTGGAAGAGACCATCCGTCGCACGTCGCTGACACATCTTGCATCGGGAAGCCGTGTGAACCTGGAGCTGCCAACGCCGGCGGGAACACCGCTGGGCGGCCATGTCGTTCAGGGACACGTAGATGGCGTGGGATATCTGCTATCGCTAACAGCAGTGACGTCCGATGCAGACTACACCGACTGGACGCTGAAGATCGCCGCGCCTGCTGCGCTGTCGCCGTACATCGTGGAAAAGGGATCCATTGCCATCAACGGCATCTCGCTCACGGTGGCAAAGGTGGAACCCGCAGCCGACGGCGCCAAAGAAGTGACAGTCGCCCTCATTCCACACACTTACGCGGTAACGAATATCCACACGCTGCAGCCGGGCGACCCAGTGAACCTGGAAGTGGATGTGCTGGCAAAATATGCCGAAGAACGTGCGAAAAAGACAGCTGCTGAGTCGATTACCGAACGCTCACTGATCGCTGCGGGCTTCTGAGTAGATTTTCTGCATTCAGGAGGGCAATCGCCTGCGTAACCTGTTCTTGATGACGCTACGACTCCCCGCTCTTGTCTCGTCCGCATTGTTTTTCTTCGCAGCCCCGGTCTCTGAAGCGCAGATTCCTTCACCTGACATTTCCAAGCCCACACCGCTGACCGTAAGCGTGTGGGATCGCCAGCGCGTGAACGTAACGCAATGGTTTTCTGCCACACCCAATGCAGAACAATACGCCCACGTAGACAGCCTGTTGCGCATCGCATTGCAGCAGCGCATCAAACGCATCGACTGGACAGCCGAGCTTTCACAAAGCAGCGAACTGTGGCTGCCGGACGATGCAGTATCACCCGTGCCTGCACAGGGACATCTTGGTCTGGGTGGCACCTACTACGCCCACAACGGCAATAATCGTTTTCCTGCTGCCGCTTCGTTCAAGCAGGGCTGGCTGCGCTATCACTTCGCACATGACTCCAACACCATTCGCGTGGGCCGCTTCGAATTCACAGATGGCACCGAGATCAAGCCCACTGATAAGTCGCTGCAATGGTTGCAGGCAAACCGCATCTCGCAAAGGCTGATCGGCTCCTTTGGTTTCTCCAATGGCCAGCGCTCTCTTGATGGCGTGGAAGTAAAGGTAAACAAGGGTTCATGGGATGTCACGGCGATGGGCGCACGCGCCGTGCAAGGCGTGTTCAACATGAATGCCAATCCGGAACTCGATGTGGATGCGCAATATCTGGCATGGTCGCGCACAGCTGCGAAGCAGCATGTACTGGTGCGCGCATTTGCCATTGGCTATCACGACGGCCGTACCGGCGTTACAAAAGTAGACAACCGTTCGCAAGCCGCGCGTACAGCAGACCACAACAACATTCGCATCGGTTCCTATGGAACCAGCATGATCGCGGCAGTTCCTGTTTCAAAGAATGTGAAGCTCGACGGCCTGTTCTGGGGTGTTCTGCAAAACGGACGATGGGGCGTACAGGATCATCGCGCCGGAGCTGTAGCACTGGAAGGCGGCGTGCAATTTACACAGGTAAAGTCATCGCCGTGGATTCGTGGAGGATTTCTGCGCGCCACCGGCGATGAAAACCCTAATGACAACACGCACAATACGTACTTCCAGGTGCTGCCCACACCGCGCAACTACGCACGCTTCCCCTTCTTCAACATGATGAATTCGAAAGAAGCATTTGTGCAGTTGATGGACAAACCAACGCCGAAGCTGGACATTCGCACAGACCTTCACTTCCTTGGCCTGACCAGTCGCAATGATCTGTGGTACCTGGGCGGAGGGCCGCTGGATAAAACCACCTTTGGCTACACGGGACGTCCCGCAAATGGGAACAACAGCCTGGCCACGCTGTATGACATCAGCGCCGATTACCAGGTAACAGCGCGCCTCGCACTTACTGCCTATTACGCCCACGTGTGGGGCAAAGACGTGGTGCGTGCCATCTATCCCGTAAACACGCACGCGCAGTTCGGCTTTATCGAAATGAACTATCGATTCAGTCTGCCGCTACAACACAGTCATTAGTGTTCGGAACTATCTATTTCGTTCCGGCACGGGACTTCGTCAGCACAGCGGCACGCACTGCTGCTTCATAAAGGTTGATGCGGGAATAAAGGCCGAAGGCAGAACCATCATCCAGGAAACCTCCACCTGGGCCTTCGGTCTCTGTCAGAATCTGGTCTGCCTCTGCCAACGTCAACGACGGATAAGCCACCGTGAGCAGATAACCCGCCTCCGGTGCAATCTTGCCCACATCTTCCATCTTCGCAGCAGTCTCCGGATAAACCACCGGCAGGCCATACGTCTGCGTCACCGCATAAAAGGCGGAGACTGCCGCTGCATCGCTGTAACGGCTGGTATCTTCCGCGGCGCATTCCGCAACGCTCTTGCCGCAGGCACTTTCCAGCACCTTCGCCATATCGGCTTTTGCTTGTTCAATCGCTCTGCGAAATCCAGTGGAATTCTTATATGCAGGATCTTCCGCCAGCAGATGTGCCGTGTCATAGAGAGCAAGCGTGCGGCCACCCAGCACATCCATCGCATAATGCGCGCCAACAATGATGCGGCTGTTGCCATACTCTGCACCGCGCGCAATCATCTGCGGATAACGTTCCGGTACCAATAACCCAAGCACCAGCACCGCCGTATAGCCATATGTGGTGTGACCGCTGGGATAAGAAGGGCTATTGGTCAGGTCCATCACCGGGCCGCGTGTATAGACAGTGTTATCCGTGACCAGGTTGAAATAATCGCGGCCCACAATGCGACGGAACTCCGGCTCTGTTTGAAACGGACGCGAGTTGCCATAGGAATCGGCATTAGGGCTTCCCGCGGGCAGATGGTACGCACGTCCAAACGGATCGGTCACACCATTCGCTGCATGCATGGCGTCCGCAGCAAGCCCTGTAGCTGCAGTCTTGCCGTCCGTGGTGCCGTTAGCAAAGAAGAACTTCGCCACCGCGGAATGCGTACCGCTGGTGGTAAGCGCAAGTGTGAGCACGCGTGTGATGCTCTCAGATGCCACAGTGAAATGCGAACGATCGATGTAATGCGCACGCGCCACATAAGCAGAGCCAAGTGCTGTGCCCAGAGCGTCGGCAAACTGCGTCGCATTCGCTGAAGTAATCGCGGCATCGCGTAATGCAAGTTGACGCTGCTCCTCTGTTGGCAGCAGTGTGGGCTGCGGAATAGCGCCTGTCTGGATGCCGCCAGTCACGGTCAGGTTCGCGCTCAGTGCCGCCTGTCCCGCTGCTGTTTTGTGAAGCGTCGTCACCGGAGACAAGCCGCGGAGCGCTGTGTCATTGGGCGACTGGGCAACAGCAGTAGCGCATGCAATGGAAAGCGATGCGATCGTTACAAAGCGAAACAGACCTGTAGCAATCCGACCAGAACAATTCAGCATGACAAACGGCTCCCTCGCTCCATGGTAGCCGCAGAAGCTTACATCTCGGTGACAACAGGCAAATCCATCTGTTCTGCGGGCTCTTCCACGTACGGCTGAAAATGCGCACGGCAGCGTGCTTCATACAGGCCGACTGCACCCACCACAACCAGCTCCTGTGAATGGCCAAGCCGCTGCGTGTGAATGGCGGGCTGACCGCACACCATGCACACAGCATTCAGCTTTGTGACTTTGTCCGCTAAGGCCATCAGGTTTGGCACGGGGCCAAAAGGCTCATTGGCAAAGGTGGTATCCAGCCCTGCAAGAATCACGCGCTTGCCCAGGTTGATCAACTCCATGGTGAGCGGCAGAATGCCTTCATCAAAGAACTGCACCTCATCCAACCCAATAACCTCGACGCGATCCACCAGACCGTTCGCAAAAAGCTCTTCGCGTAACCGATCGGAATTCGGTGTCACTACAGAGGCTTCGTGCGTCTGCTCGGAATGCGATGCAATGGCCGTGCGGTGATAGCGAAGATCAATATCCGGTTTGAAGCAGCCCACACGCTGCTTTGCAATACGCGCGCGTTTCAGCCGCCGGATAAGCTCTTCGCTCTTGCCGGAAAACATGGGTCCAACGATCACTTCCAGCACACCCGGCGTGGCCGGGCAGGGAGAACTGGTTTCAGCCTGCATTGGCCTATCGTACCGGCAAGCGGCTTGTGAAAAATCGGGTGAAAATCTTCGCTACTTCGCCCGCACCTTCACCACGAAATAACGGAGGGTGCTGCCCGGTTTCAAAATCATCTGATGTGGCACACCCGGCTCAATACGGATGGCGTCACCTGCATGAAACGGCTGATGCTTACCGCCGCTCACGCCGTCGCCGCGTTTTTCTCCAGGCGCGGTGTCCTTGCCGTTCACCAGCGTGCCGCCGGTCACCACTTCTGCCTCGCCTTCCAGTCCAATCAGAACATCGGCAAAGTCATGGTGCCATTCTCCCAAACCGCTTTTCACGCGCACGGCAAGCTGTTCCGCACCATCCGGACGTGTCAGCAGAACTTTGAACGCAATGCCATCTTTCGACGCAAGCGCCTGCTTCAGCAGATCGTCGCCCGTGCTGCGGAGTGTGGTGGCGGTAATCATTTCACTGGGCGGCGTGGATGTCTGCGCGACGAGTGGCGATGCAATCACAGCAAGCGCAAACACAGCGCCGAAAAGATACTTCATTTTCAAACTCCCGTTTTCAACTTATGACGATGCATGATCTGCAAGCGGCTGCCAGAGTTCCACACGATTACCCTCAGGGTCAACAATCCATGCGAAACGTCCGTAGCTTGCATCGTCGCGGTGCGGATCAATCTCCACACCGGCTGCCTTCAACTTGTCCAGCAGAGCATCCATATCGTCCACGCGATAGTTGATCATCACGGCCTGACGGCTGCCCTTGCCAAAGTAGTCCGTGGTTTCTTTGAAGGCGCTCCACGCGGTCATGCCGGTGCCTTTGGGAACCTCATCGGTCCACATAAACGTGATGCCGTGATCCGTCAGCGGAAGGCCAAGGTGTTTGTGATACCAGTCAGTCAACGCCTTCGGATCACGAGCCCGCAGAAAGACGCCGCCAATGCCAGTGACTCTGCCTGTTGAAGCCATGAGTGTCTCCTAGGAAAGTGGTTCCACAACAACTGCAGTGCCATACGCCAGCACTTCCGTCACGCCCTGCATCACTTCATTTGCATCGTAACGAAAGGCGACGACAGCATTCGCTCCCATAGCGACGGCATGTTCTTCCATGCGCAGCAGAGCATCCTGCCGTGTGCGTTCGCAAAGATTGGTGAACAGTGTAATGTCGCCGCCCACCAGCGTCTGCAGACTGGCGCCGATAGTCCCGAACACGGAACGCGACCGCACTACGATACCCCGCACCAGCCCAAGGCTGCGGACAATGCGATACCCCGGAAGCTCAAGAGCGGTAGTGACGAAAGCCGGATGAAGTGGCACGTGGAGTCCTCTCTGATTTGCACCGCAATTGTAGAGCAAGCGCATGATAGCGTAGTGGGTACGCGTATGAAATCCCCTGCGGCTCATCTTCGAAAGCATCACGTTGTCTCGGCGCTGGCGGTGTCCGGCATCGTTCTGCTGGGTTGCGCCAGCAAGGTGCAGATACAGGTACCGGCAAACTTTCACGGTCATGTGCACATCGTCTGCACCGGTATGACAAAAGATGTTTCCTCGAAGATTCTGGTGGATAACAGCGGCGCGGCGCAGGTAAATGATTGCCCGCTTCGGCAGACAGATGCCGTGGTGACACAGGCTGGTGCTGCCACTCCGATCAACACGGCGATCATGTGGACCACCACAGGCGACGGCCTGGTGCGCGAAATTAATTTCGACATTCGCTAACGGTCAAAGGCAAAATTCCCGGAAGTTTGAATCGGCAGACTACAATTCTGCCCTCCATGAAATCTCTTTCCTCATTGCTGCGAACTGGTGCAACTGCCTCCCTGGCCTGTGTCTTCCTCCTGCCGCGCACGGTTTCCGTGCATGCCTCCAGCGATCCGCAATCAACTGACTGGAACGTGTATGGCGGCAACAAGTCTGGCCAGCGCTATTCGCCACTGACGCAGATCAACCGCACCAACGTGAAGCAGCTTCGTGTGGCATGGACGTTTGACACAGGCGAATCGCTGGCAGGATTGCAGACACATCCCTTGATCGCCCAGGGAAGGATGTTCGTCTACTCACCAGAACAGATCGTATTCGGTCTGGATGCAGCCACGGGAAAGCAATTATGGAAGTTTGATTCCGGCATCCGCACTGGCCAGCCCGCGCGCGGATTTGCTTACTGGAAGAGTCCTGATGGAGCTCACGACATCCTCTTTGCGCAGACACTATATGCCATTTGTGCGCTGGATCCCGTCACTGGAAACCCCATACCCTCCTTCGGGAAGGATGGCCATATTGATCTTCGCAATGACTTAGGCCCCGAATCGCCACAGGGCACTGTCGCTATCACCACACCGGGAACCATCTACAAAGACGTCCTGATCGCTGGCTTTCGCACCGGCGAAACGGAACCGTCGCCCCACGGAGACATTCGCGCTTACAACATCCACACCGGCGCGCTGGTATGGAGCTTTCACACCATTCCGCATCCCGGTGAGCCAGGCTACGAAACATGGCCAAAAGACGCGTGGAAATACACCGGCGGCGCAAACAATTGGACCGGCGGCGTGTTGGATGAAGCGCGTGGCATTTTCTATGCACCCACCGGTTCGGCAGTCAGCGACTTCTACGGCGCGGATCGTGTTGGCAACGATCTCTATGCAAACTCGCTGCTGGCACTCGACGCAGCCACAGGCAAACTGTTGTGGCACTTTCAGGCCGTGCATCATGACATGTGGGATCGCGATTTCCCCTCGCCGCCGGTGCTGTTGACGCTGCATCGCAATGGCAAATCCGTTGACGCGGTGGCCCAGGTGACAAAGAACGGGCAAGTCTTCGTCTTTGACCGTGTCACAGGCAAGCCGCTGTTTCCAATCGAAGAGAAATCGTTCCCGGCAAGCACTGTTCCGGGTGAGGTCGCATCACCGACGCAGCCCCTGTCCACGGCGATTGTGCCTTTCGCACGACAGCGTTTAACAGGAGAAATGCTGACCACGCGCACACCGGAAGCGCATGCATGGGCTGCTGAAAAATTCCGCACGCTCATCAGCGACGGTCAGTTCATTCCCTTCCGCGTGGATCAGGAAACCGTTGTCTTTCCCGGCTTCGACGGTGGCGCAGAGTGGGGCGGTGAAGCAGTAGATCCCCACACTGGCGTGCTCTACATCAATGCGAACGATGTGGCCTGGACAGGCGGCCTGACCGCCGTAAAGAGTGGCGAAAGCGCTGGTGCGACGCTCTACAACGCACAATGCGCCGTATGCCACGGAACCGACCGTAAAGGACAGGCAAACGTTTTCCCATCACTGATTGAAGCGACCAACAAGCTCTCTACGCAACAGATGACAGACGTCATCCACAACGGTCGCGGACGGATGCCAGGCTTCTCCAACCTCATAGGCGATTCCCAAAACTCACTCCTCGCCTATGTACGCAGCAGCGACCTTTCCCAAACAGACCGTAGCGACAAGCAGGAAGCAGCATCCGGTAACGACAGGAATGCAGCGCCACCCGCGAAGTATCGCTTCACCGGATATCACAAATTCCTTGACCCCGATGGCTATCCCGCAATCCAGCCACCGTGGGGAACGCTGAATGCGCTCGACCTGAACACGGGCAAATACCTGTGGCGCGTGCCTCTGGGCGAATATCCGGAACTGGCAGCGAAGGGCATGAAAAACACTGGCAGCGAAAACTACGGCGGCCCCGTGCTAACCGCCAGTGGCCTGCTGTTTATTGGCGCAACCAGCTTTGACAACAAGCTGCACTGCTTCGATGCCAGAACCGGCAAGGCCGTTTGGGAATACACCATGGACTACGCAGGCAACGCCACACCGGCCATATACATGGTCCATGGCAAGCAGTACGTGGTGATTGCAAGCAGCAGCGCACGCAACCTCAAGGCGAAACACGGCACAAAGTACGTCGCGTTTGCCCTGCCATAAATCATCGGCCAGGATTTGCCGATGCTTCCGTTGCGGTGTCATGCTGGTAGGCATGAAGCGTCTCGTCATTACCGCGATCGCCCTCCTGCTGTCCGTATCCGCCGTGGCGCAGGACAACGGCTACTGGAAGGCCACCAGCAACACGGCGCGTTCCGTGACCGGCGACATCATGCTCTCCGGTGAGCGGTTGTCCATCTACTTTCAACCCTTCACCATTGCAGACCTGCGCGAACTGACTACGGAAGAGGTGGCCGCAGTATTCAACTTTGATACCGCCGACGGCGTACATGGCAAGCTGTACCGCCTGAGCATCGCAGGCGATCGCAAGTTCCTGCACAAGAACACGCTGTGCGGAGCGGAAGAGACGCAGTACATGGCAACCGCAGTGCAGGGCAAGACCATGCAGGTAGCCTTCTTCTCCGGCAGCAAAATGCCAAGCCTGAAGCCAGAGGACCTGAACAACTCCTCTACGCTCTGCGGCACTTACACCTATTCGAAGTAGCGGAAGGCTGGAGAGTTATTCTCCAGCCCTTCCACTTATGCGATAGCAGCCAATCCAAGCCAGCGGCTAACTGCGGGAACGCGCGATAGAACCGTCCATTCCAGCAGCAGCACCGCAATCAAAGAAAACGCCATCGCTGGCAGATAGGCGGCAAGCGCAAGCACCACCGCAGCCAGTGCAAAGCTCCATCGTGGACGGACCAGCGGCACCGGCGCACCCAGCACGCCGACATGTCGCCGCCTCCACCACAGAACAATCGCACTCGTACTCAACAGAACCAATCCCATCGCCGTAACCAATCCCAGCAGTTGATTCATCAGGCCAAAGAGCTGGCCTTCATGCGCTGCAATGCCCGTACCGACAAGCCGGTCAAGAATCATGCCCTGGCTAAAGTTCTTCCGGCTGACAATAGTTCCCGTTTCTGCGTTTACCTGCAACACATCGCGTAACCTGCGGTTCTGCGCGTCAGACTTGATCGTCCATGTACCGCCAGCCTTCATGGCCGGCATGATCTCTACCGGCGCAGCCAGATGCAGTGTTGCCGCCACCGGAACGAGCAAGTTGAAGGGCTGGTATGCGTTGTCCTCCATCGTCATGCCGCTCATGCTTCCCATGTCGTGCCCCATATGACCGGAATGCTCCATACCGGGCATATCGTCCATGGAACTGCTCAGGCTATTGCCGTTCTGTGCCATGCGATCATTCAAGGTATCAGCGCGGCTCGTCATCCAATCCTGCCTGGCAACGGATGTACCTGTAACTTGCCTGACCTTCTTGAAGTAACCACCCCAGCCTTTCGCCCAGGGCAGACCGGTGAGAATGAGGAACAACGCGAAGGCCGAAACCCAGACGCCGGTCACTGCATGGAGATCCCGCCAGAAGATGCGGCTGCCATTGCGCGTACGTATCCACAGAACGCCGGCAAGCTTCTCCGTCTGTCGCGGCCACCAGAGATACAAGCCGGTAAGCAACAGCACGATGGCCCACGATGCGGCCAGCTCCACCAGGTACGAACCTGGAGTTCCGGCCAGCAGCTCGCCGTGAAGGTGTGAGATTACTGTCATCAATCGGCGGTCTTCACTGATCGTATGCAGGATGGCAAGCGTCTGCGGGTTCACGTAGACGCGATACTCCTTCTTGCCGATGCCCACAATCACGCGCACTGCTGCATCATCACCTGGCGGCAGCTCGTAGTAGTGCAACGTCGATCCGGGAACCGCGATGACAGCAGCGCGAGCAATCTGCTCCGGTGTAGCGCGCGGACCGGTGAGATGTAGATGGTTATAAGACCGATCCATCCAGCGTTCGATCTGCGGCTTGAACAGATAGATAGAGCCTGTGATCGATAGCCAGATAACAAGAGGGATGCAGAAGATGCCGGCGTAGAAATGCCAGCGCCAGATGGTGCGATACAAACGGCGATCCTGTTCGTTGACAGGAGCGTTCGCAGCAGAGGTTGCCATGAAAGGTTTCCTTCCTTCGATGTAAGCGGAGACGAAGCATCTGCTGCAGTCCAAGCGGCAGAACTCGACAGCGTTACCGAGCAAGGAAAGAAGGAGGGCCGCGTTTTCCGCGGGCTCGATCATGCGCAATGCGCTGGCTGACTTCTGCCTGCGCAACAATCGTCGACTGCGCTTGCAGAGCCGTGAACAGCAACGGCGACGAAGGAGACGCAAGCAGGTTGGTTACATTGCCCAGGCTAAGGACGGCCGGGCAGCAGGGGCACTTCTCCTGCACTACGGAAACATGCCGGTGGTCTGTTGGCTGCGAGTCCTGTTCCGCCATCTGCGTGCAGTGATGCATGCCAGCGCGACGGCAGCACGCAGGCAGCGAAGCATCACTTCGCGGAGTGAGCGCGAAGAGCGACGATGCCAACGGCAAGCCGAAGACAACCAACAGCAGGATGGCGAAAAGCTTACGCAATACCGTTATGGAAGCACAGGCGCGACGCTACTGCAACGCAAAGTCCAAAGGGACGCCCGAAGGCGTCCCTTTTTGCATGGAGAGAACAAAGGCTGGTTTACGAGCAAGTGATGCGATCGTCGCCGCCCTTTGCAATGGGTCCACGCGAAACGAGTGTTTTACCTTTACCGACGGCGGCGGCGGAAACCGCCACCACCACCTTTGCCTGCGTTGCCGCCATTACGGCTGTTGCCGTTGCCACGGCCCGCATGACTGCGGCCCTGCGGTACGGGTGCGTCCTCAAGACTGGTGCCCTGCTGGTTGGTCTTCCATGCGCGGGTCTCCAGTTGCATCAGGTCGCCAACGTTGTTCAGGTCAAGCGGCGCGTTGCGCTCTTCCTTGGCCAGGTTCTTATCGGCTTCGCGCCAGATGAAGCTGACCTTCAGTTCACGCTCGATGCGACGTGCATCACTGCGCTCCTGCGGCATAACGAACGTAGTCGCCAGGCCTTCCTTGCCTGCTCGGCCAGTACGGCCGATGCGGTGGACGAAGTCCTCGCTGGCATTGGGCAGATCATAGTTCACCACGTGAGCAATGTGCGAGATATCAATACCGCGCGCAGCTACGTCTGTTGCGACGAGGATGCGGCTCTTGCCGGTAGCGAACGCCTTGAGAGCTGACGTGCGCTGGGACTGGGAGCGGTCGCCGTGGATGATGCTGGCGGTATAGCCCAGCTTCTCCAGCTTGCGGCCAATGCGATCCGCACCGTGCTTGGTGCGGCTGAAGACCAGGAAGGTTCCCTCCTGCTCGTTCAGCATCTGGTCCAACAGGCCCAGCTTCTGGTCCTGCATCACGGTGTAGGCGCGGAGCTCGACGCGTTCGTTGGGCTTCGACGTGGTGCCGATCTCGATGCGAACAGGCTTCTGCACGTAGTCGCGCACGATCTCCGCGATATTGGCGTCGAGCGTGGCGGAATAGCACATGGTCTGGCGGGTCTTCGGCAGTGCGCCGACGATGCGGCGGATGGCCGGAAGGAAGCCCATGTCCAACATGCGATCCACTTCGTCAAGTACGAGCATCTCAACGTTGCGGATGCTGATCTCGCCGCGCTTCAGGTAGTCCTCAAGACGACCGGGCGTGGCAACGACCAGGCGTGGACCACGGCGGAGAGCATCAAGCTGTGCGCCTTCGCTGAGACCGCCGCAAACCAGCACGGCGTCATTCTTCTGGCCGGGCATGAGCTTGGCATAGTTGTCGAGCACCTGCATGGCCAGCTCGCGCGTGGGCAGCAGGATGAGGGCGCGGATAGGCTTGCTCTGGCGCTTGCCGCCCTTGCCGTCCTGCGCGGGTACGGCAAGCGGGGCCGCATCCATGCGCTCGATCATCGGGACGAGGAAGCTGAGGGTCTTGCCGGTGCCGGTGGCGGCGGTGGCGAGCACGTCACGGCCTTCCAGCGCGGGAGCAATCGCCTTTGCCTGCACGGGCGTGGGCGTGACGTAGCCTGCCGCAGCGAGGCGGTCCTGCAAACGCTGGGAGAGGTTGAAGTCGGTGAAGCGGGGGGAAGAAGTGGTGGTTTCAGTGGAGGTGGCCGGAGCGTTCTGCTCGGCGACTGCGGAATTGCCAGTGTTCAAGTGGAGTCTTTCTCTGTCTGTATGCGGCGGCGCCCTCGTTCAGTGCGGACGGCCTGCCTGCCAGTTCGTTGTAGTGATGCAGGTGTGTTTTCACTCCTTAGGCGTGGAGCGGAACACTATGGATCGATTCGATCAGCATTGGTTTGATAGGCCTTTGCTGCTGCACGGCGAGATCGTTATCCCTGCTGCTCCGGTCTGGTAAACGCCTGATGCGTCTATCTCTCGAGAGTCCAGGTGATCTTCTAAGCCAGAGCAACCAACGCTTCCCTCTCATTTGTTCAAGGGATGGCATACAGCGGTGGGACAGAACATCGCGGTCTCTGGCCAGCCCCAATCCACTTCGGGCCGTTCCCTGCGACGTACAGAGCAGAATCACTCTGTGGAAATTGTAGCACAGGTGATGGGTACCCCTCCTCCCCCTCCCTCTTGTTTTCTAAAATCTTCTTTTGATTGTGGTTACGGTTTTGGTGGCTGTAAAATCGTCTGCCTGTTGGGGTTAGGGGCAAAATCGTCTTTCTAAATGGGTTAGGGCCGCGCTTGGCGCGGCCCTTTTCTCTTCTGTTTCTATTTTAGTGGTTTGGTGGAAATAACATGCCAGATCTATTTCTTTTGGTTTGTTGGGTTTGGAGGTTTGGGGGCTTGACAGGTACTTCGTACCGTTCTCGACGCCTTCGGCGTGGTGCCAGCCATGGCCGTTCCGTGGGCGCGCGGGGTTTGATTTATGCTCCTGTTTGTCTTTTTGGCCGCGCGGTTTTCTTGGTTTGGGTTTCTTATGGCACGGCTGAAGTCGTGCCCCTTCAAAGAAGACGCGCTTTGCGCGTTGGAGCTTCGCCTTGCGAAGCTGGGTTTGGGGTTGGTGGCTGGAAGCTTGTGGCGGTCTTGGCGGAAGGAGAGTTCGTCGGGATTCTTAGCCTGCGCTCAGAATGACGGTCTTCGACCGTTGGAGCTTCGCTGGTTGCGCTTTCGTCGAATGAGGCGGCCTTGCCGCTTTCCCACGTCTCAGAATCGAGACATGGGGCACCCAGTTTCCTTTGGCGGCTTCGCTTGGGTCGTCAGTCTTCGAGGGTGATGAGTTCTACGGTGGGGATTTCGCGACCGAGGAAGCGGGGAGCGAATCGCTGGAACTTGGCGGCAGCGTCTGTGGCGAGGAAGTGCAGGTGGGGTTCCGCGTCGCTGTGCACTGCTGCGGTGGGTACCAGGGTGGGTTCTCCGGTGGCGGGAGTAGCTCCGGAAGACTCAGGCACCGCTGCCGAAGGAAGCAGCGTTGCGGTGTGGCGGGCAGTGGCTTCCGCGGAATCGACGATAGGAATGTTGTCATCGAGTTTGGCGATTTCTCTTTGCAGCAGCGGCCGCAGCAACGGGTAATGCGTGCAGCCGAGGACGATGGCCAGCGGTGGATGCAGTGCAGCGGCGAGAGCTTCCTTCAGGTAGACGTCTGCGATCTGCTCCGTGATGGGGCCGTCGGTCCAGCCTTCTTCCACCAGCGGGACGAAGAGGGGACAGGGCTTTTCTACAGCTTGAAGACCGCGTGCGGCGCAGGCCTCGGCGTAGGCGTGGGAGTTGCAGGTGCCTTCCGTGGCCAGCACCAGAACCGTGGAGCCGGGAGGGACGATGGCTGCAGCAGCGTCAGCACCCGGGCCGACAACGCCGACGAGCGGCACGGGCGCGTTGTCCTGGAGCGATGGCAGGGCGAGCGCGGAGGCAGTATTGCAGGCGATGACCACGAGTTCCGCGCCGCGGCTGACGAGTTCGCGGATGGCCGCGCGGGTGTAGCGTGTGATGGCGGCCTGTGATTTGGAGCCGTAAGGCAGATGGGCCGTGTCGCCGAGGTAGAGGAAGTCTGCGCCCGGCAGGTGATGCAGGAGTTCGCGCAGCACGGTGAGGCCACCAAAGCCGGAATCGAAGACGCCGATGAGTGGGCGCTTTGCTTGCGTGGTCATTGCCATCCTTTGAAAGATCGCGCTTGGCACGATACCCAGGTTGGCTTCGCGAACCTGGGGCACCCAGTTTTGGGTTCTCCCGATGAAGCGTAGTGAGAGGAGAAGAATGCAGGTCCTTCGGCTTCGCTCAGGATGACGAACTTCGTTCGTGGGAGCTTCGCTTTGCGCGATACCCAGGTTAGCTTCGCGAACCTGGGGCACCCGGAGTTCGTCCAGTAGCTAGTCATGTGTGGCCGTTTGCACGGGGGCGGTGATGGCAGCGTCTGCGTCGAAGATGCGGTCGAATTCCACGCTGCCAGCGAGGGTGTCGCGCGGTTTGCCGTCTACGAGAAACTTCACCTTCGTGATCTCCGGCAGGTTGGCGCGCAGGGTGCCAACGATGGACTGGATGGTGAGCGTTTCCGAGGTGATACCGGCGGGATGGCCGTCAACCCAGGAGGAACGCAGGTTCACCACGGCGAGTTCACCGTTGGCCTGTGTCAGCGGGTCGGCCTGCGCTTCTTTTGTGAGCGAGGCGCGCTGCGGTGCGGAGCCGAGCGGGAGCGGTACGAGGAAGACGTCGTCGACCGCGATGCCGCCGTCGAGAGGATGCGTGGAGCGCGGCAGCGAGTATTCCGCCAGCAGATGCTCGACAAGTGCGCGTGCGCGGACGGCGGCGGTCTGCGGCAATGCGATGGAGCGCGTGGTGGGCGTGAGGGTGAAGTCGGAGTCGTCTGCGAGGTCCAGTGTGACCTGTTCTGAGGCCGAATAGACGGGCGCTTCAAGGGGTGTGTGGTCGGCGTTCTTTACATCCGCGAAGTTCTTGCGGTGCATGTACACGAGGAAGATGGCCATGAAGACGGACGTGCTTAACAACACGATGAACAGGATGCGCTGGTAACGAGGGATCATTGCGCGGCTCCTGCGGGTTTGGGTGTTGCTGGTTTTGGCTGCGACGGCGCTACCGGTTTTGGAGTGGGCTGGGCCGCCGGTTTTGGCGGTGCCGGGGTTGCTGGCCTGGGTGTTGCCTGCGGTGCCGCTGCGGGGGTTGTGGGTTCTGGTTTGGGTGGCGCGGGCGGTGTCATGCTACCAATCTTGTTGCGCCAGAAGAGGAGCACCCCTGCGATGGTGTCGGCTACCCGGTTTTGATACGGCGGATCGTCGGCTGCGGTGCCGTCTTTCTGCGGCCCCATTTCAATGGCGACGGCGGGGCACTGCATATTATCCAGCGGGCGCATCCATGTGGTTCCGCTGGCGATGGGGATGCGGGTACGGTCGAAGGCTTCTCGCAGGCCGCTGGCCAGTGCCTGCGAACGTGCCGCATAGGCAGATTGCGCTTCGTCCCAGACGACGGGCGCGGCGGGGTCAACCGTGGGCGGCTGCGGCAGGGTGGTGGTAAAGAGATGTACGCCGTTGCCGGTGCTGGAGGCGTAGAGCAGGATGCAAGCGATGGGATGTGTGGTGTTGGCGAGCGCGGCACGCTGGTCGTTGGTTGTGTCCACATCGGAATCGCGGGTCAACTGCACGGCGAAGCCGCGGGCGCGCAGGAGATTGCCAAGACGCTGCGCCACCTGCAGGGTGACCTGCTTTTCTTCGACACGGTCTGCGATGTGCGAGCCGCCTTTGGAGCCTCCGCGTGCGGGATCGATGAGCACGAATGGCTGCTGCGCGGCGGCGCTGAGTGTGAGCAGGAGAGATGGGATGAGCAGCTTCACGTCGATGGCTATGTGATTGTAGCTGGTGGCTGTTGCGCTGCCTGAGAGGGAAGATTCCCCTCAGGGGCTAAAGCCCCTTCTTCAATTGCAACCGATACGGCAGGGCTGAAGCCCTGCCCTTCCGAATGAGGCACTCTGTGCGTGGGAGCTTCGCTGGTTCGTGCTTTGCACGAATACCCAGGTTAGCTTCGCGAACCTGGGGCACCCGGTTTTGTGGCCGGATGGGAATTGGCAGCTGTGGAAAGTGAGAATCCATCGGGATTCTTCGCTCCGCTCAGAATGACGGTCTTCGACCGTTTGAGCTTCGCTTTGATGCCTGAATTTCGACTTCCTTATTTGGCATTTTCCGGTTTCAGGCCGGGTGTGGGGCCGGTGGGCTGGGAGCCCTTGGGGAAGTAGCCGCTGCGGGTGCGGACCGTGAGTTTGCCGAAGCCTTTGGCCTGCGCGGTGACATGGATCGTGCGGTAACCACCGAGGCGCGCCGGTTTGGTGGAGCTGTAGGAGATGGTGTACTGCTGGCGGATGTCCGCGGCAACCTGCGCGGCGATGGCATCCACGTCTTCAAGCTTCTTGGGGAAGTAGGCGACACCACCGGTCTGCTCTGCGAGCGTTTCCAGAACACGGCGAGCGTGACGGCTTTCGCGCTTGTCTTCGTCGGGGCCGAAGAGCAGGCCCACCGCGTAGATCACGGGGCCATCGAGTTCCTGCACGCGGCGGATGGTTTCTTCCAGGGTGGAGGACGATGCGTTGTCATCGCCGTCGGTGATGAGCAGGATGACCTGCTTGGGTTCTTTGGCGTTGCGTGAGAGATAGTCTGCGGAGGCGATGACGGCGTCGTACAGTGCCGTGCCGCCGCTGGCTTTGACGTAGTTCAGGCCATCTTCCAGCTTCTTGATGTCGTGAGTGAAATCGGCGTCGATGTAGGGGTCGAAGGAGAAGTCGACGAGGAAGGCTTCGTCCCTGGGGTTCGACAGTTTAATGAGGTCGAGCGAGGCTTTGCCGACGGCTGTGCGCTTGTCATACATGGAGCCTGACGAGTCGATGAGAAGGCCCAGGGAGACGGGCAGATCCTCATGGCGCAGGCTGGCTACGGTCTGCTGGACGCCGTCCTCGTACACGGTGAAGGCGGAGGGTGGGAGCGTCTGCACGGAGCGGCCGCTGCCGTCGACGACACTGGCGTTGAGGCGGACCTCACCGACCTCAGTATGCAGCGTATAGGTGCCGCCAGCGCGCTGAATCTGGTCCGTGGAGGGCTGCTGCCCTGCGGCATCTGCACCGGCGGCTGCGGGAGCTGCCTCGGGATCGGGCGAGGGGACGGGGTCACGATCGACCGAGAGAGACGGAGCCGAGGGCGCAGGGGCTTGCTGCGCAGCAAGCACGGGGAGAATCGTCAGAGAGATTGCGAACGAAAGTGGTGCAAAAAAGTTAATCCGACGGTGCATAGTAACCCTGGCGATTGTGTACGGAGAGCTGTGGCAATCCGGGTGGCGGATTCAGCTTCACCTTCAGCTTACGCCAGTTGCCATCGTGATGAAGGTCCGTAGGTTTGTATCCGATGACGTATTCGTTCCGCAGCTCGGCGGAGATGCGTGACGCGATATCGCCCAGTTCTGCTACATCTGTGACGTGAAACAGGCGTCCACCGGTTTGATCGCACATATCCATTAACAGCGCGGGGCCGTTGCGTTCTTCTTCGGTTGGCGCGTTTTGTTCAAAGATGCCGATGGCGTACATCTGCACGTCGCTTTCGCGGACGGCCTTGCGGAGTTCGCCTTCGGTGTAGCGCGAACGGTTGTCGCCGCCGTCGGAGATGACGAGCAGCGCCTTGCGTTCGTATTTCGCGTCTTTCAGCTTGTCCAGTCCGAGATAGACGGCATCAATGAGCGCGGTGCGGTTCTGCGGCTTGAGCATGACCATGCGGGCATCCACGTCGTCGACATTGTTGGTGTAGTCGACAACGATGTTCGGGCGGTCATTGAAAGCGACTACAAAGAACTCGTCCTGCGGGTTGCTGGTGCGCATGAACTCGCTGAGGGCGCGGCGGGAGCGCGTGTACTTGTTGTTCATGCTGCCGCTGAGATCAAAGATGATGCCGATGGAGATGGGCGCGTCGTCTGTGGAGAAGGTGCGGATGGTCTGCGGCTGGTTGTTCTCGTAAACGTAGAAGTTTTCGCGTTCCAGGCCGGTGACGAGGCGGTTCTGATCGTCGGTGACGGTCATGGGGACGAGAACGAGGTTCGCTTCAACGCGCAGGGTGGCGCCGGGCCGGAGCGCGCCCCTGGCTGTGACGTCTTTCCCTGTGATGACTTCGCCCGCAGGTGGTTTGGGCGGCTCTGGCTTAGTGGGGGTGTGGGGGTTCTGCAACGGATTTTCCTGCGCACGCAGTGTCCTGGCTGCAAGGAAAAGCAGCAGGAAGAAGAACAATGACGCAACGACATTACGGCCGCGTGTTGACATTAGATCGCCTTTGGCTGTCCCTTTACAGCATTTGGCAAACCGTCTCGTTCTCTCTTGGACGGCTTTGGCCCGCAGAGGTTTTCTGCTCCTCCGTGGGAAGACGATTGTACGCGATGGAGTTGCCACCGTTATCGCAGGATTTTTCAGGCATGTTGGCGGATGTGGTGACGAACAGTTGCCATGCTCCGGCGATGTAGAGCGCCGTCGTAATGCAGCCGACGAGAGGCTTCCACACGGCTGCGTCGTTGCCGGAGAGGAACTGCAGCGCGAGGAAGAAGAGGAGAAACTCAACGGTGATGTGTGGTTGCCGACTCTTCCATGCGCTGAGACGCCATGCGATGAGCGCCAGGGGCAGTGTCAGCGGCGCGACGTCGTATTCCTTGATGCGTGGGTTCAGCAGCACCACGCCCAGCAGCAGGACGGGCGCCCATTGTTCAAGGGAAATGTCTCCTTTGCCGTAGCGTTTTGCGAGGAAGAAGAGGGACAGCAGAAGCGGGATGGCGTACGCGATGTAAAAGAAGGTGCTGGCCGCGGTGTAGGCCCGGTGATGTGCGTAAAGCCATTCGCCCAATAAGCCCGCGGGGCTCAGCCCGAAGTCGTGGTTGTATTCAAACTGCAGCGAGACGGCGCGGAGGTAATTGAGAAATTCACCGGGCCACAGGAATCGTTGTATGGAAAAAAATAACAAACCTACGCATGCGGCGGCGCTTGCGGGGAGCCACTGTTTTCGCGCCGAAAATACAGGGATGCAAAGCAGTGTGAGTAATGGCGCTTTAATGCAGGAAGCAGCGATAACCGCGAGATAAAACGGCCACCATATACCGCGTTGCCAACCGAGCCATGCAAGCAGGAGGATGATGCCGTAGAGGATGTACGCGAGGTTGCCGCTGAGGATCACGTTGTTACTTAACAATCCTGGGAAGTGCATGGCGAGGGGCGCCATGAGAAGCATTGCGGCGTGTTCGCTGCTGCGAAAGAAACGCGTTCCCACCCACACCATCAGCAGAACTGCGGATGCGTAGACAGCCCAGTAGATGCTGCCTGAAACATTGAGTGGAAGATGTGACACCAACCGCACTACCGGCAGCGTGATGGGTGAGTACACATAGGTGTACGGCGGCATGATGGTTGGATCGCTGGCCTGCGGCGAGGCATGGAACGCCTGCTGCACGGCGATGCCGTCGGCATAGGGATCGTGTCCGGCGCGGAGCGAATGAATGGCATTCGCATACACATGAAGATCCCATCCCCACCTGGATTTACCGCTGAGGACAAGTGCGGGAAGACTGACGATGGCTCCGATCCAGAAAAGAACGGCAAGAATACGGATCACTCGCAGACCGGCAAATTTCATGACTTTTTTGGACGCTGCTGCGACGACGCGCGTTTACCCACCAGGCGAACGGAAACTAATGCACAGCGCCTTCGGGCGCCTTTTCACCACTCTTTGGCTTGCTTAACAGAAAGGCAAGAAAGAACATACCAGCGGTGATCCACGACAACATGCGATAGACATCGGCATAGCCCATGACCGCGGCCTGCTGATTCAACTGCTGATAAATGTTGGCCTGTGCGGCGTATTGCCCCTGTGCCTGACCTGCACCCATGCCGATAAAACTACCGATCTGCTGGATGCTCTGATTGAACTGATCGTTGGCGTAGTTCATGTAGTTCTGCAGGCGTGCTTCGTGAAACAACGTGCGGTTGGTGACCTGCGCTCCGGAAAGCGCGATGAGAATGGAGCCGCCGATGTTACGTGCGAAGTTGATGAGGCCGCTGACCTGATTCGAAGCTTCGCGCGGCAGGCCCACATATGCCGCATTGGTAATGGCGATGAAGCAGAACGGGATGGGCATGACCTGGATCACGCGCAGGAATGAGTTCTGGCCAAAGCTGATGCCCAACGTGATGTGGTTGGACACGTACCAGTAAGCGCACGCGAAAAAGACGAAGGCACAGGCGACTAACGTTCGCGCGGGAAGTTTGTCGGAAAGAATGCCGGCAATGGGCGCACAGACCAGCAGAACGCATCCACCTGCCGTGAGTGCGAGGCCGGCGGTAGTGGCGTCGTAACCGAGCAGCTGCTGCGTGAACTGTGGTTGCAACACCGTTCCTGCGTTGAGGATGCCACCGACCAACAACATGAGAAAGCAGCAGATGGAGAAGTTTCGGAAACGGAAGAGACGCAGGTTCATGATGGGATTTTTTGCGCGCAGTTCCCACCAGATGAGCGCGATCATACCGAAGACGAACATGGCCGCGAAGGTGCGGATAAAGTTGGAGGCAAACCAATCGTTCTCCTCGCCCTTGTCTAACGCGATCTGCAAGCCCGCCATGGCGATGGTGAGGAACGCCAAGCCGATGTAGTCGACCGTCAGCAGGTTTTTCCGATCGCCCTTAATCCACGGCGGGTCGTCCACGAGGCGCGATACGAGCACGAAAGCGAGGATGCCGACGGGGATGTTGATGTAAAAGATCCAGCGCCAGGAGTAGTTATCAGTAATCCAACCGCCGAGGGTGGGACCGATGGAAGGCGCGAGCACCGCGACCAACGCATAGAGCGAAAATGCCGTTCCGCGTTGTTTGGGATCGAACGAATCGGCCATGATGGCCTGCGCCATGGGTTGGAGACCGCCGCCGCCCGCACCCTGTAATACGCGGAAAAGCAGCAGCAAAGGCAGCGATGGAGCGATGCCGCAGAGAAAGCTGGCGATGGTAAAGATGGTGATACAGAGCAGGAAAAAGTTTTTTCGACCGAAGACGCTGGAGGCCCATCCGCCCAGCGGAAGGACGATGGCGTTGGCCACCAGATAGCTGGTAAGCACCCATGTTCCCTGGTCCTGGCTGGCGGCCAGGGAGCCGGAAATGTGGGGCAATGCCACGTTGGCAATGGAGGTATCCAGCACCTCCATGAAGGCGGCCAGCGCCACGGTACCGGCGATCAGCCAGGGATTGACCCGCGGTTTCCACTGTTCGTGCGCCATCGTCAAGAGTAGATGCAGAAAGTTTTTCCGGAGTATTCACGGCATTTGTGGCCACGCCGAAAGAGGGGAAGATTTCCGGCCCGATAGAATGGAGTGGCACCGAATTATCGCAAGGAGCACCCTCCTCAAAGGCACGCATGCGTATTTATCCTTTTCGCGCTCTCCGTTACAACACGCAAAAAGTACAGCTGGAAGACGTGGTTACACAGCCGTACGACAAGATTTCGCCTGCCATGCAGGAGGCGTATTACGAGAAAAGCCCCTACAACCTGATCCGGGTGATCCTGGGCAAGCGCTTCCCTGCCGATACCGAGACGGAGAATGTGTACAGCCGCGCTGCGAAGACGCTGCAGGACTGGCGCAAGGAAGCCGTGCTGGTGGAAGAGCGCGAGCCTGCACTGTTTGGCTATGCGCAGCGCTACACCGTTCCCGGCACCAACGAAGTGCGCGAGCGCCGCGGCCTGATCTGCCTGGGACATCTGTACGACTACGCCGAGCAGGTGGTGTATCGCCACGAACAGACGCTGGCCAAGCCGAAGAGCGATCGTCTGAGCCTGTTCAAGGCAACGCGTGCCTATTGTGAACAGATTTACATGCTGTACAGCGATCCTTCGTTCACGGTGGAGAGCCTGGTGTTTGGCAATCGTTCCGGCGAACCGACGATTGCGGCGGATGAGACCGTGACCGATGAATATGGCGTGGTTCATTCCGTATGGAAGGTGACCGATCCGCATGTGTTGAACCTGCTGGTGGGTGCGCTGTCAGATAAGAAGCTGATCATTGCCGACGGGCACCATCGCTATGAAACGTCGACCGCGTATGCACGCGAACGCGCCGCAGAACTGGGCGTGCCGGACACGACGCGCGAACACGACCGCAGCGAAAAAGCTGTTGGCAATGCCGATGAATCGCCGTCGAACGATGCGGACCTGAAGGTGGGACCGCAGTTGCCGGTGCCTCCGTTCCCGGAAGCCGCGATGATGATGACGCTGGTGAACACCGATGCTCCCGGCATCACGATTCTGCCGACGCACCGCATTGTGTACGGGCTGAAGGACTTCTCATCGCAGGCGTTTCTGGATAAGGCTGCGGAGTTCTTCGATGTCAGCAAGGTGGAAGCGAAGGCCGTGGCTGCGGGCTCGGATGCGGAAGGCGTTGAGTCTGCCGCAGAGCGTCTTGCACCGCTGACTGCAACGGAAGGTGTTGCGTTTCTTGCCGTGATGGCGGATGGCACGTGGCTGCTGAAGGCAAAGAAGGATGCCGTGGAGGGTGCGCTGCAGCATGTACCGCCGCGTCAGCGTGTGATGGATGTGGTGCAGTTGCATTCGCTGGTGCTGGAGCAGTTGCTGGAGCTGACACCGGAGAGCATTCGTCAGCAGGAGAATCTTCGCTATCTGCGCAGTGCGGAAGATGCAGCGGCACAGGTTTCGCGTGGCGAGGCGGACATTGCATTCCTGATCAAGCCCGTAACGCTGGACCAGATGAAGGAAGTGTCGCTGGGCGGTGAGGTAATGCCGCAGAAGTCGACCGACTTCTATCCGAAGCTGCTGAGCGGACTTGCTTTCTACGCATTGGACTAGTTTTTGGAACGCTGAGTGCGCGGGGTATCAGGGGATTTTTACTACTTCGCGAAAATCTCTGATACTTCGTCATCCTGAGCGAAACGAAGCATAGCGGAGTGAAGTCGAAGGACCTGCATTCTTCTGTGCATCCTGGAATGCTTCGTTGAGAAGTTTTTCTGTTTCCCGGAAACATTCTCGTGTGGGAAAGAAATGCAGGTCCTTCAGCTCCGCTGCGCTCCGTTCAGGATGACGCGCTTTGCGCGTACGAGCTTCGCCCTGGACGCAGCTTTTTTGTGAACGACGCTGGAAAGTGAACGCAGATGATTGAAAAACGGCTGAAAACACGCAGCGTGAATGGCACGATGGCGCTGGCGCAGAACATCATGGAACTGATGTTGCCTGCGCCGCGCCTCGTGATTCTGAAGGGCGACCTGGGCGCGGGTAAGACCACGCTGGTCAAAGGCATTGCACAGTGCATTGGCGCGAATGCGGAAGATGTAACCAGCCCCACGTTCACGCTAGTGCATGAGTATCAAGGCACGAAGCTGAAGCTGTATCACCTGGATCTGTATCGTCTTGAGAGAGATGAGGAGTTGCTCTCACTCGGCATCGAGGAGATGGAAGCCGATCCGAATGCGCTGGTGCTGGTGGAGTGGGGCGATAAGTTTCCGTCGCTGATGCAGCGGGCACGCGGGCAGGTGGTGATTCAGCCGGGTGATGAGCCGGATGAACGCTGGTTCTTTGTGCAGATGCTGTAAGAGCGCGTCATTGCCGCATAAAACCGATAAACTAGAACGATGCCGCCGATTCTTAACGCGCAATCTGTTTCGAAGCGCTATGGCGCTCGTGTCCTCTTCCAGAATGTTTCGCTTGTGGTTTCGGATGGCGAACGGCTTGGGCTGGTGGGACCCAATGGCGCGGGTAAATCGACACTGTTGAACATTCTTGCCGGACGCGAAGACCCTGATACCGGTGATGTGGCTGTGCGCAAACGGGCGCGTGTGGGTGTGATTCACCAGATCAGCGAGTTCCCTGCCGGCATGACGGTGCGCGGCATTCTGGAGCGTGCGTTAGTGGATGGCAACGTGCCGGAAAACGAGCATGAACAGCGGCTGCGCGAACTGATGGGCCGGACCGGATTTCCTGACGAAGATGCGGAAGCGCGTAGCCTGTCGGGGGGCTGGCGCAAGCGTCTGGCCATCTGCGAAGGCGTCATCGTTGAGCCTGACGTATTGCTCCTGGACGAGCCGACTAACCATCTTGATCTGGGGGGCATTGAGTGGCTGGAAGATTTGCTCAACTACACCCCGAGCGCGTGCGTGATTATTTCGCACGACCGCTTCTTTCTGGAAGCTGTGAGCAACGAAACGGCAGAGTTGAACCGTGTGTATCCTGACGGCATCTTCCGCGTGCATGGTGCGTATTCCGAGTTTCTGGAAGAGCGCGCGCTGTACCTGGCAGCACAGGCCAAACAAACGGAAAGCCTGAAGAACCAGGTGAAGACGGAGATTGAGTGGTTGCGGCGTGGACCGAAGGCGCGCACCACCAAGAGCAAGGCGCGCATTGATAAGGCGCACGAGATGATTGGCGAACTGGCGGACCGCAACTCTCGTGCGCAGAGGTCTTCTGCCAACATTGATTTTGTTGCCACGGATCGTCAGACGAAGCGGCTGATTGAAGCAGAGAATGTGTCGCTGGAGCTGGGCGGCAGGACGATTGTTAACCATCTGAACTATGTGATGACGGCGCGTACGCGCGTTGGCCTGGTGGGGCCGAACGGCAGCGGTAAGACGACGATTCTGCGTTTGTTGACCGGCGATCTGGAGCCGACGACCGGCACCATCAAACGCGCGCATCAGTTGCGCGTGGTGTATTTCTCGCAGGCGCGTGAGATTGATACGAAGCTGACGCTGCGGCAGGCGCTTTCGCCCGAGGGCGACTCCGTAGTCCACAATGGGCAGCAGATTCATGTGGCCAGCTGGGCTGCGCGTTTCCTGTTTACCGGTGAACAGTTGAATCAGCCGGTGGAACGGTTGAGCGGCGGCGAACGTGCGCGTGTGCTGATTGCGCGGCTGATGCTGCAACCTGCGGACCTGCTGCTGCTGGATGAGCCGACGAACGATCTGGATATTCCGACGCTGGAGATCCTGGAAGAGAGTCTGCTGGAGTATCCCGGTGCGCTGGTGCTGGTGACGCATGATCGCTACATGCTGAATCGCGTAGCCACAACTGTTCTGGGACTGGATGGCAAGGGCAACACGGAACAGTTTGCCGACTTTGCGCAGTGGGAAGACTGGATGAATGCGAAGCCGGTTGCGGCTGCACCGGTTGCAGAAGTTGCGAAGGTCGCAGAACCCGTCGAGGCCGCTCCTGCTGCGAAGAAGAAGCTGAGCTTCAATGAACAGCGCGAATGGGACACGCTGGAAGATCGCATTGCGACTGTGGAAGCACGTGTTGCAGCTGCGGAGCTTATGCTGGCAACCCCTGCCGTTGCAGTCGATGCCGCCGCGCTGCAGAATGCGCTGCTGGAACAGACGAATGCGAAGGGTGAGCTGGCGGAGCTGTATGCACGATGGGAAGTGCTGGCCGAACGCACAATGTAATCAGCGCCAGTCGGCGGGGTCTTCTGAGTTACGGCGGATGGAGCGGTAGACAGTCCGGTGGCAGATAACGCAGCGCCACGGGTAGCGATGGAAGAATGGCATGATGTGCGTTTTTAGAAAGCCTTCGCGGAGGACGCGCTCAAAGCGGTCGCTGCCACAACGAGTGCAGATCTGCTTTCCGTTCTGGTCGTAACGTGCACGACTGAAGAGACTCATCGTTTGATCAGCTCACCGTTTTTCATAACGAACTGCACATGTTCGAGTGCGGTGATGTCCTTGATGGGATCGCCGGGAACCGCAATGACATCGGCAAAGAAACCGGGCTTCAACTGACCGATGCTGTTTTCCCAGTCGAGAAGTTTTGCGCCGTTGATCAGGTCTGCGCGAAGTACGTCCGCAGGATTCATACCGTACTTCACCATGAGTTCCATCTCGCGCGCCTGCGTGCCGTGTGGGAACGGGCCTACGTCAGAACCGACGGCGAAGGGTACGCCTGCAGCGAGTTGCTTCTTGAATTCAGCCGCATGAAAAGCCTCGCTTTCGCGACGGCGCTGCGCGGCAGTGGGTGATTCCGCATGTTCTGCGAAGTATTCGCTGATGGCAAAGGTGGGCACGGCGAAGATGCCCTTCTCCTTCATCTGCTTCATGGTTTCAGGCGAGAGGTAATCCGCGTGATCGACCGATGCAACGCCTGCGGCCACCGCGTAGCCAGTGCCGGGTTCTGCTGTGGCGTGGACGGCAACGCGGCTGCCGGTGCGCTTTGTTTCTGACACGGCTGCTGCGAGTTGTTCCTGCGTGTATTGATATGGCGAGGTGAAGACGTCGTCGTGGAGGCTGTCGCGTCCCGTTTCGTACATCTTGGTGAAATCCGCGCCCTGCTTGCGCTGTTCGCGGATGACGCGCAGAACTTCGTCTGTGTTGTCCGCGCGGTCGGCGTTGCTTAACAGATGCTGCTCAGGGTTCTTGCCGCTGTTGTCTTCGTGGCCGCCGGTGATGTCGATGGCGTTGCAGGACACACGCATGCGCGGGCCGGGAATGAGTCCGTGATTGATGGCGTTGCGCACCGCGACGTCGGCGCATCCTGCGCCTTCCGTTCCCATATCACGTTCAGCGGTGAAGCCTGCAAGGAGGTCGTGCTTTGCGGCGTCGGCTGCGATGAGTGTGCGCTCCGGGACGCTTTCATCGACGGTTTGATTTGCTTCGTTGCCGACGTGGAGAAAGAGATGCGTGTGCGCATCGATGAGGCCGGGCATTAACGTGGTGTCGCCAAGGTCAATGACTTCTGCACCTGCGGGATGGGTGACGTGCGTTCCCGCTTCCTTGATTTTGTTGCCTTCCACGAGGACTTCGCCGGGAGAGAGTGTCTTCCCTGCTGTTACGTCGAGGATGCGTGCCGCGTGAAGCACCACGGAATGCTGCGACTGCTGCGCGAGAAGTGCCGCAGGAGAGAGCAGGGCGAAGGCTAGAGATGCGATCTTCATGCTTGTTTTGGCAGCATACCGGAGGTGGCAGCAGTTTGCTATGACAGTTTCTGCGTGGGACAGCTGCCCTTGATCTCTTCCGAACGATATCCGTGACCAGGATGGGAAAGCAGGTCCCCTTCGCTTCGCTCGAGGGGCATGCTTCGGCTTCGGCTTCGCTCAGGATGACGACCTTACGGTCGTTTGAGCTTCGCTTTGCGAAGCTGGTGTGGGTCTGTGGCTGAAAGGGATGGACGGTATGGGCGCAGTAAAGTGGGTCGGGATTCTTCGCTTCGCTCAGAATGACGGCGCGGGTATCCAATACGCCAGCGCGGACACTGCAATCCGGCTCAGCCTCGCCTAGCGGCGGAGTTTGGAGACCATCCAGAACTGCTGCAGGATGTAGTTGTCTGTCATGCCTGCGATGTAATCGGCGACGGTACGCGGCAGGCCGTCGACGGCGCTTTCTTCCACGTAGCTGGCGGGCATGCGTGAAGGGTCCTGCATGTAGAAGTGGAAGAGCGTGGTGACCACGTGGTCTGCCTTGGCGTGTTCTGCTTCGAGAAAGTCGCAGGTGTAGAGCTTGCCGTAGAGATACGCCTTTTCTTCCTGCCGCTGTGCTTCCATGACAGGAGAAAAGGTAGCGACACGCTCCGGGCAGTTGCGCACATCGTCGAGCGAACGCAGGCGATGCTGCATGACGTTGGCTGCGGTGGTTTCGATGAGGTCGGAGGTGAGTTCGTTCTGCATGACCTGCAGCGCCTCGTGAAAATGAAACTTCTGCGAGACGCCGGGATGGATCTCCTGCACCTTTTCGTAAGCGCGGCCCATGATGCCGATGTTGGCACAGATGTGTTCGATCTCAAGCAGGCCACTCTCTACGCCGTCATCCAGATCGGCGGTGAGGTAAGCGATTTCATCGGCGAGATCGATCACCTGCGCTTCGAGTGGCGGGCGCTGATCGAGGAAGTACGGCTGCAGCGCGGGATAGTCGATGATGCTGTAATCGCGCGAGTGTTTCACGATGCCTTCGCGTACGCCGAGTGTGAGATTCAACCCGCGGTGCGCAGCGTACCAATCTTCAAAGTGTTCCACGATGCGGAGGGCGTGCAGATTGTGATCGAAGCGCAGACCGTGTTTCCGCAGGCACTGATCCAGCGCGCGTTCGCCCGCGTGGCCAAAGGGCGGATGGCCGATGTCATGAACGAGCGCGAGGGTTTCGACGAGTTCTTCATTCAGGCCGAGTGAGCGCGCCACTTCACGCGCGATCTGCACGACTTCAATAGTGTGGGTGAGACGTGAACGGAAGTGATCGGATTCGCGGCTGGTGAAAACCTGTGTTTTGCCTGCGAGGCGACGGAAAGCGCGCGCCTGCACGACACGTTCGCGGTCGCGTTCGAAGCCCGGTGCGCGAAGCTCCGCGGTTTCTGACCACTCGCGCTGTAGAAGCGGCTGCTCTGCTGTGCCGCGCACGCTGCACGCGCGCAGGTCGTAGCAGGCGTCAATTGGAGCGACCGTGCCTACGGCATCACCTTCGTTCCCGCTGCGTTCTTAGCGAGCTTTACCTTTGCAGAATCCAGACGCTTGTGCAGATTGCTGACGTCGTCCGGTTCGATATCCGCAGGCAGCGAGCGGCTGTATTCCACCAGCGCACGTTCCCACTGTGCCACGGCGGGCTTCAGCTTGTTCTGCTTCTCCAGCGCCTGACCCAGATGATCGTGCACGGTAGGGTCCGTGGCGTTGCGTTCCACAGCCTTCTGCAGCAGATTCTCGGCCATGGCGTATTCGCCCATTTTGAAGTAGACCCAGCCCTCGGTGTCGAGATAAGCATAGTTCTGCGGATCAAGCTCGACGGCCTTCTTCACCATAGTGAGTGCTTCCGGCAGTTTCACACCGCGTTCCGCGAACATGTATGCGAGATAGTTGAGCGTCTGCGCATTGTTGGGGTCCACGTCGAGCGATTTGCGGAACCATGTCTCCGCTTCGTCTTTCTTGTTCTGCTTGTCGTCAATGGTGCCGCGCAGGAACCAGAGGTAGAGCTTGTCTTCGTTGCGTGTGGAGAGCGGTTCAGCCTTGTCCAGCGCGGCGTTCGCATCATCGTACTTGCGCAGACGAAGATATGCCTGCGCCAGCGTGAGGTAAGTGATGCGGTCGTCCGGGCCCTTGCCGTTCAACTGTTTCTTGAGCAGCGCAATGCCTTCCTCCGCCTTGCCGGTGTCGGCAAGCTGGCCTGCCCAGAGCATCTGCGCATCACGATCGGCCGGCATTGCCTTGGCGGCTGCGGCGGCGACTGCTTCTGCCTTGTCCCACTGATGCGCGTCGCGATAGGCATCGACTGCGCCGCCCACGCCGCGCGATTTGAACTCGCCGCCAAGAGCCGTCATCTGCTTGTAGGTATCCACGGCCAGGTCGATCTTGTTCTCTTCGCGATAGAGCGTGGCGAGACGGTCGAGGAAGATGGCGCGGTTGTTGCGTTCACCATCGGTGTAGCTGTTGTCTGACTTTGCCGTGGTCTGCAGAACACCCTTCAGCGCGGTCTCCGCGTCGGCGTAACGACCGAGAGCGTCATAGAGCAGAGCTTCGTTGAAGATGAGTTCTTCATTGTCTGGAATGGAGGCTTTCGCCTTCTGCAGCGTGGCGAGAGCAGTGTCGTAATGGCCCTGGCGACGCTGGATTTCCGATATCTTGATGTGGGTCTGCGCGTCCTGCGGTTCGGCAGCGAGGATGTCGTTGTATACCTTCAACGCGTCATCCAGCTTGTCCTGCGCGAGCAGCGCGTTCGCAAGACCGTGCATGGCGTCCATGTTGTCGCCTTCGCTGTCCAGCGCGCGCTGATAGGCTGCGGCGGCTTCTTTCGGCTTGTGCAACTGGTCGTAGCTGGCGCCGATGGCGAGTTCGATGCGTGCGGTGCGGTCTTCTACCGGGAGAGCAGAAAGCGTGTTGACCACGCGCTGCGTGTCACCCTGTTCACTGTAGAGGCGAGCGAGGTTCAACAGCGATTCTTCTGTACCGCCGTCGAGTGTCTGCGCTGCTTTGAACTGCTCTTCGGCTTTCACCGAATCATGGCTTACCTCGTACAACTGGCCCAACAGGAGATGGTTTTCCGCGACGTTGGGTTCAAGTTTGACGAGCATCTCGTATTCCGCGCGTGCAAGTTCAACCATCTGTTGCTGCTGCGGACCCTGCGCGTCGCCGAGGGAACGGTAATAGATGCGACCGAGGAGGCGATGTGCTTCCAGGTCGTCATTGTTCTTCTTCACCTGGTCCTGCGCTACCTGAACAGCTTCGCGGATGCGGCCCAGCTTGAAGTACAGGCTGGCGAGTCCGTCCTGCAGATAGGTGGAGGAGGGATCAGCGTCCAGCGCAAGCTTGTACTGTTCGATGGCCTGCGTGGCGTAGTCGCTGCGACCCTGCGTGGTGGCAAGGTCTTCATAGATGTGCGCCAGACCATAGTGGTAATAAGCCGCACTGGGGCCTGAGGCATCCTGCGATGCTGTAACCGGGGGCAGCGGCGCGGGAGCGTTCGCGTTCTTCTGGGCAGACAGCGGCGCCGCGGACACAAGGAGTGCCGCAGCGGCCAGAGGCATCCAGCGGGCTACGCTTCGAGAAGCAAGCCGCCGGAGGGAAGACAAATAAACAGCGTTCTGCGGACCAATCATCAGAAGAACCAATCCTTCTGCCCGGCGTCCGCTCGCTCGCGCGACCAGGCTTGCAACAGATGTGTGCTAGCAGGTTAGACGAAGACGGAGCTCCGGTGGATGCGTACCTGCAGATACAGACACCTCAGCCGTGACGGAAGTGTCGCATTCCGGTGAAAATCATTGCAATCCCCAATTTGTCTGCTGCTTCAATGACTTCATTGTCACGCACGCTGCCGCCCGGCTGAATGATGGCGGTTGCGCCAGCCTGAGCCACGGTTTCCAGGCCGTCGGCGAAGGGGAAGAAAGCGTCTGATGCAGCGACCGTGCCGGTGAGCGGAAGAACTGCCTTCTGCGCGCCAAACTTTGCTGCGTCGACACGGCTCATCTGACCTGCGCCGATGCCCACAGACTGGCCGTGGCGCTCGTGTGTGCGAGCGTAGACGATGGCATTTGATTTCACGTACTTGCAGACCGTCCACGCGAACTTCAGGGCGGTCAGTTCTTCCGGTGTGGGCTGGCGCCTGGTGACGACTTTCAGTTCCACGTCAGCCAGCGAGCCGCGATCCGCGTCCTGAAGGAGCATACCGCCGGAAATCTGCTTGAGCGCGATCCTGGCCGGGGCGGGATCAATTTCGATGAGGCGAAGGTTTTTCTTCCTGGCGAAGACTTCGACCGCTTCCGCCGTGAATTTAGGAGCCACGATGGCTTCCACGAAGAGCCTGGCGATTTCCTCTGCCGCGTCTGCGCCCACTTCGCGGTTGATACCGATCACGCCTCCGAAGGCAGAGATGGGGTCTGCGGCAAGCGCGTTGCGGTAGGCGTCGGCTACGGTGTCGCCTGTGGCTACGCCGCAGGGGTTGGTGTGCTTGATGATGGCGACGGCAGGTTCGGTGAACTCGCTGGCGAGATCCCAGCAGGCGTCGAGATCGACCAGGTTATTGAAGGAGAGTTCCTTGCCCTGGAGCTGCTTCGCGTTGGCGATGCCCTTGTCCGTGCCGTCGGTGTAGACGGCGGCTTTCTGGTGCGGGTTCTCGCCGTAGCGGAGCGTGCCCTTCAGAGACAGGTTCAGGCGGAGGGCCTTGGGCAACACGTCTTCGAAGGTCGCGGGCTGCTCGTGCGTGCCGTCCGGCTCGGGGAGCTTTTCCAGCGCGTTGGCAATGGCGGTGTCATACGCCGCAGTGGTGGCGAAGGCTGCCTTGGCGAGACGCCACTTAGTGGGCAGAGAGAGCGAGCCGCCGTTGGCTTCCATCTCGTCGGCGATAGCGGCGTAGTCTGCCGCGTCGGTGACAATAGCTACGTCCTGATAGTTCTTGGCCGCGCTGCGCACCATGCTGGGGCCGCCGATGTCGATGTTTTCGACGATTTCCGCCAGTTTGACGCCGGGCCTGGAGGCGGTCTTCTCAAAGGCATAGAGATTGACCACGACCATGTCGATGGGCTGGATGGCGTGCTCGTTCACCGCGGCGACGTGCTCGGCGTTGGAACGGATGTGCAGGATGCCACCGTGGACCTTGGGATGCAGCGTCTTCACGCGGCCATCGAGCATCTCCGGGAAGCCGGTCAGGTCGCTGATATCGCTGACGGAGAGGCCGCCGTCACGCAGCATCTTTGCAGTGCCACCGGTGGAGACCAGTTCCACACCCTGCGCGTTGAGGCGCTTTGCAAAGTCCAGAAGTCCTGTCTTGTCCGTAACGCTCAGCAGCGCTCGTGTGATCTTACTCATTACTTTCCAACCCATCTATTTCGTTTTGTACTGCTGCAATTAGTCCTGCAAGCTGCGTGCTTACCGCATGCCAGACAAGAGTGCCGTCAATGTCACCATATTCATGAACGATGATGTTTCGCATACCGATGATTCGGCTGGCATGGGGCAGCTTATTCAGCAAGGACAGATCCGTATTGCGGATTTGAACCAGGCCTTCACCGATAATTTCAATACAACGCTCAACGGCCCGTTGCGTACGGCCATCACTCAAATACTGCTGCTCTGTGTAGCCATCAATGTACGACGTAAGCTCTGCCGCAGCCTTACGTACTGCATCAAGAAACGCAATACACTCATGCTGCATAGAGCAACTCCTTTTCACGCTCTACGTGGCGGAGAATGTATGGGTTCTTGATCCAGGTTTCCCCCACCACATCGACCGGACGTTTCAGTAACTCTTCCAGAGCTTCTTTCAGATCGGTGTATTCCCCTGCCCATGCCTTCGAAGCCTCGGGGAGGAACTGCACCAGAAAATCAATATCGCTGGTCTCAGGGTTGAAGTCATCCCGCAGCACCGAGCCGAAGACGAGAAGGCGCGCGACGCCGTGCTCGCGGCAGATGGCTGCTATCTGTTCGCGGCGCGATTCGATCTCGTGACGGCCGTTCATAGCAATAGTTTAGCAAGTGGATACAGGCGCTACGTGCGCAGACCGCCCGTTAAATCGGCTGTGTTGGCCACTCCGTTGGCGGCGCACCAGTGCTCGAGGCCGGTGCTGATCTTCTCTACGGCGCGTGGGTCGGCGTAGCTGGCGGTGCCTACTTCCACTGCGGTCGCGCCTGCCAGGAGGAACTCCACCGCGTCTTCCGGCTTCACGATACCGCCCATGCCTACGATGGGGATATTAACGGAGCGCGCTACCTCCCACACCATACGCACCGCGATGGGCTTGATGGCGGGGCCGCTGAGGCCCCCGGTGACGTTGGCGATCTTCGGTTTGCGTGTTTTCACGTCGATAGCCAGTGAGAGGAAGGTGTTCACGAGCGATACCGCGTCGGCACCTGCCGCCTGAGCCACGCGCGCCATGCCGCCGATGTTGGTGACGTTGGGTGAGAGCTTCACCATCAGCGGCCGTTTCGAGATGACCCTGCATTGGTGCACCAGGTCGCCGAGTGAGTCGGGGTCTGTGCCGAAGACCATGCCGCCGTGTTTCGTGTTGGGGCAGCTTGCGTTCAGCTCGTACATGGCGATGCCTTCGGCGTCGTTCAGGCGCTCGATGACGCCAAGGCAATCTTCGATGGTGTAGCCGAAAACATTGGCAATGCAGACCACGCCGGGCATGCGGCGGATGCCGGGAAGCTTGTCCTTAAGGAAGGCGTCGACGCCGATGTTCTGCAGTCCGATGGCGTTCATCATGCCAGAGGAAGTTTCGATGATACGGGGCGCCTTGTTGCCGTCCATGGGGTGGAGGGAAAGACCCTTGGTGACGAAAGCGCCGATCTTTGCGAGGTCGAGGATTTCCTCAAATTCCACGCCATAACCGAAGGTGCCACTGGCGGCGATGACCGGCGATCGCATGGATACGCCGGCCACCTCTACCGTCATGTTTGGCTTGCTCACTTCTTCAGTGTAGTGGCTGGCACCGTGGTCCGTTCCGGTTTCAACGCTTCCGTGCGCACCGTTCCTACCGCTGCGGACGGGCGGTTGATGCGCAGCAGCGAGGCAAACGTGGCTGCAATGTCCACGGGTTGCACCATGTTGTGATACGTACCAGGAACGAAGGCTGCGCCGTAGAAGTCCAGCGGCACGTGGCGGTCGTATGAGTTCTGCGAGTAGTGCGTGGTTCCGGTTTCCGAGCCGTAATACTGGTACGCGCCGAAGTTCAGATGCACTGCCCAGCGGACGACCGGTGAGTAGCTGTGCAGTTCTCGGCGACCCTGGTCCGTGTTGGGCACGTCGCCACGGCGAAGCTGCGATGCGGTGTAGACGTACTGCACGCGCATGGGTTCGGGCAGGCGTCCGCCGACGGCTCCGGCGTGCTGCGCGGTGTCGCGGGGCTGGCTGGCGAAGTAGTCAAAGACGGCCTTGGCGGTGGCTTCCTCTGCCTGATCTTCGGCGATGCCCTGCGCCTCAAACGGTTCGGGGTCAATTTGTAGCCAGGGCGATTCACCGCCGAGGACGTACTTCACGTTGCCCTTGGGCTTGAACTTGTCGTGCAGGGCTTTTTCCACGAAGTCATACAGCGGCCTGGTGGCGATGCCGCGTGCGGGCATGCCCATGCCAACTGCCGCGTTGACGCTGGCGGAAACGCCGTGGTCGCCGGTCAGGGAGACGAAGACGTTCTTCAGGCCAACGGTCTGGTCGATCCACGTAAAGAAGCGGTCGAGTTCTACGTCTGTGCCGTCGATCAGCGCGCGCTGGTGGCCTTCGTCCGGGCCGTAACGGTGACCGGCAATGTCCGTGGACGAGATGGAGATGGTGATGAGGTCAGTGACGCCGTCCGGGTTGTGGCCGAGGTGCTCGTTCTGGATGAGCGCCTTGGCGAAGTCAAGCTGATAGGCCACGCCCTGCTGTGTTGCGCCGACCTTCTCGTAAAAGCTGCCGTCCGGGATGTTGGAGGCGGCACGCGCCCTGGCGACTTCGTCACCGCTGTTGAAGGCTTCCACCCACGCCGGGAGCTGATTCGTCCAGTAGGTGGAGGTGATCCAGCGACCGGATTCGTGATCGGTCCAGAAGGCTCCCCGGGTGGCGTGGCCGCTGGTGAGGATGGCTGCGCGATCTTTCAGCGAGACACCGAAGACGCGGGCCTTGCCGCTGGTTGCCAGGACAAGTTCGTCACCCAGAGTGGAGGCCACCTGGAAGTGCGGCGAGGCTCCGGGAGACATCTTTGCGCCGGGGGCTTCACCCACAAGGGTGTAGCGGTCGTCGTCAATGGACTGGACGGAGCGAATCTTGCCGTCGGGGCCTTTCTCATACCAGTCGTTGACGGGGATGCCGTGGCCGTCGGTATAGGCGCCGGTGCCAATGGTGGAGTGGCCGGGGCCGGTGACGAGGTTCGCGTAGTCGTAATAGCAGTCGGTGTAATGCACGCCCTGTTTCAGGAACAGGTTCCAGCCGTTCTTTGCCTTGAAGTCGGTGCGCCAGCGGTCCAGATAGTCGCCGCGGAGCTGGTCGAAGACGAGTTCCACGACGAGTTTGGGCGAGCCGGTGTACGCCTGTGCGTGGAGCGTGGGCACGGCTGCAGACGCAAGGGCAGCAACGAGCAGAGAGGCAGCAAAAGATCGGAACGAACGCATGCAGACATGGTACTGCGATGAGTGCGGCGAATCCTTACAGGATTCTGACAATTGCGTCAGGCAAGAGGTTTGGGCCAGCCTTGCGCGTGGCCACCCGGAGCATTAGTAGTGAGCAGAGAAGAATGCAGGTCCTTCGTTTCGCTCAGGATGATGGCCTTCGGCCGTTGGAGCTTCGCTGGGAACACATTTTCGTGCCTTGAAGCTTCGCTGGACGCACTTGGTGCGTTAGATCGCTCCTTTGGAGCGATACCCAGGTTAGCTTCGCGAACCTGGGGCACCCGGTTTTTTGGCTGGTGGTTTGTTGGGGTTTCCTGGTGCGTTGTAGAGGGTGTGTAGGAATGCAGGTCCTTCGGCTTCGCTCAGGATGACGGCCTTCGGCCGTTGGAGCTTCGCTTTGCGAAGCTGGTTTTGCGAAGCTGGTTTGGTTCTGTGGCAGAAAACTTTGAACTGTTGTGCTCATTGAAAAGTCGTTGGGATTCTTCGCTTCGCTCAGAATGACACTCATTCAAGACAGTGGGAATATGGCGGATGCCCTAAAGCGCCCGGAACCGATACCATAGAGGACATGCTTGATCTTGCATACGTCCGGGGCAATCTCCCGGAGGTGGAAGCCGCGCTTCGCCGCCGTAACGCCGACCCCGCCGCCCTGTTGGGCGATTTTGCCGCCATCGACTCCGCCCGCCGCGAAGCCATTACTGCCGTGGAGCAGTTGAAGGCGAAGCGTAACCGCCTGTCGGAAAAGATTGGCAAGCTGAAACGCACAGGTGGCGATGCCACCGCGCTGACCGAGGAAGTCCGCGCACTGCGCGAAGAATCCGAGTCGCTGGAAGCCACAGCCACCGCGCACGACGCGAAGCTGCGCGCCATTCTTGAGGCCATCCCCAACATTCCCGATGCCAGCGTTCCCGATGGCAAGGATGAAACCGGCAACAAGCTGGAAAAGACGTGGGGTGAACCGAAGACGTTGGCCCATGCGAAGCCGCACTGGGAGATTGGCGAGTCGCTGGGCGTGCTGGACTTTCAGCGTGCCGCGAAGATTTCCGGCAGCCGTTTTGTGGTGCAGGTGGGTGCGGGTGCGCGGCTGGAACGCGCTCTGGCCAACTTCATGCTGGACCTGCACATCAACGAGCACGGCTACACGGAAGTGATGCCGCCGGTGATGGTGAATTCACAAAGCCTGTTTGGTACGGGCCAGTTGCCGAAGTTTGCGGAAGACCTGTTCCATTGCGATGACAAGGGCGCGTATGTTGCCGGAGAGTTACAGGACAACGATCACTGGCTGATTCCGACCGCAGAAGTGCCGGTGACGAACCTGTATCGCGACGAGACGATTGAGCTGAATCCGACCATCAGCTACTGCGCCTACACGCCATGCTTCCGCAGCGAGGCGGGCAGCTATGGGCGCGATGTGCGCGGCATGATTCGCCAGCACCAGTTTCAGAAAGTCGAACTTGTAAAGTTCACCACGCCGGACAACAGCATGGCCGAACTGGAGAAACTGACGCTGCATGCTGAGGCGGTTCTGGAGAAGCTGGGACTTCCCTATCGGCGTATGCTGCTTTGCACGGGCGATATGGGTTTTGGGTCGATGAAGACCTACGATCTGGAAGTGTGGCTGCCGAGCCAGAACACCTATCGCGAGATTTCTTCGTGCAGCAACATGGGCAGCTTCCAGGCGCGGCGCGCGAACATCCGCTATCGTCCTGCAGGGCAGAAGAAGACGGAGTATGTGCACACGCTGAATGGCAGCGGTCTGGCCGTGGGACGCACGTATCTGGCAATTCTGGAAAACTATCTACAGGAAGATGGCTCTGTCCGTGTGCCGGATGTGCTGGTGCCGTACATGGGCGGATTGACCGTAATTACCAAGCAGGCAGGGCTATAAAACGATGCTGAAGACACTGCGCAGCTACCTGTTCTGGACGTACGAACGCGGCAGCTTTCACTATGACGTGATGGTGACGCTGATTCTGCTGTTCATCTTTGTGTCGCCCCATGTGATCAACTTCCGCGACCGGCCGGTGTACAACCTGCCGTCGCAGATTATGGTGCAGAACGACGGCACGGGCAGCATCACCTACGAGGTGAAAGCAGCCGACGTGCAGCAGAGCCTGCAGCATGTCTCCAGCAACGATCCGGAAAAACGTATGCGCAGGGCACTGCGACGGCTGATTGAGCCGATTGCGGGGGATGTCCTGATCGAACGCTATGAGCCCGTCGCTGGCGCGGATGGGCAGACTACGGCGTACCGCGTCTGGGCGCATCGCTAGGTTTTCGCAAGAAAGCCTGACGCGGTTTTCGCGGGACCAACATTGTCGGGATTCTTCCCCTTCGACAAGCTCAGGGTCAGAATGACAGCACAGAACAATCCAGATACGGACGCAGCCATCCCGCTCAAACCTGTGTCTAATGAATTGGTTTGAGGGACACAGGAGTAAGATGACCTTTTTCGCACGTACAACTGTCGCAGCCGCCATTGTTCTGAGCACTTTCACTGCCGCGCATGCGGCCAATGATCCGGCACTGGATAAGACATTGCGCGCTCTGGATACTGCCTCCACGAAGTTCCAGAGCGCCGAGGCCGACCTGCGCTGGGACCAGTTTGAAAAAGTGGTGCGCGAAACGACCTCGCAGTTCGGTTCCATCTACTTCATTCGCAAGTCCGGCTATACAGAGACGGGAGCACTGCTTTCGCCAAAGGCAGGCTCGCCGCCTACGAAGTATCTGCACTTTGCCAATGGCAAGGGCGATATGTACGACACCATTTCCAAGAAGTCCACGCCCTTCAACGCCGGGCAGGACAAGGCTCGTGCGGAGAGCTTCCTAACGCTGGGTTTTGGCGGCAGTGGCAAGGACCTGGAGAAGGCGTGGACGATCACGCAGCAGGGCACTGAGACGGTGGACGGCGTGCCCACCGCGAAGCTGGACCTGGTACCGAAAGACGCGTCTGTGGCGAACATGTTTACGCACATCACGATCTGGGTGGATACAACGCGCGGCGTCTCGCTGAAGCAGCTTTCGTATACGCCCGAGGGCGACACGCGTACGGCGTATTACACGAACATCCGCTACAACACGAAGGTGGATACGAAAAAGTACGCGAAGAAGTAGCGTTTTTCGAATTTGACGTCCTGAATCGGCATAGCGGACGCTGTGCCGATTTTCTTGCTACTAACCTTTTCCACTGGCGCTGGTCTATCACTACAAGATCGATCTTCTGGCTTCCGGAGTCAGCGCACGATGGGTACACAGATTGTTGGCAGTGGTTTGGCGGCGGGTACTTTGAGCGACCCGACCGTAGGAAGTGTCTTCAACACGGGCGGTGCAATCGGACCGGGCGTGGTCGCGGTAGAATCGCCAGCAGTGGCGAAAGTAGCGGCAGGTCGGGCAGGACGAGCGGCGCTGACACCGGCGCAGATGGAAGCGCGGGCACAGCAGCGTCTGGAAGATGACGAGCTGATCCGGCAGGCCCAAAAAGGCCAGCGTGGCGCGTTTGACCAGCTTGTGCGGCGATACGACGGCGCGGTATTGCGGCTGGCGCTGCATATGCTGGGAAATGAACAAGATGCGCAGGACGTGCATCAGGAAGCGTTCCTGAAGGCATACCGCCATCTACAGAATTTTCGGTTTGAGTGCTCGTTTTATACGTGGCTGTACCGGATTGTGACGAACCTTTGCCTGGACGCGCTGCGTCGGCGTAAGAGCCGCCGCGAAGATCCGAGCATCGTCACCGACAGTTCGGGCGACACGATTGACCTGATGAGCAGCGTGAGTGACGACCGCGCCGGGGCCAACCCGGATCTGGAGTTGCGACGCAACACTTTGAACCTGCGCATTCAGGAAGCGCTGGATCAACTGACTCCGCGCGAGCGGACGGTGTTTGAACTGAAGCACTACCAGGGCCTGAAGCTTCGCGCCATTGGCGAGATGCTGCAGACCACGGAAGAGACGGCGAAGAACACACTCTTCCGAGCAACACGCAAGCTGCGCGCCAATCTGGCAGACGCATAAAAAGCACCAAGAACGCACAAGCGTTCCGCGGCACGACGCAGCAGCACCCCACCGGCAAAGTCCGGGGGCCAATCAGACGGCAGGCGATAACGTTCTCGAAACGTTACGACCGGTCGCCGCAAGCAGCAATTTTCAGGAAGCCATACACAAGGAACACAAGCGTCATGAAGTGCGATGAGGTAAAAGACCAACTGATTCTGCTGGCTTACGACGAGATCCCCGAAGAGGATCACGCGGAGCTTCAGCTGCATCTGCGGAATTGTAGCGATTGCCAGGCCGAGGCGGATGCCATGGCCGAGCTGACCACTCTTCTTGCCGAGCAGACCCGACCCGAGATTCCCGCCAACCTGCTGGCCGCCAGCCGACTGCGACTGGACGAAGCTCTGGACGAAGCAGCCCAGAGCACGTGGCGGATGCGCCTGCGAAACAGCCTGGTGGGTACATGGCAGCATCTGTATGCCGCGCCCGCTTTGGCGACTCTGCTGGTGGGCGTTGGGTTTCTAAGCGGCAACCTGCTCACACGTTATCAACTGGCCACCGCCCCGATTCCGCAGCCCGCCGTGGTCTCCATGAACGATGCGGAAGGTGGCGTGAGCAATATCAGCGGCATTCTTCCCCTGCCCGATGCCGACCGCGTGGAAGTTCGTTATAACCGCGTGGTTCCCATGACCATTCAGGGCCGTCTGGATGATCCGCAGGTGCGTCAACTGCTGACGCTGGCGGCGCAGAAGGGCCTGAACAATGACGTGCGCGAAACCAGCGTGGACCTGCTGGCGAAGGAATGTGTCGCGGGCCATCGTTGCGAACACGGTGATGGAGACCGGACCGGCGTGCGGGATGCGCTGCTGGTAAGCCTTCGCTATGACAAAAGTCCCTCAGTTCGTCTGCGCGCACTGGAAGGTCTGCAGCGCTTTATTGGCGAAGACCTGCGCGTGCGCGATGCCGTGCTGGAAAGCCTGATGCACGATTCCAGTGCCGATGTGCGCACACACGCCATTGCGATGCTGGAACCGGTAGAAGGCGATACCAGCGTACGGCAGGTGCTGCACACGGTTTCCACGCAGGACGATAACCCCTACATCCGCAATGCATCGATGCAGGCGCTGGGTAACATCGATGGCATTCAGTAACCTGGCTGCGGCCGCGATTTTCCTCTCGTTGCTTGCGGCCCCGGTTGCACAAGCGCAGCAGGTGCTGGTGTCTTCATTGGAAACTCCACCCATGTATGGCGGCGGAGCCGGTGGTCACAGCACACCTGCGCAGGGTTACCTGGGCATCATGTTTCATGATGTTTCGGATGCCACGTACAACTCGCAACACCTGAAAGACAAACGCGGCGCAGAGATCGTGATGGTAGACCACGATGGTCCTGCCGGTAAGGCTGGTCTGCGCGAACACGATGTGGTGTTGAGCCTGAATGGCACGGCTGTTGAGGGCGAAGAGCAACTGCGCAAGTTGCTGCACGATCTGCAGCCGAGCAAAACGATTTCGCTTACCGTCTGGCGCGACGGTATGGAACGTTCTGTATCCGCTACGCTTTCGACTCGCGAAGAAGTGGATCGTCAGGCACGGTTGCAACGCTGGACTGTGCCCAATCCCGATGAAAGTGCGGCTTCTACGGAACCTGCTCCTCCACCGGCAGCGCCGAAGAGTAGCGGCGTCTTCGGTCGCTCGTTTATGTCGGGACATCTGTTACCGCTGTTGCCGATTTACACCGGCGCTACCGTGGACACCATGGGGGCACAGCTTGCGGATTACTTTGGCGTGAAGGATGGCAACGGCCTGCTGGTGCACGCAGTGGAAAGCAACAGCCCAGCTGCCGCTGCGGGACTACATGCAGGCGATGTGATTACGCGCATGAACGGCAACCGCGTGAATACCGAGAAGGACTGGACGCGCGCGCTGCATGAGGGCAAAGGCAAGCCCATCACCATGACCGTTGTACGCGATCGTAAGGAACAGACCCTGACGATGGTGTCCGACGGAAAGAAACGCAGCGAAGTCTCCGAACCGAAATTTGGCGCGGAGAGCGGACCAATGCTCATGATGCGGTAAGCCGCTTCTGATCCATTTGTCGCCGTCATTCTTCGTTTCGCTCAGGATGACGGCGATTTCACACTTCATCGGAATGTCCCAAAGTTCCTTGTGAGAAAGCCCAGAACGATAGTGGTGCGACGAAGCTCCGTGGGGATTCTTCGTCGCTATGCTCCTCAGAATGACGGCATAGATAGCACGATATGGCTCAGTGACCGGCCATCTGTTCCGGGTCCACCTTGGCGTTCTTGGGCGGCAGACGCATGAGCCACACCAGTGGCGACAGTGCCATGACCACCCATGCAAGCATGGCGAAGGCGTTCTTGTAGGCGATCATGGTGGCCTGCTGCGCCATCTGCCCGAAGGCAGATGCCATAGCCAGCGGTTGTGCCTGCGCATAGGTCATGTGTGTGGCCGCGGCGAAGCGGCTGATGTAGGCCTGCAAGGCGTAGCTGCCTGCCGTGATATTTGCGCCCAGGTTGCTCATGTGCACCTGCGCCGAACGCGCCAGGTACGTAGTAAGCAAGGCTGTTCCCGCCGATCCGCCGATGTTTCGAGCGAAGTTCGACAGGGACGAAATCTGGTTGCTCTTTTCGCGCGGCACACCCACGTAATTCAGCGTGGAGATGGGGATGAAGATAAACGGCAAGCCGATGACCTGCAACATGCGCCACAGTGTGACCGTTCCGAATGAACTGTAAAGATCAAGTCGTGTGAGGTTGTACAGCCCCGCAGCGACGGCGAGATAGCCGAGCATCACCGTTAGGCGTGGATCACCCTTGCCCAGCGTCCTGCCTGCAACCGCCATCATCACCATCATGACCAGGCCGGCAGGACTGAGCACTTTACCTGCGAGTTCTGCGGTGTAACCAAGCATGGTTTGTAGATACTGCGGGATGAGCACGGTTGACCCGAACAGCACCATGCCGAGCACCAGTTGCAGGAAGACAGCGGTGCCGAAATTACGGTTCTTCAGCAGCTTCAAATCCACAATGGGGTCAGGATGACGCCATTCCCAGAAGACAAAGAAGACGAGGATGATGACGGCGAGCGCCGTGGTGAGCTGAATCTCACCGGAGCCGAACCAGTCCTTTTCCTGGCCCTTATCCAGTGTGAACTCCAGCAGACCTACGCCGAGGGCAACACTGATGAGGCCGATGAAGTCCACGGGGTCTCGACGCTTGGTGCGCGCCACCAGTTCTGGTGGGTCCTCAACCATGCGGTTCGACAGGTACAGCGACAACAGGCCGAACGGCAGGTTGATGAAGAAGATCCAGTGCCAGTTGTAGTTGTCGGTAAGCCAACCGCCCAATGTGGGGCCGATGGCGGGCGCAACGACGACCGCCGCGCCGTACATGGCGAATGCCTGACCGCGCTTTTCAATGGGGAAAGTGTCGGCCAGGATGGCCTGTTCGCTGGGCGCCAAACCACCACCGCCCAGGCCCTGAAGAATCCGCGCAAGGATGAGGAATGGCAGCGTGGGAGCAATGCCGCAGAGCAGCGAGCACACCGTGAACATGACCACACAGGTCATGTAAAAACGCTTACGCCCGATGCGGTTGGAGATCCATCCGGAGATGGGAAGAATCACGGCCGATGCGACCAGATAGCTGGTGAGCACCCATGTCGCCTCTTCCTGCGAAGCGCCTACGGAGCCTGCGATGTGCGGCAGGGCCACGTTCGCAATGGAGGTATCCAGAACCTCCATAAAGGTGGCTATGGTCACCGTCATGGCTACCAGCCACGGGTTGTGCTTCGGTTTCCATACCGCTTCGTGATGAGTTATGGTCGTTGCAGCCATATCAGAATACTGATATAGAGTATCAGGGGACTGATACGGATGCGGAAATCGAAACAGGAAAATCGCGACGATGCCGCAAAAGCCATTTCGCTGACCATGAAGCGGCTGATGACGAACATGCGCCTGCTGCTGGAAGCCGAGTTGGAGTCAGACGGCATGACCCTGGCGCAACTCCGCATGTTAAACGCTGTGCATGAAGAATCGGATATTTCCTCCGCAGAGCTGGCCCGCACCTGCTACATCACCCCGCAAAGTATGCAGAGTCTTGTGGTGCGCGCAGAGCGCGAAGGCTGGATCAAGCGCTCGCCTTCTCCCAGGAATCGCCGCATCCTCACTACCGTCCTCACGCCCAAAGGGAAAAAGGCGTACGAACGCGCCATTGAGCTTTGGGCAGTGCTCAGCCACGATATGTGGGCGGAAACAAAGCTGGAGCAGATGCAGGAGTTAAATGCCGTATTGAGCGCTGCCGTGGATCGCCTGCAACCGCGGCTGGACGACCTGCACCAACGCCAGTCCGCCAAGCGAAAATCCGCCTGAATCAGCGCTTTCCGGTAGTCTGAATGGCAGAGCCATGCCAGCCACAGAGACTGATCTCGCCATCACACTTGCCGACGTAGAGGCCGCACGGGAACGCGTACGCGACGCCGTGTATTACACGCCCTGCGCCTTTTCACACACACTGACGGAACTGACCGGACAACAGGTTCACCTGAAACTGGAAAATCTGCAGATGACCGGCGCGTTCAAAGAGCGGGGTGCGCTGAACCGCATCTCGCTGCTGACGCCGGAACAATCGCAGCGCGGCGTGATTGCCGCATCAGCCGGAAACCATGCGCAGGGTGTGGCGTATCACGCGACGCGTCGGGGTATTCGTTCCACCATCGTGATGCCCGAACCAACGCCGATGGTGAAGGTGAACGCCACACGGCGGTTTGGCGCGAACGTGATTCTGCACGGGCCGAACTATGATGCCGCCTACGCCGAAGCTCGCAGGCTATGCGATGCCGAGGGGCTTACCTTCATTCATCCCTTCGATGATCCAGAAGTCATCGCCGGTCAAGGCACGATTGGCCTGGAGCTGCTGGAGCAGGTGGATGGGCTGGAAGCTGTGATCGTCCCCATTGGCGGTGGCGGCCTGATTGGCGGCATTGCCTGCGCGGTGAAGTCGCGCAACCCGAACATTCGCGTGGTGGGTGTGCAGACGTCGCGGCTGCCCAGCATGAAGGCCGCTGTGGAAGCGGGCCATCCCGTCACAATTGATGCTGCGACCACCATTGGCGACGGCATTGCCGTGCGCCGTAGCGGCGACATTACCCTGCCGCTGGTGCAGCGGTATGTGGATGAGATTGTCACGGTGGATGAAGACGAGATTGCTGCTGCGATCCTCGTCCTGCTGGAACGCGAAAAGACACTGGCCGAGGGTGCCGGTGCTGCTGCGCTGGCTGCGCTGCTGCAGAAACGAACGTCGCTGAAGAATGCGAAAACTGCCGTTCTGGTGGGCGGCGGCAATATCGACGTCACCCTGCTGAGCCGCATTATTGAACGCGGTCTGGTACAGGATGGACGTTTGATCCGGCTGCGTATTCACTTGCTGGATCGTGCGGGTGCTCTGCAGGACCTGACCACGCTGATTGCGAAACATGGCGTGAATATCGTCGATACGCTCTATAACCGCGCCTATTACGGCGTGAACCTGGGCGATACGACCATTGACATCACCATGGAAACGCGCGGACGTGACCAGGTGGAAGAGTTGCTGAATGCGTTGACCGAGGGTGGCTATCGCCACTCGCGGGTGCTGTAGGGTACTTCGTACCGTTCTCGACGCCTTCGGCGTGATGACAAACGAAAAGGGATGCGATCCGGTCGCATCCCTTTTTCTGTTTCGTGATGACTTTGCTGCGGATCAGAGGTTCAGCTTCTTGAAGACGGAGTCCGGGATGGCACGGACGACGGCCATGATGGGGCGCCACTTGGCGGGGACGTACATGACGCCGCCTTCACCCTTGGCAATTGCATTGGCAATGTCCTTTGCCACGGCGTTTACATCGGCGAACTTCTCGCTGCCGGGCATGCTCGCCGTCATGGCTGTCTTTACCGGGCCGGGCTTGATGGTGAGGACCGCCACCCCCTCGCGGTCGATGCGGTTGCGCAGGCCGTCGACGAAAGCTGTCAGACCGGCTTTAGACGCGCCGTAGACATAATTGCTCTTGCGTCCACGGTCACCTGCGACCGATGACAGAACCGCCAGCGTGCCGCGCCCCTGCTTCAGGCAGAAGTTAGCCAGCCATGTGAGCATGCTGACCGGGGCTGTGAGATTGGTGTGCAGAATCTGTTCGGCGTGGGCCACATCCGTCTCGGCTTTGGGTTGTTCGCCCAGAATGCCGAAGGCAAGATACGCCACGTCCAGACCACCGAGTTGGGTGATGGCATGGGCCAGCAGGCCGGGATGGTCTTCGAGACGATCCAGATCGGCGGCAGCGATATCGACGAACGCCGCTCCACGAACACGGAGATCGCCCGCCATGGCGCGTAGTTTTTCTTCAGAACGGCCTACAAGGAAGATGTTGGCTCCCTCTGAGGCCCAGATGCGGCAGGTGGCTTCCGCGATGCCGCTGGTGGCACCTAAAACCAGGTAACGCTTGGGGTTATGCGAAAGATCACGCGGCGGCAGGGGTGTTTCCAATGCGATTGTCGTCTCGGCCATCGTTTGTCGTTCCTCAAAGAGGAGACTAACAAACGTCCTTGGCAGGCGGGTTATAGCCAGCCTTTCGCAGCAGCGCGATGAGGGTCTGCTGCTCGTCCCGGCCAAGCTTTTGCATCAATAATTTGCTGGCTTCCAGATGAACGTCCAACATGCGCTGGCTGAGGCGCTGCCCCGCAGGTGTGAGATGGACGCGCACGATGCGGCGGTCTTCCTCAGAGCGCTGGCGCATGACCTGTTTCTTTTCCACAAGGCGATTTACCAGGCTGGTGGCAGTGCTGAGCGGGATATCCATGAAGTCTGCCAGTTCTGACATGAGCGCGGGGCCACGCTGGTTGAGCCAGCCCAATGCGCGGCCTTCCTGCGGCGTGGTCCTGATCTTCTGCAGTGAACGCGAACCCGGGGCCATCGACATCTGCCGGAACATGCCATACAGGGCGATCAGGAACTCCATGGGAGTCTTGTCTTCAACGGGCGGTGTTTTCGGCGTGCGCGACATCTCTTGGCTCAGCATAAGCGCACTTCTCCCCGCTTGAAAAGGTTCGATGCCGTAATGACACAAAATTTTCCAAAATAATACGGAACCGGGATACTTCGATTGTCGTACTATTGAAAAATCGAAGTACCGGAGTTGCTTCGCCATGGCCCAAACGGAAACAACCCTTTCCCCCGCCGAAATCCTTACCGAACGCCGCCGCATTGCCACAGGTCTCCGCCTCCAGGATCCGGAGCTGCTGCACGAATTGATTGACCGCTACAAACACCGCCTGTTGCGCTACCTGTGCAGCCTGACCGGCCGCACCGATCTGGCCGAAGACCTGTTCCAGGAAACGTGGATTCGCGTGCTGGAGCGTGGTCACCTGTATGACGACCGTGGCGACTTTGACGCCTGGCTGTTTACCGTGGCCCGCAACCGCGCGCTGGACCATTTCCGGCGCCGCAGCACGGTTTCCCTGGACGAGATGATGCATCCGGACGATGAAGGTTCCGCCGCATTTGACCCGCCCGCGGCCGATCTGTCGCCGCTGGAGGCCTTCCGGCTGGCCGAACAGGCCTGCCTGCTGCATGCCACGATGGACCGCCTGCAACCCATTCATCGGGAGGTGCTGCAGATGCATTTTTACGAGGACCTGACGATGCGCGAGATTGCCGAAAAGACCGGTATTCACATGCCGACGGTGAAATCCCGGCTGTATCGGGCGATTGGATTTTTTGAGCAGTTTTTGCGGGAGGCGCTGACAGGCAGCGGTGTGCCAGCAACCGCTGCATTGCACTAAATATGCGTGTCCTTCGGACAGGACGGAACGGTTGGCTACAATGAAGGGGAACCTGTTCCATTCCGGACCGGCTATTTTCACCGTGTCCATGCGTCGTTCCGTCCATCCAAGAAGGAAAATATTGCAGCGATGAAGATCGTACTTGCCGAGAAGGTTTCGCCCGCCACCCTAGCCGTCTTCCAGGAGGAACCAAGCTGGAAGGTTGTCACCGCAGACAAGATCACCAACCTGGAAGCTGAATTGGCCGATGCGGATGCGCTGGTTGTCCGCTCTGCCGTGCAGGTGACGGCGGAACTGCTGGAGCATGCGCCGAAATTGCGTGTGATTGGCCGCGCTGGTGTGGGCGTGGACAACATCGATGCGGACGCTGCCACCAAGCGGGGCATTGTGGTGATGAACACGCCCGGCGCGAATGCCGTGGCCGTGGCTGAGCTGACGCTGGGCCTGATGATCACCATGGCGCGCCAGATCCCCAAGGCAAACGCCGCACTGCACAACGGCAAGTGGGAAAAGAAGTCGCTGCAGGGCACCGAACTGCGCGGCAAGACGCTGGGCATTGTGGGTCTGGGCCGCATTGGCCTGGAAGTGGCTCGCCGTGCACGCGCTTTCGGTATGGACCTGATCGGGTATGACCCATTTGTTGCGCCGGTGATTGCACGCGAAAACGGTGTGACGCTGGTCGACATTGACACCATCTTCAAGGGCAGCGACTACCTGACACTGCACGTGGGTCTGACGCCGCAGACGGAAGGCCTGATCAACAAGCACTCCATCGCCATCATGAAGAAGGGCATCCGCATTGTGAACTGCGCACGCGGTGAACTGATTGTGGATGACGCGCTGGCAGAGGGTCTGCAGGACGGCACCGTGGGCGGCGCTGCACTGGATGTTTTCCGGCAGGAGCCGCTGAAGGAATCGCCCTACTTCGGCATCAACAACATCATCCTGACGCCGCATCTGGGCGGATCGACGGACGAGGCACAGGAAGCCATCGGCATCCAGTTGGCTGAGCAGGTGAGCGCGTATCTGAAGGATGGCGTGGTGCAGAACGCGGTCAACGTGCCGTCGCTGTCGCGTGAAGAATACGTTGAAGTGGCGCCGTACATTGATCTGGCGCATCGACTGGGCACCTTCCTGGGACTTGCTACGCCCGGCAACCTGGAGAACATGGACATTGCCTATGCTGGCCGCATTGCCAGCGGCAAGACCGACCTGATTCGCAATGCCGTCATCAGCGGCGTGCTGAATGATTCGGACGTGAACAACATCAACGCGACCGCGATTGCCAACGAACGCGGCATCCGCGTACAGGAAGACAAGAAGGAATTCGCCAGCGGTGGTGCGGGTTCGGTGCTGAAGCTGACGCTGCACTCGGCCGAGGGCGATGCATCAGCCTCCGCCACTGTGCTGCACGGCAATGCTCCGCGCCTGTTGTCGCTGGATGGCATTGACATTGAAGCGCCGCTGACCGGCACGCTGCTGGTCTTCCGCAATCATGATGTGCCGGGCGTCATTGGCCGCATTGGCACCGTGATTGGCGAACACGGCGTGAACATTGCCAACTTCGCCCTGGGCCGCAGCGTTCGTTCGCAGCGTGTGCCGCAGGGACAGGCCATGGCCGTGGTGCAGATTGAAGCGTCGCCGGAGAAGGTTTCGGAACTCATCACTGCGCTGCGCAAGGTGGACGCGATTGCCAGCGTTCGCACCGTAGAACTCTCGTAAGGCATTTCAGGAAAGGAGTCACCGATGCCACTGTACGAATACCAATGTCAGAACTGCAGCCGCACGTTCGAAAAGCGGCAGAAGTTCTCTGATCCGGAATTGACCGAATGCCCGCACTGCAGCGGCAAGCTGGAAAAACTGATCTCTGCACCGGCGGTGCAGTTCAAGGGCGGCGGGTGGTATGCCGACCTTTACTCGTCGTCGAAGGGTGCGAAGAAATCCAGTGGAGACACGGGGGCGGCGGCAACCACCACCACCGCGTCGGACTCTTCTTCGTCGAGCAGCAATGCGCCTGCTTCTGCTCCATCGCCTGCGCCTTCCACGAGCAGCAGCACAACAAAGTAATCGCCACGAAGGCTGTCATTTCTGAGCGAAGCGAAGAATCCCGAACACAGCTTCGCCCTGCAAGACCATTGAAGGTTTCTTGCAGGGAAACCTGGCGCTTCGTTTCCAGAAGGAAGCATCGTCGGGATTCTTCATCGCAATGCTCCTCAGAATGACAGGTAAAGAACAGAAGGCCGCAGGTAAATATCTGCGGCCTTCTTAATTTGAAGCAGACGTTACTTCTTCTTTGCCGGGACCTTCTTGCCTGCCTTGCGCGCTTCGCTGAGGCCAATGGCAATGGCCTGCTTGCGGCTGGTCACTTTCTTACCGCTGCGACCGCTCTTCAGCGTGCCCTTTTTCATTTCGCGCATTTCCCTATGCACCTTCTTGCCGGCAGCGGGCGAATACTTGCGTGTGCTGCTCTTCTTCGCGGCTTTCTTTGCCGTAGACTTCTTCGCGGCAGTCTTCTTTGCAGACGTTTTCTTGCTTGCTGTCTTCTTTGCCGGAGCTTTTTTCGTTGCGGACTTCTTCACGGACGACTTCTTTGCCGTGGTCTTCTTTGCGGGGGATTTCTTCGTTGCAGATTTCTTGCTTGCCTTTTTCGTTGCCATAATCACTTCTCCCTGACTGCGGTAGTACATTTCGTGCGGTGACTCTGCTGCGTTAGCGATTGGCGCTGCGCCTTCTGCGCAGTACCCACAAGACCAATCCTGTTGCAGCGACAATGCCCAGGATTGTCATCTGTTCGCCGGTGAGCACGACACGACGATCGAGCGTTCCGTTCTGCCACGCGTCATAGCTCCGCTGCACATCGTCGCGCAGACCGGGAACGGTGAGTGAGGCATAGTCCGTTGTGGGGAGCGATCCGAAGATGCGCGCTGGATCGGGTGGCGTGCCGCCCGTGTCTTTCGGTACAGCCTCCATCAGTTTCGTAATCTCTGCATCCGGCTGATCGTGGAATAGCTCAGTCTGTGCCGTGCTGGGAAAGAGTGTGGTCTTTCCTGTCATCTTGAACTCAATCGCATTCACTACATCCTGGCAAACGCCCAGTGTGTAATAGCCACCGAACGGCAACTGCGCATGGGCTGCGTGGAGATACGCGTAGGCACGCAGCATGTTACCTGTCAGCCGTGTGACTTCAACTGCATCTGCATCGTGATATTCATGCGCGTGGTGCCCCATTACCCACGGTTGATTCTGTTCGTCATTCGTACGAAATTCCGCACGACCGTCGATGCCGAAATAGAACGCGACGTTTGCATTGATCTTCGGTCCGTTGATGATCCACTCGTACTCAGCGTGTGCTACGGGGATCAGCAGGCGGTGCTTCTTTTGCCACCAGTGATCGCGCGGTACCAGCAACTGGCTGTCGAGGAAGAATGGCATTTCGACATCTTTGCCGTTGTAGTGGAAGTGGCCGAAGTTTGCGAAGTAACGAGCATTGGCAACGGTCACGGTATGCCCCGTGGCCACGAGCGCCTGCACCAGTTCCTGCGGCGTGTGCGCGGTGTTCTGCTGTAGCGTGACAGTAAACGGAGCCGTATCGCGATAGCCATTCAGCGAGAGCCGGTTCATCACCTCGGCCAGACGCGCGCTTTCACTGTGCATCGGCGCAATCTTCGGATCGGGGCCGTCTCCATGCGTTACGCCCGCCAGCAAAGGCGTAATGTCTGCCTGAAATCCGGGGCGATCACTCGGCGCATCGAGCGACTCTGTCTGCGATTGATGCAGGTTGTATGGACCGATGTTCACGCCGGCGGCAACGTCATAGGGCTGGTCGTCCGTTTTGATCAGGCGGCTTCCGACATCCACGGTTTGCGTGACGTGATGAATCGTCCATCCTGGAAAGCGATCCAGACCGGTCCAGTCCTTACCCAGAATCATCTGTCGCAGTGTGTCAAAGAGTTTCGGTGTCAGATACGCACCGTTCTTGCCGCCCTTGTTCAGATAATTCAAGAGCTGATCCGTGAAGCCTGGCTGGGCCGAAAGCTCGCGCATCATTTGCGAAAGCGCAACCGTGTTTGGCGGCAATGCTGCCTGATCGTTGGCGATGTTCCGCGCAACATCTGCCTTCGTCGCACATCCGGCGAGAAGCAAGAGAGTGGAGAGACGGAAAACGTTCCATGCGCGCATGCAACTAATACGATGCACCAGAACATTGCTGAGGTGACCCAGGCATGCACCAGAAAATACAACGGGCAGAGCACAGCTCTCCCTATCCCTCCGCTGTCATTCTGAGCGCAGCGAAGAATCCCAACGACACTCGATCCTCGCAATGCAGTCGAAAGTTCCGCGCAAAAGACAGAAGCTGCATCGCAGGGATGCAGCTTCGTCGGGATTCTTCGTCGCTATGCTCCTCAGAATGACGGTGCCCGCCGGAACGAGCAGGAAGCATCGGAGGACTAGGCTTCGTTCAGCTTCTTCACGACCAGTTCATTCAACAGAGCGGGATTTGCCTGGCCTTTCGACAGACGCATGACCTGTCCTACGAAGAACGCGCTCACCGTTGTCTTACCGCCCTTGTATTGCTCCACCTGCTTCGGGTTCGCGGCGATGACTTCGTCGATCATCGTTTCAATCGCGCCGGAATCGCTGATCTGCTGCGGCTTTTCACGATCGTAGACCGTGGCGAAGTCTTCGTTCTTCTCAAAACTGATATCGAAGAGACCCTTCAACTGCTTGGAAGAAAGCTTGCCTTCTTCGAGAAGATCCGCGGCCTGCACGATGCCCTTCATGGAGACAGGCGACTGCGAAAGTTCAAGGCCAGCGGCATTAAGACGTCCGATCAACTCGCCGAGCAGGAGGTTTGCAACGCGCTTCGGACTCTTCGCTGTCTTTGCCGCAGCTTCAAAAGTGTCGGCAAAGGTACGGTCCGATGCGAATGTCGCCGCATCCTGTACGGTGAGATCGTATTCCGCGATCAGACGAGCGCGCTTGGCTTCTGGTAGCTCCGGCAGGTTCTGCAGGATGGCTTCCTTCCATGCACTGTCTACGATCAACGCAGGAAGATCGGGCTCAGGGAAATAGCGGTAGTCATGCGCGGCTTCCTTGCTGCGCATGGAGTACGTGCGGCCTTCTGCGGAGTTATACAGACGCGACTCCTGCACGACACGCGCGCCACTCTCCACCACTTCCACCTGCCGCTCAATCTCGTAGTGGATGGCGTCGCGGATGAAGCGGAAGCTGTTGACGTTCTTCACCTCGGCCTTGGTGCCGTACTCAGCCGCGCCCTTCAGCATGACGGAGACGTTGGCATCGCAACGCAGCGAACCCTCTTCCATGTTGCAGTCAGAGACGCCGGTGTAGAGAAGGATTTCCTTCAGCTTGGTGAGGTACTCGTAGGCTTCTTCCGGCGTGCGCAGATCAGGCTCGCTGACGATCTCCACCAGTGGCGTGCCGCAGCGGTTGAGGTCGATGTAGGTGCGGTTCGCGCTGTCGGCGAATCCGTCGTGGATGCTCTTGCCCGCGTCCTCTTCCATGTGCAGACGCGTGATGCCGATGCGGCGCGTGCCACCCTTGCCGTCACTGACGTCCAGCCATCCATTCTCCGCAATCGGCTTATCGAACTGCGAAATCTGGTAGCCCTTGGGCGAATCGGGATAGAAGTAGTTCTTGCGCGCGAAGATGCTCTCTTCATTAATGGTCAGGTTCAGCGCACGCGACGCCAGCACGGCATACTCCACCGCCTGCCGGTTGAGCACAGGCAGTGCGCCGGGCAGGCCCAGGCATACGGGGCAGACGTGCGTGTTGGGTTCGCCACCGTACTTGTTGATGCAGCCGCAGAAGGCTTTCGTCTGCGTCAGCAACTGTACGTGGACCTCCAACCCGATCACGGGCTGGTACTTAGCGAGAACCTCAGGAGAAACACCGGCAACGAGCGACATATTTATCTTCCATTCTAGCGAAGGCGGATGGCGGACCGTTTCGGGAATCGGCTACGGGCCTATGTGATAGACCATCCGTCCTGAATTTGCGATGAAGTATTTGCCATCCGGTGACCACGTGGCACCTCCCAGAGTGCATCCGTCTGAAAAACCTGCTGGCATTGCGATCACTCACGCGTTAGATCCACCATGGGCTGTGCAGCGGCTGGAGCGACGCCCACTGTGCAACCGCTATGGCTGTAAGAATTCCCCTTGGAGTTGCCTGCCTCCACGGCACAACCTGACACTACTTTCCGGACGACGGCAGACTACACTGAAAAGGCAATGATTCTCCCCTTTGTTCGCGAAATGATCGCGGATCTGGAACACACGGAACCGTTTGAGCGCCTGCGCCGCCATCTGTCCGGCGGCTCCGGGCGACGCCGCGTCTCGGGACTGACGGCGACAGCCCGCGCCATTTATCTGCCGCTGATGATTCGCGCCAGCAATGCTCCGGCGCTGGTTCTGGTCAGCGACAACAAGGCTGCGGAAGCGCTTCATGCGCAACTGAATGCCACCTGCGAGTTGACCGGCGCGCTGAAGTGCGAAGAGATTCTTCGACTGCCCGCGCATGACGTTCTTCCATTTGAGAATCTGTCACCGCACGCAGAAATTGCAGAGCAGCGAGCAAGTACCTTATGGAAGATCTGCACCGGCGCAGCGCGCGTGGTGATTGCGCCGCTGGAAGCCGCGTGCATGATCCTGTTTGGTCGCGATTACTATGCGGCACTCACCCTTGAGTTGAAGCGCGGCGAAGAACACGACACCACCATGCTGCTGGAACATCTGCTGACGGTGGGTTACACGCGCGTGGATGTGGTGGAAATGCCCGGACAGGTGACGCTGCGTGGCGGCATCATGGATGTGTATTCGCCAGAGATGGATCGGCCTGTTCGCATTGATTTCTTTGGCGACGAGATTGAGTCCATGCGCAAGTTTGATCCGGAGACACAGCGCTCCTCATCGCCCGTGGATGAAATCACGCTGCTGCCGTTGACAGAAACTCCAGTCACAGAAAAACTGCTGGGCGCAGTGCATGCGCGACTTGTGCGCGGCGGTGCTGCAGGCGCGGAACTGGAAGGCGGCGATGAACCGCGCGAAATCGTATCAAGCGTAGGGAATGTGTCGGTTTTTCCGGGATGGGAGTTCTTTGCGCCCGTTGCAGGTGCGGCTAGTACATTGCTGGACCTGATGGGACCGAAGACGCGCATCTACGTGGAAGAGCCCGCCATGGTGAAGAACCAGGGCGAACGCTGGTGGAACAAGATTGAACAGCGTCATGATCGCAGCGGCATTGGCAATCTTGTAAAGCCGGGCGATATTTATATCTCGCCGTGGGATCTTGAGGATCGTATTCGCCGCTATCCCGGCGTGGAGCTGGATCAGCTTGGCGCTGTCGATATTCTGGATGTGGACACGTCTTCGCAGGCAGAGATTGAATTTGCATCGCGTCCTACGATGCGTTTTCACGGCTCCATTCCTGCTTTCACGGAACATCTGAAATCGCTGCAGCAGGCCGATGCACGTGTGATGATTGCCGCACCGAATCAGGGCGAAGTGGAACGCCTTGCGAGCCTGTTGCAGGAATACGGACTGGCGTATCGCATTGGTTCGCGTGTGCAGCAACAGAGCGGTTCCGCGACAGTGTACGAAGAGAGCAGCTATCTCACCGGCGACATTCGCACGCCTGTTATTGTGCGCACGCCGCTCGCTGCTGGCGTGCAGTTTCTTGATCTGGATAAAGCAACTGCCCGGCAGCTCATCATCTTCGGCGCGCAGGACCTGAACGATGAAGCAGACGTACATGCACGCCCTGTGCAGCGTAAATCAAAGACTGCGGCTTTCATCAGCGATTTCCGCGATCTCACCGTGGGCGACTACGTCGTTCATGTGGAGCACGGCATCGCGAAGTACATGGGCCTGCGCACCATTGATCAGGAAGGCGCGCCGCTGGAGCTAATGATCCTGGAGTTTGCCGATGAGGCAAAGCTCTATGTGCCGCTGACGCGTCTTGATCTGATTCAGAAGTACCGCAGCAGTGAAGCCGGGCCAGCACCAGAGCTGAACAAACTGGGCGGGCAGGCATGGGCCAAGACCAAGGCTCGCGTGAAGAAGGCCATGCAGGACATGACGGAGGAGTTGCTGAAGCTATATGCGCAGCGGCAGGCCGCCATGGGTTTTTCCTACACACCGGACACGCAGATGATGCGCGAGTTTGAAGATGCCTTCGACTATAACGAGACCGATGACCAGATTGCTGCCATTGCCGACATCAAGCGCGACATGGAATCGAATCAGCCGATGGATCGGCTATTATGCGGCGATGTGGGTTATGGCAAAACCGAAGTAGCAATGCGTGCCGCATTCAAAGCGGTGCAGGATTCCAAGCAGGTCGCGGTACTTACACCGACGACGGTTCTTGCGTTTCAACACTTTCAATCGTTCAAAAAACGCTTTGCCCGCTTTCCCGTCAACATTGAACTTATCTCCCGTTTCCGCTCTGCAAAAGAACAGAAGAGAATTCTGGAAGACGCTGCAGAGGGCAAGGTCGATATTCTCATCGGCACGCACCGCTTGTTGTCGAAAGACATTGTCTTCCAGGATCTTGGCCTTCTCGTCGTCGATGAAGAGCAGCGCTTTGGTGTACGGCACAAAGAACGCCTGAAGCAGATGCGTGCACACATTGATGTGCTTGCCATGAGTGCCACACCGATTCCGCGCACACTACACATGAGCCTGCTGGGCCTGCGCGATATGAGCGTGATTGAAACGCCACCCAAAGATCGTATGGCGATTCAAACTATCGTGGCCAAGTTTGATGAAAAGCTGCTGCGCACCGCGATTGAGTTAGAGCTCGAACGCAATGGGCAAACATATTTCGTACACAATCGCGTGGAGACGATTTACGAGCTTGCGTCGAAGATTCGTGAACTAGTGCCGCAGGCACGTGTGATTACAGCGCATGGACAGATGGCCGAGGGCGAGTTGGAAAAGGCCATGCTTGCCTTTATGAATGGCGAGTACGATGTGCTGTGCGCCACCAGCATTATTGAAAATGGACTCGACATTTCTCGCGCGAATACGATCATCATTAACCGCGCGGACCGTCATGGATTGAGCGAGCTGTATCAGCTTCGTGGTCGCGTGGGACGCAGCGATCGTCGTGCTTATGCGTACCTGCTGATTCCGCCAGAGAACGAACTTACTGAGATTGCACGCAGACGCCTTGCCGCATTGAAAGAGTTCAGCGACCTGGGCGCGGGCTTCAAGATTGCTGCGCTTGATCTGGAGCTGCGCGGTGCGGGCAACATGCTCGGCGGTGAGCAGAGCGGCCACATTGAAGCCATCGGCTTTGAAATGTACACGTCGATGCTGCAGGAGGCCGTGAGCCGGATTAAGGGTGAGCTGAAGGATGAACGCCCAGGTATGGTGCTGAATCTTGGCATTTCGCTGCGCATTGATCCAACCTATATCGCCGAAGAGAATCAACGCCTGCGCATGTACAAACGCATTGCCGGTGCAACGGATACAGGTGTGCTCGCAGACGTGCGTTCCGAGATGATCGATCGCTATGGCGAGCTTCCTGACTCTGTTGCGAACCTGCTTGCCGCTGCCGAGATTCGTTTGCAGAGCGAACACATCAGCATTGCGCAGCTTGATCGCAAACGTGTGCAGATGGAAGAAAACCGGCAGAAGGTCTTCCGCGAGATGATCATCATCAAGTTCGATCCCAAGGCAAAGATCGATCCCGGCATGCTGATGAAACTGGTTTCGCGCAATACGAAGAAGGGCGCGAAATTTACACCGCAGGGCGTGCTGTACTGGCCTCTCAGCAGCGCGCAGTCAGCAGATGTTATTGCAGAAACGAAATCATTGCTGGAACAACTTGACCTGACGCCGGTGACTGCATGAAGACAAAACCGCAATCTTTTAAAGCCGCTCTCGAAAAGATGCAGGACACGCTTGGTTGGACGATTGTTCCCGTGCCGTTTGATCCAGCGAAAGTGTGGCTGGAGAAGATTCGTCAGCGCGTGAAAGGCACGGTCAACGGCTTTGCATTTCGCACTTCACTCTTCCCTGTCACGGGGAAAACGGGCACTTACTTCCTGCTGGTAAATCGCGCGATGCAGCAGGGCGGCAAAGTAGCTGCGGGGCAGGTGGCCTCCTTCACGTTGGAGCCGGACCTCGATCCGCGTCCTGCGGAACTCCCCGAAGAACTTGATGCGTTGCTCGACGACGAGCCCGGGCTGCGTGAATACTACGAGTCCTTTACCGAATACACACGCCGCGAAATGGGCAAATGGGTGCTGGGTGTGAAGAGCGACGAAGCACGCATGCGCCGCGCACAACAGATGGCGGAACGCTTGCTGTTTGCCAAAGAAGGTGAAGAGGAGCTTCCACCTGCGATTGCCAAAGCACTCAATGCCCGTCCCAAGGCGAAGGCTGGCTGGGCAAAGATGACCGCATTGCAGCAGCGGAACGGGCTGCTGGCTGTGGGCTATTACCAAACACCGGAAGCACGCGCCAGGCGCATTCAGAAGTTGTGCGACGAAGCGGAAAAACGCGCCGAAAAATAATTCACATCGCAGGACGCACAGTAAGATGTTCGCAAGCCATGCGACTGCTTCTATGCACTCTTACCGCTTCCCTTCTAGCCATTACCACATGCAATCTGCATGCGCAACGCATCTCTGCCGATGGCGCCATGCAGACCTTTGATGTGCTGTCGAATCAATACTTCGATGAGTTTTATTTTCCAAACGCACCGACGTCCGGAACAGCCGTCGGCTATCACCAGTTTGATACGCGGCTGGAGGATTACTCTGCTGCGGCACGCGCGAAGCAGATTGCCGGATTGCATGACTGGGAAAAGAAGTTTGAAGAGATTCCGGCGGATGGACTTGATGCTTCTGTTGCTGTGGATCGCGAGATTCTGCTGAACTCCATTCGGTCGCAGCTTCTGACACTGGAAGTGATTCGCCCTTTGGACAAGAACCCGGATGCTTATTCGTCCGGTGTTACCAACAGCATCTTTGTGTTGATGGAACGTCCCTTCGCTCCATCCAATGTCCGTTTGCGTGATGTGATTGCGCGCGAACGATTGATTCCGCAGGTGTTTGAAGAAGCGAAGAAGAACCTGCATAATCCCGCAAAGATTTCCACGGAAATCGCGCTGGAACAGATTGACGGTATCGTCAGTTTTTTCCAGAGCGACGTTCCCTCCGCCTTTAACGATGCGACAGACCGTATTGCAAAGTTACAGTTTGCAAAGACGAATGCCACGGTAATTCAGGTGCTGAAGGATTACAGCGCATGGATGAAGTCTGATCTGCTGCTGCGTTCGAATGGTGACTTCCGCCTGGGCGCGGACAACTATCGCAAGAAACTGCTGTATGACGAGATGGTGGACACGCCGCTGGACAGGCTGCTTGCAGTGAATGAAGTGAACATGCGGCAGAACCGGGCTGAGTTTGCGCGCGTTGCGAAGGAGCTTGATCCGAATAAGACTCCTGTGCAGGTACTGGCAGAGCTAGCCACCATTCACCCCGCACCGGATAAGCTGCTGGATGCCTTCCGCGACAGCTTTGCTGCAGAGATTGCGTTCATCAAAGATCACCACATCATCACGCTGCCGAATGATGAGCGACCTGTGCTACAGGAGACACCGCCGTTCATGCGCGCCACCACATCAGCCAGCATGGATCCGCCGGGTCCGTTTGAAACGCGCTCCACCAAGGCTTATTTCAACGTGACTCTGCCAGATAAGAACTGGACTCCCGAACACATTGCCGAGCACATGGCAGAGTTCAACGTGGGCACGATTGTGAGCACCAGCGTGCATGAGGCCTATCCTGGGCACTTCACACAATTCCTGTGGCAAGGCCAGTTTCCATCGCGCGTTCGCAAACTGATCGGAGCAAATACCAACGTGGAAGGCTGGGCGCACTACACCGAACAGATGATGCTGGACGAAGGCTTTCAGACACCCGGCGCGGATGCTCGTACGCAGAAGTTAATCCGCCTGGGACAACTTCAGGATGCACTGCTACGCAACGCGCGGTTCACAGTTGGCATCAAGATGCATACCGAAGGTTGGAGCACGGAGCAGGCCGAGCAGTATTTTGTGACGGAGGGATACCAATCCCCCTCCGTTGCAAAGATGGAGACGAAGCGAGGCACCTCCGATCCAACCTATCTGTACTACACGCTGGGCAAACTGGAGATATTGAAATTGCGCGTCGATCTGAAAGCAAAACAGGGTGCGGCATTTAATCTTCAACAGTTTCACGATAACTTTATGCGGCTGGGGCCTGTGCCGATCAAGATCATGCGCCAGGCCATGCTTCATGACAATTCGCCGGTACTGTAATTACAGCGAACGACAAGTTTTCATGAAAGCCTATTTGGTTAACGCAGTTAAATCCGATAGCATGACGAAATCGTCCCAGTGTCTTGTTACGAAAACTTCATGGATAAGCCAGAGATGACCAAGACCATTCGTAAAGCTGTTTTTCCCGCTGCAGGCATGGGCACACGCTTTTTGCCCGCAACCAAGGCGACACCGAAGGAGATGCTTCCTCTGGTGGACAAGCCATTGATTCAGTACGGCGTGGAAGAGGCCGTGGCCGCTGGATGCACCGAAATCATCATTGTGACCGGTCGCGGCAAGGGCACGATGGAAGACCACTTTGACCGCGCGCCCGAGCTTGAAGCTTCATTGGAAAAACGTGGCAAGCACGCATTGCTGGAGATAGCACTGTCAACCACGAGGCTGGCGAAGATCACCTACGTGCGCCAGCCTGAGGCGCTTGGCCTGGGCCATGCCGTGCTGATGGCAAAGGAACTCGTAGGCGATGAGCCTTTTGCTGTTCTGCTACCAGATGACATCGTCGACGCGAAGACACCATGCATGAAACAGATGGTGGAAGCCTTCGCCAAGACAGGCTCGTCTATCCTGGGCAGCGAAGTGGTGGAAGGCGATGCCATTCAAAACTACGGCTGCCTGGACTGCACACCGGATGCTTCTGATCCGCGCTTGCTAAAGGTTTCTGACATGGTGGAGAAACCGAAACCCAGCGAAGCACCAAGCCAGAATGCGATCATTGGCCGCTATATTCTGACGCCACGCATCTTTGAGATGCTGGAAACCATCACGCCCGGTGCGGGCGGCGAACTGCAGCTTACCGATGGCATCAAGGCCCTGCTGCAATACGAAAAAGTCTACGGCTTCACGTACGAAGGCAAGCGCCACGATGCGGGCGACAAGCTTGGCTTCCTGAAGGCAACGGTTGAGTTCGCACTGCAGCGGCCCGACCTGGGACCGAAGTTCCGCGAATGGCTGAAGAACTTTCCCTTGTAATCGACACGCAGCAAAGTCAGAGGGGATGCGATCTGTTCGCATCCCCTCTGACTTTTGCATTACTGGTGTAGTGGCGGGGTCTGCTTGCGCAGCCAATCCCGCAATGCCTCGGGATCGTCCGTGATGATGCCATCCACATGCGCGTCCGTCAGCCGCTTCCATTCTTCCGGAGTGTTGGGCGTGTAAGGCAACACCTGCAAGCCAAGCTTGTGCGCCACGGCAACTTCTTCCGGCGTGACGAGGCTGGCATCGGGGCTGAGAATATTTGCGCCGGACACCTTCGCCATGTTCGCGTAGCTCTTGTCCGGTTCATTGATGCCCATCAGCTTGTCGTATTTTGCCTGGCCAAAAAGTGCGGAGCGGCGAATCGCCGGATCAAGTGTCTGCATGGCGTGCAGCGTGCGGAAATCAAAGCTCTGAAGAATCACGCGCTGCTGCAGATGGTGTTTCCGCACTGCGGTGTCGATCATCTCCACGAAGACCTCAGGCGGAGGCGTCATCTCCGGATGCAACGGAAAAATCTTTGTCTCCACATTGAATTGGAAGTTGCCCTGCGGTGCCAGATCCAGCACTTCATCGAATGTGGGGATGTGCGTGTGCGGCACGGCCACCTGCTTTGGAAATGTTGTCAGCGTCTTCGCTCCGCAGTCATATTGCTGCAACTGCTGAAGCGTCAGTGTATGGATAGGAGTGTCTTTTGAGAGCGGTGGGCCAACACACTCGCGCTCGCCGGGAAAGCTTGCATTCAACACCGGTGAATGCGACACCACCAGGACATTGTCCTTGGTGACGGCGAGGTCCAGCTCCAGAACATCGGCTCCGTGAGCAATGGCGTACTGAAAGGCTGGGATGGTGTTTTCCGGCCGGGTAGCACGAGAGCCACGATGCCCATGCACCACGACCATTTGCGCAGGGCACGCAGCGGCGCATAGCAACAAAGTAAAGACGCATTTGATTTGCATACATGCAGCTTCTGCTAAAGCAATCAACGCACGATGAACCGTTCGGAAATTGCTCGACAACAGAGTGCGGAGCTTACTGTTGTTGTGCCTGCTGCATCTGTTGCATGTGTTTAATGTGATCGGCAACTGGGTTTGGCGGTGCAGGAAGCTGCTGTGCTTTTTCCACCAGCATGGACCAGTCTTCCGGTACCGGCATCTCCTGGTCAGGCAGCGGATTCCCCTGACTGGGACTGACATGCACGGCCACCGCCAGTTCCGAATGGGTAGAGCCGCGAAAGATGCCGTGCGTCGGTGGCACATCTGCATAATCGCGGCCAATGGCTGTTCGGATGTGACGGTCGCCCGTCACAAGCCAGTTTGTAGGATCGAATCCTACCCATCCAAGCTGTGGCAGATAGCATTCCACCCACGCGTGCGTTGCCGAGTTGATGCTGCGGTCGTTGTCACGTTCGCCATGATAGAGATAGCCACTTACATAGCGGCATGGAATCTTCAGATACTCACGCACCAGTGCGATCATGACATGCGAAAAGTCCTGGCACACACCACACTTCTGCGTCATCGCGACATCAATCGGGGAGTCCACATCTGTGGATTTGGGAACGTAATCAAAGTAGTGGAAGAGCTTCTGATTCAGGTCGTGCAACACCATCAGTGGATCGTCGCGGCGGCGCACATCCAGAGTCTTTGCCAGCTCTGCCAGCAATGGCGAAGGCTTTGCAAATTCACTGGGGAAGAGGAATTCCCAGAAGTCCCCTGCCTGCACATCGTTATCCAGAGCGACCCAGGCGTCGGGCGACAGAAACGATGGCACGGGTGCAGTCTCGCCCATCTCCACAAGACTTTCCGCAACGATCACAAGCTGCTCATGTGCGCCCGGGATATCGAAATGATGTACATGGTTGCTCAGATGATCGCGATAGGAAAATACGCGGCAACGGGGTGACACCGAAAGCTGAAAGTTCAGGCAGCGCTGCAACGTATCCGAACGAGGATGCATGCGCGTCTCCATGATGCTCTCGCTCACGGAATTGGAATAAACGAACTTGGTCAGATGCCGCACGGTGTAATACATAGTTCGTTTTCCTCACTAACCTGCAAGTGCAGCCTGAATAGAGTAGTCCACATACAGTTCGTAGATGGCGTTATGAATTTCACGGCATTGCCGCTGGATATCGCGCAGGTATGTCACCACATCGCCACTCATAATCTCTTCCACGCTGGAGTAACTCAACGCAGCGCGCAGACGGCCGGAGATGCGCGTCAACTTATCGCCGCGTGTTCCTCCGCTCAGATCCTGAATCACCTCCAGCGCCTGCTGCATGGCATCAATGGAGAAGCGCAGCGAATGCGGAAAGTCCGCATCCAGCAGCAGGAACTCCAGAATCCATTCGGGCGATAAATCGGCGGTGTACACCTTGCAATAAGCCTCGAACGCAGTTGCACTGCGGAGCAGCCCCATCCATTCCAGGTACTCATTCGAATCCGGCAGAGCATCGGTGTTCGCCCACAACTCCGGCTGATACGCCTCCAGCAACATGGCCGTTGCGGATGCGCGTTCCATGAATCGCCCCACCTGGATAAACTGCCATCCTTCGCCGTGGCTCATGGTGGAATCAGTCACACCCTGAAACTGGTGGACACCCTCCATCACCTGGCCAAGAAACTCTGTGGGGCCTTCGTTATGTTGCAATGATGACTCGGCATGAGTTTCGCTCTGCATCTCAGGCCGTGTTACCTGCAAATACAGTGAGTTCAAACGCTGCCACATCTCCGTGGAAATCTGCTCACGCACATGCCGCGCATTTTCGCGGGCCCCGATGATGCATCCCAGCACGCTGGAGCCATTGGAAGCATCGAACGTGAGCCTGCGCACAAGGGCAATGGCATCGCCTTCAAACTGCACATCGCGCGGCGCACCCAGCGCCTGCAGCACACGCTGCCACCGGCGATCAGCCACGTTGCTGGGTTCATCCAGCATCAGGTTCAGGTTCACGTCCAGAAGACGTGTGGTGTGCTCCGCCCGCTCCAAATAGCGGCTCATCCAGTACAGACTGTCAGCAACGCGTGAAAGCATTTGGGGAACAACTCCTGTGGAGAGTGGAGTATAGAGTACCAAGACCAGAAGGAATCGCCTGCTTTTTGTCCGTTTATGGACACTTTATCCATTTATGGACACGTGGACTTTTGGGCTCTGAGCGTAAGTTCTATGAAACCAGCATCTTAATTTTGCTGCGGGATGGTGCATGGCATGCGTATTCATTACGTAACCATGGACATCGCAAGGCCAGATCTAAAGCGTACAAGGGCTCGCCGCCGGTTGGTAATCGGCATCGTTGCGGCGATTGCCGTTGCTGTCATCGTTTACTTCGTCTCCCGCCTGAAGCCCGGGGCTCCTGAGGTGGACCGAGCGTCCATCTGGACGGACACCGTGAAAAACGGCCCACTGCTGAGGCAGGTGCGCGGACCGGGGACACTGACGCCCCGCGAAGATAAGTTACGGCTGGTTCCGTCGCAAACGGAGGCCACCGTGGTGCGCATCCTGGTGCTGCCGGGCGCTCATGTGTCGCAGGACACACCGCTGATGGAGCTGGTGGACCCGCAACTGTCGCAGGAGCTTATGGATGCGCAACTGCAACTGAAAGCTGCGGAAGCGGACCTGGTGAACACCAAGGCCAAGCTGCAGAGTGACCTGATGACGCAGCGCGCTGCGGCGGCTACCGTAACCCAGGACGAGAAGCAGGCCAAGCTGCAGGCTGAAACCGACAAGCACCTGTTCGATCTTGGCGTAATCAGCGGTCTGACCTATTCCGCCTCCCGGGGCAAGGCTGAGGAATTGAACACGCGCAACGGCATTGAAGGCCAGCGCCTGACGCTGAATGAACGCGCGATCCAGACACAGCTTGCAGTGCAACAGACCAAGGTGGATCAGGCACATGCGCTGTTGGGCCTGAAAGAGAAGCAGCAGGCAGCCCTGACGGTTCGCGCCGGAATTGACGGTGTTCTGGTGGATCTGCCGCACCAGGTGGGTGAACACATTGCCGTGGGCACCACATTGGCCAAGGTGGTTCAACCGGACCAGTTGAAGGCCAGCCTGAAGATTCCGGAAACACAGGCGCGCGACATCCAGATTGGCCAACCTGCGGAAGTGGACACGCATAACGGCGTGATCTCCGGACAGGTCATGCGTATCGATCCGGCCGTGGTGAACGGCACCGTCACCGTGGATGTGGAGCTGGCAGGCGCGTTGCCGCAGGGTGCGCGGCCTGACCTGAGCGTGGACGGCACCATCAACCTGGAAAACATGGGCAGCGTCCTGCAGATTGGCCGGCCCGCCAACGGCGCAGAAAACAGCACGATCAGCCTCTTCAAATTGAACTCCGATGGCAAAACCGCCGTAAGAGTCCCTGTACAGGTTGGACGGGGCTCGGTAAACAACCTTCGGGTTCTGAACGGACTGCAGGCTGGCGACACCGTCATCCTGTCGGACATGTCCAAATACGACAACACAGACCGCATTCGCCTGGAATAAGGAGAAGAAACGCATGTCAAGCACGCAACCCGTCATCCACATTGATGGACTCACGAAGGTCTTCTACACCGATGAAGTGGAAACGCATGCGCTCAGCGGCGTCCAGCTTGAGATTGGCCGCGGAGAATACGTGGCCATGAGCGGTCCCTCCGGCTGCGGCAAATCCACGCTGCTGTCCATTGTGGGATTGCTGGATACCGCCACCGCCGGCAGTTATCTGCTGAACGGACGCGAAGTTGCCGGCCTGGATTTTGCGGAGCGTTCGCGCATCCGCAACCAGGAGATCGGCTTCATCTTCCAAAGCTTCAACCTGATCGGCGACCTGACCGTTGCAGAGAACGTGGAACTGCCGCTCACCTATCGGGCAGGGATGTCTTCCACGGAACGCAAGCGTCGCGCACAGGAAGCGTTGGAGCGCGTGAACATGGCGCATCGTATGCGGCATTACCCTGCGCAGCTTTCCGGTGGTCAGCAGCAGCGCGTGGCTGTGGCGCGTGCATTAGCGGGTTCACCCAGCATCCTGCTGGCAGACGAACCGACCGGAAACCTTGATTCGAAGAACGGCGAAGCAGTGATGACGCTGCTGAAGGAATTGCACTCGGACGGCGCCACCATCTGCATGGTGACGCATGACCCGCGCTTTGCCGCGCATGCAGAGCGTCAGATTCATCTCTTCGATGGTCGCGTGGTCAGCGAAGGAGAGTTGAACGCGCTATTAAGCGAAGCGGCATTGGCATAAACCACTGCGGATATGGTTCGGCGCCGGTTGCCCAGAGGGAGCGACAACGATGATGCTTGGTCAAAATTTTCAGTACGCATTTCGGCAGTTGCGGCGCAGCCCCGTGTTTACAGCAACTGCACTACTCACGCTGGCGCTTGGCATTGGCGTCACCACGGCCATGTACAGCGTGGTGCAATCGCTGCTGCTGGAACCGCTGCCTTACACGCAGCCGGATCGTCTTGTCGCGATTGCATTTCAGTTCCCGAAGGAAAAGCCTTCCACATCGCAGGTGGGTTCTGTTGCCGACTTCCTGATGGAGCATGCCCACTCCTTCTCCTCCTTCGGCATTTCGGATGGCGGCACGACGGGTGTGAATCTTGCCACATCCGCCGCGACAGGCGGACGGCCGTTCCAGGTACAGCAACTGCGCGTATCGCGTGATTTCCTATCCACACTGGGACTGCATCCCGCGCTGGGTCGCTTCTTCACTCCGGAGGAAGACCGCAGCGGCGGTCCGCGAGCGGCGCTGATGAGTTATCGCCTGTGGCAGACCGCCTTTCAGAGTGACCCCACCATCGTGGGTCGCACAATACGCATCAACGGTGACGATGTTCCCGTCGTCGGCATTCTTCCAGAAGGCGTGCTAGGCGATCTCTACGGCGGGACTACGCAAGCTCCTCCCGCGGGCCTGTGGCAGCCGCTTCAACTTGGAGCGAAAGACCCAGGATACGAAGGCGACAACTACCAGATGATCGCGCGGCTGCGCGATGGCGTTACGCTTCCGCAGGCACAGGCAGAGATGCAGTCGCTGCTGCCCGCATTCGCGCAGCAGAATGCATGGTATTACCGCTGGAAAGCACCCAACGGTGCATTGAATGAGTTCCGTGTCTGGCCGCTGCAGACGGCACTTGTCGGTGAAGTGCGCGGCAGCCTCATCATCCTGATGGGAGCGGTCGCTGCGGTGCTGTTGGTGGCGTGCCTCAATCTGGCCGGTCTCACGGTCGCGCGCAGCATTGCACGTTCACGCGAACTCGCCATGCGCACCGCATTGGGCGCCAGCCGTTCGGACCTGCTGCGCCTGATGCTTGCCGAGAGCATTCTGCTTGCCTTCGGCGGTGCTCTGCTCGGCCTCTTCTTTGCACGCACATTGGCTGTCGCATTCGTTGCCTATGCGCCCATTACACTTCCCCATTTCCATCCCTCTTCCAATCTCTGGATGATGGCGCTGGTGGAGTGTGCGCTGGCGATGTGTGCCACACTCTGCTTCGGTCTGTTGCCCGCACTTGTAGTGTTGCGCCGCGGCGTGAATGACAACCTGCGCAACGCAGGCTCACAGGGCCAGTCCGCAGGCTACGGCCGCACAGGCCGCGTGCTCGTTGTGGCACAGGTGGCTCTGGCATTCACCTTGTTATCCGCAGCTTCTCTCACACTGCATGCCTTCCTGAGCATGCGTTCCGTTGCTCCCGGTTTTGATACGAAGCAGATCTCTATTGCGCAAGTGACATTGAAAGGTGACGCGTACGCCAACGCGAAGCACACAGTACAGTTTGTTCAGAGCGTGCTGCAGAGCCTTCAGCAACAACCCGGAGTCAGACAGGTGGGCGCGGTCAATGGCCTTCCTCTGGACCGCGGCCTGAACCTGGGCGGCGCTCCCGTAGAACGCAAAGAGCAGCAGCAAGTCATCAATGCACGTTTCATTACGCCGCACTATATGCAGGCACTGGGCATCGCACTCTTGCAGGGACGTGACGTGACGGATGCAGACCGCTCCGACACACCACACATTGCCATTGCCAGCGAGACAGCGGCAAAGAAATGGTGGCCCGGAAAATCAGCGATCGGGCAGCGCATCTCCATTGGCTCCGCGGGTGAGTTTGAAATCGTCGGAATCGCCCACGATACACATGAGCATTCACTGTTGGATCAGCCGCGTGTTCTCTTCTATATCCCGCTGACACAGATCGATGACAAGTTCATGTCCATGATCAACGGCTGGTTTCCCACCAGCTTCGTCATACGGCAGGCAGGAGGTATGGATCTATCTGCAGCAGTGGCAGGTGCCATTCAGCACGCTGACCCGGAGCTTCCTGTCGCGAAGTTTGAACGTATGCAATCGGTGGTGGATGAAACCGTGGCTGCGCCGCGCTTCTTCTCCTGGATGTCCAGCGCTTTCGCTTCATTCACGCTCCTGCTTACCTCCATTGGTGTCTTTGGGTTGCTGAGTTATCAGGTGGTGCAGCGCACGCGCGAAATCGGCGTTCGCATGGCGCTGGGCGCCAGCCGCAGCCGCGTTCTGACCGATGTAATGTGGCAGGGCATGGGCCTTACCGCCATTGGCCTCTGCATCGGTATGCTGGCCGCCTCCTACATGCCGCGATTGATTGACCGCATTCTGTCGGACTTTATCTTCACACCGGACGGCAGCCTGCACATGCCGCTTCTGCAACAGGTGAATGCAGGCGCCATTGCGCTGGCGATGATGCTTTTGATTGCAGCGATTGCCAGCGTGCTTCCCGCGCGCCGTGCCGCTTCCATTGACCCCATGCGCGCGCTTCGCAGCGAATAAAACCGAAAGGACGACAAAGGATGAACGAGCTTCTTCAGAACATTCGTTATGGATGGCGCAGCCTGCGCAACGCTCCGCTGTTTACCTCTGCGGTCATCCTTACGCTGGCTATCGGCGTGGGTCTGAACACTGCCATCTTCACCATGGTGGACTCCGTCCTGCTGCGTCCGCTCGGCTATCATGACGCGGACCGCATCGTCGCCCTCAACACGCTCAACCTCAAGAGTGGCCATGTCAACACACGCATTGGCGGCGCTGACTTTACCGATCTGCAGCAGGTTCATGGCCTTGAATCTGTCGCGTATTACAACGCGGGCGAATCTGGCGTCTCCGTCAACGGCCATGCATACTTTCTGCCGATGGGCTGGGTCAGCCCCGCCTTTGCAAAGGTCATGGGAGTCGCGCCCGTTGCCGGAACCGTTTTCCTTGAAAGTGATACCGCAGCCAACAAGGCCATGGTCAGCGAGGCCTTTGCGCGCGAGCATTTTGGCTCCGCTGAGGCCGCACTCGGGCAAACCGTAAAGTCTCTCGGCACCTACACCATCGTTGGTGTGCTTCCCACCGGATTCAACTTCCCCAAACAAAGCCAGATATGGCTGGAAGAGGCTCCCAGGCCAGACGTTCAGAACCGCACCGCCTACAATCAGCGAGCCATCGGCATACGTCGTGAAGGAGTCTCGCAGCAGCAGCTCGATGCGGAGCTCGACAGCCTTTCGCATCGCCTCCAAGCCACCTATCCGGAAGAGAAGCTCCATGCGCTCACCGCGCTCTCTCTGCAAGAATTTATCGTCGGTAATCTGCGCCCAACACTACGTCTGCTCATGGGATCCGTCGGCGTGGTGTTGCTCATTGTCTGCGCCAACATCACGCATCTGCAACTGGTGCGTTCCACGCGCATGCGCCGTGCGCTCAGCGTCCGTTCCGCACTCGGAGCCACGCGCAAAGATCTCCTCCTCCGCGCCATCACGGAGTCTCTCCTACTCGCACTCGCCGGTGGTGTCGCCGCACTTGGCATTGCCTCCATCGGCCTGCGTGCACTCACGCACATGGCCCCGCCGGACACACCACGACTCGCAGACATTCACCTCAACCGCGATGTTTTTTTCTTCTCACTCGCCGTCAGTGCTGTGCTGATGCTGCTGACATCCATTCTGCCCGTGTGGCGTTCCTGGCGGCTTGATCCCGCCACGGTCCTGCGCGCGGACTCTGAGCGCACCAGCGAAAGCCGCCGTTCCGTGCGCCTGCGCGACGGCCTCATCATTGCGGAAGTTGCTTTCACCCTTGCGCTCTCCGTCACCGCTGTCACACTCACACGTCAGCTCATGCACGATGCACAGCAGCAACTCGGCTTCCAGCCGCAACATCTGCTCATGGTCGACACGCACCACGTCTCCAGCGACGCCTATCCCACCTTCGACAGTGGCGATCCCACACCGGAGCAGCTTGCCATGCGCCAGGCATGGCGTCTGCGCAACACTGCACGCCTTGACGCATTAGTCGCCTCTGTCCGTAACACTCCGGGCGTAGAAGCAGCAGCAGCCATCGACGGCGCGCCCATGGGCGGCGGCTTCCCCAACGTGGGCTATGCCATACACGGACGCACCGTCTTTGCACCCGGCAGCACACTGCCCATCGCAGATATCCACGCCATCACCCCCGAAGCCTTCTCCACCATGGGTGTTCCTGTTCTGCGCGGACGCAACCTCGCCGTCGCCGACAACTTCGACGCCGCCAAAGTCCTCGTCATCAACCAGGCACTCGCCGACGAGCAGTTCCCCGGCACGGACCCCGTCGGCCAGCAGATCATGTGCGGCTTTGACAGCACGCTCGGATGGTGGACCATCGTTGGTGTCGTCGGCAACGTGCGTCATGACGCACCCGGCACACCTGCATCACCCGCCTTCTACGTCCCGCTGGCGCAACATCCCAATCGCGCCACAGACATTCAACTCATCGTCCGCACCAAGTCCGACCCCGGCGTCATGACCGGATCTCTGCGCGCCTCCATCCAGCGGAACTTCCCCGAAGTCGCCACCACCGTCACCACACTGCAACAGAACATCGGCGAAAGCCAGCGTTCTGACCGCTTCCGCAGCACGCTGCTCGCATCGTTTGCAGCAGTCAGCCTGTTGCTCGCAGCCATCGGCATGTACGGCGTCACCGCATACACCGTGGCCCAGCGACGCTTTGAGTTTGCCCTGCGCTTTGCTCTCGGCGCACAGCGCGGACAACTCGCAGGCATGGTGCTTCGCCACGCCGCCATTACCGCCGCACTCGGCATCCTTGCAGGCATCGTCTTCAGCATCGGACTGGTTCGCATCGTCAGTGCAGCTGCAGGCAAGCTGCCACCGGCAGACGCACTCTCCTTCACCATCGCAGCGGCAATCGTCTTTGCCCTTGCGGTCGCAGCCACCGCCATCCCCAGCAGACGCGCCGCTTCCACAGAACTCATGCAGGCCCTTCGCTCCGAATAAGGTCAGGAACACCATGATTGAACTCAAGAACATCGAACGAAGCTACAAGCACGCCGTCGGCGAGACATGGGTTCTGCGCCGCATCAACATCTCCATTCGTCCGGGCGAATTCGTCACGCTGATGGGTCCCAGCGGTGCTGGCAAGTCCACGCTGCTGAACGTACTCGCCATGCTTGACGATGGCTGGCGCGGCGAATACTGGTTAGGTAACGAACCTATCCATGTCATGAATCGCAAGCAACGCGCAGAGATTGCTCGCCGCAAGATCGGCATGGTCTTTCAAAGTTTTCACCTGCTGGATGACCTCACTGTGGCGGAAAACATTGAGCTTCCGCTCAGCTACAAGAACATGCCTCGAGGCGAACGGCAGGCACTGGTAGCGGACACGCTCGATCGCTTCCAGATTGTCGGCAAGAAGGACTTGTATCCTTCGCAGCTTTCGGGCGGTCAACAACAGATCGTGGGTGTGGCACGCGCTGTCATCCATAAGCCTGAACTTCTGCTTGCCGATGAGCCAACCGGCAATCTGCATTCAGCACAGGCTGCAGAGGTCATGGAACTCTTCACAGAACTGAATCGTGCAGGCACCACCATTGTCCAGGTAAGTCATTCCATTGAAAACGCGCGCTTCGGCTCACGCATCATCGAGCTGCGTGACGGCTGGATGACGCCGGAAAACGAAACGCCCGCATGACATTCTTTTCTTCCCCAACAGAACAACCGCAATCTATGAAGGATCGACTGATGGCATCTGCAAAACACGACCGATACCGCGAACTTCTCCACACAACATGCATAGGAGCGCTGACGCTCGCGTTCTCTGCTGTGCACCTGCATGCGCAGGGAGCTGCTGCTCCGCTGCCACAGAATCCTGCGCCCACGACGACGCAATTAAAAGGCACTGCAGCCGTGTTGCCGCCGCCGCTGCCCGACACCGTGCCGCATTCGTGGAATCCCTTCCGCGCCTATATGCCAAGCTCCGTGGCACCGGCCAGCATCGCCAATTCGCCACGCCTGGAAACGCTCACGCGCGATGGCAAGATTGAACTGCATCTTCGCGATGCGATCGAACTCGCACTGGAAAATAACCTTGATCTCGCCATTGCGCGCTACAACCTTCCCATTGCGGAAGCAGACGTGATGCGTACGCGCGCTGGCGGATCAACCCGCGGCGTGAATACGGGCATCGTCTCAAACACACCCAGCGGCGGCTCCGCAGGTTCCGGCAACTCTGGCGGTGGCGGCGCAGGTGGCACCAGTGCCGGCGCGGGTGGTGCGGGTGCTGGCGCATCCGGTCTCGTGCAATCCACACTCGGTACGGGTACTACTGTGTCTTCGTATGACCCTATGTTTGCAGGAGATTTCAATGTGCATCACTTTGCCGAGCCGCTCTCTAACCTGTTGCTCAACGGCGTACCCATCCTGCAATCCAATACCGTTGCGGGCGACATGAGCGTAACACAGGCCTTTGCTACCGGAACCAGCGTGAAGGTCAGTTTCTCCGGTGACCGCGTGGCTACGAACAGTAAGGGAAACTTCCTGAATCCGCAGCTCGACAGCTACTTCCGCGTGCTTGTGCAACAACAATTGCTCGCAGGTTTTGGCCTTGGCCCCAACCTTCGTTATCTGCGCATCGCAAAGAACAACCAGAAGATTTCTGATGCGGCGTTCCGCCTGCAAATCATTGCCACGGTTTCCCAGATTGAAAACATGTACTGGGATCTTGTCAGCGCATGGCAGGATGAACGCGTGAAACAGGAATCGCTTGACTTCGCGCAGAAGACTCTTGAAACCGGGCGTCAGCAGCTTGCGCTGCAGGCCATTCCCGCCATGGATGTCCTCAAGGACGAGGCGGAAGTCGCCAAGCGCGAGCAAGACCTCAGCATTGCAAAATCCACGCTGGAGTTTCAGTCGCTGTTGCTGAAGAACGCATTGACACGCAACCTGGACGATCCCACGCTGGAAGCCATGCCCGTGGTTCCCATGGATGTGTCGCGTCCTCTGCAACCGATGCCCAGCGGCGATGAGCTTGTTACACGCGCATTGGCCTCGCGGTTGGAAATGGAAGAGCAGCAATTGGATCTGTCGAACCGCCAGATCAGCCGCAAAGCAGCCAACAACGCTCTGCTTCCCACCGTTGCACTCACCGGGTACTGGGCGGGTACAGGTCTTGCCGGCGTAAACAACCCGCTTGCCGGTGTCACGTCTGCTGTTCCGTCGGACTATGGCGGAGCGCTCCGCAACGCTTTCAACGGAAGCGCACCGGATTACTACGTGGGCGTCAATGTAAATATTCCTATCCGCAACCGCGTAAACAAGAGCGATCAGTATCGTTCAGAGCTGGAATACCGCCAGGCTGAACTTCTGCTGCAGCAGTTGAAGAAGCAGATTCGTATCGAAGTCCGTAATGCGGAATACGCCCTGCGACAGGCCGAAGCACGCGTTGTCTCCGCGGATAAAGCACGTGATCTGGCGCGCCGCACCTTTGACATCATGCAGCAGGAACAAAGCTTTGGTGCGGGCAGCGCTGTGCAAACTCTCGCAGCCCGCAATGATCTTACGACCGCCGAGTCCGCCTACTTCGCTGCCGTGGATGCACGCGAAAAAGCTCGCGTCGAACTGGAACGTGCCGGCGGAATGACATTGGAAAACAACGGTATCTCGATAGAATCGGCTAAGCAGGGACAAGCGCAGCTAACCGCCACGGCGGCTCCGCAAACCCAAACCCCCTAGCCGCATCAGGAAACACCATTGGACACTGCATCAAACTCGTCGCCTCACGCTGCTTCCCTGGCAACGCAGCAGCGCCCCTGCCGTCTGTTGCTGGCGGATGATCAGCCACACATTCTGGATGCGCTGGAACTTCTTCTGGAACCGGAAGGATATGTGCTGGAGCGCGCAGGCACACCTGCGCTGCTGATGTCCGCACTGTCCAGCGAAGACTTTGACGGCATCCTGATGGACCTGAACTACACCCGCGACACGACCAGCGGCGAAGAGGGTCTTGCACTCATCGAACGCATTCGCGGGCACCACGCGCACCTCCCGATCATTGTGATGACGGCGTGGGGAAACATCGACCTTGCGGTAAAGGCGATGCACAGTGGCGCGAGCGATTTCATTCAAAAGCCATGGGACAACACGCGCCTACTCACCGTGCTGCGTACACAGCTTGAGCTGTACCGCATGCAGCGTTCTGCGGCACTGCTGGAAGCAGAGAACAAGATGCTCCATGCAGAAGGCGCGCCGGTTATGATCGCGACCGCGCCTTCCATGCAGCGCGTGATGGAACTGATCTCGCGCGTTGGCCCATCGGATGCCAACGTTCTCATCACCGGCGAACATGGCAGCGGCAAAGAAGTCGTGGCACAAACACTGCATCGCATCTCGCTCCGTTCGCAGCGCACCATGGTCGCCGTCAATACTGGCGCACTCTCAGAAGGCACCTTCGAAAGCGAACTCTTTGGCCACGTCAAAGGCGCATTCACTGACGCTCGTGCAGAGCGCGTTGGCCGATTCGAACTCGCGCACAGCTCCACACTCTTTCTGGATGAGATCGCGAACGTCCCACTGCGTCAGCAGGCCAAGCTGCTACGCGTACTCGAAACAGGAGAATTTGAACGTCTCGGTTCTTCACGTACACAAAGAGCCGACGTCCGCGTGCTATCCGCCACCAATGCTGACCTTCGTGCCGCTGCAGCCGCAGGCACCTTCCGCCCCGATCTTCTCTTTCGTTTGAATACCGTGGAGATCGCTCTGCCGCCCATGCGTGAGCGCCGCGAAGATATTCCTTTGCTGGCAGCGCATTTTCTTTCGCGCTATGCCGCACAGTATCGGCGTCCCGTGCATGGCTTTGAACCCGCCGCACTGGAGCGTATGTTGCACTACGCGTGGCCCGGTAACGTGCGCGAACTGGATCACACGGTGGAGCGTGCCGTCCTGATGGCACGTGCTGAATACATCTCGCTCTCAGACCTTGCGCTTCAGTCGGATGGTCCCGCAACAACGAACTCTTTGGATGAGATGGATCTGGAGGCAGTGGAAGCGCACCTGGTACGCAAGGCGCTTAACCGTTATCAGGGCAACGTGAGTGCTGCGGCGGAGGCTTTGGGACTAAGTCGTGGCGCTTTGTATCGCCGCATGGAAAAATATGGCCTTTAGCGGAAGTATGCTCTTTGCGCTACCCGCTGGAGTAACTCCATGAAGGAAGAAGAGCGTTCCGAAGTTTTTCTGGACTCCGCGCCCTGGAAACCCGGACAGAACGGCGCAGCCTCCTCACGCAGCGTGAGCTACGAATTGCGCATGCGCCTGTGGCTGGCCGCCATTGGAACGCTGCTTCTGGTGCTGTGTGGCACGTTGCTCCACACATGGGGCGTTGATAGCTTCACCATCTTCATCTGCCTTCTCACTCTCGCCATCCTCTGGCTCTTCCTTGCAGAACGCGCGCTTCACCGCATCGTCACACCACTGCAAACACTCACCAATGTCATTGCGGCCATTCGCAGCGAGGACTTTTCATTTCGTGTGCGTGGTGCGCGTCGTGGGGATGCGGCAGGCGATCTCGCCATGGAAATCAATCGACTCTCTGAGTCGTTGCAGGCGCAGAAACGTGACGCGACCGAAGCAAGAGCATTGGTGGATCGTGTCCTCTCCACCATGGATGCGCCGGTGCTCGCGTTTGCAGAAGACGGTGCATTGGCCATGGTCAATCGCGCGGCACGCACCGCGTTGGGATTGCAGCTCACGGATATGGGCTGCTCCGCGGAGGAGCTTCAAGTCGAATCGCTCCTCGAATTGGAAGACAGCACACTTATGCCGCAACCGCCTCGCGGCCTTGCCGGAAGATGGATGCTGCGGCGCAGCGCTTTCCGCCTGCAGGGACGCAGGCATTGGCTCGTGATGCTGACAGAGATCGGCTCAGCACTCCGCGAAGAAGAACGCCAGGCATGGCAACGTCTCATTCGAGTTCTGGGGCACGAGATTAATAATTCGCTTGCCCCGATCAAGTCCATTGCCGGAACGCTGCAACTGCGTCTCGCCCCTGAAACAGACGCTGAAAGCAATCCATCGCGCGATGCCCAGTTGCGCAAGGGGCTGGGGATCATCGAGTCGCGTGCCGACTCGTTGAATCGATTCCTTCAGGGCTATCGCAAACTCTCCGCGCTACCCGCTTTGCAACGTCAACCCGTTGCAGTCCTTGCATTCATGCAGCAGGTCACGGCTCTGGATCATGGCGTTCCAGTGACCATCACCGAATCTGAAGATCGTGTTGCTTTGATTGACCCGGTGCTGATGGAACAGGCAATGATTAACCTGCTCAAGAATGCAGCAGAAGCCACACTGGAGCGTTCTGCGCAGGAAGGCAGCGCCGCTCGCCCAATTGAAGTCATGTGGCGAGTCGCTGGCGATGACCTTGTCATTGAAATCCGCGACTACGGCCTGGGCGTGCTCAATGAATCGAACCTGTTTGTGCCCTTCTACACCACCAAGCCGGAAGGAAGCGGCATTGGCCTGCTGCTGACGCAGCACGTAGTGGAGGCCCACAGCGGCACCGTGCAGCTTGCAAACCACCCCTCTGGACAAGGCTGTGTCGTCAGCATCACCATTCCGGCGTGACTTTCGTTCGCCCCGCGAAGTAATTGCCACAGCCATGCCCTTCCGGCTATGCTTCAGGCGAGCATTACCCACCTGAACTTCCCGGAGCAGATCCGATGCGACGTTTGATCGCGGCACTTCTTTTCACCACCGTACTATCTGCCAAAGCGCAGCAGCCTGCATATCAAAACACGTCACTTTCTCCCGCGCAGCGCGCCGCAGACCTGGTGGGCCGTATGACATTGGAGGAGAAAGCTGCGCAGATGGTCAATGGGGCCGCCGCTATCCCCCGCTTGAATGTTCCCGCATATGACTACTGGAACGAAGCGCTGCATGGCGTAGCCCGCTCTGGATACGCGACCATGTTTCCGCAAGCCATTGGCATGGCCGCCACGTGGGACGCGCCGCTGCTGAAGACCATTGGCGATGCCATTTCCACCGAGGCACGTGCCAAGAACAACGAAGCCCTGCGGCATAACAATCACGACATCTACTTCGGCCTCACATTCTGGTCGCCGAACATCAATATCTTTCGTGATCCCCGCTGGGGGCGCGGGCAGGAGACATATGGTGAAGACCCGCACCTGACCGCACAGCTTGGCGTGAACTTCGTGGAGGGTCTGCAAGGGATCAACCCGAAGTACTACAAGGTGATCGCCACGCCGAAGCACTTTGCCGTGCACTCCGGCCCGGAGGAAAGCCGCCACCGCTTTGACGTGCAGCCCTCGCCGCATGATCTGTGGGACACCTACCTGCCGCAGTTCCGCGCGGCCATTGTGGATGCCAGGGCCGACTCCATCATGTGCGCTTACAACCGCATCGACGGTGAACCCGCATGCGGCAGCAAGATGCTGCTGCAGGACATCCTGCGCAAAGACTGGAAGTTCCAGGGCTTTGTCACCTCCGACTGTGGCGCCATCGACGACTTCTACCGCAGCTACGGCCACAAAACCGATCCTGACGCCGAACATGCCGACAAGACTGCATTGCTTGCAGGCACTGACACCAACTGCGGCGGAACCTATAAGAAGCTGGATGCCGCGGTGAAGGCCGGACTCATCAAGGAGTCAGACATTGACGTAAGTCTGCGCCGACTCTTCGAGGCACGCATTCGCCTCGGGCTCTTCGATCCTCCTTCGATGGTTCCCTACACTCAGATTCCCTTCAGCGCGGTGAACTCGCCTGCGAATGCCGCAGTAGCCAGGCGCGCTGCGGAAGAGTCGATGGTGCTGCTGAAGAACGATGGCATTCTGCCGCTGCGTGGGGGTAAGTACAAGACCGTCGCCGTCATTGGCCCCAATGGCGCGGCGCTGTCCTCGCTGGAGGGCAACTACAACGGTCAGCCGCATGATCCGGTGATGCCGGTGGATGCCCTGCGCACCTCATTGAGTGGCACGCGTGTGCTCTATGCGCCGGGCGCGCCGTATGTTGCAGGCTTCGCCATGCCTGTGTCGCGCACCATGCTGCATCCCGCTAAGGGTTCGCAGGAGCATGGGCTGAAGGCGGAATACTTCGCCTCCTCCAGCTTCAGTGGCTCACCCGTCATCACACGTGTCGATCCGGAGCTGAACTTCGACTGGTCAGGCGTCAGCCCTTTGCGTGCTGCCCCGGATGGGCCCTTTGCCGTACGGTGGAGTGGCACCATCAGCGCACCGGCTGCGGGTACGTATGAGTTTCTGGTGAAGACCGGGCGTTGCCGCGGTTGCGGTTCGTCGCAGGCGTACACGGTCACCGTAGATGGCAAGCAGGTGACGGAGCTGAAGCGTCAGGCCCCCGTCGCTCCGGGAGGGCGCATCAATGGCACCACCGGGATGCCGGAAGCCGATCGTCCTAATCGTCCCGGCGCGTTCCAGATCACCTTTGATGACGCGAAGCAGGAACACGAGATCACGGTCGAGTTCGCCCGCGACTCTGCCTCCGCTGGTTCCGGCATCCGCCTGGAGTGGACACCGAAGCCGGAAACACTGCTGCCGGAAGCCATTGCCACGGCAAAACAGGCGGACCTTGTTATCGCCATGCTGGGCCTTTCACCCGACCTGGAAGGCGAGGAGATGCCGGTGAAGCTGCCGGGATTCGTTGGTGGCGACCGTTCCGACATCAACCTGCCCGCATCGCAGGAGGAGTTGCTGAAGGAGATCGTCGCCACAGGCAAACCGACGATTGTCGTGCTGCTGAACGGTTCCGCGCTCGCCGTGAACTTCGCCGATGAACATGCCAACGCCGTACTGGAAGCCTGGTATCCGGGCGAGGCCGGCGCGCAGGCTATTGCGGACACGCTGCTGGGCAGGAACAACCCCAGCGGCCGTTTGCCAGTGACCTTCTATAAGGCAGAGAGTGATCTGCCGGACTTCGATGACTACTCCATGAAGAACCGAACCTATCGCTACTTCACGGGAACGCCGCTGTACGGCTTTGGCTACGGCCTGAGCTATACACGCTTCGGCTATTCCGGGCTGAAGCTGTCCACCGCGAAGCTGAAGGCGGGCGAGCCGCTGACTGCCGAGGTGACGGTGAAGAACACGGGCAAAGTAGCTGGCGAGGAAGTGGCGCAGCTTTACCTTCTGCCGCCTGCGGATGGCAACGGCGGGCTTTCGCCAAAGCAGCTTGAGGGCTTCCAACGTGTTTCGCTGAAACCGGGTGAAGCGAAGAAGATCACCTTTACACTTTCGCCGCGGCAGCTTTCCGAGGTGGATGCGCAGGGCGTGCGAGCGGTGCAGCCGGGTAGCTACTCCGTGGCCGTTGGGGGTGCACAGCCGAAGGAGGCGCGGGCCACAACTCCCGCCCAGACGGCTGGTTTCACCATTGACGGGATGCAGGAGCTACCTCGCTAGCCGGGACTAACCAACTAGGCCGTCATCCTGAACGAAGCGCAGCGAAGCTGAAGGACCTGCATTCCCCCTGTGCCACTCCAACGCTCCGGGCGACCACAAGCCAAGCCTCACGACGACCATTATTCGGAGACGGGCCGGTTCACGTTGTCGACGACGATGACTTCGATGGGGCCTTTGGCAGATTGCAGGCGGAGGCCAAGTTGTTCGCGGATGACGGCGAAGAGAGTGGCGTCGTCGGACTCCGGCGACGGGTCGGTGGCCCAGCGGAGTTGGAAGTCGTACCTGCCGGAGAGGCCGGTGTGGTCTTCGATGGTGCGGCCTGCGCGCTTCTGAATGGACTTGGCGAAGTCTGTCATGGAGGCATTGGTCACGCGCATGTCGATGCGGCGGTCGCCATTCATGCTCATGTTCATCGGCGTACCGGGTTTGGTTTCCTTCAGCGCCGGGCCGGTTTTACCCGGCTTGTCCACGACCAGCCAATAGACAGGGCCTTCGCGCTGCTCGCGGTGAAAGCGGAAGCCGAACTGATCCTGCAACAGCGAGAGGATCAGTTGCTGGAACTGTTCCGGGGTGGTGATCTCTGCGTGGTCGGCGATGGTGGCCTGCATGTCGAAGAGTTCGCTCTCGGTCCACGCAGGCGCATTGACGATGGCTTTCGGGTCGATGCCGAAGGCGGTGCGGATGAGCGTCTGCACGGAGGTTGCTGTGGCGATGAAACGTCCGCCGATAACCTGCCGATTGGATGGATCATCACCGGTGGATTTGTGTGGATGGACTGCGGCGACATCGATGTGGATGGGCTGTGTATGCGCGTGCAGTGCGGGGATCGCAAACGCAAAGAAGAGTGCACAGATGGTGGGAAGTCGCATGGTCGGCCAGCCTCCGTATGGAGTACGTGAGGTGTTAGGCTGCGGTTCCGTGCTTCGCTCGTTTGTGCGGCTGAACATGGAAATGCGAATGGCCCCGCCAAAGCAGGGCCATCGCGAAGAGATTGATACGGTGCTTAAGCAGCCGGCTCGATGGAGACGAAGCGGCCGTGGTTGCCACGATCTGAGAAGATCACGCGTCCGCCGACCTTGGCGAAGAGGGTGTCATCCTTGCCGCGACCGACGTTCAGGCCAGCCTTGAGCGGTGTCCCACGCTGACGCACGAGGATGCTGCCACCCGTGACCTGTTCACCCGCGAAGCGCTTCACGCCCAGGCGCTGCGCGTTAGAGTCACGACCGTTGGAAGAGGAACCGCCACCTTTTTTATGTGCCATTGCTTTGCCTCGTTGCGGTTGCCGTCGTCATTAAGACGTGGTCCGCGAATATTCAGAAATAGGTGCCGCTGACGCGGCGAAACAACAAAAATCAAAAACGCAGAGGGCGCGAGTTACTTGCTCTCGACCTTGAAGCTCTTGCCGTTGACCAGGATCTCGTTGATCTTTACTTCAACGAAGTTCTGGCGGTGGCCCTGCAGCTTCTTGTACTGCTTCTTGCGCTTGTAGTGGAAGACCAGGATCTTGTCGCCGCGGCCTTCGCCGACAACGGAAGCGAGCACCTTGGCTCCGCCCAGTTCCTGCTCAAACTTGCCTTCTTCGGCGCTGACAGCCAGGACGTCTGCGAACTCGATCGCGCCGTCGTTGTGTGCTGCCGTTTCAATCTTCAGGGTGTCGCCGGGGGCGACACGGTACTGCTTACCACCGGTACGAATCACTGCGTACATCACAAACCTCCACGCCCGGCCGTGTTGCCGGTGCGCCTGAAACACCATTGAGCTCAATAAAATGAGAGGCGATGCGGAGTGATCTTTGTACAGACCCCACCACGACGCGGCCGGATGCCCCACAGCCATGCGCCAGATGCGCCAAACCTGACAAGAATATCGTGAATCGGAGGTGGGGTCAAGGGTGATTGCGACTGGAAATTCCCTCGATGGCTAAAGTCCCTTGCTCGTTATGGTTGGTACGGTTCATGCCCGTTGAAAGGGACGCGCCTGGTGCGTTGGAGCTTCGCTGGTTCGTGCTTCGCACGAATACCCAGGTTAGCTTCGTGAACCTGGGGCACCCGTTTTGGGCTGCTGGTTCGTTTGGGCTTCCTGGCGCATTGTCGAGGGTTGAGAGGAATGCAGGTCCTTCAGCTCCGCTTCGCTTCGTTCAGGATGACGGTCTGCGACCGTACGAGCACTATGCTTTAGCCGGGTCGGAGGTCACCCGTGCAGGCAGCAGGATATGGAATGTGGTGCCGCTGTGGCCAGGGGTGGTGCTGCTTTCAAAGGTCAGGGTGCCGCCGTGATGCTGGATAATTTCCGCGCAGATGGAAAGTCCGAGGCCGGTGCCGCTGGCTCCCTTGGTGGTAAAGAAGGGTTCCAGGATGCGTTTCTGGGTCTCCTGAGAGATGCCTGCGCCCGTGTCGGCAACGATAATTTCAGCGCCACCGGAAGCGGTTGGGCGGATTTTCAGAGTGAGCGTGCCGCCGTGGGCGTTCATGGCGTCGATGGCGTTGCCCACCAGGTTTGCCAGCACCTGGCGGATTTCTCCCGCACGGCAAGGAACAGAAGGCGTGGCTGGATCCCACTGGCGTACGAGCGCGATGTGATGCTTCTCCAGCCGGTTCTGGAAGACGGCCAGGGTGGATTCCATGAGTTCCGCCAACGAGGTTAGCGCCGGGCCGGAGGGCTGGCGGTAGAACTTCAGGGTGTGCGTGGTGATTTCGGCAACGCGGCGCAGTTCGTTCTGTGCCGTTTGCAGGAATCTGCGCTCCTCGTCACCGACATTCCCTTGCTCCGCCAGGTAGAGCAGATTGGTGACGGCTTCGAGCGGGTTGTTGATTTCATGCGCGATGGAGGCGGCGATGCGTCCTGCCGCGCTCATGCGTTCCGCGGTTCGCTGCGCGTCGATCGCCTTGTTCTGCGCGGCGGAGGTTGTTTGCAGCAGGCGCACCTTATCGCGATAGAAGACGACCAACAGGCACGCCATGAAGACCAGCGCGTTGCCCACGCCGACGCGCGCCAGCGATGTTCCGAAGAATTCGTGAGACTGCTGAATGGAAACAGCTCCGGCAGGCAGCATCATGGCGAGCATGCCGGTGTAATGCATGCCGCAGATGGCAATGCCGATGACCAGCGATGCCGCGATCTGGCGAGGGATGCTGAATGTGCCGCTGTGACGCAGCATGGACATGGCACCGAGCGATGCAAAGATGGCGATCACAAAAGACAGCGCCACGCCCGGGATGCTCCACATGATGGGCTGGGAGAACCGCAGGGCGTCCATGCCGATGTAATGCATGGCACAGATACCGGCGCCCACCGCAAACGATCCCAGAACGATGTTGCGGGTACTGGTGCGATGAGTGACGGCGAGATGCATGGCCAGCCAGGACGAAAGAATCGCCACCAGAACGCTAAGCAGTGTCGGAGTGACGGCGTAATAGAGCGGGAAAGGTGGCTGCCAGGCCAACATGCCGACAAAATGCATGGACCAGATGCCAAGGCCAAGTGTGAGGCCGCTGATCATGGTCCACACGGCAGGGCGGGGGCTGTAACGGGTGTGCTCCATGGACTCAAACGCCACAAACCCCGCAAGCGAGGCAATGGTGAATGAGAACAACACAGTCCAGAGATCAAATGTGCCAGGCACGAAAAATTACTTTCCTTGCGAACGCGTCTATTGACGTTGCGCCTTCCTACTGTATGCGCAGAGACGGGATGTTTTACCAGCGAAAAAGCGCGGGGACTGTGTACTCGCGATATGCTCAGAACCAATCCCATCCATTACTGAGGTGCTTCCGGACCGATGAAGACTCGTTGGCTTGCTGCATGTGTATCGCTGGCTGTTGCCGTTTCGCCGTTTTCCGCGTTGGTGGCGCAGGTTTCGCCCACGCCTCAGCCCGTCCGCACGCAACACGCGATGGTGGTGAGCATTCATCATCTGGCAACAGACGCTGGCGTGGAAGTGCTGAAGCAGGGCGGTAATGCCGTGGATGCCGCCGTGGCCGTGGCGTTTGCGCTGGCAGTGGTGTATCCGCAGGCAGGCAACATTGGCGGCGGCGGATTCATGTTGATTCGTCCGGCGCACAAGCATGGGAAAAAGAAACTGGGCGATGGCAAGGCGCACTTCATTGACTATCGCGAAGAGGCTCCGGCAGCGGCGTTCCGCGATATGTACCTGGACAAAGACGGCAAGGTGATCAATGGGATGAGCCGTCAGGGATACAAAGCCAGCGGTGTTCCCGGCACCGTGGCAGGCATGGCGTATGCGGAGAAGCATTACGGCAAGCTGGGTTTGAAAGCCGCGATGCAGCCGGCGATCCGATACGCTCGCGATGGCTATGTGGCTACCGAAGAAGAATTGGGTACGTGGAAGAGCAAGGTACTGGCGGCGAATCCGGAAGGGCGCAGGATCTATCAGCGCGATGGCAATTTCTACAAAGGTGGCGAGACTGTGAAGCTGCCGGATCTGGCCGCGACACTGGAACGGATTTCGAATGACCCCGATGATTTTTATAAGGGTTCGATTGCCGATGCGATTGCCGCAGATATGGCCGCGCATGACGGCAACATGACGAAGGCTGATCTGGCCGCGTATCAGGTGAAAGATCGCGTTCCGCTGGAGGGCAAGTATCACGGCTACAAATTCGTGACGGCTCCGCCGCCTTCTTCCGGCGGTATTGTGCTGCAGGAGGTGCTGAACATCCTGACCGGCTATGACCTGAAGAAGCTGGGCGCGGACCGTTCGCCGGGGCAGGTACACATCATCACGGAAGCGTATCGGCGTGCGTTTATGGATCGCAGCGACTACCTGGGCGATCCGGATTTCACCACCATGCCGCTGAAGCAGATGGCCGATAAAAACTATGCCAAGGCATGGCGCAAGACGATTGATCCGGTGAAGCCGACTGCTTCCAAAGACCTGGTCCGTCCGGCAGGATTTATGCCGGAACCGCCGAAACAAACCGACAAGCATGAGAGCACGCAGACCACACACTTCAGCGTGGTGGATGCGGATGGCAACGCTGTTTCGAATACTTACACGCTGAACTTTTTGTTTGGTTCAGGAGTCGTGATCAAGGGCGCAGGATTTGCCATGAACGACGAGATGGATGACTTCACCAGCAAGGTAGGTGTGCCGAATGGATTTGGCCTGATTCAGGGGCCGAATAACTCGATTGCTCCTTACAAACGGCCGCTGTCCGCGATGACGCCAACGATTGTGACCAAGCGTGGCAAGGTGCGGCTGGTGCTGGGATCGCCGGGTGGGCCGACGATTATTACCACCGTGGCCAACGACATGATCAGCGTCCTGGATAACGGGCTGAACATTCAGGAAGCAGCGGATGCTCCGCGCTTTCATCATCAGTATCTGCCCGATGAATTGCAGGTGGAGAAGAAGTTCCCGGCGACGACGGCGGATGCTTTAAAGGCCAGCGGCTACGTCATCAAACGTTCCGGCGAGTTTGATGAAAAGAACCCCGGCGTATGGGGCGATAGCGAGTTGATTGCTGTCGATCCGAAGACGGGTGAGCTGCTGGGCGGGCATGACACGCGCAAGCCGTATGGCAAGGCGGATGGGTATTGATACGGCTTGCACCATCGCTCGTATCTAAGCGCAGCTTGCACGCACGAAGCGCAGCTTGCACGCACGAAGCGAAGCTTGCACGCACGAAGCGAAGCTTGCACGCGCGAAGCGAAGCTCGTACGCGCAAAGCAAATTGTACGCACGAAGCGAAGCTCATACGCGCAAAGCGCGTCAGCCGAAGGACCTGCTTTTCTTGTCCCCGATGGGAATGCTTCATGAAAACCATCCTGTGGTTTTCTTGGCGCATGGCAGAGGGCACAGAAGAATGCAGGTCCTTCGACTTCACTTCGTTTCGCTCAGGATGACGAACTTCGTTCGTTTGAGCTTCGCTGTGTTTCCTTACGCGCAGCAAGCACCGTTACGCTTTGGAGGACACCAGCGCGAAGGCGCCGCCCTGCGGATCGGTTGCCTGCAGGATGCGTGATCCACCAGGAACATCCATAGCCGGCAGCGTGATCTTACCGCCGCCTGCTTCGATTTTCGGCACTGCCGCGTCCACATCTTCCACCTGAAAGTAGTAGACCCAGCGCGGCTGCCCCATGCTGCCATCGGGAGGAAGATTCATCATGGCGCCGGTGTAGCGGTCAGTGTCGATGCGGAAGGTCTGATAGACACCCATCGCTCCCATGTCCATGGCAAAGTCCTTCTCCCAGCCATAATGCTTGGAATAGAACTCCCACGCCTTCTCCCCGTCAGAGGTGAGGAGTTCGTGCCAGCCGACGTTGCCCACCTCATTCTGCGCCAGGCGTGGCGGAGCATATTGCGTGGAGGGTTGAAACAGCAGGTATTCCACGCCCTGCGGATCAGCAACCACAGCGAAACGACCGATGTTGGGAATATCCTGCGGCGGACGATGCACCGTGCCGCCGTCGCGCTTGACGGCTTCGGCTTCCTTATCAACGTCCGGCGTGTAGATATGAGCCTTCCACACGCTGGGGCCGTTCATGCCGATGGACTGCCAGCTCATCATGCCGCCAACGTCCTTGCCGCCCTTGCCGAAGAGGAGATATTTCATGCCGGGCATTCCGGCGTCGCGCACGTCCCAGCCCACCACGTCGCCATAAAACTTTGCAGCGGCATCCACATCGCCGCTGGTTGTCAGTTCATACCAGACGAATCCTGCCTTGCCTGCCATTTTCCGCTCCCTCATTTCACCGCATGTGTACGGTGTCCACATTGAACCACCGGACATACGTTTTGTCCATGCGATTTGATGAAACTTCGATTTAGAATTGGTTTTAGCAATCATGGCCAAAACAGAATCGAAGTCGCGAGGACGAAGTCCTGCAAAACGAGCCGCGACGGGCACCCCACGTGACACGTTTCGACATGGCGATCTCCGGCGTGCGCTGCTGGATGCGGCTATTGAAATGGCACGGGCCGGTGGTCCGCAAGCCGTGGTTTTGCGGGAAGCAACGCGACGGGCGGGAGTGGTGCCCAATGCGGCATATCGCCACTTTGCCAACCAGAATGATCTGCTGGCGGCGGTCCGGTCCGAGTGCATTGCAAGATTGGCCGTGGCAATTGAAGCGGAGATGAACAGCCTGCGACCGGGTAAGGATCCCGCGAGTTACGCGCGACGCAGCCTGCGTGCCGTGGGTACGGGCTACCTTACCTTTGCGCTGAGCGAGCCGGGGCTGTTCAAAACAGGATTCAGCGTTCCTGCGCCGGTGTTTGAGACGCCGAACCCTGCGAATGCAGGCGCTACCGGGCTGAATCCGTTTCAGTTGCTTAGCCTGGCATTGAATCGGATGTTGGCTGCGGGGATTTTGAAGGCAAAAGACAGGCCGGGAGCGGAGTTTCTGGCGTGGTCCACGGTGCATGGCATGGCGCTGCTGATGCTGGATGGACCGCTGCGCGGCATTGATGCAGCAACCGCGCAGATGCTCGGGAAACGCCTGCTGGATATGGTGGAAAAGGGGCTGAGCGCCTGAGGCAGAACCCTGTCAGAAGCGCCATACAGGCCCTATACGTACACCCCAGTTGGTGGAGTTGATGTAGTTGTCGTGCGACAGGAAATAAAGGTACGGCGGCGTGCCAATGCCCTCCGGATCGCGGTACGAGCTTTTGTATCGGATCAGGGTGTTATGAACCTCAAAGCGCAGGCCCATGTTGTGCGCCACCTTTACATCGGCGTTGATGCCCACGGTGGCCGCGAAGTCCGTGGTGCGATAGTAGTCGGCGGAAGGCGTGCCCGGCGGACTGTCTGATGTTCTGGAATAACTGACAAACCCGGGCGCGATGGACGCTTTTACGGAAAATCGTTTGCCGTTATAGCCGGAGCGGAGTCCGAACATGGCAGCGCTGATGTTGCCACCAACATTTGTGCTGGACTCCGGGCTGGCATCGGGAGCCATGTTGAAGTCGCCAAATACATCCAGGTAGCGCCGCAGTTGAACCGCCACGGTGATGCCACCGCCACGTACCCATCGGCGGCATTCCATGCAGCCATCGCGGTTGGTGCGCAGATACTGCGATTGGAAATAAAGGGAGACATCACCGCGCTCCACCGGCTCCTTGTCCAGAGCGCGTTGAAAGGCGTGGACCATTGCGGAATCGTATTGGCCGGGATGTTCGTAGTCGCGCCACCAGGGGTAATGGCCACGCAGAACATTTGCCAGCGAGCGCGAGGGATTCGCGCCAGCGCGCAGCAACAGAAACGGAAACGAACCCGGATGCCTTTGCACCAGCGCATCGGTCACGTAGCGGTCCAGAACATCCTCTCCCACCACCCACAGCGTTCCCACCGTGGGTGTGATCACCAGGTCAACCCACCCGGTGTTGTTCGTGTATTTGGAGTTTGGTCCGCAATTGGGTTTGCACTGAATGGGATAGGTAAAGCCGCCCTGGTTGAACACGGCAGATTCACCCAGCGGCCCCAACTCCCACTGTGTGCTGTAAACGGCTGCCCATGCAGTTCCGCGCAGGCGGCTCATCCAGTAATGCCGGTTGTTACCGAACCGCACGGCACGGTCGCGGGGATTGTTCTGGATTTCCAGATAGCCTGCGACAGCTCCCTCCATGGAATGGCCAACATAATTCACAGAGAAACTGTCTCCATCATTCCACCGCCTCCAGTTGAACTGGTCGACAGAGGCCCAATAGTCGCTCCAGTAGGGCTTATTCACCAACAGGTGCATGTCGTGATCATTGGCCATGGCAATGCGGACGCTGTGCTGTAGCAGCAGGAGTCCCATGGACTGCAGAACCAGCCCCTTCCAATGGAATTTCTCGTTGGGTGCGGTATCGGCGGGGCTTTGCTTCAGATGGGGCGCTGGCTTCACCGGGACTTGCAGATTGGCGGGGACCGGGGCCTCTGGCAGGTTTTCCTGCGCTCGCAGGGTGACGCTGGCCAATAGGAGCGCGGAGAGGGCCAGGTGTCCAAATCTGCAGAATCCGACCATTCCTACAGACGGTAACCGGAACGGAAAGGCAGAAAAGCTGGCAAAAGAATCAGTCATCCACTTCCGGGTGAACGGTGTGACGCCCATGTGCGCCAAACTTCGTACAATAGGGGTATCGTGACACTCGACTTTCTCGGCCAACACCAGCGCACACACATGTGCGGAGACCTGCGCGCCGCCGACGCAGGACAGAACGTCACCCTGATGGGGTGGATTAACCGGCGCCGCGACCACGGCGATTTGATCTTTCTTGACCTGCGCGATCGCAACGGCATCACCCAGATCGTGGTGGACCGCAGCAATTCCGGCGCGGAGACGCTGGCCAAGGCCGAAGCCGCCCGCCCCGAGTTTGTGGTGGCGGCATTGGGCACCGTCCGCGTACGCGGCGAAGGCCTGACCAATCCCAATATGCCCACCGGCGATATTGAAGTGGTCTGCACGGAATTGCTGCTGCTGTCCGATGCCAAGACGCCTCCCTTCTCGCCTGCGGAAGACGTGATTGGCAATGAAGAACTGCGGTTGCAGTATCGCTACCTTGACCTACGCCGTCCGGAGATGCAGCACAACTTCCTGACGCGGCACAAGGTTGCGCAGGCCGTGCGTGCGCAGCTTTCCAGCGAAGGCTTCCTGGAGATTGAAACGCCATTCATGACGCGTTCCACGCCGGAAGGTGCGCGCGATTATCTGGTTCCGTCACGTGTGCATCCGGGGAATTTCTATGCACTGCCGCAGTCGCCGCAGATTTTCAAGCAGATTCTGATGGTGGGCGGTTTCGACCGCTACTTCCAGATAGCGCGTTGTTTCCGCGATGAAGACCTGCGCGCCGACCGCCAGCCGGAGTTCACACAAATTGATCTGGAAGTGAGCTTCCCCACTCAGGAGACGATCTTTGGCGTGGCGGAGCGATTCCTCGTGGCTGCGTTTGAAGCCGCAGGGCAAAAGATCAACACGCCATTTCTGCGCATGACGTATGACGAAGCCATCAGCAAGTACGGCATCGACAAGCCAGATATGCGGTTGCCGCATATGGCGGACCTGTCTGCGGTGCTGACCGATGAGCTGCGCACGACGCTGAAGATTGAACAGGGTCTACCCGTCTATGGCTTTGTGATTCCGAAGGTGGGCGAGCTGAGCAGCACGGCGCGCAAGTCGTTGCTGAGCGAGATTCGTACCTTCTTTGGCGATAGCGGCCTGGATGCGCTGGACCTTGTACGTCTTCGCACCGCAGAACAGTTTGTGCCTCTGGCAGAAGAGATTGGCTCACACCTGAACGCGACCACCATTGCGTTTAACGGCGAAAGCTTCACCACGGATGATCTTGCTGTGGTGATCACGCCGAAGCTGGGCACGCCTGCGATGTGGAATTTCGATCGCCAATGGATTCCGAAGCGCGTGGGTGGATTACGCCTCGAACTCGCGAAGAAGTACGCGGATAAACACAAGCTCTTTGAGAAGAAGGGCACCGCTGACGACTACCGCTTCCTGTGGGTGACGGACTTCCCGATGTACGAGTTCAATGAGGAGAAGAAGACGTGGGATGCGGCGCATCATCCGTTTACTTCGCCGCATGAGGACGACATCAAGAGCGGCGCTCTCTTCAACGACAAGGGCGTAGTCCGCGCGCTGGCGTATGACGTGGTGCTGAACGGCCTCGAACTTGGTTCGGGTTCCATCCGTATTCATCGCAAGGATGTGCAGGCGGAGATCTTCCGTTCGCTCGGCATGTCAGAAGAAGAGGCGAAGGAGCGCTTTGGCTTCTTCCTGGAAGCGCTGGAGTACGGCACGCCTCCGCATGGCGGCATTGCGCTCGGACTGGACCGCATCGTGATGCTGCTCACAGGTTCGACTTCGTTACGTGAAGTGATTGCGTTCCCGAAGACAGCGAAGGCTGTGGACCTGATGGTGGATGCTCCGAGTGCGCCCACGGAACAGCAGATGCGGGAGTTGCATTTGCGAACTGCGGTCCGGAGTTAATTTAGTAATCCAACGATCACGTATGGATCCCGTAGGCCACAAGGAATGCAGTTATCTACTGCACTTCTTGTGGCCTATGCGATGAGTACGCAGTCTCTGCCATTCTGCTTTGCCTGGTAGAGCAATTTGTCCGCGCGAGCCAGCATCGTTTCCACAGTATCGCTGCGATGTGCCACGGTTCCGCCGCTGCTGAGAGTGAAGGGTCTGCCCGGAAGGCTACTCACGTGGATTCGCACGCTGTTCAGCGTACGAATTGCGTAGTCGGGCGTGGCATCCGGCAACAAGACCAGAAACTCATCGCCACCAAAACGTCCTGCCCTGTCGCAAGGCCGCATGTGGGAGGTGAGCGAATTGGCCAGTTCCACCAAAGCCGCGTCACCCGCCGGATGCCCATGCTCATCGTTGATTTTCTTGAAGTGATCCAGGTCGATCAACGCCAGTACCAATTCCCCGCCGCTGCGCTGCATCTGCAGGAAGAATGCCTCCAGTTCTCGCTCCATCCCTTTACGATTCAACATGCCCGGCAGAGTATCCTGCATGGCGCGGCATTCTGCCTCGTGCGTTACGCGCTCATGGACCAGGAGAAATACGCACAATGCGATGGCTACCTCATGGCAAAGCTGCAGGAACAGCAGTGCCGATTGCACAGGCGCTGGGGGAGTGAGGGCACGCGGCGCGGCAGGTAACAGGAGAAGCTGCACGGCCTGAAAAGTGGCACCGAGGCCCATGACCAGTTCCATTGCCGCAAGCAACTTTCGTGCGAACAAACCACGGGCATGGCGACCTGACTGCGCTGCCAGCAGTAGATGCATTGGTGCGGTAGCGACACAAATAAGCATCCATCGCAGGTTGATATCCGGAGCAACCAGCATGGCATAAGAAATTGCAATGAAGACAGAAGCGAAGAGTATCTGAATCCACTTCAGACGTGCTCGCACAGCAATTAACCGGGCGAAGCCCAGGTAATAGCAATAATTCGCCGCCAGGACAGTGAGATCGGTGAGGAGATACACCACCGGGCTGTGCCATTGGTTTCGGTTGAGTAGCAGTAACAGAAACAGTTCATCCAGGAAGAAGCTCGCAGCTATCCAGCGCAGCCCCGGCACCTTGACCGTGGGACGCAACAACAGGAAGCTAACCCCGGCGACAAGACATAGCAGTGCGTGACACGCGTAGAGAGTCGTGAAGTCCAGGCGTTCAAGATGCACGAACGACGTACTCAATCCAAGGGGAATCTTTCCGATGCGGGATGGAAGACTCTGTCAAAGTCCTGAGTGCAATGGTAACGTGCGCGCGTTTCTCACTGAGAAAACACGGTGCGCCACTGCTCAATCCCTTTGAATTGGGCCGTTTTGAAGGCGCTAGTGCGCGATACGGGTTTCCCGCCGCAATCGACGGGCTTCTTCGCAGGTGGTGCAGCCTATGAGGTCGTAGAAGGGGCAATAGCGGAAGGCTGCTGTGAGAAGCGGGACGAAGCCCAGAAGCGCGAGCCAGCGCCAGTCGCCTTTGAGCAGGGTTGCCAGGCTGAACAGCGCCATGCCAATCAGAAAGCGCACGAACATATCGAGCGCACCGACGTTTACATCGTCCATGACACTCACCTCCGCTGGCCTGATTTCGACCAGCGGCGATAAAGTACGCCTGCGCTTCCATGCTTGTCCAGCGAAAATTCCGCAGGACGAAATCAGCCTTTGATCCAGCCGGAAAGTGTGTTCCACCAACCCCAGTTCTGGGCAAAGTTGGCGCAGACGCAGACGATGGTATTTGCAGTAAATGCCACGGGATAAGCGGCGTAAAGCTTGCCTTTGCGCTTATCGTCGACCATGAGCATCAGCAAAACGAAACTCATGAGGCCGACCATCAGGTTCACATTCAAACGAAAGTGAGTGCGCAGGTAGGCGGACATAAGTCCCGCACGCGCCAGCGCCGGCGGCATCAGAAGCATCACCGTGCATGCAATGTATCGCGCGTGCAGTTGAATGTTGCGGGCGTACCAGATACCCAGGCCCACAAACAACGGAAACAGGAAGAGCGAAGCCACATCCAGAAACGCAAGATGGTCCACCATGAAGGGCGGGATCAGCGTGAAACGTAGCATAGAGCGGATCATGAAAAAGACACACACCACGATGGCCGGGACCAGCAGATATACCGCCCATCGGCCCAGTGTGCGGTGCAGCTTCATCCTGCCCTGCTGGTACAGGATGGGTTGCACGATGAGCGTGAGGATCCATCCGCCCATGAGCGCGCCATGGACGTGGTGCAGCAGCGGCTGCGTTCTGATCTGCGCGAAATAGCTATGGCCGAAACCGACCCAGGTGAGCACAATGCACAGCAGAAACCACCATTGGGCATGGGGATAGAGGATGCCAGGACGTTTGCCCTGGCCGCCGGACAACCAGGAAAGCGTGGATGTCGCCATGGAAGCGACCCTCTTCCTGAAGCAGAGATTGAGAGACGATTGGGAGTATTCTGCGCCGCGATGCTGCGATTCGCAAGCGCAAACTACAGGGCAACGAAAAACTCGGGGGGAGGCCACCAGGCACCGAATGGGCGATACGGTTTCATCCATACAGTTGGGCCATGCCACGCCGGTATTCCGGACATGCCCCATATGCACTACCCGCTTCGGCTGGATAAAATAAAACTGTTATGCCGCTGTTCCCGATCAAAACCTGTGTTGTGTGCGGAGAAGAATTCGAGCTGAAGCCGGATAAGCCCGGCTTTGCCAACCGCTGTCCTGAGTGCACCGAAGAAGAGATGGAAGCACAGAGAGAAAAGCTGGACGCGGACCAGCGCAAAGAGAAATCCGAAATGGATGCTGCGCGGCGCGAAACCATTCGGAACATGCTTTATCGCAAAGAGAGCTAAGGCACTGCGCACGTTGGCGCAACTTCCATACTTCTGATCCCTGAATCTTTATGCGCGCAGGATCAGAAGTGTGGCCAGCGAGAGAAACAGCAGAAGAAGCGCGGTGGCGGCAGCGTGTTGGAAATAACTCTTCATGGTGCGTGTGACCGCATGCCAGCCTGCATGGACTACACGCCAGATTGCTACGCCGCTTCTTTTATCGCCGTGCCAACTGCTGGTTGAAAAAGTCTGCCATGTACTTCCATGCCTCGCGCGTTTCGGGCAGCGAAGAGTTGTTCCAGAAACAGTGCGGCAGAGCTTCAAAGACGATCAAGCGACCATCGCTGCCTGCGCGAAGATAAGCGCGGTGAAGCATGGTGGTGCTGCTCAAAAGAAGGTCGCGCTCGCTGGTGAGAAAGAGTGCGGGCGGCATGTCGTGCAGATCCGCGTACAGCGGTGAGAGCACCGGATCGCGCGGATCGGTGGTGCCAACGTATGGGTTCGTCGTTGCGTTGTTGGGCACCTGCACATAGCCGCGCAGACCATCGGTGTTGTAGAGCGAGCGCGAATCGCCGCCGTCATCCATTGCAGCAGGCACAGAGAACGGGCCGAGTGCTGCGGGCATGGGCAATTTCAACTGCTTGATGCGCACCGCCGCCTGCATGGTGAGGCCAGCACCCGCGCTGCTGCCGAAGATAGCAATGTGTTGCGGACGGTACTTCTTCAGCAGTTCGCGATAGACGGCGACAACATCATCCACGCCAGCAGGGAATGGGTGTTCCGGCGCCATACGGTACAGCACGCTGACCACGCGGCTGCTGGTCATCGCAGCAACGGGAATGGATTCCGAGTAGGAGCCGGAGTCGGCATTGAATCCGCCACCGTGCAGGCAGATGAGCACGCGGTCTGGGTGCTTCATCTCCTTTGGCAATACTTCGCGCACCGGCACGCCCGCAACGGTGCTGTCGTGAACGGTAACGTCAAACATCTTCAGCAGAATGTCGCGATGCTGCGCCTGCGATTTGTCCAGCATCGTGCGGCGCTGTTCCAGTGTTTGCGGAACGTCCGCATCACCTGCAGGACGGCTGAGCCATGCCTTTGCTTCCGGGCTAATTCCTTTGGGCAAAGGTACGATGCGCTGCATGCGGACCGTGCCATCGGATTCTGTCACCGCGTGATTCGTCTGAATACTTGCTGCCGGATTTTCCTGTGCGCACAAACTACCGCACGCAATCGCACTTATCAGAACCGCAGACAACACGCGTGACATGGCCATTTCTCCCGTCCCAAGCTACTTCAGATACAGCGCTGTAAGCTACAGGAATTTTGCGACTCTCATACACTGAAAGACGGGGAGCCCCATGCCACTGCGCCGCAGTTGTCTTCAATGCGAGATCAAAGGCCCGCACTGTTTCTGTTCGCTGGACCATGTCGCCCTGGAGAAGCTGGACGGCATGGGCCAATTCGTGCACCTGGGCGCGCATGAATCGGTGCTGCGCGAAGGCTATGCGCCGGAACAGGTATACGTGGTCTGTCGCGGCACGATCAAGCTAACGACTTCCTCTCCCGATGGTCGATTGCTGCTGCTGCGCATTGTTGGTCCCGGCGATGTTCTTGGCCTTGCTGCTGCGCTCAAACGTAGCCGTTACGAAGCCACCGCCGAAACACTGGAACCGTGCTCCGTGAAAGCAATTCCGCGGACACAGTTCCTGTTGTTCATGGAGGAGTTTCAGGCGGTAAGCCGTAACTCCGTAATGGCCATGGCGCGCGAGTATGACTCTGCTGTGTTGAGCGCGCGGCGACTGGCGCTTTCCAGCTCTGCATCTGCGAAGCTCGCCAGCGTTCTGGTGGAGTGGGGCGGCCTGGTGCTGGCTGGCGAGCATGACAATCACAACGGCCGCTTCCCCAATACTGTCCGCTTCCACATGCCGCTCACGCACGAAGAACTGGGCCATATGGCTGGCATCTCGCGCGAGACAGTGACACGTGTTCTGTCGTCCTTTCGAAAAGAAGGATTGTTGCAGATGGATGGAAACACGCTTCAACTGAAAGACATGGAACAACTGCGCCACTGCGCTGAATAACCTTCGTAAAAAAAGCGGCCTGCCAGGAGAAGTCAGCAGGCCGCAACACGAAGGTGGTTATAGGTGGACTGGAGCGCAAAGAAAAACGTCACGGCCACATGTACATCAGGGCGATACGCTTGTGGTCACTGGTAAGCAGCCAGTTCTTTACCCCATGCCCGTTGTTCAGATAGTTGTGTTTGTTGTAACGCGGCGTTGCCACGTTCGGGACAACAGGTGCAACGGCGCTCATCGGCATTCTCCTGCCGCATCGCATGTGGATGTGGCCAGCACCGCCAGTACGATCAGCGGCGGGCAGTTTGAGCTGGTGCCATAGCCTGCACACTTCCCTGCGCAGGGCCGGTTGGAGCTGGGGCAGATCTTCGTCGATGGAATACGCATGGGCGGAACCTCGTATGCGTATCGTCTGCGGTTTCGCGCGACGGGTCTGTGACGACGGTCACACGGTTTGTCAGGCTTGTGTCAGATATGTGTCATGGATACACACGTCTGTGGCAGAATGGCTTCACTCACTTATGACCATTCCCCTGCTCTCCCGGCGTTTTGCCGCAGTGCTGTTTGCAGTGCTGTTTTGCCTGTCCCTGCATGCGCAGACGACCATTCGCGTCCCTGCTGACAAACCCACGATCCAGTCCGCAATCGACAGCAGCAGCAATGGCGGCACCGTGATCGTTGCTCCGGGAACTTACTACGTGAACCTGGACTTCCACGGGCGCAACATCACGGTTACCAGTTCGGATGGCCCCGCCACCACCATTCTGGATGGCAGTTCGACAGGCCCCGTGGTGGCATTCGGCAGCGGGGAAACCAGCCAGGCGATACTCAGCGGCTTCACCATCCGCAACGGTTCCGGGTCGGGTCCGTCGAACATCGGCGGCGGAGGCGTCTACATTCATTACGCTTCGCCTACCATCCAGAACAATATCTTCACCGACAATGCATGCACCAGCATTAATGCACAGGGAAGCCCCACCATTACGGGTAACACCATTACCCGCACCCATACCTACAACCCCGTGAGCCAATGCACGTATCGCGGAACCGCAATCCTTCTCTACGGCGGATCACGCGCACATGCCACCAGGAACACGATCATCGGGAATACAGAGTCCGGGAACGGTACGATCCTCGTCTGGGCGTCGGAGGATGCCGTCATTGAAAACAATATCTTCCGCAATAACAGCCCTGCTTCGGCAGCGGCTGGGTGCGGCGCCACCATCTGCATGTTCAACGCTTCCAGGATCACCATTGATGGCAACGAAATCAGCAATAACAGCTCAAATGTGGCAAATTCGGCGTCCGCAATCCATCTGGGACTCCTGGATCTCACCGCCCCTGGACTCCTCCCGCTCGGCGCTCCGCTCATCCGCATCCTGAACAACACCATTGCCAACAACGGTACCGGAGCGCTTCCGCAGGTATTTATCGACTCTGCTCATGCCCGTGTACAGGTCGTGAACAACATCGTCTCCAGCAACAGCGGCGCTCCAGGCTTCCTATGCCGTCTCAACTCCGCCTATGCGACGGTCGGCAACGTTCCTGTCTTTGTCTTCAATGACTCCTATACCGCAGGCATTCCCTTTTCGTCAGACTGCGGGGCGGATGCGACTCATGGAAACATCACCAGCGATCCACAACTCAGTGTCGATGCAAAAGGCAATCTCGCACCACACTCTGCAGCGGTCATCGATACAGGCAGCAACAGTGTGCTGCCTCAGCCTGCAACCGATCTGGAAGGTAACCCGCGCACGCAGGGGAGCGCTCCGGTCAATATTGACATGGGTGCAATTGAGTTGCCTGGTATGTGGACTGGCCCCCAGAACCGCATCATTCAGGGCCCCTCACGCTATGTGACTGGACCAGACAACATTACTGTCACTTACGCGCTGGTTCTGAGCGGCACAACAAGTTGGACTACCAATAATCCAGTCACTCTCTATGTCGATGGCGTTGCGGCACAGACGCAGGACATCATCGTTAACAACGCGCCGCCTTATTACTCCGGTAGTTTCTCCATCGGCCTCAGTCCAGGGCAGCACGAACTTCAGGTGCGTTTCGCAGAAACCAACGGAGCAAGAGCCATCTCATTGCCCACCCGGGTCTATGTTTCTTCAACGCCTGCTTCCTCAGCCCTTGTTGTGATGAATGTGGATTCGCAGACATATGTTGGAAGCAAACTCTCCGGTCAGGTTCGCTGCAGACTCAATCAGAATCAATCCCTTCAGGGACACATGCGCATCTTCGATAATGGCAATCTTCTTGTCGATGCCATTCCGACTGGAACCGCAGATGTCTACGCGACCTTCTTCGCAGATGCTGGCTCTCATCAGTACGAGTGCGATTACGAAGGCCTCGACTTCAACGACAGCATAGTCAACTCTCAGATCCTCTCAAATTCGGCGCCCTCGGTGGGTGGTCTGTACTCGCTTCCTGATCCCAGCGAATACGGCGACCCGGTCACCATTGGCGGCAGCACCAAGCCATTTCCAGCAGGTGCGACCGGACATTTGCGTGTGACGGAAGGCAGCACTGTCATCCTTGATAAAGGCCTTGACGCCACGGGCGATGCCAACATCGTCACCACGACACTCACTCCCGGTCGGCATACATTTCAGGGCGTCTTGACCAGTAGCATTCCCGGTGCCGACATCACCGGCGTCTTTAGCCAGACTGTGCACTTTGCACCAACCACGCTCTCTCTGGCCGGCAATCCCACATCAGGAACCACGGCTACCCCCATCGTTCTCACCACGGCGGCATCTTCCAGTTACAAAGGCACGGCGCTTACTGGCACCATAAGCATTCTGGACAATGGCACAAAGCTGGGCATTGCCGGAGTATTAAATGGCAACGTTACGCTTCCCGCAGGAACACTCACGGGTGGAACGCACGTACTTACTGCGGTCTATAGCGGCACTACAATCTTTGCGCCCTCTACATCGAATACCGTCACGATAACGCTTACGGTTCCACCACCGCCAGACTTCTCTATCTCTCCAACCGGCCCGACGCTCAGCGTGCAGACAGAACATCACGCCACGACGAAGCTCACGCTAACCTCCATGAACAATTTCAACGGCAGCGTCTCACTCACCTGTGGCAACCTGCCGCCGGTGGCCACCTGCACCTTCGACAGGGGCCGCTATGCATTGTCGTCCACGGCAGCCGTTTCCTTTGTTGTGGAGACATCCACAATTACAAACTTCAAATCAGAGACACGGTCGATGGCCCCATCGACGATTGCACTGTGCCTTCTGCCTGCGGCTGGAATGCTGTTCTTTGTACCACGACGTCGACTGCCGCTATTCATGGCTGCGTTGGTAACGATCCTGCTGCTGGGTACGACAGCATGCAGTGGCAAGTATCCGGACCACACACCTCCCGGGACGTATGCCGTTACCATCACAGCCACAGGCGTAAGTGGTGGCACATCTGTCACACACACTGTCCCCTTCAGACTCATCGTTGCGCCGGAATGAACCTCCGGCGCAACATGCTTTCGCCCTATCGCGTTCTACACTGACATCCATGTGCGGAATCATTGGCTATATCGGTCCAAAAGATGTTGTCCCCCTGATTGTGGAAGGTTTGCGTCGGCTGGAGTATCGCGGATACGACTCTGCTGGCATCGCCGTCGCGGGCATCGCTGACAACCCCACACTACTCGACGTGCGACGCGCGCCCGGCAAGCTGAGCAACCTGGAGAAGGTGCTGCAGGAGCATCCACTGCGTGGCACCTACGGCATTGGCCACACCCGCTGGGCCACGCACGGCCGCCCCACCGAAGAGAACGCACACCCGCATCGCGACGGCACCGGCACGCTCGTCGTCGTCCACAACGGCATCGTGGAAAACTACCTCTCGCTGAAGCACGACCTCATCGCACGCGGCCATCGCTTCGTCTCCGAAACCGATACCGAAATCATCGCGCACCTCATCGAAGACGAGCTCGAAAAAGCCGCCGGTTCGATTCCAGCCACCGCCACCGAAGCGGGTGCCCCACATCTCGCTTCTGAGATGTGGGATCAGAGCCCCACCGAAGCCAACGCCGCAGAAGCCATCCTCGAAACCCCACCCAGCAACATACCCCTCGAAGAGGCCGTGCGGCGTGCGGTGAAGCGGCTCACCGGAGCGTTCGCCATCGGCGTCCTCAGCGCGCGCGAGCCGGACAAACTCGTCGCCGCACGCAGCGGACCGCCCGCCGTCATCGGCATCGGCGACGGCGAATACTTCCTCGCCTCCGACGTCCCCGGCATCCTGCATCACACACGCGACATCGTCTTCCTCAACGACGGCGAGTGCGCCATCCTGACGAAGTCCGGTGTCACCTTCACCGACTTCGAAGGCATCGTGCATGAGCGCCAGCCGCAGCGCATTACATGGGATCCCATCCAGGCGGAAAAGGCCGGCTACAAGCACTTCATGCTCAAGGAAATCAACGAGCAGCCGCGCGCCGTCCGCGACACTACGCTGGGCCGCGTCTCGCTCGACAGCGGCCAGGTCTACCTCCCCGACCTCCAGATCTCCCCCGAACAAATCAAAGCCGCCACCAGCATGACCATCGCTGCCTGCGGCACCAGTTGGCACGCAGGCCTCGCGGGCAAGTTCATGATCGAGCGCCTCGCCCGCCTCCCCGTCGACGTCGACTACGCCAGCGAATATCGCTACCGCGACCCCATCCCCGGATCGTTAGGTTTGTTAATTACCCAAAGCGGCGAGACGGCAGACACCATCGCCGCACAAATGGAGATGGTCAGCAAAGGCACGCCCACACTGGCCATCTGCAACGTGGTGGGATCGGCGATCACGCGCAAAGCATCCGGCGTCATCACCACCAACGCAGGCCCGGAAATCGGCGTCGCCTCCACCAAGGCCTTCACCGCGCAACTCACCGCGCTGTTTACGCTGGCACTCTACCTGGGACAGCAGCGCGGCCATGTCACCGCCGAGCAGTCAAAACAATATGTCTCCGAGTTAGCCGAAATCCCCCGTAAGTTAGAAGAAATCCTGCGCGGCGTCGACGACCAGTGTTGCGATCTGGCCAAACACTTCTCTACCGCGCGCGACTTCCTCTTCCTCGGCCGAGGCATCCACTACCCCATCGCCCTCGAAGGCGCGCTCAAGCTCAAGGAGATTAGTTACATCCACGCCGAAGGCTACCCCGCCGGCGAAATGAAGCACGGCCCCAACGCCCTCATCGACGAAACGCTCCCCGTCGTCTGCATCGCCACCAAGGACCCCGCAGACCCCACCAGCGTCCTCAAGTACGAAAAGACCCTCTCCAACATCCAGGAAGTAACCGCCCGCAGCGGCCGCGTCATCGCCATCGCCACCGCACCCTACCAGTACGACGAGCAGAACGCATCTTCCTTCAGTACTCCGTCATCCCGACCGGAGCGCAGCGAAGTGGAGGGACCTGCTTCTCCTGTCCCAGTTGGGAATGCAAACGCGGCAGCCACAACGGCCGAAGCGCTAAAGGCCCGCGCAGTCCACGAACAACAGGAACACACCCACCTACAGGGCCTGGTCGAACACGTCATCACCATCCCAGCCGCCCCGGAACTACTCCTACCCATCCTCGAAGTAGTCCCCCTGCAACTCCTCGCGTACCACATAGCAGTACGCCGAGGCTGCGACGTAGACCAACCAAGAAACCTTGCTAAGAGTGTGACGGTGGAATAACTTGGAGCAAATGGAGGCCTAATTGCACTTAAGAAGCATATCTATCGAAAATTTTCGGGCGATAAATCGCCTCAACCTTGATCTAGATGAAGGTGCAAATCTCCTGATAGGTCCTAATGCAGTCGGGAAAACGACTGTACTCGAAGCGCTTCGACTTTGTAAGGCAACCCTAGCGCCCCGTACCCAGAGCGAATCCCGCGCGATTCTCGTGGCGCTAGGAGTAACGCCCCAAAATCTACCCAATGTCCAAAACTTTTCTGCAATTTCTAATGAGCGGCAAGAGCCAATCAAGATTTCGTGCAAATTTGGCTTGAGTCAGTCCGAAGTTACGATGCTACCGGCCATCTTTCCCGATCTTGTACGACGAATAATTTCTGCACAGACGGGCATATCACTTGAAACTGGCCAAACGTCACTCATTCAATTTATGTCATCTCCAAATGGGATCGCGATGAAATCCCAAGTCGATCAATTTGTCCAACAACATATTGCGAGACTCACGGCATCGGCTTCATGCGATTTACTGTTACAGATCAATCCAACAGAAGGAAGCTATGAGGGCGGCGACCTCTTCGCGCAGACGGTATTCTCTGTGTTCGAAAGTCGCCTTAGCCCTTTTAAGTCGCTATTTAGCTTCTTTCCCGCTGATCGCGCAATGCCAACTGGCGACATCCCTATTCAACTTGGCTCCGTAGACGCACAACAACAACTTGAGTCACACAACTCTCAACCATCCTTGAAATACCAACGGCTCAAAACAACCATATTCTCTGCTTTATTGGAGGGCCCCGAAAGCAGAAAACGAATGGAAGACGTCTTCGGACGAGTCTTCAACTCACTTTTGAAGGAACGAGAGCTTGTCGATTTTTCGGTCAATCAATTTGGACAAGCATCGATCACTGTTAGAGATACCAGAAGCGGGAAAGTCTTCGATATCGACTCGATGAGCAGCGGCGAGAAAGGCTTGATCCTTCTGTTTGTAACCCTAGACCGATCCATTGAGAACGGTGGTTTAGTGCTTCTTGATGAGCCCGAACTACATCTTAATCCTGCGGTTTGCAAGGATCTTCTCACCTTCCTAGACGAAGAATTTTTGAAACCAAGGAACATGCAGGCTTTGATCTGTACGCACTCGCCGGAAATATTAGGCGCGGCAATGCGGATTGACAAAGCCAAAGTATTTCACTTGAGACAAGGTGGCATGGCATCGGTAATCCGCAAACAAGATCAACCTGAAGTCGCACAGGCTCTCAAGTTGCTAGGCACCTCAGAAGTTGAAGAAATGCTTTATCAAGCCGTTGTATTCGTCGAAGGGCCTGATGATGTCGAATTATTGGAGACTGCATTTCCAAAAATTCTTTCACGTGTTAAATTCCGAGACCTTGCAGGAAGAAAAGAAGTTGAAAAGCAGATCGTCAAGCTTCAGGAAGCAGAGAAGAACGGTACGAAAGAGGGAACATCTTATTTTCTTTTCGACAGAGATGATCGCCCATCAAATCTCACTAGCTCAAATCAGGTGAAGATCGAACAATGGTCTCGTTACTGTCTCGAGAACTACCTCTTAGATCAACAAGTCCTCTACGATGTGCTTCGCAAAGATTTTGCAGCAACAAATTTGCCGACCGATCTTGGAAGCGCAACCCAACTTTTTGAACAAATAGCGAAGCGGCAGCTTCGCGCGCGAGCCATCGATCAAGCTTATGAGGAACTGGATTATGAGAATCCCGGTCTTCGCCCCCCGGACCGTAGCGCCGGTAATTATCAGAAAGCAGCGGAAGCTTTATTCGGTCGACTATCTAAGATACGCCAACAAGTTACTCTCCTTAATGAAACGACTTGGAAGAACCAATTCATCGAACGCTGCGAGGCAATCCACCGCGAGAAAGAACAAGAGTGGTCAAGCTCTTGGATAACACAATGCAGCGGCAAGCAGTTTTTTAAAGACCTGTATCAGACTGTCGGTTTGAACATAAAGCCTATAGCTCTTAAACGTCATCTTTTGAAGGAAAATAAATTCTTCAATGATGGTGAAGGTTCTGAGAGCTGGAAATTGCTTAAAAGTTCGTTCGATGGCCTGTTCGAGAAATGAGCATTTTCTATTTCATTAGAGGAGGAGCATGCGGAGCCTAGCCTCACTCTTATCCGAAGTCCGTCGAGCGATCCCCGTTGGGGACCACGAGGCACAGGCGAACGCAACGGCACCCATCAAAGACCACGTCGACCTAAGCGAGTACCGCCCCATCACACCGCAGGAAAAGTCCCTCCTCACCGCCATGCTCCACGGCAGCGGCCCCGCAACCCTCGCCTTCCTGCCCCAACTCGAACGGCCACAGCAATAAGCGCCAAAGGCGCGACGAAATATTAGCCTGGGCCGAAGACCCAGGTATCAGCCCCAAAAACAAAAGGGCGCGGCCAACAACTCCAACAGGAGGGCAGACCCAACACCGCGCTCTCACAACGCTCATGGCTGGCCGCGAAGCGATACAAGGCCAAGAGAGAATTAATACCCCACTTATCCACATGAGTTTTCGGTTTTACTCATGCCATGCAGCCGCTCAACTTCACGTACGATCCAGCGAAGGCTAAAAGTAATCTCCGCAAACATGGCGTATCCTTCGCGGAAGCCGAGACGGTCTTTCTCGATCCCCTAGCCTCCACCTTGCCGGACGATCAACATTCCATCGACGAACAGCGCTACATAACCGTCGGCACATCCTCCCAGGGACGCGTTCTGTTTGTCGTTTACACTGAAACCGAATCCACCGTGCGCATCGGCGCGCGTCTCGCAACTGCGACGGAACGCCACCAATATGAAGAAGTCGGCTGAACTCGACCCACTCGCGGAGCGCCCCAATCTCGACTTCAGCAAAGGCGTGCGTGGCAAACACCATGATCGCGCAATGGCGTCGCGAAATACCATCGTTCTGGACGCCGATCTTCTCGACACCTTCCCCGATTCCGAGTCTGTGAACGCCGCTCTCCGCATCCTCAAGCAGGCCGCCGGTAGCATCGCGAAGCGATCTTCCGCCGCATAAGGCCGAGTCTTTCTTTCGGAAAGGGCAGGGCTTCAGCCCTGCTGTAAAAGACCGACAAAAGAAAAGGCGCGGCCAACAAATCCAGCAGGAGGGCAGGTCCAATCCCGCGCCCTCACAACCGCTCATGGCTGGCCTCACGCCGCAGCCCCGGAGAGGGCACGAAATATCCTGTCAAGCCCCCAAACCACCCAACTTCAACAAACCAAAAGAAATTGAGTTGGCATGTTATTTCCATGCAGCCGCTAAACTAAGAACAGGCATAACTTCGCCTCGTCGAGTCCTAAGTTAAATCTTTTAGAAAGAGGATTCTGCCTCTAACCCCAATGCGCAGACGATTTTAGCGCCATCCGCAAAGTAAACCCAATGGAAAGACGATTTTAGAAAAACAGGGGGGGAGGGGTACTCCTCCGGGAATAGCCATGTATAACTATGCACAAATCCGCATAGTTATACATAAATGGCTCATTATGTTGTATTTGCTGGAAATTAACTCGACTTTGTCACTTATCTGGGTCAGACTTGAATAAGTAACAAAGGGTATTTTTATGTTCCACAAGCATGCAGCAAATACATTCCTCCAGAATAAAGGTCCTCGTCTCGTCACCTCACAGGACAACGCAAACTCCGCGTCGTCCTCGTCGCTGCCAGAACTGGTAGCCATTGCTTCGCGGCGCTGCTCGTCCTTCTTTGCAGAAGCGGCAGTGCTGGTTCTGGTCTTCGGCATTCTGGACTTCTTCTTCCAGCGTGGACACATCTCGCTGGTGTGGGCTGCGGGTGCGCTGATGATCAGCGTTGGCCTGCTGGCGGCCAGTGTCGTCACGGACTTCACCGCCCGCCGCTGGCTTGGAGCCCATCCCTAGCGTCTCTGCTGAGGATCACGAATAACGGCAATTCGCATCGCTCTACTTACTTGCTTCCGCCTGCGACATCTGGTTCGTCGTCGTCCCCTTCACCGAAGGTTGGATACGGTGTCGGCTCGCTGCTGGTGCTCATCGCGCTCAGCGTTGTCAGATCGGCCTGTAACTGCTTCCACTGATCCGGGTGTTTGCGGGTGTCAAAGGGCAGATTCATGTTGGAGTAGTAAGCCAGGATGTCCCGCTTGATGCCAGGCGGGATCGCCAACCCAGGCTGCGCGGCCAGCGTGTGCGCCAGTTTGCAGAAGGTCTGGTCTGTGAGCGGATAGCCAGACGGCCGCACGACCACGCCTGTATCCAGATCGCGATTGGCCAGCGGATGTCGCGGATCGGGCGGCGTCCGCGTGCCACGTTGTTCGATTGCCAGGGATGTTCCGTTGGCCAACGTTCCAGCAGGCAGTAAGTCGTCCGGGGCGCGCGTTGTTGTCGAAGAAGCGACGTTCGCGAGCGCCGGGACGATCTCACCTGTGAGTTCTGCGTCCAGCTTCCCTGTTGTTGCGGGCGGTAGCGTTGCCACTGGCACAACCGTTGCCGGTGGGGGTGTGAAGCGTCGCAACGCCGCATTCAGTCTGTCTGTGGAGACGAGCACTGAGTGGATGTATTCGGCTTCGGTATCGGTCGTGGGACCTTTCACGGCAACCAGGCTGATGGGGCCGACCTTCGGCAGAATCCACAACAGGCCCGCAAGGGAATACGTACCGATACCGGGCTTCTGGCGATAGTCGTCCCAATGGTTCTGCGCGGCGACGGTGGCAATCTCCGCGTCGAGTTTGCGCACGTCATCACTGGGCATTTCCTGCGGCAGTTTGCCACGATGCAGCAGCGTAACAGCATACGCAATGCGTGGGATGAAGCTGCGCACGGAGAAGCGATAGCCGCGCACGTTGATGCGGTGTGTGCGCTTCACGGTAAAGTCGGCGCGGATGCCGTAGGTCTGGTAGTAGGCCAGCGACAACTGGCGCGTGGAAACCTCAAGTCCCACATGCCGCAGATAGGATTGCGGAGCAAGACGGTGGTGCGCCACCTCGTTGATGTCGAAAGCAAACTCCACGCGAACGTGCTGGTGTTCGCCCTGCACGTAGTTCACGGTGTTTCCGTAACGCTCCTGCAGTTTGTGGAACTCCACGGGAACAGCGCGGTTGGTGGCGGTGGCGTGCCCCACGTTGTCGCCGATGTAATGCGATAGAGCACCGATGGCGAAGGCGAGTTCGTTGGCGTTCTGCGCGTTGCGGAAGAGGTTCACAACGAAGTCGCCACTGCGCACGTAATGCGTGAGGTTGCTGAAGAAGGCGTCGCCGAAGGGATAGTAGCCGATGTCCTGGATGACACATCCGCCGTAGGCATAGGCGCGCGCCTGCTCCAGTTGCTCGGGCGTTAACGAGGGATAGCGGCTGCGCAGGAGCGGAACGATGGATGCGTCCCATGTGAGGTCGATGAGTTGCTCGTGCGTCATGACGGAGTAGCCGCGGGCCAGCTGACCGCCACCCACGCCAAACAAACAGACCAGCCAGAGAAAGCATCGGCGAAGAGATTTCATGGGGCTAAGGGACATGGGAGCCCTAAGAGTACGCCCTTGGCCGCGATGGGTGCCAGAACTCTTACAGGATGAGTTTGTCAGGATCGAACGAAGAGTCAACTGCACTTCCATCACAACAAAACGAAAGCCCCTTCGTCCATGCGAAAGGGCTTTTCTTCCTGATGCTTACAGCTATTTTTCCTTGGGTACTTCGCCGGGCCACATGAGGTCGTTGTCCACGGAAAAGGCACCGGGCGTGGAGTTGGCCTGCATGAATGCGATATTGGCGTCGGACTCGTTGTTGACCACGCCGGTAAGGATGACATGGCCGTTGTTCACGATGATGTGGATGGCGTGGTAGCCCTGTGGCGGATCCTGCGTGATGCCACCAGCGCGACGTGCTACAGAGGGGAACATGCCGAAGCCCACCGGGCTGCCCGTATATTTACGCAGCACAGCGTTGCTATAGACGCGTGTGTACACACCCACGCGAATCTGGTCGTCAAAGGGCGAGTTGGGCAGAACCTTGATCTGGTTAACGACACTGGCCACACCCTGAATCTTTTTCACGGCACGTTCGGCATCGCTCTTTAACGTGGGACGTGAAGCGTATCCGCGCAGCACAATGCTTTTGCCCTGGATACTGAAACTGAGCGAATCGAACACGCCGTAATTCGTCAGGCTGAGCAGTTCATGCCGCACCTGCTGCACGATGCGCTGCGCATCTTCAGGTGCCCATGTTTTCTGGTTGTATTCCTGCTGCTGCGGTGTAGCAGCAGCCTGTTGCTGTGCCACGATGCCCTGTCCCGCACACAGTGCTGCCGTTATGGTCCAAAGCAGAATCTTCTTCATTGCTGACGTTCCTCCGTACTTCAACGTTCCGGCATGAACTGATCCGAAAGGATGCTTCCGCGCAGTTAAGATGCCGGAAGCAGGCTGGTTAGCTGTTCGGAGAATCAACAAAATTTTGCTGTTACGTCCGAAGTGCGATTGCGGCCAGATCACGGTGTGACGGGGCGTGCGTAACGCTTGGGAGAGCAGCCCATGACGCGTCGAAACGCTTTGCCGAACGCACTGGGGGAGTCGTAACCCAGCGAATGCGCGATGGCGGAGAGACCTTCGGAGGAGTTTCTGAGACGGTCAGCCGCCAACAACATCCGCCACCGTGTCAGATATTCCATGGGTGTGGCGCCTACAGTTTCACGGAATCGGTGGGCAAAGACAGAGCGCGACATGCCGACACGTTGAGCCAGCGAATGCAGTGTCCAGGGATGGCCTGGATCGTTGTGCAGGCAGGCGATGGCTGCGCTCATGTGCCGGTCTGACAATGCGGAAAGCCATCCGGGGGCAATGCTTGCTGCATCGGCCAGATGCAGCCGCAGCGCCTGAATCAACATCATGTACGCGAGCTGCTCGGCAATCAGGGAACCACCGGGCTGCGGGTTGCGCAATTCCTCACGCATGCGCTCCAACGACCATCGCAGTGCGGCCTTATCCTGTTCGCGGCGGATGTGCACGACGGGCGGCAGGGACTGTAGAAGCATCTCAGCATGGCTGCCAGTGAAGGCGAAGAAGCCTCCAGCCATGTATCGCGCGCCATAGTTCAGCGGCGGCGTTTCCGCATTTTTCTTCAGGCAGTCCAGCACTATGTTGTACGGAACAGGCTTCAGGGTGAGATCGCTGGTGAGTTGAAATGGGCGACCGCGCGGCAGGATGAAACAGTCGCCGACATTCATCTCGATGGGGTCGGCAAGCCCTTCCAACACCAGCCAGAATTTGCCTGCCAGAACCGCGTAACACTTGATGCCCTGGTGTTTCGGGAAGGCGATGGCCAGATCGTCCGGAATGGCGAAACCACCACAGGCGAGACTGCGCGGCTTGAGCAGGGACAGAACCTCAGAAAGAGGATCGACCGTTTGGCCGTGGCCAAAGACCGCTGCAGTAGCGAGTTGCAGATCCGGAGCTTCTGTCGGGACGATTGAGCCATTCATGCGGACTATCAGTATAGATCGTCCCAGGCAGCGCTCCCATCTACTGAATCGACGGCTGACGAAGACGATTTCGCGTCGTTCCAATAAGGAGATTCACCATGCGCATTTTTGTTACGGGAGCAACAGGGTTCATCGGTTCCGCGCTTGTGCCGGAGCTGATTCAGGCGGGGCACCAGGTGGTGGGACTGACACGTTCAGAGGCAGGTGCGGAGGCTCTGCAGGCTGCTGGCGCACAACCCCTTCATGGCAACATTGAAGACCTGGACAGCCTGCGCAAAGGAGCCGCTGATTCTGACGGCGTGATTCACCTGGCCTTTAACCATGACTTTTCGCGGTTTCAGCAGAACTGCGAAGATGACCGCAAGGTGATTGAAGCTATCGGCGAAGTGCTTGCAGGATCGAATCGCCCTTTTATCGTCACTTCCGGAACAGCCATTGCCGCGAATGTCGACGGCAAGCCCTCCACTGAAGATGGCCCGCTGGCTCCGTGGAATCCGCGTGGCGCTTCCGAAGCCGCAGTGAGAGTGCTGACGGAGCGCGGTGTGAATACGTCGGTAGTACGACTGCCGCAGGTGCATGACACGCGCAGGCAGGGGCTGGTGCCGTATCTTCTGGCCATTGCGCGGGAAAAGGGTGTGTCCGCATACATTGGCGAAGGGAAAAACCGCTGGCCCGCGGCGCATGTCACTTCGGTGGCGGAGCTCTATCGTCTGGCATTTGAGAAGGCAGAGCCGGGCGCGATCTATCACGCAGTAGACGAAGAAGGCGTGACGATGAACGAGATTGCAGAAGCACATGCCCGTGGGTTGAAGATTCCCGCGGTCAGCATCCCACTGGAGCAGGCGCAGGAACACTTCGGCTGGCTGGCCCACTTTGCGCCGCACGATATGCCTTCTTCCAGCGCGCTGACACAGAAGAAATTGAATTGGAAACCGAGTGGGCCAAGTCTGATTGCGGATCTGGACGCGATGGACTACTCGCAGGCTTAGCTCAAATGAAACATGCGCACTGGCTCCCTTCTGCGGGATGCTGGTGCGCTTTGTTTTTGCGGCGGAATCTGGCGGGAACCAAGGAGACTTGCGCTTCGTAAGAAGTGATTGACGCCATTGGCAGCGTGATAGTTTGTCCTTATCGGAATCGTGAAGAACTTCCCTACTTTCGTTTTGTTACTCAGCACAACGTTGTGCGCTGCACAGCAGAGGCCCAGTGTGGTGCAGCCGGGCGCTCCAGGGCAACCGTCGAAGCAGTTGCCCGCAGACACACATGGCACGCTGCCCGCACCATCGAAAGATGACATCAATTTCATGCAGGGCATGATCATGCATCACGGACAGGCGGTGGAGATGACGGAGATGATTCCGTCGCACACCACAGATCCGCAGATTCGACTGCTGGGCGCGAAGATTCGTTCCTCGCAAACAGATGAAATGAACTTCATGAAGCGCTGGCTCATTGCGCGTGGGCAGCCAACGAGCATGGCCATGCCGGGTATGCCGGAGATGGACATGAGCGGCCAGCCAATGAAGCCCATGCCCGGCATGCTGACACCGCAGCAGATGGATGCGCTGAAACAGGCGCACGGAGCTGAGTTTGACCACCTGTTCCTGACTGGAATGATTCAGCACCACAACGGTGCGCTGATGATGGTGAAGGACCTGTTTGCCTCTCCCGGAGCAGGACAGGACGCCGATCTATTCAATTTCGCCACGGATGCGGACAACACGCAGCGGGCGGAGATTCGCATAATGCAGGACATGTTGAAGGAGACCCGATGAACGCACGAATTACACGCTGGGCATGTGCGGCGCTTGCCGTTGCCATGCTCGGTCTTACCCCCATGCACTCGTTCGCGCAGGATGCAAAGTCTTCCGATGCGAAGTCCACTTCGAAGCCTCAGCCAAAGGATGAGCTGAACGAATTTGCAGCGCAGCCTGCGCCGCCGCTGCCTCCGGGCATGACCGGCTCAGACGTGAATGATCCGCGCTTCAAGCTGAAGCCAGGACTATACGATGCAGGCGAGATTGCCGTAGGCATGAAGCGCCTCACATCGCTGAAGAAGCCCGATGCATTCCAGCTTGGCACGCGTGATCCCAACGCAGCGAAGACTACGGAGACATTGAAGCAGGTCATCGCAGGTGATCCATCGAAGATTCCTGCGCCGCTGAAGCTTGTGCTCGCTGATCTTGGATTTGCCAACAGCGATTTCGCTTTTCAGAGCAAGTATCTGTTTCAGGGAAATTTCTATGGCGTAAGCATCTACGACATTAGCAATCCGGCAAAGACGTCGCTGGTAACGACAATGGTTTGCCCCGGTGGACAGGGCGACGTTTCTGTCTATGGCCACCTGATGTTCATGTCCGTCGAAATGCCAAATGGCCGCGTGGATTGCGGCACTCAGGGCTTTCCGCTGAACCCGCCGCTGCCGGAAGGCACCAAGCCAACGCGTGAGAACTCGATGCCTGCCGCATCGAAAGATCGCTTCCGTGGTGTGCGCGTGTTTGATCTCTCCGACATCAAAAATCCGAAGCAGGTAGCCGCAGTGCAGACCTGCCGCGGATCGCACACGCACACGCTGCTGGTCGATCCGAATGACAAGGACAACGTATATGTCTACGTCTCTGGAACATCGTTTGTGCGGCAAGGCGAAGAGCTTGCAGGCTGCAGCGGAGGAACGCCGGACAAGGACGAAAACACGGCACTATTCCGCATTGACGTGATCAAGGTGCCGGTTTCGCATCCACAGGATGCGGCGATTGTCAGTCATCCGCGCGTGTTTATGGATGCGCGCACAGGTGCGTTCAACGGCCTGAACAATGGTGGTAGCCACGAAGAGAAGGACCCCACGAAGAAGGCCGACACGAACCAGTGCCACGACATTACGGTGTATCCGCAGATGGGTCTGGCTGCCGGTGCATGTTCAGGCAACGGCTTGCTGCTGGACATCAAGGACCCCGTAAATCCGAAGCGTGTGGATGCCGTGAACGATCCCAACTATGCGTACTGGCACTCGGCTTCGTTCTCCAACGATGGAACGAAGGTGGTGTTCACCGACGAATGGGGCGGTGGTCTCGGTGCGCGTTGCCGTCCGAACGATCCACTGAAGTGGGGCGCAGACGCCATCTTTGCCATCAAGGATGACAAGCTTAGTTTTGAAAACTACTACAAGCTGCCTGCCGCCCAGGGCGATACGGAAAACTGCGTAGCGCATAATGGTTCACTCATCCCCGTGCCGGGCCGCGATATCGAAGTGCAGGCGTGGTATCAGGGCGGCCTGAGCATCATGGATTTCACTGATCCGAAGAAGCCGTTTGAGATTGCTTACTTCGATCGTGGTCCCATTGATCCGAAGATGCTGGTGCTGGGTGGTTACTGGTCCGGTTACTGGTTCAACGGCAACATCTACGGCAGCGAGATCTCGCGCGGCCTGGATGTGTTTGAGCTTCTGCCGTCGAAATTCCTGACGCAGAATGAAATCAACGCCGCAAAGACCGTGCATGTGAACGAACTGAACGTCCAGGATCAGCAGCGTATCGAGTGGCCGGCAAAGCTGGTTGTAGCGAAGGCCTATCTCGATCAATTGGAGCGCTCACAGGCACTTCCCTCAGCAAAAATTGCATCGCTGCGCAAAGCGATCAACTCCGCAGAAAAGTCAAAGCTGGCCGCAAAGGATGTGGCAAAACTGAAGACGGAAGCTGCCAGCATCACCGGTGGCACAGGCACAGATGCCAAGCGTATTGAAGCACTGACCGCAATCCTGAACAATCCCACGGTGTAATCCACCGCCTTCACAACAAACGGCCTCTGCCATTGCAGAGGCCGTTTTCTTTTTTTGCTTGCGGAATTTCATCGCGTTACTTTACATTGCAAAGTAGAGGGCACCCATGACGGATCTGCGGCGGGCGCTGGGAGACATTCACGCGATACGAAAGCAGGTGGCAGACCGCACCGAATTTCGCGGCTATGGACCCGCTGCGATGGCTTGCACTGCGCTGTTTGCGTTACTTGCAGCCACGGTACAGCCGTATCTGGCGCCTGATCCGGCACATATGCCCGTACGTTATCTGGCAGTGTGGTTTGCCGCCGCGGCATTGTCATTGTTGCTGTCTGCAGTAACGGTATATACGCGCAGCCGCCGCATACACTCAGGCTTGTCTGACGAGATGATACGCATGGCAGCGCAGCAGTTTATCCCTGCAGTGGGTGCGGGATTGCTGGTAACACTGGTGATGGTGTTTGCAGTACCGCATGTGGTGTGGATGTTGCCGGGTTTGTGGCAGGTGATCTTCAGCCTGGGAGTATTTTCCTCTTGCCGTTCGTTGCCGCGAACGATGTTTGCGCCTGCGTGTCTCTACCTGGGAACAGGCATTGCTGCGATGGCTATAGGCGATACACGCGCTCTATCGCCTTGGGTGATGGGCGTGCCGTTCGCACTGGGACAGATGATGATTGCAGCAGTGCTTCGCTTTGATGGTGCTGCCGAGGAGGATGTCGATGCCTGAACAGGAAGGACGATTCGCATACGAAGGGCTGGACCGGCTGATTCATGAGCGCGCACGGTTGAGCGTGTTGACCTCGCTGCTGACGCATCCAAAAGGGCTGACCTTCGTGGCGCTGAAAGCGATGTGTTCTCTGACGGATGGCAATCTGAGCCGCCACCTGAGCATCCTGGAGCAGGATGGCATGGTGGTAATCGAAAAGGGACACGAGAAGAATCGCCCGCAAACACTGTGCCGTATTACCGCACATGGAAAGAAACGCTACCTGGAATATCTGGAGACCCTGGAGCAGGTGGTTCGTGATGCAGCAAAAGTAGCCGAGGGATCCAAAGCAAATACTCGCGGACGCATGCGTCCCGCCCAAGCTTAATTTTTTTACTAGAAACTTTGTATTGCAAAGTAATTTATAGGAGAGAGTTTCATATGGCATCCACGTCCCCTGTATCACCTCTCAGTGCAACTGCTGGCCGTTTCTTCACCAGCGTATCGATGGGCATGAAACTTTTTGTCCTGACACTGCTCACACTTATCCTGAGCCTGTTCGCCATATGGATCAATGGTCTGGTGGAGGAACGAACGGATCGCAAAGGCGACGTTGTAAAGGAAATCAGCAGCAGTGTGGGTGGTGCACAAACACTGCTGGGGCCAACGCTGCTGATCCCGTATTCCATTCCCGCGGAAGAAAAGACGCCGGAGCGGCATGAGGTGTATTTCCTCTCCGCCACCGATGCCAATGCAACGGTGAAGACACAAACACAGGAACGGCGACGCTCGTTGTTTCGTGTGCCGGTATTCCAGGCAGACGCAGAGATGCACGCCACGTTTGATACGAGCCATGTAAGTTCGAATCTGCCGCAGAACGCACGCGTCGCATGGCAAAATGCAGAGATTGTCGTGGGCATGAGTGATGCGCGAGGCGCGCAGTCGGATGCCGTAGCGGAGTTTGATGGTGCGGCACACACGCTGCAGCCTTCGCGCATCTGGCCCCGCATGGCGCTTTCGTCAGAACAGAATGCGAAGTCCGTTGCACTGTTTGGCACGAGTGTCAGCAATGCGATGGAACGAGGTGCTGTCACGCCTGTAACGGTGAAGATGAAGTTGTCTGGCGCACAACACATCGCATTGCTTGCGTATGGACGATCAACACGCGTAACGCAAATGGGCGACTGGCCGAGCCCCGGATTTGATGGCGCGTTTGCGCCTATATCGCGCGAAGTAACACCACAGGGATTCCGCGCAACATGGAACATTCCCTTCACTGCGCGCGGAGTGGCTGCGGAAGGTATTGCGGGAAACATTAGCGGCCTGGACGGCACCACGATGGGGGTTTCGTTAGTGGAGGTGGCCGATCCCTATCAGTCCGTGACCCGCGCGCTGAAATATGCACCACTCTTTCTCGGCGTCATTTTTCTTTCCTACTTTGTGTTTGAAGCAACGACTGGGAGACGCGTACATGTGGCGCAGTATGTGCTGGTGGGCGTGGCACAGCTAATTTTCTATTTACTGTTGCTTTCATTCGCAGAACACATCGGTTTCAGCGGGGGCTTTGCACTAGGCGGTGGCGCTACCGTGTTGCTGCTGGCGACAAACGCGGGATTGATCTTCGCATCGCGAGTACAGGCGATACGTGCGCTAGGTGTATTTGGAGTGCTGTATTCCATGATCTATCTATTACTGCGGCTTGAAGACAATGCACTGATGGTGGGCGCGATTGGCAGCTTCCTGACCGTAGCCGCAGCGATGTACTTTACACGGAGCATGGATTGGTTTGGGAAGGTGAAGTCACCAGGAGAAACGGAAAATCCGGCACTGCGTGTGGGTGAATTGTGATCGCTGTCATGTAGGGCTTCCGTAGCAGTGTAAGGACAGCTAAGCTAGTTACGACTCTCATAAAAGAACATCTGCTGAAACGAATTCGCGTGTGGCTTACAGTGTTTATTGTTGGATTGGTGCTAAGTGGCGTCACGGCATTTCCGCTTGAGACAGAATTGCTCTGGCTTGTTCGCATACTGCATGGATCGCTGTTCTTCCCCGTGGCACAAGCAACACATTTGCTGCCTTGGGTTGAGTATGTTTCTGCAGCGTTGCACGCGACAAACACGAGCTATCCATTTCTTGCGTATGGCACGGACTGGCTCGCATTTGGGCATCTTGTAATTGCCGTGGCCTTCATCGGGCCATGGATTGATCCGGTGCGTAACAAGTGGTTCGTCACATTCGGATTGATCGCGTGTGCAGGTGTCATCCCTTTGGCAATGATTGCTGGCGCCGTGCGTGGCATTCCCTTTGGATGGCGGCTGATCGATTGTTCCTTCGGTGTGTTTGGATGTATCCCGCTGCTGCTGGTGCAGCGGGACATCCGAAAGCTTGAGGCGATGGGCTACTTCACAACTTCGACAAGCCCGTCGATCTGAAGCTGACGCGTGCTGCCGATGACATCGATGTTCCCGAGATGTTGCGGCTTGTTCAATGTCAGATTCACTACGCCATTGATCATACTTTGACGGATAAGTGGATCTGCTGCCAGCACACTTGTTTTTTCCTGTGCAATCGCAGAACGCTCTACTTTGGTTTGCAGGCGAACGCCTTCCGAACCGTAAGCAGTGACGGTTGCTTCGAAGCTAAAACCCACATCCACATAGCTGGTTTGCTTCGCGATGGGGTCAGTGCCAACCGTTCCCGTCATCACGGGAACACGGTCGCCCTCTTTCAATTGCATGCGTTGTGCGGGTGCGAGCACCATGCTGTACTGCTGGATGCCAATGCGCTTGCCGTTCTCAGTTTCCGTGAAGATATAGGTGAGGCGATAGAGCGGCGCGGGAACGTCAAGCATGCGGAGCAGTTGGCTTACCTGTTCGTTCTGTTCCGGCGATCCACTGACTACGATCTGGCTCTGGCTGGGGACCAGAAAAATTCTCATGCCCTGCGCACCGATGTTGCGGATGGCCGTGAGTATCTCGTTCTGTTCCGACTGCGATGTAGCGTAGTGGAGTTGATAGTTGTGGATGGCGTAGCTCTGTTGTGTGTTGGATTGTGCGATGGCCGCGGGCATTGCAATGGCCAGGACAAGGACTGCGAACTTCATTGGACTCCTCCGGAAATTTTCTGGTGATAGATGGGCTGCACGTAGATGGGTTGTCCATCGAGAGGCTGTGCGGCGAAGTAATCGTTGTAAGCCTGCGCGTCTTCGTGCAGATGGCGTGCACGTGCGTCGGGTGTGTATTCGGCAAGTTGCGGTGAGTTGTCACGATGCATCATGCGAATCACCAGGCGCTCCTGTTCGGTGAGTGGAAGAGGCGGTTCAGGAATGTATTCGTGCGTCAACACGGCCACTTGTTCATGCGTTGGCCGTGAGGGCATACTGCTCTGTTCTGCCGGCTTTGCAGTGTGACGTGCGAGGTGCGGCTCAGATGCTTTCGTTGCGTGAAGTGGGCTTGATGGTTGAAGTGACAATGCCTCTTCGTGTGCGACCGTCCGCATGCCTTGGGCCTTTGCAGGATGAACGTTTCGTGGAACGCGCACAGCAAGAGCAATGATCGCAATCACAGCGCAAGCAACCGCGCCTGTGGTTACCCAATGCATCTTCGTGAAGGGAAAAGAAAGCAGGTCCTTCGGCTTCGCTGCGCTTCGCTCAGGATGACGGATGCGGAGAGAGAGGTTTTGCTCACGATGGCGGTTGATGAAAAAGAAGCTTCGCTGTGGCTCCTGCGATGCGGCACGCAAAGCCTCTTGCATGCGCGTCTCATAACCCTGCGGTGGATCGCTGGTGCGAAGCGCGTTGAGTACAACGTCTATGGATTCATCAGGCTTCATGCGTTCCTCCTTTTCTGATCTCGGTGTTCCACGCGTGCACGAAGGCGTGTGCGTGCACGAAAGAGCAGCGCCCGCACTGCAGATTCCGATTTCTGCAAGACATCCGCTATCTCCGCGGTTCCCATCTCGTCGATTGCGTTGAGCAGCAGTACATGGCGCTCTGCCTTGGGCAATCGTTCCATCTCATCCAGCACAACGCGCAGATGCATGGACTGTGCGAGCGCTTTATCCGCAGGCACTGTGGCGGATGCGAGCGCTTCGGCAAAAGCATCATCCATCTGCGATGGCCGAATGCGGCGTCGGCGGTCCAGTGCCAGGTTCCATGCAATGCGCACCAGCCACACGCGCATGTCGCGTACTTCCTGCAGCGTGTGATGATGCTGCAACACCCGCACAAAGGTTTCCTGCACCACGTCTTCCGCTTCCGCGCGATTGCGCAATGCGGCATGTGCCACCCGGAATAGCAGCGTGCCATACCGCGGCACCAGGGCAGCAATCGCATCCGCCGCAGCGATGTGCGTGGTCTGCTGTGTACTGTCCGTAACTGCCAAGGTCAAACGGCACCCTTCCGCGGAGATCATCATGGCTCTCTAACGGTACAGACGGGGAAGCTCACTGTGCGCTCGATATTTTTTCGTTTAGGCAGGATTTTGCTGGTGCAAGCCGTCAATGCATTCAGGCAGAATGCGGAACATGAACAACGCAAAGACGCAGCAACACTGGCGGAGCTGGGTATTGCCCATGGTGGTGGGGTTCCTTTCCGCGTGGCTGGTGGTGGCATTCGTGTCCGTGCCTGCAGCGCATTCGCTTACGTGGCCGCGGCTGTTCTCGCGTTCGGCATGGCTCATGGCGCTGGCGGCAGGATGCGCTCTGTGCATGATCTGGGGCATCTGCCGTGTCTTTCGTGAAGAACTTGGCGGACCGACAGCGTCGCTGCGAGCGTATGCATGGAGCGCGGCCATCTGGCTGCCGCTGTTGACGCTGGTATGGAATGAACACGCTGTGTGGCTAATGCTGGCTCCCTTGCCCATCGCCGCGATTCTGACACACTTCTTCCGTCGCCAGCATTTAGCAGCATCTGCATGGGAACAGGACGACATGCCGTCGCTGCCCGTGCGTGAGCTGTTTGATTCGCTGCGAAAACTTCGACGCACACCACCGGCGCGTGAAGCCATGCTGCTTGCCGCCCTGATCCTGGGAACGATCGCAGCGGTTGCAGGCGGACGAGATACCACTGCGATTTCGCTGATGATTGTGCTGACAGCCGCAACGGTGTGGTTCTTCACCACGCGCGCACCTGCAAATGTTGGCGTTACAGGACACATTGGAACGCGTGGACGACGCGCCGCTGTGCTTCCCTGCTTCCTGCTGACGTGTCTTGCGCTGACGCCGTTTCTGCGGATGGGGCTTGGCTCTTCCAGGGTCAGCTCCGTGGTGTTGGCAGGCGTACGGCAAACCATTCAGCCGCCGCGTATACAAAGCATCTTCCGTGGCTATCGCGGTATCGTGCTGCTGGCGCCGCCGATGCCGAAGCAGAAACTGGTAAACATCACACCGAAGACCATCGCGGCGATGTCACAAACCATGCGTCCCACGCAGCCTTTGGTGATCGCGTTTGATGGCGCGTATCACTACTTTGAAGTTCGCCCTGTTTCGGGTGCTACCGGCATACGCACGCAGCGCGGGGATCCGATCAAAGCCAACGTACATTCCGCAGACCAATCGCCACTGACGATGGAGGCAGTGCAACCACTGGTGAACCGCGTAGACGCAGCCTGCTGTTCCGCAATGCACGTGGCGCTGACGAACGCGGATACGCGCCTGGGGCGTGTGGATGTGGAATTGATTCTGCGCAACCGGCTGGCAAACGGTCACACATTGGAACGCTCACTGGGCCGCGTACCTGTAGTCTCCAGTCTGCAGAGCCCCATTTCGATCTATCGCCCGGCGGTTCGCGAAGACCTGCGCTTCTCTATGAAGAACGCAAGCGACATGGCCTTCAACGAGGTGGTGGTGAAGTTCCACCTTGCCACGCAACGCAATCTTTCCGGCGCAAAGATGCAGCTTCGCCAGTTTGAGCTGGTTCCGTAGCCGATTCGGTTATTGAGAAGAAAAGGCGGGACGGGGCTTCTTACCTAAGCAAGAGGCCCCGGCGGGAATGCGGCTAGTGGAGGACGCGGGCGGAAGCTGGGAGCGGTGGAAAGCCGCCTTCCAGTAGGAGCTGCTGTGCAGCGTCCTGGCACATGGTGAGCATGGCATGGAATGCTTCCGGCGCGAGGCGGAGGGTAACTCCGCCTACGGAGAGGTGAAGCGTGCCACAGCCGCAGAGGGAGACACCGCCGAGGCCTTCGCGTTCGGCAAGGAGATGATTGCGTACGGGAATGCACATGGCGATGGTTCTCCTGTTCTGCTGCGGTTGTGAAAGGTTGAGGGGGAACGGTTTAGACGCCGCGCTGCGCGTAGTATTCGGCCACCTGCTTGGCGTTCAGCTCGAAGGGGACATGGTGCGATCCCGGCATGCTGAGCACACGACCGTGCGTGTTGGTGCCCGGCGTGGCGAACTGCAGATAACTGGGCAGATCCAGCCGCGGGTTGGTGCGCGCCGGCTCTGTCATATTTCCCGCGGCGTACTCGGTCAGGCGCACGAAGTCGCCCACGCGGACCACAACGCTGCCAATGTTGACCGCGCGGCCATTCAACAGAACGTGGCCGTGGGACACCAGTTGGCGGGCAGCCGCAATACTGCGCGCAAAACCGAGACGGAACACAACATTGTCCAGGCGGCGCTCCAGCAGGCTGAGTAACTGTTCAATCCAGTTACCGGAGTTGCTGCCTCGGCGTGCCTCGCGGACAAAGCGGCGAAGCTGCTCTTCGCGCAGGCCATAGTGGAACATGACCTTCTGCTTCTCACGAAGCTGAACGGCAAATTCCGACGGCTTGCCCCTGCGGCTGGCCCCGTGTTGTCCGGGGGGATAGTTCCGTTTTTCCAGAGCGCCAGGCTTCCCAAGACCGGGTAGCTCGATGCCTAAGGCGCGTTGAATCTTGAATTTGGTTTTATGGCTCATGCTGTTTGCACTCCTTCCGAAGAGTCTGGAAAGAGCAACGCCCCTCAACGCTGCTTTGAATCGAAGACTAAATAAGTCCGAGATGAAGCGGAGACGAGATTTCAGCGAATGGCTGAAAATAAGACTTGAACGGTCTTATTTAAACAGCGATCGCTTAGGAAGGAATTTTGGCTTCGACGGAAGCTGTGCCGTTCGCCGCTTCCAGGGCCGCTTCAATGTGGCGGCTGACATCCGCCTGGGCAAACTGGCTGGCGACGCGGATAGCATTCAGGATGGCCGTTTCGTTCGACGATCCATGCCCGATGATGCATGCGCCACGCACACCCAGCAGCGGTGCGCCGCCGTATTCCGAGTGATCGAGGCGGCGTTTGAAGTTCTTGAATGCCTTGCGCGAAAGCAGCGCACCCACCTGTGAGGTGATGGTGGCTTTCAGGGTTTGCTTCAGGCTTTCGGAGACCAGCTTGGCAATGCCTTCCGAGGTCTTCAGCGCGACGTTGCCGACAAAGCCATCGCAGACCACCACATCGCAGCGGCCATTGAACAGGTCACGGCCTTCCACATTGCCCAGAAACTGGTAGATCACGTTGCGCTGATGCAGGTCACGCAGCAGCGGCAGGGTCTCGCGGGTCAGCGTGTTGCCCTTGGAGTCTTCTTCGCCAATGGACAGCAGGCCGACGCGCGGTTTGGGGATACCGAGCACGTTCTGCGCATAGATCTGCCCCATCAGGGCGAATTGAACGAGGTTGTGGGGGTCGCTGTCGACGTTGGCGCCGGAATCGAGCATGACGCAGGGCGAACCTGTCTGCGTGGGCAGCATGGTTGCCAGTGCGGGGCGATCGACGCCCTGCAACGTACCCAGCACCATCTTGGCCGTGGCCATGGCAGCGCCGGTGTTACCCGCAGTCACAAAACCGCGAGCCTTGCCCTCGCGGACCAGCTTCAGGCCAACACGCATGCTGCTGTCCCGCTTTTGCCGGACAGCCTGCGCAGCCTTGTCGTCCATGCTGATCCATTCGGAGGCATGTACCACCTCAATGGGCAGGCGTTCGCCCATCAAGTGCTGTTCCAGCGCCGGTGCGATCCGGTCTTCTGGACCTACCAGGTGCACGCGCACAGGAAAATGGCGGCACGCCGCAATGGCGCCGCGAATCTCCGGCTCGGGCCCCTTCTCGGAGCCCATTGCGTCAAGGACGATGTCAGTCAGCATTCAGAATGAATACGAATGCAGGTCTGCTTAAGCTTCCTTGGTCGCGGCCACAATGGCCCGACCACGGTACTCGCCGCACTTGGGGCAGGCGTGGTGCGGCAGCTTGCGCTCGCCGCAGCTGGGGCAGTTCGCAGAGTTGGGTGCAGTCAAAAAATCATGCGAGCGGCGCTTGGCCGTACGCTGCTTGGAATGGCGACGCTTTGGATTCGGCATCGGTCTTACCTTTCAATACGAAAAATCAGCACAATCGCCCCCGTTCACGCACATTTCTTACGCGTGTTCGGAAGCGTTCGCTACGAACTGGTGCAACCTCGCAGTGCCAGTATTCAGCACGTCACTTGCCGGAAGACTTCTCCACACCCAAGCCCTGAAGCGCACCCCACCGTGGATCCACAATTTGCTCTCCACAGTTACAGGTTGTCTCGTTCAGGTTCGCTCCGCAGTGCGGGCAAAGTCCCTTGCAATCCTCCCGGCAGAGCGAGCGTTCGGGCAGGGAAAGGAGCACCTGCTCGCGCACCGCGTCTTCCAGCAGAAGGCCGCTCGTTTCATAATACCCGATTTCTGTCTCGGCTTCACTGATACTGCGTTCGCCTGGGTCAGAATCCGCACCCGCTGGCCGAAAAACCAGGTCAAAGGTCTGTTCCACGTGTCGCTGAAGCGGCTCCAGACAACGACCGCACAACAATTCGAAATCGCCCGCAAGCTGTGCGCGCAGCCGAATGTCTTCCACAATCTCGCGGGGACCGCGATATTCTTCGAGACGCTCCGCCCTGCCCTTCACGCGTAACGGGCCAATCTGGCGGACATCGTGCGCATAGTCCACGGAACCAGGCTCCAGGCGAAGGTCCAGTGTCATTGGGTCGGGAACGAGATCGGCGGGGGTAATACGAGTCACCCTTCTATTATCCTCCACAATCCGATTCTGCAAAGGGGACGCCACAATTCCATCTGCCGGAAAGCGACATTCAGGAAAATTCCAAATTTGGAATACCAGAAGACACCTCCACCCCGTATTTTGCGAATTTCCTGTAAAAAACTGAATTCGCTGTTTGGCACGCAACCTGCTCCAAGGACAGGCGGGAAGAGTGTGCGGATAGGTGCTGCTGGCAACGCTGGTAGCCCAATGCACCAGAAACCACCCCGGTTCGGTGATGCAGACCGCGCCAGATCCGAGACCCACAGCGGTACGGACTGAGCAGATGGCGCCCCGGCCCGGCAGCAAGACCCTTTTAGGAGGCCAGTGATGGCCATTAAGATCGACGTGAACGGCCACCCAGAGTGGCCGTTTTCCGTTGGAAGAAGTTTCATTGCACAAAAAATTGTGCAATTGCCACTTGCATCCCTCCTCCGATACGCGTAGAGTGGTGTTGCCTGATGAACCGGCTGAGCATGGCCCACGCATTTCGCCCGGGTAGCCGCTCGCTGAAGATCGCAGGCAGGAACGAAATCATTTAGACACTGAAAGTGAATTCTCTCCGTCCGGCCTGGATTTCGTGTGCCGAGGACAGAGAGCAGAAGATAAGGCGCAGAGAACAGCTCGGCCACATCCTTTATTTCGTTTGTGTGCCAGCCGCTTCCGGCGACCTTCAGATGCAAGCCGAAATACCAAACGCTGTCGCAACGCAGCGGCATGCATGGCAAATGAACTGCACAAGGATTCCGGGACGAAACAGGCAGAGATATCTGCCCTTCTCCCGCAGGATTTCGAGTTAACGCTTGAGACGCACTTCCCTTCTGAACGCATCCCGTGTCTGCCGGCTAACCCGGCACCCGTAACGAAGGCGGTTAAGAACCGCCGGAAGAGCCCTGCGCGCACAAAACACGCAGGGCCAGAGACAGAAAGAAGAAGAATGAACGCAGAGCAACTGAACTTCCCCGAGCCCAATGTTGCCGTTGTGGCTCCGACGTCTTCCTCCTCAGCCAGCGAAGAGGGCGCATCGAATGGTGCTCCCGGTGGAGCTGCCGGAAAGAGCCGCCGTCGTCGCCGCAAGCGCAAGAGCCGCCCCGCCGGCGCAACTGGCGAAGCAGGTGCAGCGCCGCAGGCAGCCGCCGGTGCAGAGGGCGAAGCAGCAGCCACACCAGCCGCTCCTGTGCAGAGCGCTAATCAGCAGCAGCCCCGCCAGAACAACGGCCAACAGCAGGGTCAAGGCCAGGGCCAGGGCAAGCGCTGGAAGAAGAAGAAACACGGCGGACGCGGCGATGGCCAGCCCCGCCCCGAACCGGGCAACAGCCTGCAGGGCAGCAACTCCGGCATGGGCAACCGTGGCCGCAACCGCAAGCAGCAACAGCGCGGACCGCGCTCGTTCGTGGGCCCCATGGATCACAGCTACCGCGAGGTAAATGGCAACTATGCCGATACCCCGGCCAGCACGATCGAGATTCATGGCAACCACAGGTCGCGGCAGAACAATCACCGCAACCACCACTTCAATGAAGACCGCCTGCCGCCCGAACTGATGCACAATCAGCGCGCGGTGGCCATCCCGGAAGACGCGCCGACACACATCTACTTCTTCATTGAAGACCTGTTCTTCACCGCGAAGATTCAGGAGACGGCACGTCTGCAGGGTGTGAAGGTGGCATTCATGAAGCCGGACAAGGACATCGTGGCTCATCTGGCGGATCTGCCGGAGCACGATCATCCGTCGCTGATTGTGTTTGACCTGAATAACGCCAACGCCAAACCGCTGACGCTGATCCCGAAGTTGAAAGCCAAGCTGAAGAAAGGCACGTCGATCATCGGCTTCCTTTCGCACCTGCAGGGCGACCTGAAGGCGAAGGCTGTGGAAGCAGGCTGCAACTCTGTGATGCCGCGTGCGGCCTTCTCGCAGAACCTGCCGAATCTGCTGCGCCGCTATGGCGTGGAAGACGAGCACGAGCCTAACTTCAACATGTAAGTAAGGCAGCGAAATACGCGAAGGGCATCCGAAACAGGATGCCCTTCGTTCTTTCCGAAGAAACGATCGATCTATGCCTGAAGTTATCTTTCAACCGATACGCATTGCTGTTCTGACTGTCAGCGATACGCGCAGTGCCACCGAGGATCGCTCGGGCGATGCATTGGTGCAACGGCTGACGGATGGAGGACATCTGATCGCAGCGCGCAGCGTGGTGCAGGACGAAATCACCAGCATTCAGGCATGTTTGCGTACATGGATAGCCGATGCGGCAGTCGACGTAATTCTTACTGTCGGCGGTACCGGCATCACTGGTCGCGATGTGACCCCGGAGGCATTGCGTCCGCTCTTTGACAAGGAGTTACCCGGCTTTGGCGAGTTATTCCGTATGCTTTCTTACTCGAAGATAGGAACAGCGGCGATATTATCGCGTGCGATGGGTGGAGTAAGTGGCGGCAAGTTACTCTTCGCGCTTCCCGGCTCAACCAATGCCGTACTTCAGGCGTGGGATGAGATACTTGTCCACCAGTTCGACCGCCGCACCCGCCCCGGAAATCTTGTGGCACTGATGCCTCGCCTGAAGGAGAAGTAAGCAAATTTCTGGGCATGGAGTATTTCCAATGGGACGAAGCCAATCGGGCGCATATTGCGAGGCATGATGTCACACCACAAGAGGTGGAAGAAGTTCTCATTGGTGGCGTCATCGAACTGGATGTACAGCACGCAGAGGAAGAAATTCGTTTCTTGTGGATTGGCGAGGCCTTGCGTGGAAGAATACTTGTAGTGGTCTTTACAGAACGTGACCACCTTATCCGGCCAATTACGGCCTACGATCCGGATCCGTATCTGAAGCGGCGATATCTTCAGGAGAAAGGTGCGACACAATGAGCGAAACGGTGAAAGTGCCAAAATTTGAAAATGAAGCCGACGAAGCTCGCTGGTGGTTTGAAAACCAGGATAAGGTCGCGCGCGCCTTTGATACAGCCGCATCTGAAGGAACGCTACGGCGCACCAGCCTGCGAGATCGCTTTACTCCGCCACCACCCGCATCGGTCGTGCTTGATGCAGAGGATGCAGCATTGGCGAATGAGCTTGCGCAGCGGCACGGTGAATCGTTTGAAGGCTTTGTAAAACGCGTGATGCACCAAGCTCTTCTTCTGGAAAAGAGCGCCTGACACATGCCCACTCGCATCGTCGATACCAGTAACGCAGAGCATTACCTATGGGGCGTCGACTGCGACGGATGGCATCTGGTCAAAGGCGAAGGCCTCAGCGTGATTGAAGAACGCATGCCGCCGGGGCGCAGCGAGGAGCGCCATGCCCACGCGAAGTCTCGGCAGTTTTTCTTTGTGCTGGAGGGCGAACTGACGCTGGAAGTGGAGCACCATGACTTTGTCATCACGCCCGGCAAGGGCGTTGAGGTGTCACCGGGACAGGCGCATACCGCCATCAACCGCAGCCAGGCCGATGTGCGGATGCTCGTCATCAGCCAGCCGCCCAGCCACGGCGACCGCACGCCAGCGTAACCTGTAAAGCAGCAGTGGCAGACGACTTCAAAGAACAGGTAAAAGCCGCCACCGACATCGTCAAGGTGATCGGCGAATATGTGCGCCTGCGTAAAAGCGGCGCGCAGAACTTCAGCGGTCTCTGCCCTTTTCACCAGGAGAAGTCGCCGTCGTTCAGCGTGAATGCGGCGCATGGATACTTCTACTGCTTCGGCTGCCACGCCAAAGGCGATGTATTCACCTTTGTGCAGAAGATTGAGAACATCTCGTTTCCTGAGGCTGTTCGCGCGGTTGCGCAGAAGATGGGCATTCCACTACCGAAGCGGGAGTGGAACTCGCCGGAAGAAGCTGCGCAGGCGGGTTTGCGGCGGCAGCTCATCGACATTCATGAAGCCGCGACGCAGTATTTTCAGCAGGCGCTGCAATCGACGGAAGCGGCGCGAGCGCGTGAGTATCTCTCCAGCCGAGCGGTCAGTGCGGACACGATTACCATGTTCCGCATCGGCTATGCGCCGGACGATTTCAATCACATGCGTGAGGCGCTCTCAAAACACTTCAACGACGAGGTGATGCGCTCCAGCGGCCTGTTCTCTTCACGCGAGCAGAGCGATGAAGGACGCCCCGTAGGGCCGCTGTATGCGCGTTTTCGCAAACGCGTGACCTTCCCCATCTGTAATGAAGCAGGCAAGACCATCGCCTTCACGGCGCGCGCGCTGGACAGCGATGAGAAGAGCGGGCCGAAGTATCTGAACTCGCCGGAGACACCGCTGTATACGAAGGGGCATGTTCTCTTCAACCTCGACAAAGCCAAAGCCGCGATCCGTTCGCAGGATTACGCGCTGCTGGTCGAAGGACAGATGGACTGCATCCGTGTGTTCACTTCCGGGTTGCAACCCGTCATCGCCACCAGCGGAACCGCGTTTACTGAGCATCAGGTACGACTGCTGTCGCGATTCACCAAGCGCGTCGTCGTAAACTTTGACCCCGATACCGCAGGCGCAAATGCCGCGGAGAAATCGTTAGCTTTGTTAACTGAGGCGGAATTTGAAGTCCGCATTATGACGCTGGAAGGTGGCCTCGATCCCGACCGCTATGTTCTGGAACACGGCATTGCCGCATACGCAGAAGCGCTGCGCAATGCGAAGCCCCATGCGGAATACCTGATTGATCGCGCGCGCACGCTGTTTCCGCAGCGCACGGCTGAGGCAAAGGTAAAAGCAGTGAACTTCCTTCTGCCGCACGTGCGGCGTTTGCCCTCTGCCATTCAGCGCACACAGTTTGTAGATGATGCCGCGCAGAAACTCGGCATTGACTCTTCGCTGATGCGGCAGGAGCTGCAACATGCGGCAACGCATCGCCTGGAAAGCGTTCGCAGCACCTCTGCCATGCAATTAAACGAGACAGAACGCATCCTGCTGCGAGCCCTGGTACAACCGGAAACAGATCGCGCGCGCCAACGCGCTGCAAGCGAACTCATCGCGCATCCGGAGTGGCTGGATGGCCTTGCTGCCGCTGAGCTCATCGAAGCGCTTGCCGGTGCTCCCCTGACGGACAATCCGCTGGAAGCAGCGCCCGACGACCGCAGCCGCGAGATACTGGCGCGCCTGCTGCATGAAGATGCCATTGGCGACCCTGCCATGCTGGCCAACGAAGTGGGCAATGTGCTGCATACACTGGAACGACGCAGGCTGGAGCGTCGCAAGGGGGAACTACGCAGCCTCATCGCAGAGGCCGAACGACGCAGCGACACCGACATGGTGACGCAGTTGCAAATGGAAGCCGTGGAGATAAACCGCGCACTGAGAATGCTGTAGCAGCGCTTTGCAGGATGTCGCAAACAAATGACCGCCATCGTAAGTGGCCAGTCGGTTCGAGTTCCGCTAAAACATCGTATAAACGAAGGCATCATGTCCATGACACGACGCAGCTTTGCCACGCGCGCACTCGCGCTTGCATCCGTTCCTAACGTAGATGCCGCGCCGCGTAAGCGTATTCATCGCATCGGGCCAGCGACGACTGCGGTGTATTCGCCCGCAGTACAGTGGGGTAATCTGCTGTTTCTTTCCGGCAAGGGATCAGGCACCGCACCCGATCCAACCGACATTCGCAGTTGCACGAACCATGTTCTGGACGCTTTTGCGAAGGAGCTTGCCAATGCAGGCTCGTCCATGGAGAACGTGTTGAAAGTCACGGTCTATCTGCAACGCCCGGAAGATGTGCCTGCGATGAACGAAGTATTTGCACAGCACTTCCCGAAAGATCCGCCTGCACGCACCACCATCATCACGCGCACACCGCATCCCACGCTGGTGGAGATGGATCTGATAGCGGGCCTCTGACACCTTGCGAGAGAATAAGAGACATGAGCACCGAAGAAGCAAAGTATCTTGCCATCAATCCGAACCATCCGAACGCGGGCATTTACACGCCTGCGGTTGTCTTCGGCAACGTGGTGTATCTGTCGGCAAAGACATCATGGATCGCGCCGGAGCCGGACGACATTCGCGCCGCAACGGCCTATCTGCTGGACCAGGTGGAGAAGGAACTTCTGAATGCCGGTTCGTCCATGCACAAGGTATTGAAGGTGATTGTGTATCTGCGGGACATGAATGACTACACCGCGATGAACGAGGTGTACACCGGACGCTTTGGCAAGAACGCACCCGCACGGACCACCATTGAATCGAAGCTGCCGAAGAACAGCATTGTGGGCTTTGATGTAACCGCCTACCTCTAACCGCATCCAAAGAGAGCAATGACAGAACAAAAGAAAAAGCAGGCGGAGCTGTGGCTCTTTCGTCACGGTGAAACAGAGTGGTCGTTGAACGGCAAGCACACCAGCTACACCGATCTCCCGCTGACCGAACACGGACGCGAGCAGGCAACCGCGCTGGCTCCCGTGATTGCAAAGACACCGTTCGACCTGGTGCTGACCAGCCCGCGACAGCGTGCACGCGATACCGCAGCACTTGCAGGATTGGGTGATCGTGCGGAAGTCGAGCCGAATCTGCAGGAATGGAATTATGGTGTGTATGAAGGCAAGAGCACACCGGAGATTCAGGCGACGGAACCGGGCTGGAGCGTCTGGGCCGATCCCATTACCGGCGGCGAGTCCATCGACCAGGTGGCCGCGCGTGCGCAGCAGGTGATTGACCGCTGCCTGCAGCATGGCGGACGCTGTGCGCTGTTTGCCCATGCCCACATCTTCCGCATCCTGGCGGCGGTGTGGGTGCAGCAGCCGGGCGTCTTCGGGCAGCGGCTGACGCTGTCCACGGCGACTGTCAGTGTTCTCGGATGGGAGCACGGCACCCGCGTCATCACACGCTGGAATGCGGCTCCGTGATTGTTTTCGCGCGGTGACAGGCGCACAATAAACGTATGTGCAACTGCGGTTGTGATCCATCGACACAGGACGAAGCGAACAAGCTGCGGACGAAGGCGGCTGTCACCGGCGGAACAGTCGCCTGCCTGGCAGCCATCCCGGTCGTGGTGAATTCTTCGCAGCATCCCGCGGTCATGTGGGCGGTAATCGCTGTGCAGGTCGTCCTGCTGGTGAGGGCCGTATTGCTGCTGCGCAAGCGGAAGCAGTTACTGGCTGGCGCCTAGGATTCCCTCAGCCTGAGGCTCTAAGCTGGTAGGCATGCCGCATATTCCAACCAAGCGCCTGCACCCCGATGCCAAGCTGCCCAAGTATGCCCATGAGGGCGCATGGGGCGACCTGGCCGCCGACCTCTACAGCGTTCACGAAGCCACGGTGGAACCGCGCAAGACAGCGCTGGTTGCAACAGGGTTGTCCATGGCCTTCCCCGAAGAGTACGGCGCATTAGTTGAGGACCGCAGCGGTCTGGCCGTGAAAGGCATCACCACACTGGCAGGTGTCATTGACCCCGGTTATCGCGGTGAGATCAAAGTTGTCCTGACGAACGTGACCGACGTGCCCATTACGCTGAGCGCAGGTGACCGCATTGCGCAGCTACGCATTGTGAAGAAGCTGCAGGCAACGTTTGAAGAAGTGGACGATCTGGACGCGACCCATCGCGGCGAAGGCGGCTTCGGATCAACCGGACATAACTAAGCAACCCGTTACATCAAACAATCTGTCAGGGCCTACTCCTCCCAATCGTGTTCGATCGGGAGACCTCGGCTTTGGCGTGCCTGATTGGTGATGTGGCGCAGGAAAGGCGTCTTTGCGGCTGTGTATCGCGGCATATCGTCGCCATACGCAGTCGCAAGGTCCTGCTTCAACGCCTCATAGGTTCGTGCAGTATCCGGATTTTGGATGAGCCAGTCGCGTAACAGCAGCTCATTTTTGATTGGCCATCCCGGGCAGACCGCCAGATGCAGATGATAGGCGGGCTGCGAACCTTCCGGTTCTCTGCGAAAGAAACGCCGTTTGAAAAATCCCGCGTCAATCTTGTTGTATCCAGCTCCAGCCAGGATGGGTACCAGTGCATCGGCATCCTCCAGCGACGGCACAGGAGCCATCATGTCGATGATTGGCTTCGCACTGAGCCCGGGCACCGCTGTGCTGCCGTAGTGTTCCAACTGATCCGCAACGTTGCCAAGAAATGTCTTCAGGCGTTCCCGCTCGTGCCAAAACTTCTCTGGCCATGAGGCATCCGGCGGTATGACACGGACGGTGCCCAGAATACGCCGCGCATTTTTGGCATCATGCATTGCAAAGACAGTGTAACGATGCGGCGGTATGCTGGTTCTGCTATGACGCTTACCAGCTATCGCACACTTGGCCGCTCCGGACTTGTTGTTTCCCCGCTTTGCCTTGGCACCATGACCATGGGAACGCCGCGCTGGGGTTCGCCGGACGAAGTTTCCGAGGCCATCTTCAACGCGTACGTGGACGCGGGTGGCAACTTCATTGACACCGCCGACACCTATGCCAATGGGCGCAGCGAAGAGTTGATTGGCGGCTACATTGCCGCACGTAATCTGCGCGACCGCGTGGTGCTGGCGACGAAGTTCACCATGACCTGCGATGCGCAGAAGGGCAACCCCAAAGGCAGCGCGAACGGGCGCAAGAACATGTATCGCGCGCTGGACGCGTCGCTGAAACGGCTGCAAATGGACTACCTTGACCTGTACTGGATGCACGCCTGGGACACCGTCACGCCAGCGGAGGAAGTTCTTCAATCGCTGGGTGATCTGGTGCGTGCGGGAAAGATTCGTTACTTCGGTTTCAGCGACGTTCCCGCCTGGTACGCCGCAAAAGTCGCCACGCTGGCACAGGTGCATGGCGTTCCGGGGCCAATCGGCCTGCAATTGGAGTATTCGCTGGTGGAACGTGCCATTGAGCGCGAACATGTAGACTGCGCGCGCGAATTAGGTATCGGCATCACGCCGTGGAGCCCCCTCGCCAGCGGCTTTCTGGCCGGAAAATACAAGCGCGAGGACGACGGCAAAGGCAGCGGCGAAGGCCGCCTGAGCGTGTTGGGCGGGGGCGCGAACCCCGTCTTTCACAAGTACACAGAGAAGAACTGGGCCACGCTGGATGCCCTGCGCAAAGTGGCTGCGGAAGTCGACAGGCCGATGGCGCAGGTCGCCTTGGCATGGGCGCTGGCACGTCCGGCCATCTCCTCGCTGATCATCGGCGCCACCAGGGTCGCGCAGTTGCAGGACAACATCGCCTCGCTGGAAGTGAACCTGACTGCGGATCAGATGGCCGAGCTGAACGCCGCAGGCGCGCTGGACCTGCTGCATCCGTACATGTTTTTCACAGGAATGCTGCACCGGGACCGTGTTTTCGGCGGCACGGACGTGGAAGGCTGGCGCTAACCGGCTTCCCGGGTGCAAACCGGGGCGTCGTTCATGCGACACTAGAAAGGTGAGCGAGCCCACAGCCATCCCACACGAGGCGGAGGCGGTAGCCACCCCGACCGCCACAGTCCAGTCTTACGAAGTTCCGACGCCGTGTAACGTTACGCCGGAGCTGTTGAAAATACACAACATCACCGACGAGGAATACGCCAAAATCCTCGCCACGATGGGTCGTACGCCATCGCTGACGGAGCTTGGTATTTACTCCGTCATGTGGAGCGAACATTGCTCGTACAAGAGCAGCCGTGTCCACCTGAAGCGCCTGCCCACCAAAGGCACGCGTGAGAGCGGCCCCGGCGCTGTGATGCAGGGTCCCGGCGAGAATGCCGGCATCATCGACGTGGGTGACGGCTGGGCCTGCGCCTTCAAGATCGAGAGCCACAATCACCCCAGCTACATTGAGCCGTATCAGGGCGCAGCGACGGGTGTCGGCGGCATCCTGCGCGACATCTTCACCATGGGCGCGCGCCCCTATGCGGTGATGGATTCCCTGCGATTTGGCCCGCTGAGCGGCAACGACAAGGACACGGATTACGCCAAGAACCGCAGTGTGATGGAAGGCGTCGTCCACGGCGTCGCCGGTTACGGCAACTGCTTCGGCGTTCCCAACGTAGGCGGCGAAACGCGCTTTGAAGAGTGCTACAGCACCAATCCCCTGCTGAATGCGTTTGCACTGGGCCTGGTGCGCCACGACGAAATCTTTTACGCCAAGGCCACTGGCGTCGGCAATCCAGTCATTTACGTGGGTGCAAAAACAGGCCGCGACGGCATCCACGGAGCCACCATGGCCTCTGAGGAATTTAAAGAAGGATCAGAACAGAAGCGCCCCAATGTGCAGATGGGCGATCCGTTCCTGGAAAAACTCCTCCTCGAAGCCTGCTTGGAAGCCATGAAGACCGGAGCTGTCTCGGGTATTCAGGATATGGGCGCGGCTGGCCTCACTTGCTCCACCTGCGAGATGGGCGGACGTGGCGGCGTTGGTCTTGAGATTGAACTCGACCTGGTGCCGCAGCGCGACAGCGGCATGACCAGCTACGAAATCATGCTCTCCGAATCGCAGGAACGTATGTTGCTCGTGGCCCATGCAGGCCGCGAACAGGAAGTGCTGGACGTATTCGATAAGTGGGGCCTGGACGCTTCGGTGGTCGGCACGGTCATCCCGGAAAACCGCATGAAGGTGCGCCACCACGGCGAACTGGTCGCGGACCTCTCGAATGAATCCCTGACAGACGACGCTCCGGTCTATCACCGTCCCGTAGGCGAGTGGAAAGCTCCCGTATCGCTCGACCCTCCGGCATGGGTGCTGGAAGAGTTGCAGAAGCCACGCGACTACACCGCGGACCTGAAGAAGCTGCTTGGCAGCCCGAACATCTGCGACAAGAGCCACATCTACGAGCAGTACGACAGCATGGTGCAGACCAATACCGTGCAGGGCCCCGGCTGCGAGGCAGGCGTGATCCGCATCAAGGGCACCGGCGGCAACGGCAAACCCGAACGCGGCCTCGCGATGGCCCTTGCAGGCAACGGCCGCTGGACATGGCTCGATCCGAAGCTCGGTGCGATGCACGCAGTTGCAGAAGCCGCGCGCAAAGTAGCCTGCACCGGCGCAACACCTGTATCGGCGACGAACTGCCTGAACTTCGGCAACCCGCAGAAGCCGGAGATCATGGCACAGCTTTCCCAGGCCATCGACGGCATCAGCGAAGCCTGCACAGCACTCGGCACGCCCATCACCGGCGGCAACGTCTCGCTCTACAACGAAACGAAGGGCGAAGGCATCTTCCCCACACCGGTACTCGGCATTGTTGGCATTCTGGATGATGTGACGAAAGCCGTGCCCAACGCGTTCCAGAACGTCGGCGACGAAGTTATCTTCCTCTCTGCCTATCGCGGCGCAGGTCGCGAGTGGAAGCACGATCTGGGTTCCTCTGCATTTGCGCAGACGGTCCTGGGCGAAGTATGGGGTAAGCCTCCCGTCCTGGACGTGCAGGAAGAAGCCGCGCTGCACAAGGCATTGATCACACTCGCGGATCAGCGCCTGCTCAACAGTGCCTCTGACCTCACAGACGGTGGCTGCGCCACAACCTTCGCTCGCTCCGCATTCCCCAACAACCTGGGTGTACGCGTGGCAATGAACGTGGGCAACGATCCCCTGATGCGTATCGAGCGTCTCTTCAGCGAAATTGGCTCCTCCGTCATCGCAACCATCACCCCGGGAACATTCGAGCAGGTACGCGCTGCCGTCGCGGGCATCGAAGGCGTCTTTGTCGCGCCGCTCGGCGAAGTCATCGCGGATCGCGTGCAAATCACGCTTGATGGCGAAGCCGTGATCAACGCAGCAACATCGAATTTGGCAAGCGCTTTCACCGGCGCGCTGGAAGAAGAACTGGAAGCTGAGGTGGTACTCGCGTGATCGACCTGGATGCGCCTTTGCGCCCAACCGATCTCGAACTGTACGAACGCATTCTCACCCGTCTGCGTGAGGCTCTTGACGCTCACGTACGCGAACCGGAAAACCTGTTCATTCTTGATTCTGTCATCAAGCGTTTTGAACTAACCTTTGAATTGTCGAATCGCAATCTGAATCGTTTCCTGCTGGATGCTATGCCGGTCCCACCGGAGATTCGAACCATGTCCTACCAGAGCATCATCCGATTGGGAGATGAGATGGGGATGTTGAAATCCGGTTGGCCTCATTGGAAGCGGTACCGCAACGCACGCAATCGCACGGTGCATGAATATTACGAGGAGAGCGCCCGCGAAGTGGCAAAAGATGCTGCCGCCTTCGTCGAGGAAGCTGCCTATCTTCTGGAGCAATTGAAGACAAGGGTTATCGGCAATGGGTAAGCAAGGCGAACTCGATCTCACCACGGAAGATTTCGCGATTGTTCGCGCGATTCTGAATCAGTTTGTGCCCTCGCGCCCGGTCTTTGTCTTTGGATCACGTGTCACAGGCCGTGCGCGCAGGCGCTCGGATTTGGACCTCGCTATTGGTGGCGATACGCCGTTGGGTTCTTCTCTGCGAGCAGACCTGATGGAAGCATTTGATGAGTCTGATCTTCCCATCCGTGTGGATGTGGTTGATCTGGCAGAAGCGCGTGGTGTCTTTCGCCAGCGCATGGAGAGCGAGTGGCTTCCACTCGAAGCAGCAGCGAAGCAACTCGCTTTGGGGAACGCAGCATGACGAACACAGAGGCCATTTTGCAGGATCACGAAGCCGAAGAACACTTCGACAAACTCCGCGAAGAGTGCGGCGTCATGGCCATCTACAACCATGACGATGCAGCTCGCCTCACCTACTGGGGCCTGTATTCGCTGCAGCATCGCGGACAGGAATCCGGCGGCATTGCCACCGCCGATGGCGAAGAGATTCACGACCTGAAGGGCATGGGTCTGGTCAGCGAAATCTTCACCGATCCGGTACTCGAAAAGCTGCCCGGCCGCATGGCCATTGGTCACACGCGTTACAGCACCACGGGCGACTCCGCGCTGCTGAATGCGCAGCCCATCAAGGTGGAATCCACCAAGGGCCTCATTGCCATTGCGCACAACGGCAACCTGGTGAACCTGGGCACAGCGCGCGAACGCCTCGAACGCGACGGCGCCATCTTCCAGACCACCAGCGACTCCGAGATCATCGTGCAGCTCATCGCGCACTCCAAAGAGAACACGCTGGTGGATTGCATCGCCGATTCGCTCGGACAGGTGGACGGCGCGTTCTCCATCGTCATGATGACGCGCAACCGCATTTTTGCCGCGCGCGATCCGCATGGTTTCCGCCCACTCTCTATGGGCCGCATCGTCGGCAAGGACGGCGCTCCTGATACCTTCGTCTTCGCCAGCGAGACATGCGCATTCGATCTGCTGCACGCGAAGTACGAGCGTGATGTGGAACCCGGCGAACTCGTGATGGTAAGCGAAGACGGCGTCACCTCCCGCTACTTCAATCGCGACACCAAACAGGCAAGCTGCATCTTCGAACACGTCTACTTCGCTCGGCCTGATTCGAAGATCTTTGGCCGCTGGGTACAGAAGAGCCGCGAAGAAATGGGCCGCACACTTGCTCGCGAGAGCAGCGTCCCTGCGGACCTGATCGTTCCTGTACCGGACAGCGGCGTGACCGCTGCAATCGGCTACGCAAACGAAAGCGGTATCCCGTTCAACTTCGGCCTCATCCGCAACCACTACGTGGGCCGCACCTTCATCCAGCCGGAACAGCGCGTGCGCGACTTCGGCGTCCGTATGAAGCTGAACCCCGTGCGTGCACTGCTGGAAGGCAAACGAGTCATCCTCATCGACGACTCGATCATCCGTGGCACCACGTCGCGCAAGATCGTCCGCATGGTGCGTGCCGCCGGGGCGAAAGAGGTGCACATGCGCATCTCGTGTCCTCCAACCATCTCACCCTGCTTCTACGGCGTGGACACACCCAGCACGCGCGACCTGATCGCCGCAAACAACTCGCTTGAAGAGATTCGCAAGTTCATTGAAGCCGATTCGTTAGCTTACCTATCTCTCGATGGCGTGATTCACAGCTGCACCACCGGCGACGAAAAGCCCAACGGCTACTGCACCGCCTGCTACACCGGCAACTACCCCACGCAGTGGGTGGATGTGGAAGATATTCTGCCAGCGGTTACAGCCTGAACATGATCGCCGAAAGACAGACTTCAACTGCATCCCTCGCAGATCGCCTTGGTATCTGGGTATCAGGACTGTGTGTGGTGCATTGCCTGATGACTCCGGTTCTGCTTTCGTTTTTCGCAACATTGGCTCATTGCTTGCCGGGTGAAGAAAGCACACACCGGACACTTGCCGCCATTGTGGCGACACTGGGTGCCGTTGCACTGGTACGTGGCTTCCGGGTACATGGCAAGCGCCGCGTGCTCGTCTGGATGGCAGCCGGACTTGGGTGCATCTTTTTGGCCGCGTGGTTCGGAGAACGATTACCTTCGCATCTTTGGGAAGTTAGCCTGACGATGATGGGCAGTTCGCTGATGATCCTGGCGCACCGCCGCAACCATACCTTCTGCCGCGATTGCAAAGCCTGCACACATGCGTAAACCGCTACTTGCACTGGCCGTTGCCGCCTTCGGCATTGGCACAACAGAATTCATCATCATGGGTCTGCTGCCGGACCTGGCACGCGACTTCAGCGTGTCCATCCCGAAGGCAGGCACACTGGTCAGCGCGTATGCCCTGGCCGTCACACTTGGCTCGCCGCTGGTCGTACTGGCATTAGCAAAGGTTGATCGCAAACGCGCACTCATCGTCCTGATGAGCATCTTCATCCTTGGCAATGCGGCCTGCGCAGCCGCGCCCAACTTCCATCTGCTGCTACTCGCCCGTATCTGCACGGCGCTTTCCCACGGATCGTTCTTTGGCATCGGCAGCATCGTTGCTGCAAACGTGGTGCCGCGCGAGCAACGCGCCCGCGCCGTGGCCATCATGTTCAGTGGACTCACGCTGGCCAATGTTCTCGGCGTGCCCGCTGGTACAGCGCTCGGTCAGGCCTTCGGTTGGCGAGCAGCCTTCTGGGCCATCGTTCCCATCGGCATTCTCGCCGGTGCAGGCGTGTGGGCTCTCGTCCCGCACCAGCACTCGGAACCGGTCCATCTCAAGCACGAACTCAAGTCCGTCATGCGTCGCGGCGTGCTCACCACACTGCTCATCAGCACCATGTCTTCCGCGGCCATGTTCTGCGTGCTGACCTACATCACGCCCATTCTGGAAGACATCACTCACATCACACCGCACGGCGTCACCGGAGTACTCGTACTCTTCGGCGTTGCCATCACCGTCGGAAACCTGCTTGGCGGCATCATGGCAGATTCGCAGGGCTTCCGCGCCGTCGCAATGGGCTTCATCGTCCTGGCCGTACTCTTCGTGCTGATGCCCATTGCAGAAGAGCACGTCATCCCCGCACTCATCACCATCGCATTGTGGGGCATGCTGCACTTCGCCGTAGGAGCCCCGCTGCAAACACGCGTGGTCGATCAGGCGCGCGGCGCGCAGAACCTCGCCTCCACACTCAATCAGGGCGCGTTCAACCTTGGCAACGCACTCGGAGCAGCGCTGGGGGCACTTGTGCTCACCCACGGCTTCGGCTATCGCACCTTGTCTCTCGTAAGCGCCGTCATCGCCGCACTCACCGCAGCGTTAACCGTGATGGCCATCGCGTGGGAGCGCGAAGACAAGAAGAAGAGCGACGAACGCCTCCGCTTCTCCATGCGCCACTAAAAACCAGCACTAAATCCGTACAAAATCGATGAACGCGCGCACCGGATCGGTGTGAACCAGTTTCACATTCAGGCGGTCGCCCACATCCAGTCCCTCAGCACCGTGCACCAGCATGCCTTCCACCGCTGGTTTCAGGACGCGGACAAACGTGCCGCTCCTCCCTGCCCCGGCGACCACCGCGCGATAGTGCTGCCCAATCTGCGAAGCCAGCGCCAGAGCCTGTGCGCGCTTCAGCATGGCGCGTTCCACCTTGCGGCCAGCCTTCTCACGCTCATTGCAATGGTCTGCAATGGCTGCTAACTCATCGTCTGTGTAAGGCGGTAGAGCATTGTCCAGCATGGCGTGCACAACACGCTGCGTCACCATATCGGGGAAACGGCGATTCGGCGCTGTGGAGTGCGAATAATCATTCGCTGCCAGTGCAAAGTGCGCAGGCGGATAGGGATCATTCGCATGCACCACCACGTACTCGCCCGCGCCCATCAGTTTAATGATGGCAAGCGCCAGGTCCGGATAATGATCCGGATCATGCTCTCGCTGCTTCGTAAGAAATTCATTCAACGGCTTGGCGTCAGGTTCCGAAGGCAACGTGACACGCTGCGAAAGATTCGCGCTGGTGACATACACCAGATCCACAATGCGCTGCCAGCGCTCCGGCGACTTCACCACGCGACGCAGCCCACTGCGATGCGCCAGCGACAGCAGATGCGCTGCTGTTTCATTCGCCGCCACCATCAAATCTTCGATAAGGTCCATCGCGCGATTGCGGCCCACATCTTCCAGCGAAAGCACACGCCCGTCGGCAACCACGGGCATGGACTCCATACGACGGAAATCAAGCGCGCCTGCTTCCTGCCGATGCCTGCGCAAACGCTGCGCTGCCTCATCCTGCAAACGAAGCTGATCCAGGATCGCAGGATCCATCGCAGGCGGCACGGCGTGTTCGGGGTTCACAAGCCACGGCCCCACATGGCTGTAAGCAAGCTGCGCGGCATTGCGCACCAACGCCGGAAAGATGCGCTGCTCACGCATGGAACCATCGGCATCCACAATAAATTCCGCCACCATGGCCTGGCGTTCTTCACCGGGATTCAGGCTCGTCAGACCGGTCGATAGCTCCGCAGGCAACATCGAAAAGTTACGAGCCGCGGTATAAATCGTGGCGCACTGACGCGCCGCAAACTTATCCAGCGGCGTGTCCCTGGCAATGGTTGCGGTAACATCGGCCACTCCCACGCGAACCAGGATGCCATCATCCTCAAGCCGCTCTGCCCACTCAATCTGATCCAGGTCGCGCGAAGTATCGTTATCAATCGACGACCACGCAAGCTCACGCAGATCCGAACGCTTACGATGGTCCTTCACATTGCCAGCAAGAATGTCTGCAAGCTGCTGCTGTTGCCCGGGGAAAGGTGTCAGCTCAAATCCCTGCAGCTTCATCTCTTCTGCCGCAGCGTTCGCAAGGTTAAACGGAGTATGGTTATGCATTCCAATCCATAGGATGCCCAATGACTCACGAAGTCAATTCCATTTTTTTGAAACGAAACGAATCAGCGTGTGAGACGCACGGCGGACTTCACCTTATTCCAGACCCACGTTGGCACCGTGCTGCGCATCATGTGATTGCGAAGCTGTTCATAGGTGGATGCGCCCATGCTGTAACCAATGATCAGGTGCAGCAACTCCGGGTCTTCTTTCGCCTTGCGCACCAGCGCATCCATGCGCCCGCTGCCGTTGAAAAGGCAATGTTGAATATCCACGGCATGCGATAGCTCGTCGCCTATCTCGCGCTTCCAAGCCTTCTCATACGCTGACAGCGTACGCTCGTCATACTGCTGTGCGCGAATCGCGTTCAGCGCCGTATCCGCGGCAAGCGCACCACTGGTCATCGCATAGAAGATGCCTTCTGCGGTGAATGCATTCACAAAGCCGCCCGCATCCCCCGCCAGCAACACTCGATCGGCGCAGGTCTTTGCAAGCGGGCCGCTGACCGGAATAGGAAACGCCTTGTAACCGCTGCGATTCGTCTCGCCGGTCACATCGCCCTGCTGCTTAAGCGTCTCCACCCACTGCGCATGATGCTCCGCCCCTTTGCCACGCAGTGCCTTCAGATACCAGTCCAGCTTGCATCCAAAGCCAAGGTTCAGATGATGCGTTTTGGGAAAGATGTATCCGTAGCCGAAGGTCTCAGTCAACGTCAGGAAGAGATAGATGGCATCGCGATCCTTCACATCCAATCGCGAATAGTCCGTCTCTTCCATCATGTCCACGGCATATTCCTTATGTGCCGCTTCACTGCGGAGTCCCGTATGCCGCGCGATGACAGAGTTGGCGGAATCCGCACCGATGATGATTGGCGCGGTGATGAGTTCGCCTTCCGTTGTCTCCAACTCCACATGCGTCGGCTTCACTTCGCATTTGCGAATCATCGTTCCCAGTCGCACCGTGCAGACAGACGCGGCACGCCGGAAGAGTGCTTCATCAAACTGCCAGCGACGCACCAGGTACAGAATGGGTTCACCCTGCTGATACGTCACCCGTGTGCCATCCGGCGACTCCAGGTGCACGCGACTCACAGGATGGACTGGCACCTCACCTGCATCGAAGAAATCACGCACATAAGGAAAGCGTTCCAGCAGACGCGCGGAGAGGCCACCACCACACGGCTTGTCCCGCGGAAATTCTCCGGCCTTGTCAATGAGAAGAACCTTTACCCCGGCCAGGCCGAGTTGATAAGCAGCCGTAGAACCAGCGGGACCACCGCCCACAACGATGACGTCAAATGGCGAACTCATGGCAGGTGTCCATTGTGCCATCTCCCGCCACGGGATCGTCTGCATCCCGGTCGAGACGCGCTGTGGATACCTGTAGATGCAGTCGCGCTGGCTATTCCCGCTGCAGTGCACGCCAGCCGATGTCGCGGCGCATCTGCATGCCCTTGAAAGAGATTGCGGAGACCGCGTCGTAGGCTTTTCCGGCGGCACGGCGCAGGTTTTCAGCCTCGGCAGCAATGGCCAGAACGCGGCCGCCTGCCGTCACGACTTCTCCTGCTTCGTTGTGTGCGGTTCCGGCGTGGAAGACCTCAACGCTGGCGGGCAGGGCGACATCCAGGCCGTGGATGACCACGCCCTTTTCTGCACTGGCCGGATAACCCGCGCTGGCGAGAATAACGCTGATGGCCGCTCCCGGTTTCAGGCGGATATCGAGCTTGTCAGCCGTTCCATCAATCGAGGCATCGACAAGATCGAGGAAGTCTGTTTCCAACCGGAGGAGAATGGCCTCGGTCTCTGGATCACCCCAGCGGGTGTTGAATTCAAGAACCTTAGGTCCGTTGGGCGTCATCATCAGGCCAATGAACAGGATGCCGCGGAAGGGATATCCCTCTGCCTTCATGCCGTCCACAGTGGGCTGAGCGACGTGCTCCAGCACCCATGTTTTGAGGTCGTCGGGCAGCAGCAGGTCGGTGGAGTAAGCGCCCATGCCGCCGGTGTTGGGGCCGGTGTCGCCTTCGCCGATGCGTTTGTGGTCCTGCGCGGCGGCAATGATGGCAGCTTGCTCCCCGTCGCAGAGGGCGAAGACGCTGAGTTCGTCGCCGGTGAGGAACTCCTCGATGACGAGCGAGCCGTTCATGGGCAGCAGTTCCTGCACGGCGGCGTCGGCTTCGGCGTTGGTGGTGGCGATGATGACGCCTTTGCCCGCAGCCAGGCCGTCAGCCTTCAGCACCACAGGGAGCGAAAATTCCGGCAGTGCCGTGCGCGCTTCATCCAGCGTGTGGACTGTGACGTAACGGGCGGTGGGAATGTTGTGGCGCTGGAGAAAGTCCTTGGTGAAGGCTTTGCTGCTTTCCAGTTGCGCCGCCGCCTGCGTGGGGCCAAAGACGCGGATGCCGCGTTCCTGCAGTGCATCCACAATGCCTACGGCGAGCGGGACTTCCGGTCCAATGATGACCAGGTCTGGCTGCACAGCGTCGGTGACGTGCAGCATGTCTGCCACGTTGTCCTGCTGTACCGGCAGGCATTTTGCAATGCTTTCAATACCTGCATTGCCCGGTGCGCACACCAGTTCCTTTACACGCGCAGACTTCCGTAGCGCCCAGCAGATGGCATGTTCACGGCCACCTGCGCCAATCACCAGAACCTTCATGGTTTCTAGTATCTCGCGGTATTCGCGTGGAAGGGTGGCGCAGAAGCTGCTATGCTTCTTTTAGGTGAGCCTAAATACCGCCATTTCGCCAGAGAAGGCTGAGCCGCGTATCACGCTGCGCGAGCTGTGGACGTTCTTTGGTCCGGCGTTTGTCGCGTCCGTCGCTTATATCGATCCCGGCAATTTTGCTTCGAACATCGTAGGCGGGGCCAAGTATGGCTACACGTTGCTGTGGGTGCTGCTGTGGTCCAATGCGATGGCCATGCTGGTGCAATACCTGTCGGCGAAGCTGGGCATTGCCACGGGGAGTACGTTACCGGAGTGTTGCCGCGAACATTTCTCACGGCCTGTGGTTTGGCTGTTGTGGGTTGGGGCGGAGATCAGCGCGATTGCTACAGACCTGGCGGAGTTCCTGGGCGCGGCGCTTGGCTTTTACCTGCTGGTGGGGCCGTATTTCCTGGCACATGGCATGAGCCGCACCACCGTCATGTTTCTGGCTGCGCTTGCGACCACGGTGTTTGTATTTCTACTGCTGGCGCTGAATCAGCGCGGCTTTCGTCACTTTGAAGGCATCATCATTGCGTTGGTCAGTGCCATCGGTTTCTGCTACGCGATTGAGATATTCCTGGTGCATCCGGACTGGTCGCAGGCGGTGCGTGGAACGCTGGTGCCACACCTGAATCACGAAACGCTGTACATTGCCGTGGCCATGCTGGGCGCAACGGTGATGCCGCATGTGATCTATCTGCACTCGTCGCTGATGCAGCCGCGCCTGTCGACGTTCGTGGAACGCGGCATTAGCGGTGGCGCCAGTCGTGCGCAGGAAGCCAGCCGTTTGCGTAACTTCCGTCGCCGTTATCTTCGCTTTGAGCGCATCGACATCCTCTTTGCCATGAATGGTGCGTGGCTCATCAATTCCGCCATGTTGGTTATGGCTGCGGCAGCGCTGGGTGGCGTGGGAGAAGGCGCCATCAGCAAGCTGGAAGGCGCGCACCAGACGCTGGGACCATTGCTGGGACCAATGGCGCAGGTCGCATTTGCCGTGGCATTGCTATGCAGCGGTCTGTCCTCGTCCACCATTGGCGTGCTGGCCGGGCAGGTGGTGATTGAGGGCTTTCTGCATGTTAAGTTTCCTATCTATCTGCGCCGCCTGATCACGATCATTCCCGCGCTGGTGGTAATTGCCCTGGGGCTGGATGAATTGAAAGTGCTGCTGCTGTCGCAGGCCGTGCTGTCCTTCGGGATTCCATTTGCACTGGTGCCCCTGTTGTTGCTGACAGGAAAGAAGAACGTGATGGGCGAATTCTGTAATAACCGCGCAACAGCAATTGCAGGATGGATCGTGGCAATCCTCATCATCGGATTAAACTGCGTGCTGCTCTGGCAGATGTTCACGGCATAGCCGTAAAAGATGGGGCCGCACATATCTGTGCGGCCCCGTTTCCATCTTCCGTTTAGTGACGCTGCTCATGCGGTGCCTGTGGTGGCGCCGCGTGCATTTGCTGCGGTTGCGGCCGCTGCATTTGCGGGGGTGCCGGCCGTTGTTGTTGCGGAGGTGCCTGGCGCTGTTGTTGCTGCACACGCTGCTGCATCTGCTGACGCTGCTGGTCCTGCACCTGGCGCTGCTGTTGTTGACGCTGTTGTTCCTGCTGCTGCACGCGCTGTTGCTGCTCCTGCGCCTGACGCTGCTGCTGTTGTTGCTGCACCTGCTGTCGTTGCTGCTCCTGCACACGCTGTTGTTGCTGTTGTTGATCGCGCTGCTGTTGCTGCACCTGCTGCTGACGCTGTTGGTCCTGCTGCCGTTGCTGTTCCTGCTGATGCTGCTGGTTTTGTTGATTCAACTGCAACTGACGCTGCTGCTCCTGCTGGCGCTGCTGCTCCTGCTGGCGCTGCGGGTTCTGCTGATTTGCCTGTTGTTGGCGCTGTTGCTCCACCTGCTGGCGCTGTTGATTCTGCAGGTTCAGTTGCTGCTGCCGCTGTTGTTCCTGCTGCTGATTCTGCTGTTGCCCGCGCTGTTGCTGTTCAAACTGCTGACGCTGCTGCGGGTTCATGTTCTGCTGTATGCGTTGCTGGTTCTGCTGATTCTGCTGTTGCACCCGCTGCTGCTGTTCAAGCTGCTGGCGCTGTTGTGGGTTCGCATTCTGCATATTCTGCTGTATGCGTTGCTGGGTATTGAACTGCTGGCGTTGCTGCTCAAACTGCTGACGCTGCTGCGGCGTGGCGTTAGCAGGCAGTGTGCCGTTGAAGCCGTTCTGTCCGGGATGCAGATTGTTGCCCGGCATCGGGGACATCGTACGGGGAGGTGCGACGATGCCGCGTTGTGCCGGCAGAGGCTGTGCTGTCGTCACCATGTTGGGCCGACCGCGGTTCTGCTGGAAGAACTGGCCACGGTTCTGCATGGCCGCCTGGCGATTCTGAATTTGTGACTGCATGGGAGGCACGCGCTGTTCACGCACCGCGGCAAACTCCTGCGGTGCCGGGCCGCGGCGCAGACCGCCGTTGCCGCCGAAGTAGGAGACACGCGAGTTGTTGATGTACGTGTTGTTGATGACCTCCACGCGGCGGTTGTAGACGTAGTTGTTTACCCTGCCGGGCTGCACGCGATTGACAGCGGTGTTGTACCAGAAGTGGTTGTTATTCCAGTAGCCACCCTGGTAGCCATAGCCGATGTAGCCAAAGCCATAGTTGATACCGCCGTAGAAGCCGATGTGGCGACCCCAATAGCCGTGGTGCCAGCGATAGTGTCCGCCGTACCAGCCCCACCACCCGGGTGTCCACAGACCTCCGATGAATGGCGGCGCAACCCATGCTCCGGGAACGTAGTAATAGCCGACTGGCGCGTAATTCCAGTAGCCCGGTGTCCACATGTAGTCCGGGCCGGGAGCCATGGGCTGCTCATAATCCTGCGGCAACGGTGGGGGAGGTTCAGGCGCGGGTGGCACGTCGGGGTCCAGCAGAGCGTTGTATTCGTCGTATTCCGCGGCGTTGGCGGCCTGCTGATCGGTGTAGGGCTGCTGCTGTTGCTGCGAGTTGTCGTAGACCGGCTGCTGCTGCTGTGGCTGCTGCTCTTCACCCTGATAGGCAGGCGGCGTGGTGTTGTATTGCAAAGCTTCATTCTGCGTGTTCCGACCTGTTTGGGGAGCCGTTTGGGGAGCTGCCTGGGGTGCGTAGCTGGTGCCGTTGCTCTGCGGCGTAGCGGCGTAACTTACACCGGCCACCTGGGTCGGCAGCATATTCGCATTGGCAGGATCGGTGGCGGCGGCGTTGCCGTCCACAATAGGCGCGGGAGAGTTCGCCGCGTTGCTCCTGCATCCCGTCAGGACGAGCCCGAGCGACGAAATAAGTACTGCAGACCGGTAGAGCGATACGTTCTTCATAAAAATCCTCAGAGATGGTCAGATGCTGCGAAACTGTCTGCCGTTGATCCACCCTGCACGAATCAAACCCCGTCCGGGCAAAAGGGTTGCGATGAATCTTTCCAGCGACTTCCGGGCACTGTTGAAGTTACTCCATTCCGCGTTACGATAGAGGTATGGACCGCTCCCTGATGAGGTTGAGGCGTTTCCGCCGCGGCAGGCATGATCGCGGTCGTATCTCGCTGTAATTCTGTATCGCTCCCGTTTTGCTACTCTTGATTGCCACAGCCGCCCGGGCCAGGCTTCGCGCTGCGAATGCCATATGGCCTGCGGCCAGACCTCGCGCCTTTGCACAGGCGCGATTGAGGACTGAACCATGAGCACTTCGCTGAATACCTTCGCAAGCCGCGCCACCCTTACCTCCGGCGGCAAAAGCTACACCTACTACCGTCTGGATTCGCTCGCAGAAAAGGGCGTTGAACTGGCGCGCCTGCCCTTCTCGCTGCGTGTTCTGCTGGAAAATCTGCTGCGCCGCGAAGACGGCGTGACTGTGACCGCCGACGATATCGAGTTTCTGGCCAAGTGGCAGCCCAACGCAGAGCCTTCGCGCGAAATTGCATACATGCCTGCGCGCGTGCTGATGCAGGACTTCACCGGCGTTCCGGCAATTGTCGACCTCGGCGCCATGCGCGACGCCATGAAGGCGCTGGGCGGCGATGCGGAAAAGATCAATCCGCTGATCCCGGCGGAGCTGGTCATCGACCATTCGGTGCAGGTGGATGAGTACGGCTTGAAGAACGCGTATGACATCAACTCGCTATTGGAGTTTCAGCGCAACCGCGAGCGATACGCCTTTCTGAAGTGGGGACAGAGCGCATTCAACAATTTCAGCGCGGTGCCGCCGGGCATGGGTATCTGCCATCAGGTCAATCTCGAATATCTCGCTCGTGTGGTGTTCACCACGCCGGGCGATGAAGCGTATCCCGACACCTGCGTCGGCACCGATTCGCACACGACAATGGTCAACGGCCTGGGCGTTCTGGGTTGGGGTGTTGGCGGCATTGAAGCCGAGGCCGCGATGCTGGGCCAGCCTGTGTCCATGCTGGTGCCGCAGGTGGTTGGCTTCCGCCTGACGGGCAAGCTGAAGCAGGGCACCACGGCCACCGACCTTGTTCTGACTGTGACCGAAATGCTGCGCAAGCATGGTGTCGTCGGCAAGTTTGTGGAGTTCTTCGGCAGCGGCATCAGCGAGCTGCCACTGGCGGATCGCGCAACGATTGCGAACATGGCTCCGGAGTATGGCGCAACGTGCGGCATCTTCCCCGTCGATGCGGAAACGCTGGCGTATCTGCGCCTGACCGGCCGCACGGATGAGCAGGTGAAGCTGGTTGAGGACTACTACCGCGCACAGGGCATGTTCCACACTGCGGACGCGCCGGAAGCGCAGTACAGCAGCACGCTTGAGTTGGACCTGGCAACCGTGGAACCGAGCGTTGCCGGACCGAAGCGTCCGCAGGATCGCGTGGCTCTGTCGCAGACTGCGGCATCGTTCACGAAGCAACTGCCGTCGCTCTATGGCCCCAATGCGAACACGAAGGGCGATCGCCAGATTGTGCGTTGGCAGGGTGAGGGCGGCCACGTTTCCGCGGACGGTTCCCTTGAATCCACAGTCGGTGCAGCAGAGCCGGGCAAGGAGGGCAGCGAGCCGATTCCGTCGATCAAGGATCGCTTTGGTATCGACGTCGATCCGTATCTGCACCACGGCAGCATCGTGATTGCTGCGATCACGTCCTGCACCAACACATCGAATCCGTACGTGATGCTGGCCGCTGGTTTGCTGGCAAAGAAGGCTGTCGAAAAGGGCCTGAAGACGCCGCCCTGGGTGAAGACATCGCTCGCGCCAGGCTCACGTGTTGTCACGGATTACTACAACAAGGCCGATCTGCAGAAGTACCTGGACGCGTTACGCTTCAACACCGTGGGCTATGGCTGCACCACCTGCATCGGCAACTCCGGCCCGCTGCCTGCCGATGTTTCGAAGTCCATTGAAGAACATGGGCTGGTTGCGGTCAGCGTACTCTCCGGCAATCGTAACTTTGAAGGCCGCATCAACTCGGATGTGCGTGCGAATTACCTCATGTCGCCACCGCTGGTGGTTGCGTATGCGCTGGCTGGCCGCATTGATTTCGATTTCGATAACGAACCCATCGGCAAGGGCAAGGATGGCAGCGATGTCTTCCTCAAGGACATCTGGCCAACGCAGGAAGAAGTCAACAAAACCGTGAACGACAGCATCGATGCGGAGATGTTCCGCAAGCAGTACGCGACTGTCAGTGACGGCGATCATAATTGGCAGGCGCTGAAGTTCCCGCTGGGCGATGTGTATGGATGGGAGGCGGACTCCACCTACATTCGCAAGGCGCCGTACTTTGACGGTATGCCTGCCACGCCCGCGCCGGTAACGGATATTCACGATGCGCGCGTGCTTGCGGTGCTGGGTGATTCGGTCACCACAGACCACATCTCACCCGCTGGCTCCATCAAGCTGAACGGCCCCGCAGGCAAGTATCTGACGGAGAACGGTGTGAAGCCTGCGGACTTCAACAGCTACGGTTCGCGTCGCGGCAATCATGAGGTGATGGTGCGTGGCACCTTTGCCAACGTTCGTCTGCGCAACAAGCTGGCGCCGGGAACAGAAGGCGGCGTAACGCGTCTGCTGCCGGAAGGCACCGGCATGAGCATCTATGATGCGTCGGTCGAATACGCAAAGCGCAACACGCCGCTGGCCATCCTTGCTGGCAAGGAATACGGCTCTGGCTCCAGCCGCGATTGGGCTGCGAAGGGACCGCGTCTGCTGGGCATTCGCTTTGTCCTTGCGGAAAGCTACGAGCGCATCCACCGCTCCAACCTGGTAGGCATGGGCATCCTGCCGCTGCAGTTCCAGGACGGTGACAACGTGGAATCGCTGGGCCTGACCGGCGAAGAAGTCTACAGCGTACCCGGATTGAAGAACATGCTGGACGCAAAGTTTGCCAACGGCAAACAGATCACCGTGGAAGCGAAGACGGCTGACGGCACTGTGCTGCACATTCCGGCAACCGTCCGCATCGACACGCCGCAGGAAATCCTTTACTACCAGCACGGCGGCATCCTGCAGTATGTGCTGCGTCAGTTGGCAGGCAAGGCATAAACAAAGCATCGCAAACAGCAGAAGGCCCGGAGCGATCCGGGCCTTCTGCTATTCATGGTTCTTTTGCGCCAGATCACTGCACATGGGCAGCGCGGGCGCTCCCGTGAAGTTTCCACTGATCGTGTAGCAGAGTTGTCCGGTTCGCGTATCCAGGGCCAATGCGCCGTTGGGAATCTTGTCTGAAATTCCAGAGGGATCGTTCACCAATGTAAATCGCTGGCCCGCAACAACACTTGTTGCACTGCATCCCCCAAGAGCCAGAAGCGCACATGACATAGCGCCGATGAGTCTACTTTTCATACACGGGAGTGTATCGGAAACGCCATCGCGTATCTTGAATCTGAGAATCCCCGTTTCATGAGGAGCCCGCAAGCAAATGGAAGTGCATGTGCCGGAAGAGCCGGTGATGACCTGGCGACAGTTTTTCATTCACATGGGTATTGTTGTGCTTGGCCTGCTGATTGCTCTTTCGTTTGAGCAGAGCGCGGAGTGGCTGCACCGTCGGCATCAGCGGCATGAAGTGCGCGAAGGCATTCAGCGCGATCTGGAGATCATCGCGACAAACGCTGAAGGTGCGCAGCGTTATTACGAGGCGATGGTCATGCGCGACGCTCGCGTGATTCGGCAGACGCAGGATGCGTTTCTGCGCCACACTGCAATACCGGAATTGCCGGCGGTGCCGGGCGTGGCGGATTGGGATCAGCCGAACGATCCCTCCTATCAGGCGGCAAAGGCAAGTGGCCGACTGGCGCTGCTGTCCGAGGATGAGATTCGTGTCTTTTCCGAGGTGGATGGTCCTATTCAGAATCTGACGACAGCGTTTAACGTGCTGGATGAGGCGGGCAGCAGCCTGAATGAATTCTCGGCACGCTTCGGTATGCCGGGCGCAACTGAAAATACATGGAAGGATGCAACGCCGGATGATGTGCGTCGTTACATGGCCGCGTTGGCGGCGCAGCAGAATCAGGCGCGCAGCATTGCGCTTAACTTTGCCACGATTCACGCGATTGCAGAGCAGGCGGTGCACGGCGAGCGTGATCTGCAGACCATCTACAAGGCGGAAAACGAAGCGTACCTGAAAGCGCTGCAGCATATGCAGTAACATGCTTCCGGCAATGGGAGACACGTAGTGATGCATTCACTGAGAAAACAATCGTGGTTAGTGGCGCTGTTATTGGCTTCCACGGGCATGTATGCGCAGCAGTCGCTCACCGCGGAACAGTTCATCGCAAAGATGCGCGAAGCCGCGGGGATTGTGCCGGGACCCAATACTGTGGACACCATCAAGGCGGGTGATCCGCAGACGATAGTCACCGGTGTTGCGACGACCATCACGCCCACGATGGATGTGTTGCGCAAGGCAGTTGCCGCGCACGACAACCTTGTCATCACGCATGAACCCACGTTTTACAACCACCTGGATCAGGACACGCTGGTCAAGAACGACCCCGTGTACCAGGAGAAGCTGAAGTACATCCAGGATCATAAGCTGGTGGTCTTCCGCTGGCATGATGGCGCGCATATGCATCAGCCCGACTTCATCATGGAAGGCTGGAAGCAGAAGGCGGGATGGACATCTGCGCAGCGCAATCCGCGTGAGCCAATGCTGTACACGACAACACCCACAACGGTGCGTGCGCTCGCCGATGCGTTGCGTGCGAAGACGGGCGCAAAGGTGGTGCGTGTGATTGGTGATCCGAATCTGAAGGTGACGAAGATTGCCTATGCACCGGGAGCTCCCGGCCCCGCACCGCAGATTGCGGCCCTGGAACGCGATGATGTGGAGGTGCTCATTGGCGGCGAGATTCCCGAGTGGGAGACAATCGCATACGCGTGGGATGCACAGCAGCAGGGACGACACAAGGCGTTGATCCTGATGGGGCATTACACCAGCGAAGAACCTGGCATGGATAACTTTGCGAACTGGTTGCGCAAGACCATGCCCGGCATGCGCGTGGATTTCATCCCGGCAGGCGAACCTTACTGGCTGGCTCGGTAGCTGCTTATTTTTCTTTCAGGGCTTCGTTGTAGATCTTATTCACGTCGTTGGCCAGCCCCTTGGTTGCGTACAGATGGGCCATGGCCAGGTGGACGTCTTTCAGTGCATCTTCCGCCTGCCTTGGTGTCATGGTTTCCGGCTTGTCTGTGGTGGCAAGCGAGGCCATGATGCCCAGGATGGGTGACAAGGATGCATCTTCAAAGCGTTCGAACTTCGCCTGCAATTCATATGCTGAAGAAAAGCGCTGAACCTCGTCGTAATCCATGAAACTGAGGGCTCCGGTGGCGGATGCCGTCTGCCATGCTGCATTCTGCGGTGTTGCCTGCATCATGCCGGTCTGCAGGCTATGTACTTCCGGTGTCTTGCCGGCGACGCGCGCCTGTAAGAAGGCCTCAATCTGCTTGAGCGATTCCTGTTCGTGCGGAATGGCGGCAACCACTTCCTGAAGATCTTTCTGATTGGCTCGGATCTCCAGGCGCATGGTTTCTTCCGCCTGATGCTTCAGATGGACGTGATGTCGCCACTCCACCATGTTCTCAAGCCCAAGCGCGATGAGCAGGCCCACGGTGATGGTGAACAGATGGATCAGGAACTCTCGCACTCCGTGGATGGGGTGCTCCGGGGCATGGACATCAAGCATGGCAGCAGAGTAGCAGAGGTTGCGGCTACGGTTTGGATTTCACGCCGGATTCGCGCAGGTTGGCCATACTGATCTGTACCGTGCCCAGCTTGTCTGTCGTGGCATCATGCACGGCAACGCGCACATAGCCATCACCCTTGTCCGGCAGCGCAATCACCTGGTGATAACGCATGCCGGTCTTCCGCATGGCCTGATAACGCGCGTCGTCCAGTGCAAGCGTGGCACGGTCGCTGCGAGAGTCCAGCACCTTACCGTTCTTGTCATAGATCACAGTGGCAACATCCACCACGCCGTGCATTTTTCCATCGGTATCGGGTGAGAACTGCAAGGTCGAAAAGTCCACCAGCGCATTCAACTGATACATGCCATGCGGCAGCGCTTCAAAGACCGGCGCACCAATCACCTTTGCGCTTTCAACATTCACCGCAGGTTTTGATACTTCAAGCTGAAAGAGCACTTCGCTGCTTTGCGGCGCCATGGGCTGCATGGCGCGTGAGGTCTTTGCGGTATTGAGAGCAACTGGTTTACCGTCGGTGGACTTTAGAGCATAGTAACCACGGCGATAAGCCAGATGAAGACCTTTGCCTTTGACAGTGACGGCAATATCGCGGAACTGGTCCGGCTTTACGCCGGACGGCGGCGTATAGCTCAAGGTGTAGAAGCGTGAACCGTCATCCACTGCCTGGTGCATGGCGCCAGCGATATCGTTTGTGTTGAAGAAGGCTTTGCCTCCGGTGGCATCTGCCAACTCTTCCATGGCGGCGTGTTCCGCAAACTGGCTTTGGTAATAGTCCGTGTTTTTGGGCGAGGCGCTATTGCTGCCCGTCATACGCCGTTGTGCGGCCAGACTGGTGGTGATGTCGTCAGAGTCAGGCAGTTGCGACGGGGGTACCGGAACGCCCCTGGGATCTATGGGATACAGGGCAATCTGGCCGCTTGCCAACAGGTTTTGTGTGGCTCGCATCTCGCGGTCCATCGATTCATTTCCAACGAAGGGATTGCCGGTTGTCTGCACGTCGCGCTGGATGAATGCGGGGAACGAACCGGAAACCCAGAGAAGGTTCTTGCGTCCATTTACGCCGGTAAGATACTGCGCCACGTCGTGCAGGCACTGCATGGTGTAGAGCGCGTTATTGCGCGTGACGACGGAGGACTGGCGTGTGTTTCTATCGTTGGCCACCTGCATCAGACCCGCAATGATGGCCTGTATGGAGGGATCGCTGGCCGACTCATACAGGGTTTCCATCGCAACCATATTCTGGTTGGCCGGGCTGGTGTACTTCGATATCAGGGGCGAAAACTTCGTCCCCAACGTTCTGAGCGCTTCCTGCAGCACACGCGGGTCGGCGGTGAAATCCTGCAGCAGCGTTACCTTCGTGCCCATGGAAAAAATTGCGGTGCGCGTTCCGGCTGGCTGTGTCATTACAAACTTCACAAGCTGGTCGCGCATGAACTGCTGATCTGCAGGCGGCGTATTCAGCCAGTCGATCAGCAGCACATTGCTGACTCCTCCGCGCGCGGCTGTCGCGTTGGTAAACACACCGGGGCGAGGAGCATCGTAGACCGTAGGACCTCCCACATGCTCTTCAAAGTTGCGGATGGTCTGCGGCTGCTTGTTCTCGAGGACAGCGAAATCCTCCTTCGTCAAGCCGGAGACGGGCACACCTTTTTTGTCCAGCACCACAACATCGACAGTGGTCAGGCGCACTTCTGTCCGCAGCGTGATCGGGCTCTCCTGTGCGCCGGCAGCAAAAGGGATCAGGGCGGAGAAAAGCACTGCAAGAGAAAGTCGCATGGTGGGAAGGCTCTCCTTTACGGCTACAAAATGTAGCTCGCATGGTGTGGGAAGAGCCTATCACCATGTATGTCTGCGCGACCGAGAAAATGACTCGCTGGTCAGAGGAATCGCTTACTGCCCGTGATATTCCACGAACAGGTCTGGATACTGCTTCTTCAACGCGCTGATCTTAGGACGGTCACACACCAGGATGTACGGGTTGTTGGGGTTCTTCAGCGCGTAATCCTGGTGATAATCCTCTCCGCGGTAGAAGCCTTTCAGCGGTGTCACTTCGGTGACAATCTTCGCTTTGAAGATATGCGCAGCGTCCAGTTGCGCAATATATGCCTGGGCAATCTGCTGCTGTTCCGGCGTCATGAAAAAGATGGCAGAACGATAGGACGTCCCCACATCCGGCCCTTGCCGGTTGAGTTCCGTTGGGTCATGTGCGACGGAGAAGAAGATGCGTAACAGCTCGCCGTAGGTGATCACGGCGGGATCGTACTGCACCTCCACGCTTTCGGCATGCCCCGTGGTCTCAGTCGTCACCTGATCGTAGGTTGCGGTGGATGCCTTACCGCCGGCATACCCCACAACCGTTTTCTTCACGCCCTTCACACGCTCAAACACACTCTGCGTTCCCCAGAAGCAGCCGCCTGCAAAGACTGCGGTCTGCAGCTTGCCCGGTGCCCGGGTTGCATCCACCTTGGGCACCGGGAATGTGCCGCGATCCACCGCGAAACAGGCGGTCGTAACAGAAAGCAGGGCAGCAGCCAGGACAACACGGATGAATCGACGCATGGCGAACCTCACAACGGATTGGACGTGCATGGTGCCGCGAAGGCCTCTTTTATGTGGTTCTTCCCGGACCCCCCCCGGCCCGCAGCAAGTTGCGTCGATGCCGATGGAGAGTGTTTTTCCAGTAAATTCTGCCCCGGCGACGGGAAAACGCGAATCGGTGGGGGATGACAGCTCCCTGCCAGACCCCCCTGATTTCTCTGGCAATCCGGCCTCCTCTCCCCACGTTATCCTCTCTGGCAGTTTCTGGCGCTTGTCTTGAGAGGCTTGATTTCATTGACCCACAGGCTTTCTGAGTCCTATACTTATAGCAAGCTCTGGCGCCTCAGGATTGCGCGGGCTACCTTGGACAATTCGCTCTTGCGGTTTCAACCAGCCGGCGCTCCCGCGTCGTCTACTCACACGTCGAAACACGTTTCAGCGCACTGCCGGTAGTGGCCCCTGAATCCTAAAGGCACTGCGGAGCGTCAATAGCTGAGTGGCTACCCGAACGCCACTCCTCGCTAAATTCTGAAACTGAGAGCAAACCCCTGAGCACCCAACTGGAAACCATGCCGACCGAAACCACCACTCCTGACAACCAGAACGAAGAAACCGTAGGCGCAACCCACCTGGTTACGCCCGCTCCCGAAACCACCACTCCCGCTGAAGACGGTCCTGACGACATCGATTACGATGCAGCCGACTTTGCGGCAGCGCTCGAAAATTTTGACCGTGAGCAGGCCGAAGAGAAGGCCGCTGCCAGTTCCGCTATGGAAGAGGACAAGGTCATCACCGGCACCGTGGTGAAGATCACCGACAAGCATGTTGTTGTCGACATCGGACTCAAGTCCGAGGGTCTCATTCCGAAGGAGCAGGTACTGGATCACACCGGCGAGCCGAAGCTGGCCGTAGGCGATGCAGTGGAAGTTGTTGTGGAGCGCGAGGAGTCCGAAGGTGGATATCTCGTTTCTTACGAGAAGGCACAGCGCCATCGTCTGTGGGATCAGCTCGAGAAGGCCGCCGCAGACAAGACCCCGGTAACCGGCACGGTCCTGTCCCGCGTTAAGGGTGGCCTCACCGTCGACATCGGCGTAAAGGCGTTCCTCCCCGGCTCTCAGGTGGAGATTCGCCCCGTCCGCAACCTGGACACCTACCTCGGCCAGCAGCTCGACGTTCGCGTCATCAAGCTGAACAAGAAGCGCGGCAACGTGGTCATCTCCCGCAAGGAAATCCTTGAGGAAGAGCAGAACGCCAAGAAGTCCGTTACGCTGGAGACCCTCGAAGAGGGCACCGTGCTGACCGGCGTGGTGAAGAACCTGACCGACTACGGCGCATTCGTTGAGCTGGGCGGCCTTGACGGCCTGCTCCACATCACCGACATGAGCTGGGGTCGACTCACCCATCCGCGCGATCTCGTGCAGGTTGGTGACGAGATTCAGGTGAAGGTCCTCAAGTTCGACAAGGATAAGCACCGCGTTTCCCTCGGCTTCAAGCAGCTCACGCCTGATCCGTGGCTGGACGCCACCGAGCGTTACCCCATCGGCGCACAGGTGAAGGGCCGCGTTCTGTCCGTGACCGACTACGGCGCATTCGTCGAGCTGGAGCAGGGCATCGAAGGCCTGGTCCACGTCTCGGAGATGACCTGGTCCAAGCGCATGAAGCACCCGTCGAAGATGGTCAAGCCCGGCGACGAGGTCGACACCATCATCCTCCAGGTAAACCCGAACGATCGCCGCATCTCGCTTGGCATGAAGCAGCTGCAGGACAATCCGTGGGAGCAGCTGGAGAACAAGTACCCCACCGGCGCAACGGTTGAAGGTCGCGTACGCAACCTGACCGACTTCGGCGCGTTCATCGAGATCGAAGACGGCATCGACGGTCTGGTGCACGTTTCGAACCTGAGCTGGACCAAGCGCATCAAGCACCCCTCGGAAGTCCTGAAGAAGGGCGAGAAGGTCAAGGCTGTTGTTCTCGGTGTTGAGCCGGAGAACCGTCGCCTGAGCCTCGGCGTCAAGCAGCTCGAGCCCGATGTATGGGATACCTTCTTCGCGCAGCACCGCGTGGGCGATGTGGTCAAGGGCAAGGTACTCCGTACGGCACAGTTCGGCGCCTTCGTTGAGATCGCTGAGGGTGTTGAGGGTCTGTGCCACGTCTCCGAAGCAGTGGACGAGACCGGCAAGCAGGCGGAACTCCAGGTTGGTTCTGAGCACGAGTTCAAGATCGTGAAGATGAGCCCCGACGAGAAGAAGGTTGGCCTCAGCCTCCGCGGCATCGGCGAAGAAGCCAGCCGCGAAGAGGTGGAGAGCTACAAGACTCCTTCCTCCAACACCTCCAGCAACTCGTCCTCCAGCACCACGCTGGGCGACCTCATCAACTGGAAGCGCTCGGAGCGCGAGTAACTCTCGTCTCCACGCAACATCAGCAAGGGCCACCCGCAAAGGGTGGCCCTTCTGCTTACACGATCTGTTCCGACGATCACCACAGACTTGCCTGTCGTTGGCAGGCTACACAAACCTCTTATCAAGAAAGCAACGCACCAGCGAAGCTCCTACGGTCGAAGACCGTCATCCAGCGAAGCTCATACGAACGAAGTTCGTCATCCTGAACGAAGCGAAGCGGAGCTGAAGGACCTGCATTCCTCTCAACCCTCTACAACGCACCAGGAAACCCAAAACAAACCAGCACCCAAAAACCGGGTGCCCCAGGTTCGCGAAGCTAACCTGGGCCGAGCGGCAAAGCCGCTCCATTCACGCGAAAGCGTGAACCAGCGAAGCTCCTACAGTCGAAGACCGTCATCCAGCGAAGCTCAAACGGTCGAAGTTCGTCATCCTGAACGAAGCGAAGCGAAGCTGAAGGACCTGCATTCTTCTCCCTCGCTACAATTCACCGGAAAGCCACTTCTCATCCAGCGGCAGAAGTAGCCCGTAGATCCATCCGCAGGAAACAAGTCCGCAGCTTATTTTTCCTTCTCCTCCGAAGTATTCATCTTCGCCGACGCGCGATGAAATATCTCGATCTCAGCCGCGGCAAAGGCATCCGGCGGAACTCCCCCAATGGCAACATAACCCGGCTCCGCACCAAACTGCTCCGCGATGCGGTTCCACGCATGGAACGGCGAAGTCGTGGAAAGCAGCACAAACTTACGCTTCGGCTCGGGGTGGCTGAAATACCAGATCCAGATCAACTCTGCCACACAGTTGGATACAATTTGCACGATTGCGTAGGGACGATACAGATAGTGAGTCTGGAAGAAGTAAGGGGCCTGCAGCGTATTCATCAGCGACGTCAGCGCCAGGCCGAAGCTCGTGCCAAAGACTCGGCTACGTAGGGAAAGCCCCATGGGACGAATGGCAAGACAAACGAAGATTACCAGGCTGATGGTAATCGTTCCGCTGATACGCTGCAGCTCGCTCACCAGCCCCACCATAACGTGTTCGCCATGCACATAGGTCGTATGGGATGCGTCAAATGCCAAAAATATAGTGATGGCAAGAATCCATAGATACACGATGTTGCCAAGCTGTTGAAGCCCTTTCAAAGGGCGCATGGCCTCACGCAACACGAAATAGGTCATCAGCACCGCAAACAGAGCCTGCAGAGCAAAGCATATCCAGAAGGAATAGAAATAGATAATGTAGGCGATTTTTGCGCTGATGCCATGCTCACGCCCGTGTGCCCGCAGCCACTCAAACGTAAAAAAGGGAATCGTCTGCCAGTTGCTGACGATCAGCATGGGCCAATAGGTCTTCAATTCCCGCGCGCGAATCAGGAACACTAAAGCAACAACGCTCAGCGCAATTTCGATCGCGCTGAGCGTGTTGTAGAGCGGGAACGTGGACACCGGGAAATCTCCTTGAGCAAGAGCATATCAAGGAGCAGCGTACCGGCTGGCCCAAGAAAACTTAGTCGTAGATACCGCAGCCGTTCGGGTCTCCCGGAGGGCAGGTCGGCGGCGGGATCGACGCGGCGGTCGCGGTCACCTTCTTTTTGGTGGTGGTCTGCGCGTTTGCAGATCCGGTAGAAGCAGCGCCCAGCATCAGCAAAAGCGACATCACGGCAGAGGTAACAACGGTCTTTTTCATTTGGCAGTCCTCCAAGACTCTTGCCGGAAAATCATCCGGGCAAGAGTTACCCTAAGTGACAGGGGATGGGACGTCCATTCATTCCGAAGACATAACAATGCCTACAATATGCGCAGTTACCGAAGTCATTTCACAACACAGAGGGGAAAACACACACGATAAAACACTATGTAATAACGGAGTAATCCCTGCGCACATCCACAACCTCTTAGTGACCGGTGCACACCCGGCGAAGCTCGCGACTCAGAAATCAAAGAGAAGAAGCTTGCTGCTCTTATCGGCAGTGTCGTGCAAGTCTTTAGGTGAAGACAGGGAGATATTAGAAAGAACTTACCAAAAAGATCAGCACTCCTCCACAAAGAAGCGCTGTCTGGTATCACTTTCGATACTTTTTATGCCTCAAAGTACAAATATTTTCGCCACGCTGCATCGCCGGATCCCAACATCCGCATAATGTGACGCGAAGTATGCAATGAGAACGGCCTTGGCTCGCGCATCAGCTTCATGTCCTGCAACTCATGCAGGAGCTGGTTCCCCTTGCGGCGATTGCAGTCATGGCAGCAAGCCACCAGGTTCTCCCACGTCGAAGTACCTCCGCGCGAACGTGGCAATACATGATCCAGCGTAAGTTCACTGGCAGTTAGAATACAGCCGCAGTACTGGCATGTATTCCGGTCACGCAGAAGAATGTTCTTACGTGACAGCGCACGCGTCTGGTGTGGAATACGACGATACTCCAGCAGCCGAATCACAGATGGCATGGGTATGCGGATGCACGCGGCGTGCAGCGTGTGTCCCTGTTCCTCTTCGGTGCGGGCCACACCTTTCAGCACCAGCACCAGCGCACGACGTGCACCACAGATATTGATGGGTTCATAGGAGGCGTTCAATACCAGCACCGGTGTCTGCAACGTGGTTCCTCCACGGCGCGGACGCGGATCCTCACCGGGCGGAGTAAGGGTGTGGCACTTGGCGAGCGACTTCTGCTTACGGGCTTTGGCGGAATGCATCTCGAGCACTGCTCCTTGCGAAGGGGTGAATTCGATCTGTTCGTGCTTGCCTGTCGTTCTTACGTCTCTTTACACTCGGCGATCAACCAGCGGGCCGAGTGTGGATAAATCGGTTCTCAAAACGATTGTGCGACTCGTACATCGTGCTATCGATAGCTGCTGTCGGTGCGGTCCACAGCACAGGAATCTGGCTACCGGCACGCGCAAGCGTAACCACACGCACACTCTCTGCTCCTGCGGCCAACAACACTTCCGTACATTCCGTTACGGTGGCGCCGGTGGTATACACATCGTCCACCAGCAGGACATGGCGTCCGCGAACAGCGCCCCGCACCCGAAACGCACCCCGCACATTCTCGCGACGCTCGTCGGGCGACAAACGATACTGCGACTCCTTGTGATGCACGCGCTTCATGCGCCCAGGAGCCAGCTCCATCTTCCAGTGCGGGTGATGACGGCGAACCACACGCATCGCAGCATGTGCCAGCAGGTGGCTCTGGTTATACAAACGTCGACGCCTGAAGAGCGGCACCGGAATCACCAGCAGTGATGCCGGCATCCCCTCTGCCTGGGCCAGGATCGCCTCTGCCAGCAACGCTCCCATGGGCCGCGCCAGCGAACGCACGTTTCCAAATTTGAAGAGCCGCAGCGTACCCCGCATCAGTTCGTAAGAACCAAAAGCCGTAGCCCGAACGAAAACAGGGGCTGTCACCCTGCACGGAGCACACAGAGTTCCGGTTAAGGTCGCCGCATAGGAAGGCTCATACCCCAGCGGCTCCGCACAAAAATAGCAGCTAAGGCCAAGCCGGGAATCTTCCAGGAACCCCCTGCACCCGTCGCATAGCGGCGCCAGCCGTCCGTCCGCCAGCGGCTGAACACGGCACAGCCGGCATCGCGCAGGTGCAAGGAAAGCGATCGCAGAATGAAGAGCGGAGCGGAACAGCGAACGGGGCGAGACGAAATCTATGGCGCAGGAAGGACTATCAGCTGCCATTGTCACTTCGGATTCATGACCTGCGTACAACGTCTCAGGGAAGACGCACCTCGCTGATACTATCCCCTCCGAATCCCTGAAAAAACCGGAACGCCCGGCCCCGGGACGGCATGGGATGTATTTGACCGAAGTATATGCCGCTTTGCGCCTCTGGCGATAGAGCCACACCGCCTGAGAATCCGAAAAGATTCCGCCTACCCTGCCTCCGAATCTCGCCCACTCCGACTTTTTTCTGGCGCAAGCTCCACGGAAAGGGAGAACATGGTGCGCCAAATCTGCATCCAAACCACCTGCGGCAACATCTTCCTCTCTACCCAATGTGTGTACGTACCCCATCCCTTCCCTGAGGTTCATGCGAAATGGCCGCCACTGTTGTCTCAAACGCGAACGCCGTGCAAACCACGCTGCTGCAACGGTTTCTGGCCGCGCGGAAGGCAACGGAAGATGCCTGCCGCACGCTGACCACAGAGGACCAGATGGTGCAGTCCTGCCCGGAAGCCAGCCCCACCAAGTGGCATCAGGCCCATACAAGCTGGTTCTTTGAAACCTTCGTGCTGACGCAGTTTCTCCGTGGCTATCAGCCCTTCCATCCGGATTTTCATTGGCTGTTCAACAGTTATTACCGCAGCCTGGGCAATGAAATTCCTGAGAAAAAACTGCGTGCATCGTTCTCGCGCCCGTCTCTGGAAACCATCGTCGCCTTCCGCGCGCATGTAAACCGCCACATCGAGCAACTGCTGCAGCAGGACAACGTCCCTGACGATGCACTGCGCCGCATCGTGCTCGGCATTCAGCATGAACAGCAGCATCTGGAGTTGTTGCTGACCGACATCAAGCACGCCTTCTTCACCAATCCGCTGCACCCCATCTATCGCGAAACAAAAAACACCACAGACGCAAAAGCGATCCCCTCGCGCTGGATTGAGTTCAAAGGTGGCCTGCACGAAATCGGATACGCCCTCAACGAAGCAGACCCGCTTGACTTCTGCTTTGACAACGAAACCCCGCGACATCGCGTGTATCTGCAGCCCTACGCGCTGGAAAACCGCCTCGTCACCTGCGGTGAATATCTCGCCTTCATGAATGACAACGCCTATACGCGCGCCGAACTCTGGCTCAGCGAAGGTCTCGACATCATTGAGCATGAGCGATGGGAAGCTCCGCTGTACTGGCAACGATGTACCGACGACAGCACGGGCTGGCGCATCTTCACCCTGGGTGGATGGCGTGGTCTTTCCACCATGCTCGCCACGCCGGTGTGCCACGTAAGCCTGTTTGAAGCCGATGCCTACGCGCGCTGGCGTGGTTGTCGACTCCCAACCGAAGCCGAATGGGAACACGCAGCAAACGAAGCCCCTATGGAAACAACTGGCTTGCTCGAACAAGGCAGGCTCCATCCCTCGGTCGCCACCTCCAATGACCTGACGCAAATGATGGGCGACGCATGGGAATGGACCGCATCTGCCTACACCGGCTATCCCGGCTACGCCCCACTACCCGGTGCGCTCGGCGAATACAACGGCAAATTCATGTCCAGCCAGATGGTGCTTCGCGGAGGCTCCGTCGCCACACCCGCAAGCCACATCCGCTCCGCCTATCGCAACTTTTTCATGCCGGGCACACGCTGGCAGTTCTCCGGCATCCGCCTCGCACGCCCTTTTTCTTCACGAAACGAATAGGACCATCGGTGAGCACATCTCTTCCCTCCCCTGAGCGCTTCGCGCCACCCCTTGTTAACCCCGCGCTCGATGCCGTGGCCACAGCCGTACGTGAGGGCCTGTCCTGCGCACCAAAGTGGCTGCCCGCTTGGCTGTTTTACGATGCGGAAGGTTCACGCCTGTTTGAACGCATCACCACGCTGCCGGAGTACTACCCCACGCGCACCGAACGCGCCATCTTCACGGGTTACGCCGACGGCATCATCGACACCGCCATCCGCACATGGCAACAAATTCATCCCGGTCGCAGTGGTCGTCTCCGCGTCCTCGAACTCGGCGCAGGAACGGCAACCAAAACAGGCATCCTGCTCGATGCCGCAGTGCGTCGGCAGGGCCAGACGGAATATCTTCCCATTGACGTATCCGAATCGGCGATGGCCGAAGCATGCGCCTCCATGGAACGCGTGCAAAGCGGTGTCACGGTAGCGCCACAGGTAGCCAACTACGTCACCGATGCGCTTGAGATCCCGCAGCACAACGGTCCAACCATGGCGCTCTACATCGGCAGCAGCATCGGCAACTTCGATCCGGAAGAAGCCGCTACCATCCTTTGTAATCTGCGCAGTCAATTACAGCCGGGCGACACGCTATTGCTGGGCACAGACATGGTGAAGGACCGCCGCAGGCTCGAAGCTGCATACAACGATCACGATGGCATCACTGAAGCCTTCAATCTCAATCTGCTGCGCCGCATCAACCGCGACCTGCGCGCCAACTTTGACCTCGCACGTTATCGCCACGTAGCACTGTGGAATGAAGAACAGTCACGCATTGAAATGCACCTGCAATCGCTGCGCGAACAAACGGTACGTATCCCCGCGCTGAATGCAGCATTCCACTTCGCCAAGGGCGAAACCATCCATACGGAAAACAGCTATAAGTTCACCGGCACATCCATCGCCTCGCTGCTACACAACGCAAGCTATGCGCCGGTGGAACAATGGACAGACGAGCAACATTGGTTTGCCGTCACATTAGCCACACCCGAATAAGAATGGGCTGCCCCGAAAGACAGCCCAAACATTTGCAACAAATATCCTGTTAGTGCGCGAAGGCTGTCACCAGATCCATCACGTCCGCGATGATGCGCGTGGTCGGATCATAGGCAACCATGTAGCCGTCATAGTAGCCATACTGGTATCCCCTCGGCGGTGGTGGCATCCCGCGCCAATACGACGAAGGAACCGGACGAATCGAATAATTGCGCGGAATCGCATACCCCGGCGCAAACGCAGGACGCTTGCGATTATTCCACCGTTGCGCATCGGAACGATAGTGCCGCGCAACCTGATCGCGATAGTTCCGATCCATGCGAAAATCCTGGCGACCTGGACCGCCCTGCCCCGGCGGCGGATAATTTCCTTTTTTCGCCTGTCCCGGCGGCGGCCCCCCGTGTCCAGGCTGTGCATTCATCTGTGAAGGCGCAACGATTACAGCAGCCAAGGCAAATGCACAAAACAAATGCTTTCGATCAAAGGTCATGTTCTTACTCCCGTTGGTTGGATGCAGAACCATCTCTCCTGACTGCCTCTGCCATGTTCCATTTATGACCCACAGGTTTACCCTGTAGCGGCATGCGTTTCTCATCTCTTCGCACATTCGTCGCGTGCAGCCTGTTTCTTCTGGCTGCGGCTCACGCTCAGCAATCGCCCGTTGTTGCGGTCGATCCCTTCATCGGCACCGGCACCGAAGGCCATACCTTCCCCGGCGCCGCTGTGCCCTTCGGCATGGTGCAGCTCTCACCCGACACGCAGATTCGCCCCTTCAAACAGAGTTACAAGTGGGCCGCGGGCTATCGCTATGAAGACACCACCATCCTCGGCTTCTCGCACACGCACTTCTCCGGCGCGGGCCACTCGGATTTAGGTGATGTCCTGCTGCAACCCATCAGCGGCGATAATGTAAACCTCGAACCCGGCGATGCAGATCATCCCGGCTATCGCTCGAAGTTCAGCCACACATCAGAAAAAGCCTCGCCCGGCTACTACGCTGTAACGCTCGAAGACTACGGCATCCGCGCAGAACTCACGGCCACCACGCGCGTTGGGGTGCATCGCTATGCCTTCCCTTCCGGCAGGCGTCACATCCTCATCGACCTGCGCTCCAGCATCTACAACTATCCCGGCAAAGTACTGTGGTCACGCATCCGCGTACGCAACGACGGCACCATCACGGGTATGCGTGAAACACGAGGCTGGGCGCCTGGACGCCAACTCTACTTCGCCATCCGCTTCTCGGCACCGATCAAGGGGCATCATCTCTACAACCGCGAACCGATGCCCATCGATTACAAAGGCTTCAAAACTCCCGGCAACACACCGGAAGACACGCAGAGTATAGAGGGCCGCGGTCTCATCGGCGTCTTCGACTTCGGCCAGGCAACGCATTCCAACGTGCTGGTCAAAGTCGCTATCTCGCCCGTCAGCGAAGACAACGCCATCGCCAACATGGACGCAGAAGTTCCCGCATTCGACTTCGAAGCCGCACATCGCGCAGCCACCGCGCAGTGGGAAAAAGCTCTGGGCGCGCTTGAAATCACCGCACCAGAAGCCACACGTAAAAGCCTGTACACCGCGCTGTATCACACGCTGCTTGCACCCTCCATCAGCATGGATGTCGACGGTAGTTATCGCGGCCCCGACAATCAGGTCCACAAAGCAAATGGTTTCAACTTCGTCAGCAGCCTCTCGTTGTGGGACACCTATCGCGCAGAACAGCCGTTGATGACGCTGCTGCAACCAGCATCGCGCACCAGCGATTTCGCCAACTCCATGCTCGCTTCGCAGCGGGAAAGCCCCTTCGGCATCCTGCCCGTGTGGCAGTTCCAGGGCATTGAAACCTGGTGCATGATCGGCTATCACGCAGTGCCCATCCTCGCCGATGCCATCGCAAAAGACATTCCCGGCTTCGACAAAAACGCCGCACTCGATGCAATGGTCGCATCCGCAAAGTACGCGCCCTACGGCAACCTGGGCGCATACATGAAGCTCGCCTATGTCCCCGTGGACAACGATCAGGAAGCCGCATCCAAGACCGTGGAATACGCCTTCGACGACTGGACCATCGCAAAGACCGCAGAAAAACTCGGCCGCAAAGACATCGCCACCGAGTTCTACAAGCGCGCACAATACTGGCGCAATAACTTCAACACGAAAGACGGATTCGTCGAACCGCGCCTCGCTAACGGTGACTACCGCACGCCCTTCGACCCCACCAGGGCAGGCGCAAACAGCGGCTTCACCGAAGGCAACGCATGGCAATACTCCTGGTATCAGCCGCAGGATGAACTCGGCCTCGTTAAGTTACTCGGCGGCCCGGATAAGTTAGTCGAAAAGCTCGACGACATGTTCGACCAGAAAGTAGACCCCGCAAAGTACGCCGACGTAGAAGATATCTCCGGCATGATCGGCCAGTACATCCACGGCAACGAGCCAAGCCATCACCTTCCCTATCTCTACATGTATGCCGGCCAGCCCTGGCGCACACAAGCGCGCCTCAAGCAGATCGTCGACTCACAATACAAACCCACACCTGACGGTCTCGTCGGCAACGACGACCTCGGCCAAATGTCGGCATGGCTACTCTTCACATCGCTCGGCTTCTATCCCATAGCACCCGCCAGCAACGAATACGTCCTCGGCAAACCGTTTGTTGATCACGCAGTCATGCATCTTCCCAACGGCAAAACATTCACCATCACCGCCGAAAACCTGAACGACACCAACGCCTTCGTACAAAGCATCACGCTCAACGGCAAGTCATTCGATCGCAGCTTCCTCACCCACGAAGAACTGATGGCCGGAGGCGAACTCCACTTCGTGATGAGCACCAAGGAAAAAGCAGCATGGTCCATGAAGAACCACACCGCACCCTACTCCATGACCCACTGACAAACAAAACAGACCTTGTCATCCTGAGCGAAGCGAAGGACCCCAACGCACTCTGACGCAGCGACAAATGCAAATGCCTTCCGAACAGGATTTCTCCCCTGGGAAGGCATTTACATTTGTCACAGTAAGCAGTAATAAGTGACTTAGAAAATCACCTTCAGGCCAAACTGCACAATACGCGGATCGAGTGTTGAAGTAATGGTTCCACCCGTCTGCGTGTTGCCGCTGTTTGCAACGCCACCCGCAGTCGTGAAGTTAGTGTGATTCAAAATGTTGTACAACTCGCTGCGGAACTCAATGTTCGCGCGTTCCGTCACAGCGAACCGTTTATTGATAGCAAGGTTCAGGAAGTTGATCGCAGGCGACCGTCCAGCATTGCGGGCAAGGTTACCGAACGGCGTGGTCGTTGGGATCGCCAGCACAGGCCCGCTTGCAGGCGTGTAAGCACCCACATTCAGATACTGCAACGACGTTCCAGTCGAGCGTTTCTTATCCAGCGTGTACAACGGAGCCGAACGATTGATGCGATTCGGGCGATAGATATTGCCACCGCGATACGTCGGCACACTGCTCGCCGTCACCTGCAGGTTCGCTGCGGGCGTATCCGTAATGTTGAACTGGTAACCGCTGGCAGCGGAGTTGATTGCGGAAATCTGCCATCCACCCACCAGCTCATTCGTAAGTCCACCACCACTCATGTAGCGCTTCCCTTTACCAAACGGCAGTTCATACACAAGGCTGGTAACGTTGTACAGCGGCTGGTTGTAATCGCTGTTGCCATAGTCAGCGGCTAGATTACGGATATCCTGCGGCGCGGGCGTGTTGCTCTCCAGCGACGCACCTGCATTATCCAGCGCATGGCCATACGTGAAGCTGTTCAACAGCGTCAGCCCCGCCACCATCTGCTGCTCATACTTCACCTGGATCGAATCGTAGTGAGAATAAGCTTCGCGGATGGGATACGTGATATCGCCAAACGCAGGCAGTGGACGCGCAAAGTTGTTGTTCGGGTCCTTTTGGTTAAAGTTCGCAAGCTGCAACAACTTCAGACCATGATTGCCGACATACGCAATATCCAGCAGTGTGTTCTTTGCAAGCTGGCGCTGCACGCTCAGGTAGTAGCTCTCCACATAGCTATCGCGATAGCGCTTGCCATCGATATAACTCGGGTTCGCCGTAATCGGGTTAAAGGTAAGTGTCGTCGACGGGAAACCTTGATCGAAGCGAACATAGGTTGCAGCACTTCCACCTGCCGCCGGCGCCGCTTGCGAAGCGTTGGTAAACAACGCATTCGGCGGGTTAATGGCCAGTACGTTACCCGAACCTGCGCGGTCGTAGTGAGCAAAGCTGATGCCAAAGCCACCACGCACCGTCGTGTTCGCATCCGGTGCGTATGAGAAGCCAACACGTGGTCCAAAGTTGTTGAAGTCCGGGCTGAAGCCGTACTTATTACCATTGGTCGCAGGAACAAATGCCGAGATAGAACCCGTAGCAGCACCAGCTGATGTCGGATCGAAGTTTGTCAAACGGTTCTGCGCATCCGAGTAAGGCGAAACATACTCATAACGCACACCCACGTTAATGGTCAGGTTAGGCGAAACCTTCCAGTCATCCTGCACATACGCAAAGCTTCCATTGGTGCGCAGCTTTGCAACAAAGTAGCTGGACAGCGAATACACGCTGGTTGCCCCAAAGAGGAAATCCGCAAAGTAGTTATCGCTGTTCGCTGTACCTTGCGCAACACCATTCTGATAACGCGAGTAACCGCCACCAAAAGTGAAGCCGCCATACAGGGGATTGGTATCCTGCACATCCATCCAAACCTTCTGATACTCATAACCAAACTTCAGCGAGTGATTGCCGCGCAGCCACGAGTAATTCACCTTTGGATTAAATACTGCGGGATTCTGGAACTGCGGATTCGTCGTCTGACGTCCCAGTGCAGCAAAGCCAGTAATACCGATACCCGGGATACCACCCGCAACCGTAGGATCCGTCGGAAGCCCAGGAAATGTGAATCCCGGATTGGTCCCGATAGAAGTAGAGTACTTACCGGCCTTCGTCTTTGAGATGCCCACACGCACATCCAGCAACTGGTTCGCACCAATCACACGCGTGTAACCCGCGGCTAATTGCTGATCCATAATGCGCTGGTTACCGTTTGACTGGCCATCCAGAGGCAGGCCGAACACAGGTGCATCCAGCGCATTTGTCTTCAACTGCGAAAGTCGCACGAACATCGAGTTGCGTTGATTAAACGCGTAATCCAGACGAAGGTCGCCTTTGTCGGTACGGTTATTCGAACGCTGCAGCGTCGTGAAGTTAGACGCAGCGGCAGTGCCCGGATTCAGGTTCCTGATATAGCCCGCAATCGTGCGCGCAATGGGCGAGATATTCGACGAAGTAAGAATCGACGTACCCGCAGCATAGGCTGTGCTGTTATAGGGGTCATATACGGTCTTGCTGAACACGCCATTCAACTGCGTAGGCGTGGGAAGCGTGGCAGAGCTCACCTGCTTACGCACCTGGCGCAGTCCCTCGTAATCCAGGAAGAAGAACGCGTGGTCACGAACAATGCGGCCGCCAACATTACCACCAAACTGGTTGCGGTTAAACTGCGGCTTCTTACCACCCGGAGGCGCGAAGAACCCAATCGCATTCAGATCGGTATTACGGATGAACTCATACACGCGACCGTGATACGTATTCGTACCCTGCGCCGAAGCCACATTGATGGTGGCCCCACTCGCACGTCCATACTCCGCACTCTCATTGTTGGTCACCACCTGGAAGGCAGCAACGGAATCCGGCGGCGTCTGAATAATCTGGTTACTGAAACCCTGGTTGGATTCGCCGTAAGCGTTGTTATCCATGCCGTCCAGCAGATAGTTATTAAACATGGAACGCTGACCGTTCACATTGAATGAGCCTTCGCGTACAAGCCCCGTGTTACTCGTGGTGGAAATCGCATTGCCCGTCTGACGAACACCAGGAGCCAATCCCACAAGGTCAGAGTAGTTACGGCCCACCAGTGGCAGGCTCGCCGTCTGATGCTGCGTCACAATTTCGCCACGCTGGCTCGTATCCGTCTCCACGCGCAATGCAACGTCACTCACTTCCACTGTCGTGCTGGTGGAACCTACCCCTAAAGTCAGGTCAACGCGCTGGCGTGCCGCAACCGAGACGGTGATGTTCGTGGCATTCGCCACGGCGAACCCTTCCTTGGTCACCTGCACGTCGTACTGGCCCACACGTAAAGCAGGAACTTCATAAGCACCGTGATCGTCCGACTGACGCGTGCTTACAACGCCCGTGGCACGATTCGTCACCGTGATCGTGGCGTTCGCAATCACCGCACCCGATGCATCACGAACCGTTCCAACCACGCTGCCGTTTTCATACTGCGCAAGGGAGGCAACCGGCATGCTGAAACACACTGCGGCCAGGCAGAGAGAAGAAATCTTTTGGGATCGCATGCCAGCTACGCTAGGGCAGACTAGTAAACGTCTTGTGAAACACGTGTGAACACAACGTAACAGACGAAGGATGCCGTTTGAGATATCGCGACTCCTCATGCATCGGCCCCCACTGCTTCAACGGTTCTCAACCGCGGTGGGTTGCGGCCCCATAAACTCTGAGCAACATGGCTTTTCCCGCGGTGTAAATTCCATATATTCCAGCCGGCTCAGGTCCGGGTCATACAGGTTTAACTGCATCTTGCCGTCAAGGCCGATCTGCGTTTTGCTGCACTGCGCCTCCGTGCAGCCGTTCGCCTTCAACTGCGCCAGTACGGTATCCATCTTTGCAGTGCCAAGCGAAAAATGGTCCTGTACTCCCACGGACTTCAGGCTCGCGTCCGGCGGGATGTTCAGCATGTATTCAATCCAGTCGGTCCCATCCGGAACCTGTAAGCTCACCCAGTCCGCGCGCTCCGGATGACGGCCTCCATGCCAGTACGGACGGAAACCAAGCAACTCGCGATAAAACTTGTCTTCGGCCGCCTGGTCTTTCACCACGTGCCCCACATGGATAATGCGAGAGGCAGTAGCATTCGAAGACAACGAAGCCTTCGCAACGGCACGATTCGATCCGGTCTGGACAAAATAGACAAGGTAGCCATCAGGATCATGCACGGCAAACGCGCCGTCTTTCAGCGGCTCGGCGATGGCCACACCTTTTTCTGTGAGGTAGCGCTGCAGTCCCTTCGCGTCACGGGTGGTAAAGCCGATCGCCGCCATGCGGGAATGTAGCGATGGATCGGTCAGCGGAATCCATTCCACCCATTGCAGCGCATTCACGGGATACACCGAACGTGAATCTTCCGTCACCCGTTTCAAGCCCAGCGTGTCGCCGTAGAAATGCTGTGCGGCACTCGCATCCGATGCATAGAAACGAGCGAATGCAATACCCGTGATGGCGGGGCGCTTTGTCTCTGCGGCAGATACCCGCATTCCGGCAAATGCCAATGCAATACACAACAGCGAAGCGGCCAGGGTTTTCATCGCAAGCACTGTAGGCCGCCTCGCCTGCCATGTCAAAGGCAGCTTTGCGCCATCCGTGGATTTAAGGCTTCACCCGCAATGCCTCAGGCACAAAGTCCGAACTAAGTGTTTTCGGGCTCTCTGTCAGATAGAACGTCTGAATCTTCGGATACTGTTCTTCGATCAGTTGCAGCGTACGGAAGTCAAAGCTCTGAATGGCCGCGCGGCCTTCCATGTGCTCCTTCGCAATCGTTCCCGCAAGCGCATCCACAAACGCCTGCGGCGGTTTCGTATGATTCTCAAAACCCTTTGGCACCGGACGTCCCTGGCTGCTGATGCTCACATCCGGAACGATCTTCGTCTCAATGTTGAAGTGCACGGTGCGAGCATTCGCGGCGCGCTCTTTCGCATGAGGATCGCTCTTCCCTGCACCGGTCGTGTAGTAATCCACATAAAACTTCACAAAGCGGAAAAGCTGCGGCACATTTGTCGGCGCATAGATCGACGGCATACCATCCTTCTTCGCAAACGCCACCGTCACCGGCGACAGCGCAGCATCGTTCTTCTGCATATCGCCAAAATGGATCTTGTCGCAGATCAGTGTCTTCGCCGCATCGGTTGAAGAGATATCGCGGAGGTAGATACGGTTCTCCATCGTGTAAGCCGAACCATCGGCCTTGCGGCACGCCTGCGGGTTATAGAACTGGTCATGCCAGATGGTGGAAATGCCATCTGTAGAAACACCTGTATCTGTCTCCAGTTCGGTTGCAAGCTGATCAAGCCCACTTTCAAAACTAGGCAACGTATTTTCCGGACGCAGCCCACGTCCGCCGCGATGCGCACTCACGACAAACCGCTCCAACGTTTCGTTATCAGGATTCGCAGCACGCTCTTCCTTCAACACCTGCTGCAACAGGTCTGGACGATCGCTGATCAATCCATCCACACCCGTGCGAATCACCGCGCGTATCTGTTCCGGATCATTCGTCGTCCACGGCACCACGTGAATGCCCAAGGCCTGCAACTGCTTCACCGGCACCAGTGGCATATCCGCTGGCAAACCCGGCGAACGCACCACCGTGCGATCCAGCGGCGACAGCAGCGGCATACGCCCGCCATGCTGCTTCGCATGTGCGGCGGCCTTCGTCATCAACGTGATCCACGGATTCTCCATACCTGAGGTAGATGCGGCCTGCTGCGCAACAAGCGGCGCAGTGGCAAAAAGAAAAACAGCAGCAGAAAGTCGAAAGTTCATAGCATGTCCACCATGGAGCATTCAGATGAAGAGAAGGTAAATCACCCACGGACCGATATGGAACTCGACAATATCCCGCAGGGGAAACCTCTGCGATAGAAACTGCTCAAATACACCTGAAATCAAGTGACGAAAAGTGCATTTCACGGGACCGATCATTTCAGAAGCCCATGCAAGCCTTATAAAAAGGATATGGATTCTGTGACGCGCCTTCTTCCCAAAGTCTTATTGCTCTGTTCCTTCTTTCTGCGTACAGGCGTGGCGAACTGCCAGCAGAGCTCAGCAGAGTTGAAGAAGCTATATGACGCACATTCCTGCTTCCAGATGAGGGAGAAGGTACATGCATCCAATACGCCCTTGTTTTACCGCGCCGTCGCGGCCTGCAATTTTCGAGAATCGCGTTGCGCAAAGGAACTTTCCAAGGTTCAAAGGCAGAGCACCTCTGCAGATGAAGTATGGGAAGCGACTTCGCTGCTGGCTCAGGATGCACTTGCGGACGGACACTACAGCGAAGCCCTCAAGCAAGTCGAGGCGTTGCTGAAGCTGCGTCCAACGGACAAGGATGCGCAAAATGCGCAGGCCTTCTTCGGGGCCCTCACCACATCTGGAGATCAGCGGGTGGTGCGGCATAGGCGCGGACAGGCCTCCGTCGTACAGTTCGATGGGAACGTCGGGGCGAAAATTCTGGTCAACGGGCGCTCGACGGCCTTCATTTTTGATACCGGAGCGAACGTCTCCGTCATCAGCGAAGGTCAAGCAAAGTTGCTGGGTCTTGAGGTCCATGCTGTCGATGCCAGGATGAACGTCGTAACGGGAGCGAAAATCGGTTTCTGCGTCACAACTGCCACCAGTCTGCGGTTGGGAAACGTGGAACTGAAAAATGTCGCCTTTCTTGTGGTCGGCGACGATGCCGAACCCTTCGTCGAAATGCCGATTGGCCAACGTGGAATCCTTGGCTTGCCTGTCCTGCTCGCGGCAGAAACGCTGCGCATGCACGATGGTGTCTTTGATATCGGGTATAAGCCTGCCCGGTACACACGTGATGCTGCGAATATCTGCGCTTATGGCTCAACTCTGAATGTCGAACTCACACATGAGAGCAAACCGTTGACGTTTGCTCTTGACACAGGCGCAACCCACACTGACCTATACCCCCTTTTTGCCAGCGAATTCTCTGATTTGTTGACTAGCGGAAGCAAGGAAACCTTCACACAAAAAGGAATCGGCAGCACCCAGGATTTCCCGGTCGTCACGATCAAAGCCGTGGCATTCACTTTGGCAGGGCATCCCGTTGTTCTCTCACCGGCAAGAGTGTTCCTGAAGCCGAGTCTTGAAGGCAGCGAAACGCTGGCAGGCAATTTGGGTATGGACGTTCTAAGACAAGGTAACCAGTTGACCTTCGACTTTCACGCCATGCGCATTTCGCTCAAGTGAACGCGACGATCTTGAACCAAGCGACTCTGCTCGACAAAACTTAGGCGTCGCCGAGGCTATGGGCTTGTGTGAGGATTAGTAACGCTATGTCGTCTTCCGAGAAATAATCCATTCCCTATTCCCTCCCCACAACTCCCATAAACAGATAGTCCATAGGCCATCCCGGAGCAATACCCGCCTGCCGCACAAGCATGGCCATCTGCGCATAGTGCCGGATTCCGTGCAGCACAGTATGGTTCAACACCGTACGTCGCGAAGCCCGCAGCACTCCCATGCTTCGCGTTTGGAATGGAATGATCTGTTCCCAATCGAACGCGGCATCCGCCAGCAGTGCGCGAATGCGATTCAGCATTCCAACATGTGCCGCTTCCATCCCCGCCACATCCGCGGGAATTTCTTCATACGAAGTCTCTGCCTCGCCGCAAAGCCGTTGCGCATAACGCAGTTCCACGGCAACAATGTGGTGCAGCAGGCCATTGATATCCGCAACGCTATACACATCGCACGGCAGGCGCAGTATCTCAGGATGACGCTTCACCAACTCCATCCATCGGATGAAGGTAGCGTCGCTCCACGCAAGCAGTTCTTCCCCACTCAATCCTGCTGACACTGCGCCTCCCGGTTCGAACTACTGCAAACGGAACGCGTACACCATGTCACCCGCACCGGCCAGCACATACTGATGACCATCCAGCATGTACGTCTCCGGCGCATTGCTGACACCAATCCGCGTGTGCCACAACTGCTTGCCCGTTGCCGATTCATACGCGACCAGGTTTCCATGTTGATCGCCGCTGAACAACAGCCGTCCCGCTGTTGCCGTCACACCAATCAGTGAACCGCCACCGACGCCGGGATAACGATGCTTCCATGCAGCCTTGCCCGTCTTGTAATCCATGCCGATGAGATACGTTCCCAGCGTGCCCAGCCCAACCTCATCCTTACCACCCAGCCCCATCGCACCGCGCGGGTCCGTCGTGGCCAGGTAATACATGGCATAACTCTCGTTCGCATTCACATAGAACAAGCCCGTCTGCGGACTGAACGCCGGTGGAGGCCAATTCACAATGCCGCCATTCGCAGGCGAAACCAGCGCACCGCCATAGTCAAAGTCCTTCGCCGGAATGCGCACCGGAGCGCCGTTTTTATCCAGCTTCTCCTCCGCCCAGTTCGGCGAATCCACCAGCTTGCTCGTCAACAGATGCTCGCCCGTAGTGCGATCCAGCACAAAGAAGTAGCCGTTGCGCGCCGCAGTCATCACCATCTTGCGCGGCTTGCCCTTCCATATGCCATCGACTAACACCTGCGTCTGTGCCGAATCAAAATCATGCGTGTCATGCGGCGACGTCTGGTAATACCACGCCATCTTGCCGGTATCCACATTGATCGCCACCGTGGCGCATGTGTATAGGTTCGCGCCCGGTCCACGCATCTGCGACGTATACGCCGCCGTAGGATTGCCTGTGCCAAGAATGTAGAGATGTGTCTCCGGATCATACGACCCGTTCACCCACACATTGCCACCACCATGCGAAGCCGCATCCACGTTGCGCCATGTCTCCATGCCCGGATCATCCTTCTTCATCGGCACGGCAAACCACTTCCACTCCACCTCGCCCGTCTGCGGACTGAAGCTCTGCAACATACCCGGCTCGTCCAGGTCATTGCCCGTGCCAACAAGCAGATGATCGCCAATCACCACAGGAGCCATCGTCGAGAAGTACTGCAGATCGAATGATGCAATTTCCTTATGCCAGATCTCCTTGCCCGTCTTTGCATCAATGGCCACCAGGTAATCGTCCGGCGTCTCCAGGAACAAACGATCATGCCACATCGCCACCCCGCGATTGCCAATGTGCGTACCGCCGCGCGTCTTCCATAGGAAGTGCCACAGTACATGCCCATCCATGGCATCCATCGCCCACACGTTATCCGGCGTGCTGACAAACAGGTATCCATCCACCTGCAGAATCGCGCCTTTAATCGAACCCATCGGCGCCACCGCGGTTCCCACACCGCCAACATTCGTCGGCACCGCAGCCGGCCCAAATCCCGGAGGCCCACCGCCACCCGGAGCACCTTCACCACCGGTCAAACGCTGCGCCCACGCCAGCGTCAGCCCCTTCACATTCAGCGAATTGATCTGCGTCAACGAGCTATACCGGCGCCCGCTGTAATCACCCGAATACGTAGGCCAGCTATCCGGCTTGGGTTTAAGAATGTCCTTCGGGTCAAGCCACTGCGCGTTCAGCGCGGTGGTCACCATCGTCATCGCCGCGCACAGAGCAGCGGCACATTGAATCTTGCGAAGAATACGCATGTGGCTGTCCTTTATTTCAGCGACTCGAGGTACGCCGTGATGTCGTGGATATCTTTATCGGTAATGGTGCGGAACATCGCGCGATGCGCCTTCAGCGGATCGTGAATCTCCACCTTCGGCACACCGTTGTTCAGCGTGAAGCGATGCACCACGCCGTCGTCCGTGATGATCTCCGCATAGAAGTCATCCAGCACGCCCAGTCGCCCGGTCACCTTCTTCCCACTGGCCAGCGTCACCGTCGCCGTCGTCGGCGGCACATGAAGTTGCGGAGGAGGAGGCCCACCGCCGCCACGCCTTCCAAACGCAGCCACACCGGGCAACATCCACGCCTGCTGCATACCGCGCGGATCCTCATACTTCGCAGCAAACCCCTTCAGATCACCATCTACGGAGTGGCATGAAGCGCATAGTCGACCAAACGCCGCCTTACCCTCATCCGCCTTGCCGACAACGATGTTGATCTTCTCGGTGGAGCGCATATTGCCACCGGTCTTCAGGCTATGCAGCCACGCCGCAATGTCCACCACGCTGCTGTCGGGAATATCAATCTTTGGCATCCCCTGTTCTGCACGCGCACCGTGCACAATCGGCATGATCTTCTCACCCGCGGCATCCTGCAGCACCACTTCACTGCGCAGCAGATTCGGTCCCACCGATCCGCCACCCGCATCCGATCCATGACAGAAGGCGCAGTTCACGCTGAACGCCGTCTTGCCGCGATCCAAAACCTCTTTCGGCGCCGTAGGACGATCCGGGTAAGCCACAATGCCAAACGGTGCGGCCTGCTGCGTCGCGGCGCCATGCGACTGGTCCGCCGACTGCGCCTGCGCACCTTCGTTCGGTCCGGCAGCGGCACCACCTGTAGGACGTTCCGATCCGCCAGGACGTCCGCCTCCGCGTGGCTGCTGTTGTTGCGCATGGACCGCCATCGACGGTCGCACCGCATACCCCAGCACCAGAATTCCCACTCCTACAAAGGCACTGGATACAGCACCTTTGCAAAGACGATTCAAAGGAAACCGCATAAACCCCGCTTTCAGGCTTTCTTTTTTATGCGAACTGTTTGTAACACCTTCTCTCTACAGAAGAAAAGCTGCTGCCTCAAAGACGAACGGACGTCCGCTCAGGCCGCATGGCGAATAACACTTTCTCACCAAAACTATCTGGCCGTGATAAACACCAAAAGCACAACTCAGGTCCGAGCACCAAAGACACGACTCAGGCCTGAGCACCAAAGGCCACGACTCAGGCCTGAGCGCCAAAGGCGCGACCACATATTAGCCTGGGCCGAAGGCCCAGGTAGGGCACAGCCTCAAACGCAAGGGCCAAAGGCCCGCCCTATCTTCCCGCCACAGAACCGGGTGCCCCAGGTGCGCGAAGCTCACCTGGGATCATCGCGCAACGCGCGATCCCGCCGCCTCACTGAACTCGCTGACTCACTGACCTCGCTGACTTACGGCAAACGAAACGCGTACAACGTATCGCAGCCAGCTTCCAGCACATACTGCTTACCATTCAGCACAAACGTCTCCGGCGCATTCGATGCGCCGATATGCTGATGCCACAACTGCCGCCCCGTCGCCGCGTTGTATGCAATGAGGTTGCCATGAATATCCGGCGCAAACAGCAGGTGCCCGGCAGTCGTCATCACACCCGCCGCCAGCCCGCCCGTCACTCCGGGATACCGATGCTTCCACCGCGGCTTCCCCGTCGTGTAATCAATCGCCAGCAACCATCCGCCATTCGACGGCAGATTCATCAACTGCTCGCCGCCCAATCCCATCGCTCCGCGCGGATCAGTCGTCGTCAGGTAAAACATCTCCCACGTCTCTGAAGTATTCACATAGAACAAACCCGTCTGTGGGCTATAAGCAGGCGGTTGCCAGTTCACAACACCCTGCGTCGAAGGCGATACCAACGCTCCGGCAAAATCAAAGTCCTTTGCCGGAATCCGCACCGGCGCACCCTTCGCATCCAGCGTCGACTCAGCCCAGTTCGTAGAAGCAAACATCTTCGAAGTCAGTAAATGCTCACCCGTCACACGATCCAACACAAAGAAATAACCATTGCGCGCCATGGTCATCACTAACTTGCGTGGCTTGCCCTGCCACGTTCCATCCACCAGCACCTGTGTCTGCGCAGAATCGTAATCGTGCGTATCATGCGGCGACGTCTGGTAATACCACGCCAGCTTGCCCGTATCCACATTCACCGCAACCGTCGAACACGTGTATAGGTTCGCGCCAGGCCCACGCAGTTGCGATGTAAACGCGGCACTCGGATTGCCCGTACCAAAGATGTACAGGTGTGTCTCCGGATCATACGATCCATTCACCCACACATTGCCGCCACCATGTGACGACGCATCTACGCTGGCCCACGTCTCCAGCCCGGCATCGCCCTTCTTCATCGGCGTGGCGTACCAGGCCCACTCCACATGACCATCGCGCGGATCAAAGCTCTGCAACATCCCCGGCTCATCCAGGTCATTACCAGTGCCAACTAATAAGTGGTCGCCCACCACATGCGGAGCCATCGTGGAGAAATACTGCAGATCAAACGAAGCAATTTCCTTGTGCCATATCTCTTCGCCGGTCTTCGCACTTAGCGCAACAAGATAATTATCCGGCGTCTCAAAGAACACGCGATCCCGCCACACACCCACACCACGGTTGCCAATGTGCGTACCGCCGCGCGTCTTCCACTGATAGTGCCAAAGCACCTTACCCGTCGCAGCGTCCATCGACCACACGTTGTCCGGCGTGGTCACAAACAAAACGCCATCCACCACCGCAATCGATCCCGAAACACGCCCCAACGGAGCAACCGTCGTCCCAACGCCACCTGTATGCGTCACCTCAGCAGGCAGCTTCTGCGACCACGCCAGCGCAAGCCCCTTAACATTCGAAGTATTGATCTGCGCAATCGGACTAAACCGCTGCCCCGTGTAATCGCCAGAGTAAGTAGGCCATGCCTTCACATCGCGATGAAGCATCGACGAAGGATCAAGCGACTGCGCAACCGCTGGCATCGCACACACGGCCATCATCGCTGCATAGAAAAAACGCATCATCGCAACGACTCCAGGTACGCCGTAATGTCATGAATCTCCGCATCCTTCAACGTCGGCAACATCTCCCGATGCGCCTTCAAAGGATCATGCACCACAACACGCGGCACACCGTTATCCAGCGCCACCGTATGCACAACACCATCGGTCGTCGTAATGGCGACAGAGAAGTCGTCATAAGCCCCGAGCTTCCCGGTGATCTTCCTGCCCTTGGAAACGACCGTGGCCGTCACCGAAGGCACATGCAGCGCAGGCATCCCCGGCCCCTTGATCACTCCGGGCGAAATCCACGTCTGCTGCATCTGCAACGGCTGCGCAAACTTCGCAGCAAATCCCTTCAGATCACCATCAATCGAGTGACAACCCGCACACCGCCGCGTAAACGCCACCTTCCCCGCCACAGCATCGCCCGTCACAATGTTGATCTGCTCCGTCGGCGTCATATTCCCGCCCGTCTTCAAACTGTGCAGCCACGCCGCAATATCCGCCACAGTCAGATCCGGCAGATCAATCTTCGGCATCCCCTGCGCCAGACGCGCACCATGCACAATCGGCAGAATCAGCTCGCCATGCACATCGCGCAGCACCACCTCACTGCGCAACAGGTTCGGCCCCACCGACCCACCCGCCGCATCCGCCCCGTGGCAGAACGAGCAGTTCACGCTATACGCCGCCTTGCCGCGATCCAGCACTTCCTTCGGCTGCACAGGCCGATCCGGATACGCCACCACGCCAAACGGAGCCGCCTCATGCGTCGCCTCCGTATGCGACACCGCACCCTGCTGCGCCCGCGCACCAACGCACAGCAGCGCCACAGCCAACGCACAACTTAACTTAATTCGAATCACAACGACTTTGGCGCTTCCATTTTGGGGTGAACTGTTTGTAGCATCTTCGTCATACCGCAGAAAAGCAGCACCCATAAGCGCGCACCGATAAGCGCGCACCACCGCAGCCATAGCCATAGCCACGGCCTGCGCTTTACGTTCTCTCGCACCACGGAAGGAATCCGCATGTTTCGCGCCACGTCACTCGCTCGCACCGCCGTTCTGCTCATGCCCATCGCCGCTCTCGCGCAGACCACGCAGCTCCGCCCGCACAGCATGTATGAGCCACCCGCCGCATCCGCCGCAAAATCCCTCGCCGACTCAACAAAGGGCGTCCCGCAGGACGAGCTCACCACCGGCGAAAAAACCAACTGGGAGAAGACCGGCCGCTACGACGAAACCGTCGCCATGATGCGTCTCTACGAGAAGCGCAGCAAGTTCATCAAGGTCATCCCCTTCGGCACCACGCCTGAAGGCCGCACCATGTACGCCGCCATCATCAGCAAGGACAAGGCCTTCACACCCGAAGCCGCACACAAAACCGATAAGGCCGTCATCCTCATCCAGAGCGGCATTCACTCCGGCGAAATCGAAGGCAAGGACACCGCGCTCATGCTCATGCGCGACATGGCAGTAACCAACCACCCCAAGCAGGCTGCGTGGCTCGACAAGGCCATCTTCGTCGTCATCCCCGTCTATGAGATCGACGGCCACGAAGACCGCAGCCCCTACAACCGCGCCAACCAGAATGGCCCCGACATCACCGGCACCCGCCCGCAGGAGCAGCAGCTCAACCTCAACCGCGACTACATCAAGGCCGACGCGCCCGAAACCCGCGCCTTCCTCAAGCTCTACAACACCTGGCTGCCTGACTTCATGTTCGACAACCACGTCACCGACGGCGCCGACTACCAGTACGACGTCACCTGGGATATGACCCACCACGACGACATCGGCCCCGGCTCACGCGACTGGGTCAACTCGCGCTTCATCCCGCAACTCAACAAACGCATGGAAGCCGACGGCCATCTCGTCAGCCCCTACGGCGCTTTAAGAGGTGACGGCATGGGCTTCGCCGGTGGCGGCGGCAGCCCACTAGCACCACCAGCAGCAGGAGGCCAGCCAGCCCGCCGCAACAACGCAAACAGCGGTAACAACACAAACAACGGAAGCTCTGAAGGGGCCCGGCTTCAGCCGGGCCGTCAAACCCAACCAGAACAAGCGGCTTTAGCCGCTGAGGGAACGCCCAGGTCCCCTTCCAGCGCCCCCAGTGGCGACGACCGCGCCGCACGCCAGGCCCCAGCCAGCACCAACGGCCAGCGAGACTTCATGGTCGAAGTCTTCTCCCCGCGCTACTCCCACTACTGGTCCGGCGCGCGCAATCGCCCATGCCTGTTGGTCGAAACGCACTCGCTCAAACTCCCCAAAACCCGCGCATGGTCCAACTACGACATCATGGTCCACTCCATCGACATCGTCACAGAAGACCCACAGGCACTGCGCAAAGCCGTGCGTGACAGCGACGCCGCAGACGCAGCCCTCGCCGGCAACAAGAACGAAAAGATGTTCCTCGGCGGCAAAACCAGCGCCGAGTCGCACCCCATCACCTACCACTCCCTCAAGCGCGGTACGGAAGTAAGCCCCATCACTGGCAAACCCGTGCAACACTTCACAGCAGAGAAGGACGATTTCACCGTCAACATGCACGACGGCGTCGACACCACCGCCTCTGCGCCCGTCCCCACCGGCTTCCTCATCCCCGCCGCATGGAGCAACATCGCAGAACTGCTCGCACTCCAGGGCGTCACCATGGAGCGCACCACCAGGGACCTCTCCGACCAGACCTTCGACACCTGGCGTTTCACCGACGTCAAGAAGCAGACCGCCCTCTTCGAAGGCCGCACCTTTACCGACTACACACCCATGCCGGTCAAGGAAAAGATGCACATGCCCGCAGGCAGCTACTACATCCCCATGAACCAGCCCCGCGCACGCATCATCATGGCCATGCTCCACCCGCAGGCACCGGACGCACTCCTCCGCTGGGGCTTCTTCGACGCCGTCTTCGGACCCGGCGGCCGCATCGGCGCAGCCGAATACCTAAGCGTCCCGATCGCAACAAAAGAAGCCGCCGACCATCCCGAACTCTGGAAAGAATTCCAGACCAAAGTAGACACCGACCCAACCTTCGCCAAAGACCCCGACGCCCGCCTAAAATGGTGGATCGAACGCAGCAACTACCAACCCCCAGCAGTAAACAAATACCCCATCGCAGAAGTCTGGACTAAGATTTGGTGAAATGCTCTTCGACGGAGGTTTTTCTTAAGAAAGCCGGAGCCTTCTCATGAGAGAGATAAATCAAAAGTTGCTCCTAACGGAGCGCGGGCAGCAGTGGGTTGGACAATTCGATGACGAAGATGTCGAAGCGGCGTCGCAACTTGTCTGGGCGTTAACTCTCGTATCTCATTCTTCTTTCCAAAGGGACCTTAGCCGTCGAATCCTTGATACGGCGACTAAGGTTGGAGCACCTGTGGCGTTTTTTTCCGCTCGTGAGATCGAAGATATATGTGATTTCGCGAAAAAGCTTAATGCTGCTGAGGGCCCCTCTGAAGTGGATGGTGTTAACCCTGGGCATGATCTTGGAAGCGAAGCGAGAGTCGCAGCGACGATTCGATCTTTATGCAAGACAAATCCTAGTCAGCTTCTAAATCACCCCAACAAAGCAGAGATGGTGGCATCACAGTGTGACGCGATCATCGTTGTGGATGACCTGATCGGTTCGGGTAAGCGTGTATGCAGCTATCTGGATGCTTTATGGGATAACCGCAGTTTGCGTTCATGGAAGTCTAGAAGTGATATCCGCTTCATCATACTTGCATATGCAGTTACGGAAGCTGGCCTTGATCGAGTATCAAAGCACAAGTGTGCCCCAGAAGTTATTTACGGACGAATTTGTCCCACATTGCGAACAGTTCCATGGTTTGAAAGTAAAAAAGACCTCGTGAGCGGCATTTGCAAGAAATATGGCGCTCGTGTAGCCGCAAAAAGTTTTATCTTGGGGTTTCGTCGCTCTTCCGCCCTGCTCATCTTCGAGCACGGATGTCCCAATAATGTCCCTGCGATTCTATGGAGCGATCCTGCAAAAAATAAACAATGGGTTCCGCTTTTCCCTTCAAAAGCAGTCCTCCCACCAGAGACTTCTGCCTTCCCACTTGAGATTGTGAGACGAGATCCCCTCGACCTGTTGATTGATGCAGGTCAGACCCGACTTGCTGGGACTCTTCCGGCAAATTTATCTCTCAGCCAAGAAACCCTTCTCATACTTGCCTTTGCCGAGAAAGGGATCAGAACTCCTGGAGCGCTCAGCTTTGCGACTGGCTTAACAGAGAGCGAGTGTGCCACTCATCTAAAAAGTTGCATGAATTGGGGTTTATTGACGCAACGGCTTCGACTCACGTCTTCTGGTTCAGCTGAACTGAGGGCCGCTCAACGGAGCGAGCGTGTTAAAGTAATTGCGCCTCTCGGTAATGACGGTTATTATCCTCAAATGTTGAGAAAGACCACATAGTCGCTAGTGGTCGGTCGAAAGACCGAACAAAGGCATGCAGATCAATTTCTGCATGCGGGGGCTAGGATTTACCGAAACCCTATGGAAGTGCCTAGGCATAGCAGAGGACGAGGACAAATCCTCATTCCCTCGCATGCCTTAGGCGGATTCGTCCTCGTACTCTCCGCTTCGAAGCGTCAAAGTAGCCCTATGTGGTCTTCTCAGCTTTACACCAAGCTAGGCAAGTCTCAAGGAATCTCAGATGAGATTCTAGAAGCGGCAGTGCAGCAGATCGAGGCAGTAATTGAGCCTATCCCGCATCCTCCAGCTCTCTTGACGCTGAAGCATTTTGCGACTAGAGCAGATGTTTCTTACTCAAGCTTAAGACGCTTCGTTTCACATGACCAGAAAGCTTATCGCCATTTCTACATAAGAAAACGTGCGGGAGGCGCTCGATTAATTTTTGTTCCTGAACCTGAACTCCTGAAAGCTCAGCGATGGATTACGGAGCATCTTCTCAACTTAATCCAAGTCCATCGGCGCAGCTTTGCCTTTTCTCCGGGATCATCGATCGTCAAATGTGCTTCAAAGCATTGTGGAGCTCAGTGGTTAATAAAGTTTGACGTCAGAGACTTCTTCACCTCCATCTCTGAAATCCAAGTCTATCGCGTGTTCAGATCTTTGAATTATGGGCGTCTCGTTTCCTTTGAGCTCTCCCGAATCTGCACCTTCGCGCCGGAGATGAGTCCTCGCTATGAACTAGGTGCTTGGAGAAATTGGCATCAATCCAACATCGATTTTTATGAGCACAAGGGGATTGGGTATCTACCGCAGGGAGCACCTACTAGCCCCATGCTCTCTAATTTGGTCATGCGAGAACTGGATGAAGTGTTGATGCTCATCGGCAAGGAGCACGGTCTTGTCTATACGAGATATGCGGACGACCTGACATTTTCCACTAAAAGTACGAAGTATTCTCGCGCCCAAGCCAAAGCTTTACAAAAGAAAGTTCAAAAATGCCTCGTATCCGAGGGGCTTCGCCTAAAGGCTACGAAAACTACAATCACGCCACCTGGCTCCCGCAAGGTTGTATTGGGCTTGCTTGTCGATGGTGTAACTCCTGCACTACCTCGAGAATTCAAATCTCTTCTTAGGCAGCATTTTCATTACCTAGAAGACGATGTAGCCAAACACGCACGGAAAAGACAATTCGATAGCATCTCCGGCATGCGAAGACATATCAGAGGCCTAATTGATTTCGCGAACATGGTTGACAGCAGCTACGCTAGTCCTCTTCTCCACCGGTTCAATGAGATTGATTGGCCCTGACATAGCTCTGTGTGCTGACGATCAATACCGGTAAATGTCCCGCTGCCGAATTCCTGTCAAGCCCCCAAACCACCTAATCCACTCATTCCAATCCAAATACAGTTGGCATGTTTCCCCTCCAGCCTCACTACAATAGAAGCCAGGGGCTGTCTTCAGGCCTCGCCGCTCCGCTGTTCCCTGTTCCCTGTTCCCTGTTCCCTGTTCCCTGTAAAAACTAACCCCTTTAGAAAGACGATTTTGCCCCTAACCCCAATGGACAGACGATTTTGCAGCCACCAGCGCCGTAAGTCCAATCGAAAGACGATTTTGCAAAAACAGGGGGAGGGGGTACCCACCCCATGGTGATACGCGCGTAAAAAAGAAAAATTCCTTCCACCACCTCTTGACCATCAAGAGGAACTCTGCGACCCTTTGACCATCAAGAGGAGACTCCTCTTGGTTATCGGGAGGAAGCTGTACATGGGTCAGCACGACGTTGTTCAGGGCACGCTGGAGATGCTCATCCTCAAAACCCTCGCTCTGGAACCGACGCACGGTTACGGTGTCGCCACACGCATTGAGCAGGTCAGTCAGGGCGTCTTCCGCGTTAATCCCGGATCGCTGCTGCCCGCGCTGGCGCGCATGGAACAGGCCGGAAGCGTCAAGAGCGAGTGGCGCACCAGCGAGAACAACCGCCGCGCCAAGTACTACAAGCTCACCGCCCGCGGCCGCAAAGCGCTCACCACGGAGCAGGAGACATGGAACCGCCAGGTCTCCGCCATCGCCCGCATCATGCAGGCCAGCGCCAACGCCAGTTCGGAAGCCTGATCTACAGGAGCGCGATGCCGATGCTTACCAACCTGATCCGTGGAGTAAAGAGCCTGCTGCGTTCCGCCCATGTGGAGCGCGACCTCGACGACGAGTTACAGGGCTTCCTCGACCAGTCCATCGCCGACAAGCAGCGCAACGGCCACTCGCCGCAGCAGGCCGAACGTCTCGCCCGCGTGGAGATTGGCAGCACCAACACCGTGAAGCACCACATACGTTCCGTGGGATGGGAGACACGCATGGAGAACCTGCTGCAAGACCTTCGTTACACCATCCGCACACTGCTGCGCAGCCCGGGGTTCACCGCGGTCGCCATCCTCTCACTCGCACTCGGCATCGGCGCCAACACCGCCATCTTCACGCTGCTGCGACAGGTAGTGATGCAGCAGTTACCCGTCCGCAATCCGCAGGAACTGGTCTCCTTCGGCACCGGCGAGTCTGCCGGTATCCTTGGCGGTGTGGACATGGGCACCGCAGACCTGTTCACCTACGACTTCGCCCGCCAACTGCAGAAGGACCCCGGCCCATTCCAGGGAGTCGCCAGCTACAGCAGCTTCGCCCCCACCGTAAACGTCCGCATCCCCGGCCTGGCCACAGCCATCCAGGCACCCGGCAAACTCGTCAGCGGCAACTTCTTCCAGGTACTTCAGGCCACGCCGCTACTCGGCCGGACCATCGAGAGCTATGACGCCACCGCCCCCGGCAGCAACGCCGTAACCGTCATCAGCTACCACTTCTGGGTACAGTCCCTGTCCGCCGACGCTAACGCCATCGGCAAGAGCATCACGGTGAACGGCCTCCCCTTCACCATCGTTGGCGTCATGCCGGAGGCCTTCCACGACCTGAAGCAGGGAGCGCGCCAGAATGACTTCTGGTTCCCTCTCACCATGGCGGCCACCATCATGGTGCAGAACGAGATCCTGCAGCCGGATCACTTCTTCCTGGACATGGTGGCCCGCCGCAATCCGCGGAATGCACTCAGTGCCGACCAGCAGTGGTTTGACCGACAGATCCGCACCCAGGTACGCACGGCCAGTGGCACAAACATCCCCCCGGCCCGTGAGCAGGAGATCGAACACCTGACCGTACGCCTGGTGCCTGCGGCAAAGGGCCTCTCGTACCTCCGCAGCCGCTATCGCGATTCCCTGCTGATCCTTGCGGTCATCGTCGCGGTGGTGCTGCTGATTGCATGCGCCAACCTGGCCAACTTCCTGCTGGCACGCGCGATTGCCCGCCAGCGCGAAGTCACCACTCGCCTGGCATTGGGCTCCAGCCGTGGACGCATCCTTGGCCAGAGCATTCTGGAGGCGCTGCTGTTGTCGCTCACCGGCGGCGCACTGGGTCTTGGACTGGCATTTCTCGCCACGCGCGCACTCATTGCATTTGTGATGCACGGCGTTCCCGCCAGCATTCTGAGCGCACGCCCCGATACAGCGGTGCTTGTCTTTACCTTTGCCATCTCTGTCTTCGCGGGCCTTCTCTTCGGATTGGCGCCGGCGTTGCAGTTCGCGCGCTCCTCAGACGTGGCAACACTTGCGCCAGCCGCACGAACATCCGCCAGCGCCGGAGGTGGTTCCGCGCGTTTCTGGCCGAAGGCGTTGATCACCATGCAGGTGGTGATGGCGCTTCTGCTACTCGTGGTGGCAGGCCTGTTCTTACGCACACTGCGCAATCTGCAGGGTCAGGACCTGGGGTTTGAACGCACCCATTTGCTGCTGGCACAGGTACAGCCCGACATCGCTGGTTACACGCCGGAACGCCTTCCTGCACTCAACCAGCGACTTCTGGAAACCATTACCGCAATTCCCGGCGTACGATCCGCTGCGCTTGCCGACGGTCCGCCGATCAGCACTGGATCGTGGCGTTCCAGCTTCCATCCCTCTAACTACACACCGGGCCCACGTGAGGAGATGGGTTCCACACTGAGGCGCGTTACCGGCCAGTACTTTGAAACCATTGGCAGCGACATCGTTGCAGGACGCAGCATCATCCCTACCGATACTGCCACCAGCATGAAGGTTGCAGTGATCAACCAGGCCCTTGCCAACAAGTACTACCCGCATGGCAACGCCATCGGTCAGACGCTGCAGATCGACCTGAATACGCCTGGCCCATGGCGCATTGTGGGCATCGCACACAACTCACGCTCACTCGATCTGCGCACCGTCCCGGAACCTCTGATTTACCTTCCGCTCTTTCAACTAACCGGCGCTCACGACGTGATCGCACCGACCATCCTGGTCCGCACTGCAGGCGATCCGGCGGACATGACACATACGCTGCGGAGCGCGATTGCTTCTGTCGACCCGAATCTGCCACTGCTGAAGATACAGACCATCCAGGAGCACCTGGGCGATTTCACCAGCACCGAAACGTTGATTGCGCGGTTGACGATAGCCTTTGCCGCGCTTGCCGTTCTTCTCGCAGCCATTGGTCTTTACGGTGTGATGAGTTTTAACGTGGTGCGACGCACCAACGAGATTGGCATTCGCATGGCCCTGGGCGCCAGCAACGCAGGCGTGCAATGGATGGTGCTTCGTGAATCGTTCCTTCTGCTGGTGGCCGGGTTGCTGATCGGACTTCCCATTACCGTGATCGCCGCGCGCTTTCTGCGATCGCAGCTGTACCAGATGAGTCCGTTTGATCCAGTGGTGTTTGTCGCTGCCACTGTTGGCATCGTCGCCGTAACCATCGTGTCCGCATGGTTGCCTTCACGACGCGCCGCGGCCATTGACCCCATGGTGGCCCTGCGCTACGAGTAAGTTTGAGCGTGCAGCGATCTCGTCCTACGGGAAGATATCTGCACGCTCTCTTCATCCATTTATTTCCCGCTGGAATTTTGGCCGCGAAACCGATAAGCACGCGTAGCATGGGTGGCACCGCCGCTTCATCTGGATTCTTCTCTCTATGCCCTTCAGCGTTCCCACACTCACTCCTGCGCAATGGCGCGAGCGCACGAAACTCACCTTTGGCAAACGCACCGCAGACACGCTGAAGCTGGACGCCGCTCACGATCTCTTTTACCTCTATCAGCGTGCCCCCACAGCCAACGATTACGCCTTCAAGTTCCTCCGCGAACTGCACGACTACATGATGCTAAAGAGCAGCGGCACGCGTGACTGGAATCAGGTCAATCGCAACAAGTCCAACGCCGGCATCATGCAGATCTTCTACGAAGGCCTGAAGAGTGATCTGACCGGATATCGCGGTGTGGCCGAACTCGCTCCTCCTGTGCCACTTCCTCCTCCAACTGCCCCTCTGGTTACAAGCTCCAGGAGCATTGGCGATGCCGTGGAAGCGCTGGAAGACGTGGACATTCCCAATGCACGCATGGGTGTGCTCTTCCTGCTGGCCAACATTGACGTCGAAGTGGACTTGAAGGGCGTCATCATCGACGGCCTGGGTAAAGCCGCCGTCATGGGCGCGACACTCGGCACCACCCACATGAGCGCATCGCACAGCAGCGTTTCCGCCACCGGCAACGTGCTGGCCAGCGATAGCATCGGCAGCGGACTGACGGCAGCACTTCCTATTCGTGGTGGCGGTGTCGGCATTACCCTCATCGGAGCCGTCAACAGCTCAGATGGAACGACCACGCATCTTCCCGCCTACTCTCACAGCGTGCGCCCCGATCTGAGTCCCGCATCAGGCCGCGGTCGCAGTGGCGGACTCTCTACGGGCGATCATCGCATGCCCATGCGGCCTCGTTCGGGTGGCGGAGCTCTGCCTCCCACACCCATCCCACAGTTTGAACGCGAAGCGCCTGCCCTGCCTCCGCTGCCAACACGCATGGAGCGCGTCGGCGATGCACTCTCATCCGCGGGAACAGCCATCAGCGGTGCTGCGTCTGAGGCAAAGGCCTGGCTCATCCAGCAACTCGAAGCTCTCTTTGCAAAAATCGCGCACCAGATCGAGAAGCGGTTCAAGCTGGATACATCGCAGACCATTGGTCTGATCGCGGGCCCCATCAAGGCAATCATCGGCGCGGCCATTGATGCATTAGTGCTGGCCGCGACTCCCTTTCTGGGAGCCAGCCTCGCCGTGGCAACCGGCATTGCACGCACCACCGATGCCGTCTGCGTCAAAGTTGCTTCATGGATGGACCGTCGCAAGATCCGCATTATGGAAGGCCATCCCTCCGCCATCGCCGATGCTATTGAATCCCAGATGAACTGGAACATTGGCATGGGCCTGAAGGACGTACTGCGCGGTGGCGCCAGCCTGGGTGCACAACTTGTCACACTTGGAGCTGGCGCATTGGTCGATGTAATTTTGAACGTCGTCGAATTTCTCGTGAAGACGCTGAACCGCTACATGGAAATCACCATGACACGCAGCTTCCTGCAGCTTGCGAAGCGTCACTACGAGAAGGCCACAGAACAAAGCCGCCGCACACGAATGCACGGCACCGGGCGCGATGTGCTGGGACTCCCCGAAAACCGTTCCACCAACGTCATCTACAACACCGAAGAATTCACCAGCTTCTTCGAACTGGGTTGTGAAGCCAGCGTCGTTGTTCCCATGCTGGTGCTGAACAGCAGTATTGCCGGCAGCCTGATGACAATGATCCACGTTACGGACAGCAAGGGCAGTCGCATCTCAGAGGAAGAGTTCGCCGCGGGTGATCGTTACTTCACGCGCCTGAAGCAACTTGGCAGGCAGTACATGCAGACCGCGGGATGGAAGTTCTCCGCGAGCAACACATACGTCTCCGGCCTGCTGGGGCATGCGATCCACGATCATCAGGCCCCAGCCTCTGTACTGGAAGGTGTGCGCGCCTTCGTTCGCGGTTAACCTTCGCAACTCATCGTTTTGTGTGCGCCACTTCCAGCGGCGGCGTGGTATTGCGATTCTTCAGCCATTCCAGCGAAACGCCCTGCGCTGCCGCTGCCGCGCCGGGCGGCAGGTGGTCCAGATCCGGCATGTACATCTCAACACCCGCCTGCGGAGTGGTGCGCATGGTTCCGTACACAAGCTGCGTCTGATAGTTCGCCAGGTCCAGGTCAAACCACTCATCGCTGGCTGCATCCACCAGTGTCAGGTCGGCCTGCTGCATAGTTAGTCTTCCAAACGAAACAGTTCCGCCGGAGAGCCGCAGAAAGTTATGCCACTGCGCCAATTGTTCCTCGCTTTCCGTGGCCCCTCCATAGATCACTCGTACACGGTCGTTCAGTAGTTGCACAGAAGTGATGTGGCCGTGAATATGCGGCGGTGGCAGAAGCGTCTGCGTGTCCAGGTAAATATCATCGCCGGAAGCCTGCATTCCGGCGATGCTCGTCTTTGGCATCAGGTCATCCAGCTTCAGATGGAACAGGCCAAACAATCCCTTCATCGGCACCTTCAGCACGTTCAGCTTTTTCACATGCAGCTTCAGCCGTCCATCGGGAAGCGGCGACAATTCCGCATCCAGCCGCACCGGTACGGAGATGACTTTATGGGCTGTTCCCATGATCTGCACTTCGCCGTCATGGTTCTCCACCCGGAGATTTTTCAGAGGCGGATTGCCTCGCTGGCCAGAGTTCAAGAACTCCGCGATATCAGAGAGTTTGGCATCCACCATACCCTTCTCAATCTCCAGCACAAAGGACTCCGGCACATCGAAGTCCGGCACACGATTCCGTTCCGTGCGCATCATGCGGCCGCGAATCCACCGCACGTAGACGCGGAAGTGTGCTCCTTTGTGCAGCAACACATTGTGTGCCCACAGGCGTGTCTGCTGGCTGTCGGGTGTCGTGCGATCAGCTTCGATCGGCTCTGGAACAGTCTGCGTCACCGTAACGGTGCGCGTTGTCCTGCGGCCCAGCCAGAAGGCAAGTGCCAGCAAGACCAGAACCCCTGCAATAACCAACACACGCCAACGTCGGAAATCCATTGCAGCGATGGATGCACAAAGCTGCAATTCCGCCGTATGACATGGGGAATGCACTATGCCACGGGCAATCCAAGCGCCTCACGCAGGCGTTCCCATGTAATGTCGAGAGATTCTGGCAACACACGCGTCTCAGCCGTCGCCGTCATGAAGTTGCTGTCGCCAAACCAGCGTGGCAACACATGCAGATGAAGATGCTCCGCCACACCGGCACCTGCCGCTTCGCCAAGATTCATGCCCAGGTTGATGCCGTCAGGACGATAGGTGGCACGCAACGCCGTCTCTATCCGTTGCGCCAGCGCCATCATCTCCGTAGCCGCTTCGGGCGGCAGGCTCGCCAGCGAATCCAGTTGCTGATACGGCACCACCATCACGTGGCCTGAAGTATAAGGAAACGCATTCACGCAGACGAAGTTATGTTCTGCCTGCAGAAGCACACCCGCCGCCTTTTCTGCCTGGGCCGCTGGCATGACACCAGCGTGAATTGCCCAACGGACAGAACGAATCATGTTGAGGAAGACGGAACGGTGATCTTCAGGATAGCCATCCAGTTCCGCGGGGACGCCCTGTCGCAATCTCTTCTTATCGCCGGTAATGTATGCGTAGCGCCACGGAGTCCAAAGCCTGTCCATCACCGCAGTATAGTCAGCGTGGTGGTTCATCTTTCCGCAGGCGTGCAAGAGACCCGAAATCGACGATCTGCATCCCATGCAAGCACAGGGTTCGGACAATCAGTGGCTATCTTTCGTGTCATCACATATCTGATTCACGCCATCGCTGCCGCGATTGCCGCATTGGCAGTGGCCATCCTGTCGCACCTGGTTCCAGTGCTTTTAATTGCTCTGGGGACCGTGGGCGCTATTGCGCTTCTGTGCGCATCCTGCGGCATCCGCGGCTTTGCGTTTTTACGCCGCCGCAAACAGGACGAATAGAGACCCTACCGCTGTCCTGCGCCAAACCGATAGGCTGCACCAATGGACACCTGGCCACTCCACGTGGAACCGCTCTGCAACACCGGCGTATTCCAGTGCTTAGCCTGAACATCCGCTTTCAAGGAAATCCAGGGTGCAATATCCAGTTCCACACCGCCACCGGCAGCGTAAATGTTCGACGCGGTCTGCGTGTACAGCAGATTCCCTATGGCATAGCCCTTGTTCTGATAGGTCATCTGGCCACGCCCGAACAGACCATCCACGTACGGACGAAATAATCGGCCCGTCTCGTAGGACAGCCGCGCGCCGCCGAGAATATCTTTTTCGCCAACGATCTTGCCGCTATCCAGCGGGTAGCTGCCACGCACTTCCGCGGCTAGCAGGTAGTGTCCGAAGGTATGAAATCCCAGATCCAGACCACCCGTAAGTGTCAGGTTCTTGCCGCCATCGGTGAGCGACGCCTGCGAGCGACCAGCAACCCCGGTAGCAGTTCCGCCCACCATCACGAAGGCAGAGGGTACAAGTGTGCGGACCGCAGTAGGCTGATTAGCCTGCGCAACGGCCTCGAAATTTAGGCTCATCAAAAAAAGAAGGGCAAGAAAGAAAAAGACAGGCTTCACTGATTTCATTATCACTGTTTGTTTTATGGTGGTTAGCGCTTTTGTATCACATTTGCGTGAGCCGCTTTTTGAATTTCTCGCCCGCACGGCATTTGGCGACACAAAACCCAGGGCGTCAGCACCAGGGCAACTCCATTGCTGCTTCGTCCATCCCAATCTCTTGTGGACGCGTGCTGCTCCAACTCTGACAGTCGGGAGATTTTTATGATCGGGACGAAACGTTCCTGGCGCACCGATGCAGGCATCCGACCCGGCTCCGCTCTTCGCCGGCAGGACTCCTCCGAGATGGCCGCTTCCCTTCCGGGACGCCGTTCCGCCATTGCCATGTCTGAACCAGAAGATGCACAACTGACCGGCATGACGCGCTCCCTCGATCGCCGTCTGCTGGCCCTTAACCTTAAGCCCGTCGCTTCTGCCTCTTCCCAGCCCGTTACGGCTCTGAAGGTGGCTTAGACGGACCGACCCTCCCCCTGGGTACGAAAAAAGCCCCGCAGCACATGCGGGGCTTTTCTTGTCTTCAAATCCGATAGGTCGAAAATCAATGCTCCGGGCTGGGTTTCCGGCTCAACGGCATCCCGCGGTGCATGCCCATCTCGTCCGGTCCGGAGACACGTGTTGCCTCCAGATTCAGCACACGCCATTGTCCATTCGACGCCCGCCCATACACCTTGGTATAGCGGAAGACGGCATTGACCGGATGACTGTCCAACTGCCCCAGCACGCGCACCTGTGACACCACCACTGCGGCAGATGGCTGCATCCGCACCTTAATGTCCATCACATCAATGGATCGAAAGCTGTTAACTCCCGTGCTCACACGCTGCAGATACTGCTGCTTGTCAGAAAGTGTTCCGTTTGCAGAGATGGCCAGAAAGTCCTCCGCCATCAACTTCTCCAGCACCGCAGTATCCGCTTTCGTCAGTGCCTGCAGCCAGCTTTGCTCCAGCATTTCAATCTGGTGCGACTCGGCGCGACGGTTTTCCTTCTTCGGTTTTGCCGGCTTGTCAGCGCAGGCACTCAGCACCACGCTGCCGCAAAGGAGCAGGCACAGAACGGCGGCGACCGCGTGGGTGGAACGAGACGGGATGTCCATGCGCCAGTGCATTGAGAATCGCATCCTACTCGGGGGATTCCGGTTTCGTCAAAACAGTTGCACGGAACTGCGTGAGACAGCGGCTGACCAGCGAATTTGGCCAGCCATTTCCCAACAATCACAGATCAAGTGCGTATCGCCATCCTGACGCAAATCCAACGCCGCGTCCAATGCTTTCGCACGAACGCATGGCGCAATCGCCAAACCTGGCTAGACGATTTCCTGCAGCGTCTCCAGCGTGCGTTCCCGCACCTTGCGGTACAGCCCGTTCGTGGCCCATTCGTCAAAGTGGGCCGATGAACGATGTGCCTCCAGTGCCTCCGCGTCCTGATACTGCTCGTAGATCAGGATGGTGTCTGGATCAGCCTCCACAAAGTGCGCAACGTAGCTGACGCAACCCGGCTCCTGGCGCGAAGCCGCTCCCAGGTTCTGCAAAATGGAACGGATTTCCGCGCGGTCTTCCGGCACAAAGCGCATACGAACGGTAAACGAGATCACAGTCCCGCCTCCACATTCGTTGCCGCATCAAACTCCGGCACGGAGAAGGTCTCGTTACGATCAGGACCAGTGCTGACCATGCCAATGCGGGCACCGCTGTTCTCTTCCAGGAAGCGCAGGTACTTCTGCGCATTCACCGGCAGCGACTCAAAGTTCTTTGCGCCCACCGTCGACGTCTGCCAACCGGGCAGATTCTTGTACACAGGCTCAATCTGAGCAAAGCGGCGAATGTCTGCAGGGATAACGTCCGTCTCCACACCGTCAATGCGATAGTGCGTGCAGACCGGAATCTCCTTCAGCGAATCCAGCACGTCCAGCTTGGTCACCACCAGCCACTCCGTACCGTTCACCATGTTGCTGTAGCGCAGCAGCGGCAGATCCAGCCATCCGCAGCGACGCGGACGCCCAGTCGTAGCACCGTATTCCTGTCCACGCGCACGCAGCTCATCGCCTGCCGCAGTAAAGTCTTCCGTCGGGAACGGGCCTTCGCCCACACGTGTGACATAGGCCTTGGTCACACCAATGACGGTGCCGATCGTCGTCGGTCCCACACCGGTGCCGATCACCGCACCGCCAGCCGTCGCGCTCGACGACGTTACAAACGGATACGTGCCGTGGTCAATGTCCAGCAGGGCGCCCTGTGCGCCCTCAAACATCACGCTCTCGCCATCCTTGATGGCCTTGTTCAGCAGCACGGCCGTGTCCGTAACATACGGCGCAATCTGCTCCGCATAAGCTGCGTACTCTTCGTAAATCTTCAGCGGATTCAGCGGCTCTGTACCGAACAGCGCATGGGCAATCTGGTTCTTCTCATTGCAGGCATTCGTAATGTGCGTGCGCAAAAGCTGCGTGTTCAACAGGTCCACAATGCGCAGACCGTTGCGGTGCATCTTGTCTTCGTATGCTGGTCCAATGCCGCGCGACGTGGTGCCAATCTTCGTGCGTCCCGGCGCATTCTCTGCAGCCAGTTCGATCATGCGGTGGTACGGCAGAATGACCTGCGCGCGATTCGACACAAACAGTTGACCGTCGATTGGAAGACCCTGCGCCTTCAGCATCTTGATCTCATTCAGCAGAGCCGCCGGATCCACCACCACACCATTGCCAATGATGCCCAGGCAGCCTTCACGCAGCACGCCGCACGGAATCAGGTGCAGCACAAACTTCTTGCCATCAATGATGACTGTGTGGCCCGCGTTATGCCCACCCGCATAGCGTGCAACTACCTTGTAACGCTCGCTGAGGACGTCGACAATCTTGCCCTTGCCCTCATCGCCCCACTGCGCGCCCAGAACCACTGCTGTCTTCTTCATAGCCATTAAAATCTCCACACGCACACACCACTGGAACGGCCCGCAACAGCGCCGCAGAGGACTTTCGCGCAATGTCAGTTGGATGCGTTCGACAGGCGAACGGGGACGAACTGCCGCCTGCCTCATTTTATACTGGCCGCCAGTACTGCAGGAGACTTAACCGTGGAGACACCCGAAACCAGCTTTCACGCCTGGATTCTTACCGGCAACGCGCTGAATCTTCTGCTACACGGTGTCTCCCCGGATGCTTTCGCAGACCCCACCGTGCGGGACCACCTGGTGCGGCTTGAGGAAGAGCTGAAAGACTTCCCGCCCGACGAAATGCTTACCCGTCTCCACGCCCTGCCAAAGGAAGACAAGAAGTTGCTGGCCACCGCCTGCCGCCAGGCGATGACGCTTGCCGGGGAAAACGCCGAGACCACGCTGGGTCTCACGCGTGAGGAAGCCGAGGCCGTCCTGCGCCTGCTCGCACACGAGAGCGCTCACTAACGCCTCCTGAAAGCCTTCCTCCACCAACCGCATTCATCCGGCGTCCATCTTCCCGTTACATCCCTTGCACCGACTTTTGTGCAAGCATTCGTTTTCTGGTGACCTCCCATTCGCACATTCTGCGCAAGCTGAATGCAGACAGCGACTCGGCCTGGAGGAGCACATCATGAAAGCGACGCACTCGACCATCTCGTGCCTCTGGAAGAACAAGGAAGCATCCTACGCGTACACCGCGGGCGTTTCCCTTCACAGCCACACCAGCATGTCAGAGGAGAGTCTCTCCTTCATTCACGACATGAGCCAGGGTCTGCCGCTGGTCCGGAAGGTGTTCGATCACTACATCGCAAAGTGCCGCGACCAGTATGGCTTCACCCTGGATTTTCAAAGCGCGCACTGGCGTCCGCCGCTTCGTCCCCTGATGGCGTATGACCTGGAAGAAAACCAGATCACCAGGCTGGGACTGAAGCCTCTGGTCTCCATCAGCGATCACGACAACATCGACGCGCCGCTGCAAATCCGCATGGTGCCACACGCCCGCACCGTGCCCGTCTCCGTGGAATGGACCGCGCCGTGGGGACGCACCTGCTTTCACCTGGGCATTCACAATCTGCCTACAGCCGATGCACGCGCATGGATGGATCGTCTGAGCAACGCCACCGCCAGCACGGATGAATCCGAAGTCGAGTCGATCCTCCGCGACCTGCACGCCATCCCGCAGGTGCTTCTCATCTTCAATCATCCGCTGTGGGACCTCTACTCCGTAGGCAACGGGATCCACATGGCAGAAGTACACAGATTCCTCGCTGCAGTCGGCGACTGCATGCACGCGATGGAACTCAACGGCCTGCGCCATGCCAGCGAGAATCGACAGGTGAGCGCGCTGGCACGCTCCACCGGCCATCTGCTCATCAGCGGCGGCGACCGTCACGGCCTGGAACCCAACGCAAACATCAACCTGACCCACGCACAGAACTTCCACGAATTTGTGCATGAGATTCGCGTGGAACGGCTCAGCCACGTACTGTTCATGCCGCAGTATGCGCAGCCGTGGAAACGCCGCATCCTTAGCTCCACGCTGGACGCGGTCACCGACTATCCCGATTTCATGCCGGGATGGCAGCGCTGGGACGAGCGCGCCTTCCACAAAGACCGCGAAGGTGTGATGCGTCCCATGAGCGAACTGTGGGAAGGTGGCAAGCCGCCGCTTCCGCTCTTACTCGGAGTACGCGCAGTGAGGATGGCGCGGCACGGAACAGTGGCACGCTCCATCGGCGTCGCATTTCCGGGAAGCAACGACTTCCGTCCCGATTACGAAATCCTGTAACCGCTCAACGCGACACCAGAAGATAAACCGCCATGATGGTTCCAATGAGAGCCAGCAGCACTGCAACGACAACCGCCATACGCGACACCACTGGCTTCCATGATCCTTCGCGCAACTGGCGAATGAGCTGGAGGTGCTGCCCAACGGACACCACCAGTACCATCACGCCCAGCACAACCACCGCATCGCCGACGTAGACAGAAGGTCCTGTCCACTCATCGCCGCGAATCTGCCGCAGAAACAGCGCAAATCGCGCAATCGCAAAGCCCACGCCCATCATCGCCAGGCCTGTACGTATCCACGCAAGAAATGTGCGCTCCGCGGCCAGGTAAATGCCCGGATCATCATGCGGCGAATCTGCCATGAACGGAGCTCCTGAAAACGCGGCTAGATGTGAAGTTTCAATAGGCTGTTGTCCATCGGACCAAGAACGAAGAAGCTGATTGTGTCGAGCAAGCAGTGATCTTCGGAGGACCGATGGACTATCACCATCATGCCCGTTTGACGGTGCATGGTCGAGAGCAGACGTGTCTGGCTGTGTTGGCAAGCCACCGCATCAGGGGAAAAATACTTTAGACGCGGCCTGCGAATTCCTTTGTTTCCGGCGCCACCTTGATCTTGTCGCCCTCTTTCACAAACGCAGGCACCTGCACCACCGCGCCGGTTTCCAGCGTCGCAGGCTTATACGTAACTCCGGTCGCTGTATCGCCTTTGAAGCCCGGTTCTGTCTCTTTCACCACCAGCTCCACATGAATCGGTAACTGGATACCAATGGGATTACCTTCGAATTTCTCAATCTGAACAGCCGTGCCTTCCAGCAGCCAGTCCAACGCATCGCCCAGCATCTCATTGTTCAACTGCAGCGTCTCAAAGCTGGTCTGGTCCAGGAAGTATGCGCCATCGTTATCGCTGTAGAGGAACGTCGCCTCCACATCTTCCAGGTCAGGTTCCTTGAACTTCTCGTCTGCCTTGAAGGTCTTGTCGAAAACTGCGCGCGTCAGCAGATTGCGCATCTTCAGACGAACCAGCGTTTGCCCGCCACGCGCCGTGGGCGTGGAGATTTCCTTATCCAGGCAGTGATACGGCACGCCTTCCAGCTCGAAATACATCTTGCGCTTAACGTCGATGGCTTCGATCAATCCTGCCATGTTGCTTGTCTCCTGAATGCTTATAAGCCTCATCCAGCATAGCGGAACCAACATCCGTGTGCCCGCGCTGAACAGAGACCGGGTGCCCACGTAAAGCAGAGCCGGGTGCCGTATTGAAGCAGGGGCCAGATGTTGAACCAACATCCGTGTACCCGTGCCGAACAGAAACCGGGTGCCCCAGGTGCGCGAAGCTCACCTGGGCATCGCGCAAAGCGCGATCTTACGAACGAAGTTCGTCACCGTGAGCGCAACCCCAACAGCCAGGCCCCGTCATTCTGAGCGGAGCGAAGAATCCCGACGAACTCTCATCCTGCCAAGACCTTTGCAACCTTTCCAGCCACCAACCCAAACCAGCTTCGCAAGGCGAAGCTCATACGGTCGAAGACCGTCATCCTGAGCAAGTCGAAGGATCTGCTCTCTTCTCCCACAACTACGCTTTCGCCTTGAGCCGTCGTCGTAGAGTGCTCCGAACAATCCCCTTATCGCGTCTAATGTTCTGGTATGCCCGAACTCCCCGAAGTCGAAACCGTTGCCAATGGCGTAAACGAGCGCGTCCGCGGTGAGCGCATTGATGCCGTCACCATCGGCCCGCACAAAGAGCCGCTGAAGTCCACGCCATCGCACATCGAAACTACGCTGACCGGCGCAAAGATCGAGCGTGTCCACCGCGTGGGCAAAACCATCGTGATGGACGTGAAGCAGCGCAACGGCAAGTCCGCACAGGCCACCATCCACCTCGGCATGACGGGACGTCTGCTTGTCTCGCAGCGCGACGTTCCCGTGCCTCCGCACACGCATGTCACTCTGCATCTGCACGATGGTCGCGATGTCCGCTTCGTCGATCCGCGACGCTTCGGCCGCGTAGGCATCGTCGACGAAGGCACCACCTACGAAGGCCCAGGCAAAGAGCCGCTGACCATCTCCGCAGATGACTTCGCCGCGTTATTCGCAGGCCGCAAGACAGCCATCAAAGCCGCGCTGTTGAACCAATCGCTACTGCACGGCGTAGGCAATATCTACGCGGACGAAAGCCTCTTCCGCGCAGGCATCCGCCCCACACGCCACGCAGGCCGCATCAAACGCGCGGAGCTTGACAGACTGCACACCTCACTACAAGCCGTGTTGCATCACGCAATCAAACTCGGCGGTTCCTCCGTCAGCGACTACGTCGATGCCGACGGCGTCCGCGGCTTCTTCCAACTGGAGCACCGCGTCTACAGCCGTACCGGCGAACCATGCATGAATTGCGGCAAACCCATCCAGAAAATTGTCGTAGGCGGACGATCCACGCACTTCTGCAAAACCTGCCAGAAGTAGATCAAACAAACAACCGAATCCCAGCCACACCCGCAGCCCCTGCATCCACGCACGCCTGCATATTCGCTTCCGTCACACCGCCCAGCGCCAGCACCGGAATACCCGCCGCTGCATCACACGCCTCGCGCAGCGCATCCAGCCCAACGCCCTCTGTCACCACTTCCCCACGCACACGTTTTTCAAACACCGGCGCAAACAGGATCAGCTCCGCAAACTCCGCAGCGCGGTGAACATCGCTAAGCGTATGACATGAGACGCTGACGATCAGTCCATGATGCGACTGCAGATTCTGCGAGAACGTGGTGGACGACAGATGTACACCATCTGCCCCGGCCCACTGCGCCAGCGCGGCTGTTCCATTCAGCAGCAGTTTCGTCTCGCCGCCGCCATCGCGAATCGCCTGCATCAGCGACCGCGCAAGATCCGCCTGCGCTGCTTCACCCAGGTCCTTCTCACGCATCTGGATATAGTCCACGCCTTCGCTCGCCAGCCGCGCCACCTGCGTGATCAACGCGTCCTCGCGCGAGCGTTCATCACCTGGAAACATCTGCCTGTCCGTAATCGCATATCGCAACATGACTTTCACGATACGTCGATTGGCAGCCTCTCCGCACGTCTTTCCTGTTTCCTTCCTGCGTTCCCTGCATCCCACATACGACAGACCTTCGCAGGAGAATCCGACACAATGCCCCTTCAGGACCAGGAAGCACCGCACCCGCAACAGTTCCAGACAGAACAGCAGGCGCAGACGCACCCCAGCGAAAACCGTGCAGGCACCTCTGCGAAAGACCTTGAGATCTCCTTCCATAACCACATGACGCACACAGTGGGTCGCCCGCTGGAAAACAGCAGCCTGCTGGATCAGTACCACGCACTGGCCGCCGTCGTGCGCGACCGCATGATGGATCAATGGCTGGAGACCATTGAAAAGTACAAGCAACACAATGTCCGTGTGCTCGGCTATCTCAGCGCGGAATATCTCCTCGGTCCACATCTTGAAAATGCGCTGGTGAATCTTGAACTAAGACCCCAGATGGAAGAGGCATTAAAAAATCTGGGGCTTGATCTGAACACCATCGCGGCACAGGAGCCGGAGCCGGGTCTGGGCAACGGCGGCCTTGGCCGTCTCGCCGCATGTTTCATGGACTCGCTGTCTACACTGGACGTACCTGTTCTTGGCTACGGCTTGCGTTATGAATTTGGCATCTTCCGCCAGGAGATCGTCGATGGCTGGCAGGTGGAAAAATCTGATAAGTGGTTGCAGTACGGCAATCCCTGGGAGATCGCCGCGTCCACAAGCTATGAAGTCTGCTTCTTTGGTCACACAGAAACTTACAACGACGAGCATGGCTTGCTGCGCCATCGATGGGTTCCGGACCAGACCATAAAAGGCATCCCGTACGACACACCAATCCCTGGCTACCAGACGCGTACTGTGAACCGCCTGCGGCTATGGAAGGCAGAGGCCGTCGACAGTTTCGACCTCGGCATGTTCAACAGCGGCGACTACATGGGAGCTGTCCGCCAGAAGATGGAATCCGAAACCATCAGCAAAGTGTTGTACCCGTCCGACGATCAGATGCAGGGCAAACGCCTGCGCCTGATGCAGCAATACTTCTTCACCTCCTGCTCACTGCAGGACATGCTGCGCCTGCACGGCATGCGCGGCGAAAAACTCACCACCTTCCACGAGAAGTGGACCATCCAGCTCAATGACACACATCCCTCCATCGGCATTCCAGAGCTGATGCGCCTTCTGATGGACGAGAACAGACTCTCCTGGCAGGACGCATGGAACGTCACGCAGAAAACCTTCGGCTACACGAATCACACGCTTCTGCCGGAAGCTTTGGAACGTTGGCCACTGGAGCTTTTTGGTAGCCTGCTTCCGCGACACCTGGAAATCATCTACGAGATCAACGCGCGCTTCCTCGCCGACATGCGTCTGCGTTACCCCAACGACGATGCGCGGATGCGACGCATGAGCATCATCGGCGAAGAAGGTGGCCGTAGCGTGCAGATGGCGAAACTTGCCGTCGTCGGCAGCAAAGCCGTCAACGGCGTCGCGGAACTGCACACGCAACTCCTGGAACAGGACACACTGCACGATTACTACGAAGTTTTCCCGGAAAGGTTCAGTAACAAAACGAACGGTGTAACACCTCGCCGCTGGCTAATGCTCACTAATCCGAATCTGGTTGAACTTATCAACGAAACCATCGGAACGCGATGGCACAAAGACCTGTACGGACTGCGCGGACTGGAGCATTTCGCAGAAGACAGCAACTTCCTCGCCCGCTGGCGACAGGCGCAGGAAGGCTGCAAGACAAGCCTCGCAAAATACATCGCGCAGAACCTCAGCATCGCAGTCGATCCCACGTCCATGTTTGACGTACACGTGAAACGCATTCACGAGTACAAGCGCCAGCACCTGAAAGCCCTGCACATCCTCTCGCTCTACTGTCAGATCAAAGCAGGAACGCTGAAGAATCCCACGCCCACCACCTACCTCTTCGGTGGCAAAGCTGCTCCCAGCTACATCATGGCAAAACTCATCATCAAGCTGGTGTGCAGTGTCGCGGACCTGGTCAATCACGACCCCGCCACGCGCGACCTCATGAAGGTAGTTTTCTTACCAAACTATTCCGTGTCACTGGGCCAGCACATCTATCCCGCCGCCGATCTCTCGGAACAGATCTCCACGGCAGGCAAGGAAGCCAGCGGCACCGGCTGCATGAAGATGATGATGAATGGCGCCGTGACGCTGGGAACGCTGGATGGAGCCAACATCGAAATTCGGGAAGAGGCTGGCGAACAAAACTTCTTCCTCTTCGGGCTCACTGCGCCGCAGATCGCTGAGACGTTGCACAACGGCTATCGGTCACGCACGTTTTACGAACGTAGCCCTCTTCTGAAAGAGGTGTTGGATGGCATCTCCTCAGGCCGCTTCTTTGGCAGCGACAGCGCGCTCTTTACACCGCTGGTGGATAACCTTCTGAACTGGGATCCGTTTTTTGCGCTCGCCGATTTCGACAGCTACGATAGCGCGCATGCACTGGCAAGCGATGTCTATCGCGACCCAAAGGCCTGGGGCCGAATGTCACTGCTGAACACCGCTCGCTCCGGCAAGTTCTCCTCCGACCGCACCATCCGAGAGTATTGCCACGACATCTGGGAACTTCCCGTCGGCTAACGCTCCGCGTCCACGGCCTGCTGCACCGTGTGCCAGAAGGCAGCGCGTGCCGTGCTGTGTTCGCTGCCGGTAGCCTGATCCCAGTCCCCCAGCATCACCACCACCAGCTTTCGCTGCGGATCGATCAGGATCGATTGACCGAAGATACCCAGCGCCGCAAAACTGCCGTCGGGCTGCGGCCACCAACCGTAGCCATACGTTGCTCCCCCTGCCTTCACCTGCGGCCTCGTCGCCTCCGCAAACCAGCCCTCGGGCACCTGCGATCCGCCGTCATCCAGCACCCACAGCCCCAACCGTCCAAAGTCACGCAGCGAAGCCGACAATCCCGACCCACCAAACTCCGCACCCGCCGAACCAGCATCATTTGCGATCCATGTAGCGTCCTGCTCCATCCCCGCATGGCTCCAGATGGCCCCGGATAACTGCGCGGCAAGCGTCTTGCCCGTCGCTCGACGCAACAGCACCCCCAGCAGGTCCGTCTCACCCGTGTTGTAATGCCAGGCCGTCCCCGGTGCGGAACCACGCGTCAGCGTCCGCATGTACTCCACCGTGGAGTCTTTCCCCCGTGCCACAGCCGTCGTGTACAGCCGAACATTGTCCGCATCGGTCGAGGTGTAATTCTCATTCCACCGAACACCGCTGGTCATGGTCATCAACTGCCGGACGGTCACGCCATCATAGGCGCTGCCCTTCATCTCCGGCAGGTACGCCGTCACATCGTCGTCCAGCGAGTGTAGTTTTCCCTGCCGCAATGCCACACCCACCAGCGTGTCGGTAACCGCCTTGGTCATGGAAAAGCTCGTCCAGTGCCCCGCACGTGTCAATCCCAGGCCGTACCGCTCATTCCGGATGCGTCCGTCCTGCAGCATCAGCACGCCGGAGAGATGCTCCGCCAGCATCAGATCGCCAACCTGTGAATCCGGCAGCAGCGATTTCTCGGCAGGAAGCGGTCGAACCACCCCGCCTCGAGCCACCCGATGCACCGGAAAGATGCGATCCATGTGCGCAAAACGCTGGTCCCGCTGATCCTGCGTCCAGGTCAGATCGGCTGCCAGGCGCTGCCCCACGGACAACTCCGGCTGCTTCTGCGCCAGTCCGCTACGAGCCGCAAATAACTCCACCAAAACCAGAAATGCAAGCGAAAATCGCACGAAGACTCCTGAGGAAGCCTGTGGTGATCTGTGGAAAGCGTCTTTATCGCTTCACGGAACTGTAACTTTGCCACAGATTGGATGCAATTCGAGAGCTTCGTATAACCCACTTGTTACGTGCAGCTTCCACGCAAATTCTGACAGGTCGTGAACATCGACGAAGCCTAAGGGCCTGGAAGTGACTTATCCTGCCGCCCGTCTTCCACAGTTTTTTCCACAGAAAACCATCTCTGCGGGAGCAACCATGCGGGCACGACAACGGGGAGCAGAACCATAAGTTCTGCTCCCCGTTTTTGTTGCGGATGACGCAGTTTACTTCACGGGTGTCTTCGCAGCCGGACGCGGAGTTGTCGCACGCGGTGCCGACGGAGCAGATGCTCCGCCTGCCGGAGCCGCAACGCCAGCCTGCGCGTTGTACGCTTCGATCACAGCGCGGGTTACGTCCGTCTTCTCGGCAGCCCACAGGACATTGCTCTGCTGTCCGCTGACATCCAGCACCAGGGTGAAGCCATTCTCAGAAGCGTACTTCTGCATCACGGCATTTACCTTGCCGGCAATGCGTCCATAGGCTTCCTGCAGATCGTTCTGGTAGGCGGCCTGGGCATCCTCACCGTCGCGCTGCAATTGCTTCTGTTTCGCGTCGATGGTGCGTACGCGGCTCTGACGATCATCGTCGGAGAGGGTGGTTGCGGCCTGGAGCTGCTTCTGCAGGCTCTCCACTTCCGTCTGCTCAGCCTGGATCTTGGCCTTCTGGGGCTCATACTTCTTGCCCAGGGCGCCAACTGCCTGCTGACCTTCGTTGGTGGCAAAGACAGCCTGTTCAAAGGCGATCAGGCCAACCTTCGCCGGAATGGCTTCGGGCTTCACTGCAGCCGGCGCTGCCGGTGCGGGCGAGGCCTGCGCGAAAACAGCGGGAGAGGACACAAAAGTGATGAGGCCGACGGCGAGCGTCGCAAACTTCGAGACACGGTTCATGAGATCTGGTAAAGCTCCTTGGGACACCTGAAGGTCCGTCGAAGGCCCGACGCCGTGGAAGCGGTCGCCGTTAGCCCTTGCCGCGGTGGCCGTGGTTCCCGAAGACGCACCAAAATGGGGCGTCCGGGGAGGTCGCGCGCAATGCACCGATTATATCCCGCACTGTTCCTTCGCGGTCAAACGGCGGATTATGCCGCCGCCGTCGGCACCAGCGAAGCTGTCCGCCCAATCACAGCCGCCCCCGTCACCACTGTTTCCGGGTTATGTGGATGAATCTCCACCGAGAACGCCTGCAGGGGGCTCAACCGCACCATCTGCTGGATGTAGTGGTTCAACAGCGGCAGTTCCACGAAGCGGACGTTGTAGCCCGTCAGGTAAAACTTGCCCGCGCCGCTGATGTGGATGGAGCTGGCCGTTCCCGCTGCCAACGCCTTGTGCCATAGCTTCTTGAACTCAATGCAGCGCTGGTCGCCGTTGTCTGCCGCCTCAAAAACATCTTCTGGCTCCATATCCAGGAACCGCAGACGCATCGCCCGGTGGCCCATGATGCCTTCCATATGGCCGCGCCCACCGCATCCGCAATAGGTTTCGCGATCATCCAGCGTAACAACGGTATGGCCACCCTCGCCAACACCCTCCACCAGCGGATAGCGCCCAAAGCCGATACCGGTGCCAATCGTCCACACGCGGATCATGCTGTCCAGCTTGCCCTGCTGATGTGCCAGACCGGCAGCCACCGCGTCCGCATCGTTCACAGCGGTTACCGGCAGGTCAATGCCATGCTCCTTCAGCAGGTGGCAGATCTCCGCCACAATCCGCGCGCCTTTCATCTGCGGCAGATTCGGCGAATCCTCCACCACACCATGTCGCACCAGTCCGGGCAGCGCAACCCCAATGCCTTCCAGCACCACATCCGGATTGGCCTTGATCACGGCAAGAATCTGGTCGCACAGGGCGGCAGTCAGGTGTTCGCGCGGCATCTCCACCAGCGCGTCTTCATACAACTCATCTTCCGGGTAGGAATGAATGCGGTCCAGCGTCCCATCCGGCCCCAGTAAACCCGCGAGGATGCGCTTGGAAAGAACAACTCCGATGGTGCATGCCTGACGACTCATAACAGCAACCTTTGCTTTCCCGGCAACCGCTGACCCCAAAGTGAACGCGAGGAACAAGGGGATGAAAACAGCAGGTGCCGTGCCGGGGATTATCCGCTGAGAAACAGACCAGACGCAAGCAAAAAGCAGCTGGATGCTTCGCGATGGCGCAACCATGTGCTGTACAAAGGTCCACATCCTGACCCGTAAGCGATTACTTTGCCGCCGCGTTCTGCTGCTTCAACCAGTGGTACAGCGGCGCAAAGTAATCCATCATCGGCCCCGCATCCAGATGATCGCTGCCGGTCATCGTCTTCAGCGTCTGCTGCCACGGCTGCGACTGCCCCGCCATTAACATCGTGTTCAACTTGTCGCCCGCCGCCTTCGATCCATAGAACGAACAGCGATTCAGCGGCCCTTTGTAACCGCTGGCATCGCACATCGCCTTGTAGAACTGGAACTGATAAATCCGTGCCAGGAAGTAACGCACATACGGCACGTTCGCCGGCACATGCATCTTCGCACCCGGATCGAAATCTGCTTCGCTGCGTTCCACCGGCGGCGCCACGCCCTGATACTTTTCGCGCAACTGCCACCATGCCTTGTTGTAATCCGCAGGCTTGATCTCGCCGCTGAACACCTGCCAACGCCACGTATCCAGCGCCAGCGCAAACGGCAGGAACGCAATCTTATCCAGCGCCGTGCGAAGCTGCAGCGGAATGTCCGCTTCCGCAGGCGGCTCGCTGTCCGTCAAGCCAATCTGTTTCAGGTACGCAGGCGTAATGCTCAAAGCAATGGCATCACCAATGGCCTCATGGAAGCCATCATTCGCCCCATTGCGGAAGATCATCGGTTGCTGGTTATACGCACGGCCGTAGAAGTTATGACCCAGTTCGTGATGCACCGTGGTGAAGTAATCGTCATTCACCTCGATGCACATCTTCACGCGCAGATCATCCACCTGGTCCACGTCCCACGCGCTGGCATGACACACCACATCACGATCCCGCGGATGCACAAACTGCGACCGCTCCCAGAATGTCTTCGGCAGCGGCTGAAAGCCAAGTGAAGTAAAGAAGCTCTCGCCATACTTCACCATCGCCTTCGCTGCAGCCAACTGTCCGGAATAGTACTCATCCGAGTTTGCAGTCATGCATGCTTCCGGTAGAACTCCTGATACATACCCCTGCTTCTTGGTCCTAATGCATGTAAAGACGGCCGCCGCATCCTTATTTTTGTCCGCAATCGCCCATTGCAGTTTGTCCTCAAGATTCACCGGCCTGTACTGCGACAGCTTAGGATCAGCAGGCGCAACAACGTCATAGATATTGCCCCACTCCTGCGCCCACGTATTCCCCAGCAACTGCGCGGGAATCATGCCGTCCTTACGATCCGCCGCAGCACCATACTTCGCAATCAACCGATGACGCACATACGTATGCAACTCGCGATACAGCGGTTCCAACTGCGCCCACGCACGATTCACCTCTGCAGAGAACTGCGCAGGAGTCATGTCATAGCCCGCGCGCCACAGATCGCCCGTGTCCTTGTATCCCTGCTCCTTCGCGCCAATGTTCTGCAGCTCCACGAAGCGCTGGTAATCCTTGCGCATGGGCGCACCCACACTGTGCCAACCCACCCACACTTTCGTCAGTTCATTCGCATCGCGAGTCTTCGCCATGAACGTATCCACGTCGTCCACGCTCATGCACTTGCCCGCGGCATCGCAGTATGTGCCCTTGCCATATGCGCCGGTCAACGAAGCTGCCAGCTTCGTCTCTTCCGCCAATAACTTCGGATCATGCGGCGCAGCAGGCGCACCCACCTGCAACAACATCATCTGCCGACGCATCTCAGCAGGCAGTGTCAGCTTGTCAAAGCGATGGCTCTCTGCAATCAGATCCAACGACAGCTTCGACGACTGCTCATTCAGCAGCGCCGTCGTCGCTTCACTGTCTTCATTGATGTACGTCTCCGCCAGCCACTCCGCATGACTGCCATCCGTTGCAGCCTTCAACAACGCAGCATTCGCGCGATCCAGAAACGCCTTCGCCTCTGCAACAGTGGGCGGTGCGGTGGAAGGCTTCTGAGCAACAGCGGAGACAGCAAGCGAACAGGCAAGAACAACGGCGGAAATACGCATGCCCGGAGTCTACACAAAGATTCCTCTGGCAACGACAAAGGCCCGGCAACTTTCACCGGGCCTATTTCCCAAGGGGAGGAGTTACGCCTTTGCTCTGTGAAACCGCTTGGAGGAGACGGTCAGAGACAGGCGGTGAAAGCAAAATCCTGCGACTATACCTCGGCCTTACCGGAGAAAGTAGCCACAGCACACGGAATCATCATCATGGAGATAAACGCGAAGGCAACAATCAGATCATGCATAACGTTTCTCACTTCCTGAGAGGAACTGCCCTCTCTGACAAGATAAGAATCGCGCCGAACAAACATCATCACCATTCACCAAAAGCTACCTGCAGGAATCCTCTGTGGCATATGTCATAACACGCCGCAAACACAGCGATACCACCTACGGGTGAGGGCTATCATCAGTAAGCACATGGGCAGCACACTGCTGCGCCGCGATCTCCCCGAACGAGGCCCTCATTGCGATCTCTTCTTCTGGCCTGCGCTCTGCTGGCAACGTGCCTGTTGTCGCACGCACAAACCATCGACAGTGATCACGATGGCTTGCCCGACGCATTGGAAACAGCACTTCTCCAGCAATTCGCACCAACGTTAATGGTCAGCACCAGCGACTGCTCCGCACTCCCCGCACGCTTCATGCCCGGCATCGCAATTCCCACCCCGGAAGCCGATAACGGCACTCTCTACGGGCAGGCCACACCACGCCGCGTAAACGGTCAGAACGCCATCGAGCTGCACTTCTACCATCTGTGGCGCAGAGATTGTGGCCGCCTGGGTCACACACTGGATACCGAACATGTAGCGGCTCTATTGCTTCCCGAAGGCAAACAGCACGATGATCCGAAGATGTGGAAAGCGAAGTTCTGGTACGCGGCAGCACACGAGGACACAGTCTGCGACGCCAGTCAGATCACCCGCGCCTCCACCCTGCACGCGGAACACGACGGCACCATGATCTGGGTTTCCGACGGCAAACACGCATCGTTCCTCAACGCCGAGCTCTGCAATCACGGCTGTGGCGGCGATATCTGCCGAAACAGCTACGCAGCACCACGTCTGCCTGTGGTGAATCTTGGCGAACCCGGCGCAGTGATGAACGGCGCCAGATGGATGACTTCGACACAATGGCCGCTCATGGACAAGGTAAGTCGAAGTGACTTCACCGAAGCACGACTGAACCGCCTGTCGCGATTACCCACAACGGACGTGGCGTGGGCCACCCCCGAGAAGCGTCCCGCGCAGGGAGCCATTCTGGGCGGCAATGCCGCCATCGACGGCGCACTCACAGGCGTGCGTTCCACAGACACGGCCATCGCCATCGCGGGAAACCACACTGGCGGCGCACTCGGCACAGCAACCCAGGCAACCGGCCATGCACTGTCGCGCTCGTTTCACGCCGTAGGCAGAGCACTCGGCGCAACTCCGGATCCCAACACATCAGAAACCACGAAGTCTACGGGCAAGTAAGCCAGACACGAAGAACTACGCAGAGCAACACCAGATCGTCACGCCACAGTCGAGGAGCACCATGAGTACGGATACCGCGGGATTCTACGATGATCTGGCAGAACACTATCATTTGATCTTTGAGGATTGGGATCGCTCGATTCAACGACAGGCGGCTACGCTCGGGCCGTTGCTCGAAAACAGGCTGACTCCAGGCCCTCTCAAGATACTCGACTGTGCCTGCGGGATCGGAACACAAGCCATCGGGATTGCCCAACGCGGTCATACGGTGGTTGCCACTGATCTAAGCAAAGCGGCAGTAAGGCGAGCAGCCCGTGAAGCGCGCAAATTAGGCGTGGATATCAAATTCCATGTGGCCGACATGCGAGATCTTTTCGCTCTGCCCAGGTCAGAGTTCGACGCGGTACTGGTTGGGGATAATGCTCTGCCTCACCTGTTGTCCGATGAGGATTTGAGCCAGGCGCTGGAGAATATCTCCATGCGACTAAAACCTGGAGGCGTTCTGCTCGCCACGGTTCGCGACTATGACAGCCTGCTATCCACCCGTCCATCCTTTCAAGGTCCCACTTTTTATTCAGAGAATGAGACCCGGCGCATTGTTCATCAGGTGTGGGACTGGGATGGGAACCAATACGACGTTCATCTCTACCTCACCTGGAAATCAGCCTCACTCTGGACAAGCAGGCATTATGCGTCTCGATATCGCGCCATAACGCGTGCCGAGCTTACGCAGGCTCTTGGATCCCACGGCTTCAAAGAAATCGAATGGCTGATGCCAGAAGCGACAACGTTCTATCAACCGATTGTGCTCGCCCGCAAACAAGACAACTCTGCGGTCGAATCTACCTGATATGGGCGGGCCTTCTCATGGAAGGGAGCGATACAGGATTAGAGCAGGGGCTTCAGATCCCTGAAACAACGAGAAGAAAGCAAGGGCTTCAGCCCCGGCCATATCGTGCAGGAACCGCTATCCTAAACGAATGAGCGAGACTCCATTCCGCCTGCGCCAGTGTGGCCCGGGCGATGAACCGATGCTGTCGCTGGTAGGCGGCGCCAGCTTTCTTGAGGCCTTTGCCGACGTGCTGGATGCGGACGACATCCTTGCCCACTTCCACAAAAACCATTCGCCGGAGATGTATGCGAAGTACATGGCCATGCCCACCGGCCGCGTCGCCGTCGCAGAAGTTCCACCGGGCAATGTCCCCGTGGGTTACATCATCTGCTGCGAACCAGACTTCCCCATCGAAACACTTCCCACCGACTATGAACTGCGCCGCATCTACCTGCTGCACCGCTTCCAGGGACTTGGCATCGGCAAAGCGCTGATGGATCGCGCCATCGACTACACCCGCGAACTCGGTCGCAAACGCCTGATCCTTGGCGTCTACGGCAAGAACCACGCCGCCATCCGCTTCTATGAAAAGGCTGGCTTCACCCAGATCGGCGAACGCTTCTTCACCGTAGGCAGCACCACCCATCACGACGCCGTCATGGCACGCGAAGTTTAAATCGATACCTCTTTGTGTAGTTAGGTAAGTTACCTAACTACACAAAGACGAGATTCAGCTATACCGCAAAGCTTCAATGGGATGCACTTTTTCCGCGCGCCACGCCGGAACCCAGCACGCCAGCAGCCCCACTCCTAAAAACAACAGCCCCACAACGAGCAGGGTGACAGGATCGGTCGGTCGTACTTCATACAGAAACGCGCTCAACACCTGCGATGAGATCAGCGCCAGGACGACGCCAAAAAACACGCCGCCTCCAATCACCCGAATGCCTTCATTGAAAATGAGTCGACGAAGATCGCTCTGCTGCGCTCCCACCGCAGCGCGAATCGCCAGTTCCCGACGCCGCGAAATCACCGACAGCGAAAGCACACCGTAAATTCCCACCAGCGTCAGCACGCTTCCAATAATCGAAAAACCCACCAGCAGACGCATAACGAAGGTGCGTGATGCAAGTGAGTCGTCGCGAATCTGTTCCAACGTCTTCACATTCTCAATCGCGGCAGAAGGGTCCACACTGCGCACTTCCCGCTCCACTCCGGCAACAATGGTGCTCGGATCCGCCGCTATTCGAATCACAAGATGTTTTGAGAAAGGCCCCGCCTGCCAGAACGACAGGTACACCTCCGGCAAGGCCTGGCGGGTCAGGTCGTCGGTGCGCCCATCGGCAATCTCTCCAACGATCTCCATCCCCGGCTTGTCGCGCCCGTTCAACCATATCTTTCTTCCGATGACAGGCTGGCCCGAAAAGAAGCGACCGGCAAATGCCTTGTTCACCACCGCCACCCGCGGTACTTTCTCATCATCGGTCGAGCGAAATGCGCGGCCGTTCAGCAGAGCCAGCCCCATCAGCTTGAAATAGTCAGGCGTAACCGAACGAAGCGGCAAAGCGATCTTGTCGCTTTCCTTGATCGCGGGCGGCTGCCCTTCAATCTCCACCGTGGCGGGCCAGTTGTTCCCGGTCAACGGCACTCCCCACGCAAACGCTGCATATTGCACACCGGGAATTGCGGCCACGCGTTCCAGTGCGCGGTGATGGAAATCATTCCATACGGCCTGGTCCTGATTCTGCACCTCGGTCACACTCATCGTAAGGATCTTGCTGGTGTCGTATCCCGACGGTGCCGCCGCGATCTTCGCCATCGTCCGGATCAGCAGACCTGCTCCCACCAGCAGCGCCAGGGTCAACGACGTCTGCAGTACCACCACTGCGCGCAGCAACCGTCTCTCTCCAACGCCTGCCGTCCCTTTCGCTCCGCCGTCCTTCAGCACCTCCATCGGGTCCAGCCGCAGCACGCGAAGCGCCGGAATGGTTCCAGCGATAAAGGCCGCAAGCACGGCAGCGGCAAATCCCCATCCCAGCACCGCCGTATGCGCCGTCACTGCATCCAGCCGAGGCACGGCGTGGATCGCAATCAGCTTGAACAAAGTCACCGCCCCAAAGGCTAACCCGACGCCAAGTGTGCCACCCGTCAAGGCCAGCAGCAGGCTCTCCGTCATGATCAGTCGCAACAACGCGCCGCGCCCCATCCCCATCGCAATGCGAATGGCATATTCCTGCTGGCGCTGCAAACCACGCACCAGTAACAGAGCCGACACGTTTCCACAGGCGATCAGCAGCACAAGTGCCGCGGCTCCCAGCAGAGGCAGCAGAATCTTCTGTCCCTCCTGGTTCATCTCCGCAGACACGGTTTGGAGTTGCGGCGTGAACCCTTCAAACGTCTTCTCGGAACCCGCCTGCTGCGCCGTCAACACCGTCAGTTCCTGTTGCGCCTTCTGCACGGTCACGCCATCGCGTACCCGCGCCACCACATTCCAGTCCGGAGACTTCATCTCCTTCAGATCAGGTGCGACCGGTATCCAAAGATCGACCGTCGCATTGACATCGTAGTTCGGTTCCTTCGAAGCTCCCGGCGCAGGCAGGAAGCGCACGCCGGGTTCCATAATGCCGACGACAGTCACTGGAGAGCTCCAGCGACTGATGCGGATCGTCTTGCCCAGCATCTGCGGATCACCACCCAGCACACGCTGCCAGAACTCATATCCCAGCACCACCGACTTCACCGGACCCGACCCGTACTCCGAGTCTTCAAAAAGCCGCCCGGTAACCGTCTTCACACCCATCAGTCGTAAATATTCCCTGCTGATCTTCATCCCCTGCATCGACTGACTGCCGTCGTTGCGAATCAGAAAATTGAAGGTCCATGTGTATCCCGCGACGCCCTGCAGGGTCGTTGCATTCTTGTCCCAGTCCATCCACTGCTGCGCCGCCCAGCCCCTTGTGCTGTCCATCTTGTGACCGTCGGTGCGCACGGCCGAAACCAGCACCAACTGGTCGGGCTTCTGATAGGGTGGTGGCGTCAACAGCACACCTTGAATCAAGCTGAAAACAGCCGAGGTGGCGCCTATCCCCAGTGCAAGCGTGATCGCCGCAAGTGCCGTGAAACCCGGCGACTTTCGCATCATGCGCAGAGCGAAGATGCAGTTCTGCAGAATGGTCTCCATAACGTGCAACCCTTTCTCTGAGTGATAGCTCTCACGGATCGCTTCAACCGGGCCAAATTTAATCCTTGCCGCACGGTGAGCTTCCGCGGTGGTCATGCCTGCCCGGATGTTGTCGGCCGTCTCCAGTGCAATGTGCTGCTCTATCTCCTCACGCAGCCGCTGTTGGCCGCTGCGACCAGATACAACATTCCACGCACGCAACCATAGCCGCCGCAACGCTCTCATCCCAGTTCCTCCGCCTTCGCTGTGAGAAACCGCGCCATGATCTCAGTCGTCTGCTGCCAATCCCGAACCTCGCTCTGCAATTGGCGGCTTCCTACTTTTGTCAGCCGATAATAGCGAGCCCGTCGGTTGTTCTCCGACGCACCCCAATCCGAGTCAATCGAACCTTCATGCTCCAGCTTCAGCAGCAGCGGATAGAGCGTCCCCTGATTGACCGACAGCAGATCGCCACTGATCTGTTCAATGCGGCGCGCAATGCCATAGCCGTGCAAAGGGCCAAGCACGTCCAGCGTCTTCAACACCATCAGAGCCAACGTGCCCTGCTTTACATCGGTCTTCTGCGCCATCTGCCCCATCCTGTAGGTAACCAACAGAAACGTACCACGCTTTCCTTTTGGAAAGCAACAGGAACCGCAAAACATCGACTGAAGAAATGAAAACATCGGATTTAAGAGATGGTTCCACGACGAGAAACACGTCTTTGCATCCTCGAACGCCTTACCTCTCAGCCAGCCAATCGAATCACCTGAGTCAGTGGCGCGAGCATCCCCACAAATCGACTTCACTGCAAAAACAAAAGACACATGGCAAGCCATGTGTCTTTGTCGTTCTGACTACAGAATGCTGTGTCTTACCACTGACCCCATGCGCGCGAGACATAGTCCAGCAGGCTCATGAACACAAGGACCAGGAAGGTGAAGAACCCTGCCGCCACCGTCAGCTTCACCAGCCGCGAGCTGTACTTCACATGCATGAAGAACAGCACCACGAAGACGGCCTTGGTCACGGCAATGCCAATAGCAATCGGCGCGTTGAAATGTCCCAGGTTCACCATGGAAGCACCAACGGTCAGCAGCGTGCCCACCATCAGCACGCCAAAGATCATGCCGTAGACCGCCGGGCTCACAATGTGGTGAGCAACGTGTTCCGGGTTCGTAATGTTCGCCGGATCGTGCACATCCAGGTTGTCGTGGTGTGCGTCGACGGGCGTCAGGTTGTGCGATGTTGCCTGGTGGTCGCTCATGCGCTTCCTTTTACTGCGATCTCTTCGATGTTACTGGGCAGACATACCGTCTGCCCTTTGTTGCATTATTTGCCCGAACTCAATGTCGATTGATCAGGTAGAGGAACGGGAACAGGAAGATCCAGACAATATCGACAAAGTGCCAATAAAGGCCGAAGTTCTCAATCGGTTGGACATATCCCGTGGTGTACAAGCCGGTGCGCGCCTTCCACAGCAAGACAAACAGGATGGCGATACCAATGATCATGTGCAGCGCGTGAACGCCCGTCATGGCGAAGTACAGCGAGAAGTAAATCTGCGTCTTGTTCGCCATGTCCACGGTCAGCGGCTTTTCCAGGCTGTCCTTGGGCGGGTTCACAAAGTCCTTGATGTCGAACGATGCTCCCGGAACATGGTGTTCTACGAACTTGTCGTGATACTCCACCGTCTTAATGCCAAGAAAAACAAAACCGAGGACAATGGTGGCAATCAGCGAAATCTGCAGATACTTCTTGTTGCGGATCTCTGCCGACCACACACCCATCGCCATCGTGAACGAAGAAGAGATCAGCACAATCGTGTTGATCAGGCCCAGCGGCATGTTCAACGAGTTCGAAGCCGACACAAAGGCCTCGTAATACCAGTTGCGATACAGCAGGTACGCGAAGAACAGCCCGCCGAAGAACATGATTTCCGTCAGCAGGAACAGCCACATGCCGAAGCTGGCAGCTTCACGCTGCTGTTCCGCCGTCTCGAAGTGGTGCTTCTGGTAGAACGGGTGCTCATGCACGTCATGCGACGGATGGATCTCCGGCTCCGGCGGATGCGTAATGGTCGAAGCGATCGACATCGAATACCCTCTCGTACTGCGTAAATCTTATGTTGCCCGGGCTGGGTTCTTCGCCGCAGCCCGGTGAATCAAATTCCGTTAGCCAACGTGCTGCAGTTCGCGTTCCTGCTTCTTTGCCAGCCACTCGTAGTCGTAGGCTTCCTGCGTCACAATCGGCGTCTCGGTAAAGTTTTCCGTCAGCGGCGGCGACTGGATCTGCCACTCCAGGCCCGTTGCCTGCCAGGGGTTCGAACCCGCGATAGCGCCATACTTCAGCGACCACGCCAGGTAGAACAGCGGCAGCATATAACCAACACCCAGAACCGTAGCGCCAGCCGTCGAGAGTACATTCAGCACCTGGTACTCAGGCGGATACGCAGCATAGCGGCGCGGCATACCCAGGTAGCCCACCACAAACTGCGGGAAGAACGTCAGGATGAACCCGATGAACGTCACCACAGCGGCGAACTTCGACACACCTTCCGGATACATGCGGCCGGTCATCTTAGGCCACCAGAAGTGGATCCCCGCGAGGAACGCCATCAACATGCCGCCCACCATCACGAAGTGGAAGTGCGCCACCACGAAGTAGGTCTCCGTCAGCATCACGTCCATACCCAGCGAGCCAAGGAACACGCCCGTCAGGCCACCGATGGTGAACAGGCCGATGAAGCCGAACACATACAGCATGGGGGTCTCAAACGTGATGGAGCCCTTCTGCATGGTGAATGCCCAGTTGAAAATTTTGATGGCCGAAGGAACCGCCACCAGCATGGTCAGCAGTGAGAAGACCAGAGCCGAGTAGTTCGATACGCCCATGATGAACATGTGGTGCGCCCACACAAAGAAGCCGAACACCGCAATCGCCACAGAAGAGAACGCCACAGCCGTGTAGCCGAAGACGCGCTTGCGGGTGAAGGTGGAGACCACTTCCGAGATCACGCCGAAGCCGGGCAGAATCATGATGTACACGGCAGGGTGCGAGTAGAACCAGAACAGATGCTGGAACAGCAGCGGATCGCCACCCTTGGTCGGGTCGAACACGCCGATACCGATCGTGCGCTCCAGAGCCACAAGGACAATCGCAATCGCCAGAACCGGCGTGCCCAGAACCATCAGCACCGAAGCTGCATAGTTCGACCACACGAACAGCGGCAGCCGGAACCACGTCATGCCCGGCGCGCGCATACGGTGCACGGTCACGATGAAGTTCAGTCCCGTAAAGATCGAAGAGAAGCCCGCGATGAAGATGCCGGTCGCCGTCGTCGCCACATGCGTGTTCAGGTAATGCGTGGAGAGCGGCGTGGTGAACGTCCAGCCCGTATCCACACCACCCAGCACCAGCGTGGTGATCACGAAGATGCCGGCGGCCATATACAGGTACCAGCTCAGCAGGTTGATCTTCGGGAAGGCAAGATCCTTCGCACCGATCATGATCGGCAGGAAGAAGTTACCCAATGTGGCAGGCACCGACGGCACCAGGAACAGGAAGATCATCACAATGCCGTGCATCGTGAACATCTTGTTGTAGGTGTCAGCGGCCATCAGGTCGCCGGCCGGGGTCAGCAGTTCCAGGCGGACCATGCCTGCAAAGAAACCGCCGATGAAGAAGAAGAACGTGATGCTGAACATGTACAGCAGCGCGATCCGCTTGTGATCTGCGGTCAGCAGCCAGCTCAGCAGGCCGTGCTCTGCGTTGATGTAGTTCTTCTTCGGCAGCGTGGCCGTGCTCTGATCAGGGAGCGAGACGATGGTACTCATTGCGTCACCTTCTGCGAGGCCGCGGGTGTGATGGGCGCCGCGTCATCGGACTTGGACGTGTCCAGCGTCTGCTGCACACGATAGTTGGTCTTCAAGCTCTTGATGTATTCCACCAGGTCGATCAGGCCTTCTTCGCTGATCTGCCCCTGGTATGTCGGCATGATCGGCTTGTAACCGTAGGGAACGTGCTGTGAAGGATTCAGGATCACGTCGCGGAGGAAGCCATCCGTGGCCACCTGCTCCGTGCCGTCATCCATCTTGATTTTAGACCCGTAGATACCAGCCAGATTGGGGCCGGAAGCCGTTGCATTGCCGGAGTGGCAGGAGATGCAGCCCAGCGAAGCAAAAAGGCGCTCGCCGTTCTGTGCCAGGCTCATGCCGCTGGTCGACTCTTCCGTCCACTTCTGATAGTCCGCCGGATCCATCACCGTGATCTCGCCCACCATGCCGGAATGCAGCGTACCGCAGTACTGCGTGCAGAACAGGTGGTACGTTCCCGGCTTGGTCGCATTGAACCATACCGTGGTGTAACGGCCCGGGATCACTTCGCGCTTCACCCGGAAGGCCGGGATCGAGTACGAGTGGAACACGTCCTGCGAAATCATGGTCAGCTGCACCGGACGTCCCATAGGAACATGCAGTGCGTTGATCTCGTGCTGGCCGCCTGGATGCTCGGCCTTCCACATCCACTGCTTACCCACCACGTAGACCTGCATGGCATCAGCCGGTGGGTTGTAGATGCGGAAATAAAGCCATGCGCCCCACACGAAGACAAACAGGAAGATGCCCAGCGGGATGATGGTCCACGTGGCTTCCAGCAGTGTGGACCCTTCGATCTGCACCGCCTCCGGATGACGCTCCTTGCGGTAGCGGATGGCAAAAAATAGTACAAGCGCGCCCACCAGGATCACGCCCACCACTGTCATCAGCCAAAGGAAGATGTAGAGCGCGTCCGCCCAGGGCGCAATTGTGGAGGCCTGGTCGGGCCAAAGCGCCGAGCTGGTGAGCCATTTGGTTAGGAACTGCCAAAGCACTGGACTGATCTGCATCGTTGGCCTTTATCTCTTCCTGTCCGTTCTCTCGTTCGGGTCCTGCGGTCTCATTCCGCAAAGTTCAATACGCTGGTGCGCCGGTCGTTACGTCCGGTCGTCCTTGCGGGTCAAAGCATTCTCGCGGCCAAGCTTCAGGTCGCGGCGAAACATCAAAAACATAAATCCGCCCAGCCCCGCCACGGTAATCATGCCGCCAAGCTGGACAACGCGGGCGACGATCAGACTGTGCTTGTTGCGGTGCGGATCGTAGTGGTAGCAATACGTCAAAATGTTGGCGACCGGCGATCCGATCTTGTGATCCGACGCCTCCACCAGCCCCAGAAGAAGATCCTTCGGGGCATACTCAACGCCGAGGTAGTACTGCGCAATCTTCGCCTCGGGCGTCAGAATCTGGATTGCGCTGGCATGGGCAAACTGGATGGTCTTGCCGTCCGGGCTGGGAATCTTCACATAACCAAAACCCACAGCCTTCGTCACAGCGTCGATCGAAGCCTGGTTGCCCGTCAGGAAGTGCCAGCCACCCTCGGTACCGGGACGCGCATACCGCTTGGTGTAGAGCTTCTTTTCCTTCAGCGCGTCAGCCGCCGTATCGGTCGGATCGATGCTGACCACCAGGACATTGAAGTCCTTGGCTGGATCAAGATGAACCATCGCCAGGCCCTGCACCAGACCGTTCAACTCCTCGGAGCACAGCATGGGGCACTTGAAGTACACCAGTGCCAGAACAGCAGGCTTGCCGTTGCCAAAGTAATCGGCGGTATTCACCGGCTTCCCTGTCTCATCCACAAAGGGAACGGACGGCAGGGTCACATTCAGATGCTGATCAATGGAAGCGCCCTTCAGCACCGTGGGAAGTTCGCTGCCGTACTGATCGCCGGTCTGCTTATCCCCAATGGCTGCAACCTGGGCGGAAACAGCCGCAGGCAACAGGCCGAACAACAGCGCGAGCACACCCAACAGGCCAGCCGTACGCTTTCTCCGGATTGTCTTTTGCAGCTTCATTTCCTTCTCCATCAACTGACTTCTTTACTTCTTGGCTTCCTGTGCTTCTTTTTCCACGGCCATCTTCTGCTCGCGGCTTTCGATCTGCTCCAGCTCATAGCCGGTGCGCGCAAATCCGTTGGTCAGCGGAGCAACAGTCTGGAACTGTTTATCGCCAGCCATCTTCGTCTGCACTGCGGAAGCCGGAGTTGCCGCCGTTGGAAGACCACGCTTCACCACCAGGGCCATCGCCTGTTCCACCGGAATGTGGATGGTCCCTTCCGGGCCCTCCGACGGATCGGCGTAGGTGTAGTGCTCCAGCAGCAGATCCTCACGGGCATGCATGTCCGCGGTCTCCTGGTCATCGTCGTCCACCGGAATACGGGGCGAAGGGAAGCTCTGTGCGATGCGTGCTGCATCCGCCTGCTCCTGCTCCGGATTGTTCGCCAGGCTGGCGCCACGATGCTGGATCGCCTGAGGGCTGCCGCCCGCATAAGGCGACTTCGACGCATCCTGGATGTCCTGCTTCAGAAGACCATAGTTGATGGCTTTACCCATCACGTAGCACAGGCCGAAGAAGATGATCAGGAAGCCAACCAGGCCACCGATGAAGACAGCCACGCCGTTCGTGTTGACGTCCGACACTTCGTAGCCCGGATGCTCCGGGTCAAACTTCGCCGAAGGATGCGGTTCCGGCTTCGGGAGACCGTGTTCGTCGTGAGAGGTCGAAGGTCCCTTGACGCTCTCGAGGTGATCGCGTTCGTTGAACTCAGTGGGCATGTTCGGGCTCCAGGACCTCCGCGGTGTGCGGATCGTTCAGAACGATCAGCGGCCGCGAGGCGAGGTTCGTGAAGTAGAAGTAGAGCCAGATGCCGCCGATGGCGACCGGCACAGTAATGTACGCGAAGATTCCGGCGCTCAGGTGGAAGTTCCGCGCTGCATCCGGGAAGTTCGGCTCAATCAGCCAGAACAGATCGAAGCAGCGGGCGAACATCATCCACATGGTCAGGCCAATCATCTTGCGATTGTCGTACTTGAAGCTGCGGCTCAGCAGGCAGACGAACGGCACCACCCAGTGGAAGATGAAGTTCAGTGAAGTGAACACCCACCATCCGCCGCCAATGCGGTTCAGGTACCACGGAATCTCTTCCGGCGAGTTAGCCGACCAGATGATCAGGAACTGCGCAAAGCTCAGGTAAATGTTCAGCATCACGAAGCCCAGCATGAACTTACCCAGGTCATACTGTTCCGTCTTGCGCAGCACCGTGGCAAGCGGCTGGAAGTTACTGAGACGAACGATGCTTTGAACGCCCAGCGCCAGTACCGCATAGCCCTGGCCAACCAGGAAGATCAGGCCAAACATCGTGGAGTACCACGTGATGTCCAGCGCCATGACGAAGTCAATGACAACCAGCGTAAGCAGGCCCGAGTACAGCAGGATACCGATACCGGAGAGGTTCTCCGACTTGATGCGCCAGTACTCGAACGATCCCTGCGTGCCACGCTCGGGGTCGGCGTCACGTTGCAGCGACCAACGGTTCAGAAGCGTCGTCCAGATCGCCATGAAGGCCAGGACAACCGCAATTTGAAGAGTCACGCTGGCAGGCGAAAGCATGATGCGCTTCCAGTCCAGCGAGTGCGCCTGACCTTCGGTCAGCAGGCCGCCGTGCACAGCATTCTCCACCGCTTCATGCGTCGGATAAGCAGCCCACAGCCACAGGCGCTTGCCAAACAGGAAGAAGGGCAGGCAGAGTGCAGCAACGACCCACCAGGTAGCCGCCATGGCTTCCAGCGGACGGCGCAGGACCAGGCCCCATTTACCGCCAGAGACATACTGCAGCATCAGCACGCAGAGTCCGCCGCCGCACAGGCCGAAGACCAGCATCCATGCCTGCAGATACGCGCGGGCAACATGGTTGAAGTCGGCAAAGCCCAGGAGTGCGGAGGCGACCAGGCCAACCACCGCGGCGATGAGGCTGCGCGTCTTCCATGCGGAGACCACCGGAGGTGCGCTCAAATCAGCGGGAAGGACGCGTGGTCCGTGATCGGCGTGCAGCGCACTATGGGCTGCGCCGTGATCGCCGGCTCCTTCCGGTGCGTAATGTTCGTGTCCGTGTGCCATTCGTTGCGGCCTTATCCTTCAGGGAACTCGATTACTTGCTTGCTGCCAGAAACGCGACGATGTCGTTCACGTTCTCGTTGGAAAGTTGCGGAAACGCCGGCATCGGCGGTTTCGATGTCGGTGACCCGTTGGCCACCTGCGCGTGAATATGTGCCGCTCCTACGCGGGACACAATGCCCACAAGCGACGGAATCATCGGCGGCATGCCCTGGCGTGTCGGCTGGTGGCACACGCTGCAGTTCGCCATGTAGAGCTTCTGCCCGTTCGCTACATCGCCCGCGGCGGCATGCGGAGCAGCCGCCGACGGAACCGTAGCACTGGCTTCCGTCTTGGCTGCCGCAGCGGTTGCCGCGGTCGGCTTGGCTCCAACTGGCAGGGCAGATGCCAGGGGAGCCGATTTAGGGTTTGCTTCAGATACCTGCGCGGGCTTCGCTGCTTCGGCTGCGGGCTGCGGCATGGGCTGCGGAAGAGGAGTAGCAATCACCTGCGACTTCTGAATCTGGCCAGCCGTCGCCGGCAGGTTCCAATCCTTCACGAAGTTCGCGGACAGGCCTTCTGCCTTCTCCACATCTTCCATCTTTTCAATCTTCGCCCCGCCCGCATCCGCCGTGGTGGCGTGCTGCGAAAGCTGCAGAGCGCGGACGTAAGCCGCGATCGCCCAGCGATCCTCGACCGTAACCTGTCCCTGGTAATCCGGCATCGCGCCATAACCATTTGAGATCACGTTAAAGAAGTGGCCCAGCGGAGCCGAACGCAGGCGCTCCGTGTGCAGATTGCCTGCGGGGAAGAATCCACGCATCACAACCATGCCACGACCATTGCCGGTACGCGAATGGCACGCGGTGCAATAAACGTTGTAACGTTCCTGGCCGCGTTCAATCAATTCCGCGGTCAGCGGTACTGGAAGGCCATCGCCCTCCGCGCCACTGATCAGGCCGGTGCGATAGTAGGAGCCTGCGTCTTCCTGGCCACGTGCCACGGTGCCCTGGACCTGCGGACGCACCGAACGACCGTCCGCATAGAACGATGTTCCGCGCTGCGGGAAGAACTTCGGCTGGTCGTGCATATCCTGACGGCAGCCGGCGAGACCGAGCACACTGGCGCATGCGACAGCCATGGTCGCAAACCGCCGGAACGCTGTTCCCTGTTGCCTGTTCCCTGTTCCCTGCATTACAGATCTACCTCCACCACGCTCACCGCGCGGAACTGCTCCAGGAAATCGCGCGTTTCGCCAAGGTCAAACTTGGGATCCGTCGCCTCCAGGCACAGGAAGAACTTGTCATCCGTCGCGCCAACACGGAAGTTGGGCGCGTTGAACAGCGGATGGTACGGCTGCGGCAGACCGTTCAGGCCCAGCATGCCGAACGCCGCCGAAAGTCCCGCGAACAGAATCGTCCACTCGTAGGCCGGGATAATGAAAGCCGGCCAGGAGAACAGCGGACGTCCCGCGATGTTAATCGGGTACGAGATCGCGGACATCCACGTCTGCATCAGAAAGGCCGTTGTCAGGCCCATCACGCCGCCCATCAGCGTCAGCAGCGGCACACGGTTGCGGTGTACATCCAGCGCTGTGGCAGCTTCTTCCACCGGGTAGGGTGTGTAGCATTCCATGCGGCGGTAGCCCGCGTCGCGTGCGGCAACGGTGGCTTTCACCATCGCCTGCGGCGTATTGAACTCGGCCAGGAGGCCGTAGACTCCCTCTTCGACCGGCATCAGGCAGTCTCCTCAATCGTCTCTTCTGCGTCCAGACCACCTGAGAACTTGGTCTGCGGCAGCATCATCTTGATTTCATTCATCGGGATCATGGGAATGAACCGGACGAACAGCAGGAACAGGGAGGTGAAGATACCGAACGTGCCGAGGTACAGCAGGTAGTCCCACTTGGTTGCGCGGTACGTGCCCCAGCTCGAAGGCAGGAAGTCACGGTAGAGCGAGGTGATAACGATCACAAAGCGCTCGAACCACATACCAATGTTGACCACGATCGACAGCGTGAACAGCCAGGCCACGTTCGTGCGCCACTTGCGCCACCACAGGGTCAGCAACGGAATCGCGATGTTGAACAGGATCAGCAGCCAGTAGCCCCAGCCGATGGGTCCAAACATACGGTTCCACATCATGAAGAATTCCCAGTGGCTGGCGGAGTACCAGGCCATGAAGACTTCCATGCCGTAGCCATACGCAACGATCAGACCGGTTGCCAGCATGACCTTGCCCATGTTGTCCAGGTGACGCAGGGTCACCAGGTCTTCCATGTGGTAGAACTTGCGGATCGGAATGGCCAGGGTCAACACCATGGCGAAACCCGAATACACGGCGCCCGCAACGAAGTAAGGCGGGAAGATCGTGGTGTGCCAGCCCGGCAGCGCTGCGACCGCGAAGTCGAAGCTGATGACGGTGTGTACTGAGAGCACGAGAGGCGTCGACAAACCGGCCAGCAGAAGCGATGCCGTCTCATAGCGCATCCAGTGGCGGGTCGAACCGCGCCAGCCGAGCGAAAGCAGACCGTAGAACCACTTCGCGAAGGGCATCTGCGCCTTGTCGCGCAAGGTTCCGAAATCCGGAATCATGCCGATATACCAGAACACTACCGAGATCGTCGCGTACGTGGACACAGCGAAGACGTCCCAGCACAGCGGCGAACGGAACTGCGGCCAGATGTTCATCGTGTTCGGCAGCGGCAGCAGCCAGTAGCCGAGCCAGGGACGCCCCACGTGCAGTACCGGGAACAATCCGGCGCAGACCACGGCGAAAATCGTCATGGCTTCCGCGAAACGGTTGATCGAGTTACGCCAGCTCTGCTTGAACAGCAGCAGGATGGCCGAGATCAGCGTTCCGGCATGGCCGATACCGATCCACCACACGAAGTTGACAATAGCGAAGCCCCACGCGCCCGGGATGGTGACACCCCAGATACCGGTGCCCTTCAGCACCAGCCACGTGATCGCAATGAGCGCGAGTGAGGCGACACCGCCCGCCACGATCAGGCCGAAGAACCAGCCGAGTGGCGTGTGCGAGGTCAGCACCACATTCGCAATCTTGCGGGTGACACTGGTGAAGTTATGTCCCGGGGCGAGGACCACGTATTCGCCCGTTACCGGGTCGATCATCGGGTCATTCACCGGCTGGCGGTATGGATCGTGAAGAGGTTTGGTCGCCATTACGCCATCTCCAGCTCAGGATTCGGGTTAGACACGCCAGCGGTGTAGCTGGTGCGCGGCCGGTAGTTGAGGTCGGCCAGAACTTGATAGTTCCGCTCCTCAGCCTTGCGCTTCGCTACCCGGCTGCTCTTGTCGTTGATGTTGCCGAAGACGATCGCGTCCGTCGGGCAGGCCTGCTGGCATGCCGTAACGATTTCGCCGTCCTGGATTGCGCGACCTTCCTTGTCCGCCTCGATCTTCACGGCCTGGATACGCTGCACGCAGTACGTGCACTTCTCCATCACACCGCGCGAACGAACGCTGACATCGGGGTTACGCATGAACTTGAGGCTCTCCGTATCGAAATCCGAGTACAGGAGGAAGTTGAACCGGCGCACCTTGTACGGGCAGTTGTTCGAGCAGTAGCGCGTACCCACGCAGCGGTTGTAAACCATCGTGTTCAGGCCTTCCGGCGAGTGCACCGTAGCGCCTACCGGGCAAACCTGTTCGCAACCGGCATTTTCGCAGTGCTGGCACAACATCGGCTGGAAGTGCGCCTTCGGAGCATGCAGATCGCCCTCGAAGTAGGTATCGATGCGGATCCAGTCCATCTTGCGGCCAATCTTCACCTGCTCACGGCCAACAACAGGGTTGTTGTTTTCCGCATAACAGCTCACCACGCAGGCGTTGCAGCCGATGCAGGAGTTCAGGTCGATCGACATACCCCAGGCATTCTGCATCTTGCCGCTGGACTTGTCGGTCTTGTCGTACTTCCAGTCATCCGGGAAGAACGAATCGTCTTTTGCCGGCGTCTCGTAGAGCAGGTTGCCCTCGTGCGCGTAGGCCGGATTCTTCTGAGCTTCCGCCAGCGTGGCAGTGCGGATCACACCGCGCTCCATCGCTTCGTGGCCCGGCTCGGAGATCGCAGCGTTCGCGTCCGTCGGATGCTGCAAATCGCTCTGTGCGAGCTTGCCGCGGTGATCCAGATCATGCACCTGGGTCACGCAGAGGTCATACACGCCCTCGGCCTTCTTCGCCTGCAGCCCCGGCTGCGACCACTGCGCGTTGATCGAACGCAGCTTGTTCGCATCGGAACCCACAAACTGACCCACGCGGCCAAACCAGCGGCCACCGCCAAGGTGAACCGTGATCACGCCATCCGGATGTCCCGGAATCATCAGTACGGGGAAGTTCACCTTCTGGCCGTTGATGTTCAACTCAACCAGGTCGCGTTCTGCCACCTTCAGGGCGTCCATCGTGTTCATGGACATTAGCGCGGCGTTATCCCACGCCATGCGCGTTACCTGCTTCGGAACTTCCTGCAGCCAGCCGTTGTTTGCAAACCGTCCGTCATACACCGAAGGATCGGCCTTGAACGCAATTTCGTAAGCGCCCGTCGCGGCAGCAAGGCCGGAGATGTCCAGCGAAACAGCCTTGCCGGAAACACCCGACTTCGGCTCAAACGCTGTTCCCTCAACCCAACCGTCGTGCAGGGCCTTCTGCCATGCAGTAGCGTCGCCGCTCTTTGCGTAGGTCTTGAAGTTTTCCTGAACCACCTGGTACGAGGTCTTCTGCGGATTATCCAGAACTGCCTGTAGAACATCGTGAGCTGTCTTGCCGCCATACAGCGGATCGATCATCGGCTGCACGATCGAAATCGTACCGTCGTATGCGCGAGCATCCGACCAGCTTTCCAGGTAGTGCGCCGCATTCACATGCCAGTGAGCACGCTGACCCGTCTCATCCAGATGCGAACCGAGGTGCGCAACGAAAGGAACCTTCGATGCTGCATCGCCGAAGCGAAGATCCGCCGGAGCGCTGTAGATCGGATTGACGCCGAGGATCACCACTACGCGAGCCTGTCCGGCATGCATCGCGGCAACCATCGCCTTCAGGTCATCCGCGCCGACAGACGGCAGCGCCTGCACCGTTTCGGTGTAGACCACGGTGGAACCCACTGCGCCAAGCTGCGCATTCAGAGCGTGCGCCGCAGCCTGGATGGCCGGGTGGCTCTGCTCGCCCGCGATCACCACCGCGCGGCTGCCAGCCTTCTTCAGGTCGGCCAGAACAGCCTTAAAGAATTTCTCCGCGTACTCATCGCCCGCGAACGATCCGCCATTCGCCAGCGCCGTCGCAAACTTTGCAACATCGCTCGGCTTCAGGCCCAGACGATGCTCTGCCTTCGCGCCGGTCACGGTTGGCATGCTCTCCACCGTGTACAGGCGGTTCATCACCTTGCCCGACTCGTAGCGATGACGCTCTGCATACGCAGCCGACAGCGGCAGGAAGCCCGGATACGCCGATGAGGACAGGAAGTCCGCATCCAGCGAGAGAATCACGTCCGCATTTTCCAGCTTGTACTGCGCGTCGTAATAGTCGCCCAGTGCAGCCTTCGAAGCGATACGCGCCGAATCGTTATTGACCGGCGACCACTGCACCAGCTTCGCGCTCGGATACTTCGCAACCAGCTGCTTCCACTGCGCCGCCAATGACGGCGAAACGATCGGCTCCGACAGGACATAGATACCCTGACCGCCGCTCATCTGCACAGCCGAACGAAGCGCATCGGAGAATGCTCCGAAGTCCGAGTTCAGCGTCATGCCGCCAACATGCTTCACCACATGCGCGGAACGATCCGGATCATACAGATCCAGCAGCGAAGCCTGCGCAAACAGATCGCTGCGCCCCTTCGATACCGGATGCTCCGGGTTTCCATCCACCTTGATCGGGCGGTACGCCTCGCTCTTCACCAGGACCGGCAGAGCTCCCGTTGGGAAGGGGTAGGCCGTTGCAAAATAGTTCGGCTTCCCAAGGACCAGATCTTCCGGCGCCTTCACGTACGGGAAGATCGGCTCATCCGGCTGCTTGGTGCAACCCGTGGTCGCAGCCAGAGCCAGAGAAGCGCCCATCACCTTCATGAAGCCGCGACGGCTGATACCGTCCGTCAGCTCCGAAGCCTGCTGCGGAAACTCTTCGTGCAGCATCTCGGTGAAGCCCGGCGCATCGGCCAGCTCATCCATGCTCTGCCAGAAGCGCTTGCCACGCTTACCGTCAAGCTTGGCGCGGACCTCCGCCAGCGTCATCTTGGCCGGAGCGATCGAAGTGATCACGGTTGCGCCGGTTGCATTGTTCTCAGCCATACCATTTCCGTTCGGGTTGCTCATCGGTGGCACACCTCGCAGCTCTGCAGCTCATTCGGTGTGCGGATGCGGTACTTGTCCGCCAGGTACGTTCCCAGCTCGCGCTGCGACGTGAACTTGTGATAGCTCGAAGGCAGGATCGCCATCGGAGGTACATCCGAAACCGTCTCGCCAGCGCCATTCAGAGCATGTGGCTGCAATTTCACACCGCCACTCGTATCCTGGCCGTCCGAAGCGCCCTTCTGCAGGAATGCCAGTTGCGGATTGCCCTGGCCCGGGTCCTTCGTGGTGCAGGAGACAGCCTGCGACGTGGGAGCCAGCTTGCCCGTCTCAGCGCACCAGACCGGCTTATCGGTCGAAGCGCCAGCCCATGCCATGTTGTAGATTTCGCTGGTCGGCCGCAGGTTCTTCACCGGGTCGCGATGGCAGTTCAGGCACCACTCCATCTGCAGCGAGTTCTCCGCATACATGATGGGCATTTCGTCCACGCGACCGTGGCAGCTTGCGCAGCCAATGCCCTTGTTCACGTGAATTTCGTGATTGAAGTACACGTAGTCCGGCAGATCGTGCACGCGGACCCACGGAATGGATGCGCCTGTTGCCCAGCTCTTGCGGACCGGCTCCAGCATCTCCGCATTCGTCCAGATCTCTGCATGGCAGTTCATGCAGGTCTTGGTCGGGGGAATGCCGGCATACATCGACTTCTCCACCGACGTATGACAGTACTGGCACTGGAGACCAACGCCCTGTACGTGGTGGCGGTGCGAAAACGGCACCGGCTGGTCAGCCCGCTGGCCTTGCCGGGTAACCCACGGGGAGCGCTGCAACTGGTTCAGTGCCACGCCCAGTGCGACCACGATCAAGCCCGTCAGCACAAGGGCTGCACGGGCCAGAGCGTTCGAACTGCGGTCAAAAACTTGCGCCATGTGAGTGCTTCCTGCTCTCTCTTATCCGTCCCGAAGGTCAGGCGGGGGACCACCCTTCGGAAAGATTCAAAACCTGCAAAACACCCAGGGAAACCCGCCAAGGATTCGCCCTGTCTAAATTCCGTCTGCGACCTTCAGGCCCAGGCGGAGTCTAAGTGTGATTCCACCTAAAACTATAGCAGCGTAGAAACCGCTTAAAGTGCCCGCCAGCATGTGTCGAAACGACTTTCTTTCATCGACTTCGATAATCGAACCTGATGGTCCAACCACTGGGCACAACATATCGTGTCCCGATGCATTCGTCAGGTACCAAACCACAATATCTACCCTCTCGCACAGGCATCCGGCTTGTAAATTACGTCCAAATTAGTCCGCGTTCTTTTGTTCGATCTTCGCGCAACCACGGAAACCAATATCGCAGACCAGGCATGAAAGCACTGTGACGACGGTCACACAACGCGAAAAACAAGTCGCGATGCATTCTTCCCAGGCTGGGGAACCACTTCGCAAACTCCTCCGTATCATCCACACACAAGGAGTTTCAAACACATGCTCCGCTTCGCTCAACGACTCTTCGCGCTTCTCGCTTTTGTATCCACCCTCTCTGCCGTGGCACAAACACCCATCACAGAAGAGCCGGACTACAAACCGACACTGACGTTCGATGTGGCCACCATCCGCATTTCGCCTCCGCCGGGAGAGGACTTCCGCGTCTCCGTCACCAGCCCGCGCGACTCCAGCCGCTTTGATGCGACCAACCTGCCCGTCCGCACACTGCTCCAGATCGCCTACGGTTACGACGCTCCCTTCGTGAACGCACCCGACTGGATCCGCAACACTTTTTACGACATCCACGCGCGTTCCGACGAAGCCGCCGACGCACGCCTCGCCAAACTTCCCGTGAATGAAGTGCGTCTGGAAAAACGCCATGCTATCCGCCTTCTTCTCGCGGACCGCATGAACCTCAAGCACCACATGGAAACCCGCAGCAGCGCCATCTTTCATCTCGTCGTTGCAAAGAGCGGTGTGAAGATGACACCCATCACGCTGCCGACGCCCGCCGATGCTGACGCCGAAAAGCAGCATGTCCCTCCCGCCGACACCGAGACACACGCCGGGCGTCACGGCCTGGAATTTATCGGCACCAATGCCAACATGCAGGCTGTCACCAGCGTCCTCAGCACCATGATGGAGGCTCCGGTACTGGATAAAACCGGCCTCACTGGCTTTTACAACTACACATTGCAGATTGGCCGCCCCTGGTCCGCGCACGATCCCGACAGCTTCCCGGACATCCTGACCGCCGTGCAGGAACAACTCGGCCTCAAGCTCGAATCTGTCCGCGAACCTGTCCCCAACCTGATCTTCGACAACATCACCAAACCCACCGAAAACTAGCGAAACTCCAACGGTCAAGACCGTCATCCTGAGCGAAACTCTAACGGTCAAGACCGTCATCCGCCACCGAAGTTCCTACGGTCAAAGACCATCCCCAGCAAAGTTCCTACGATCAAAGACCATCCCCAGCGAAGCTCATACGGTCAAAGACCGTCATCCTGAGCGAAACGAAGTGAAGCCGAAGGACCTGCATTCCCCTCAACCCACTACAACGCACAAGGAAACCCAAATAAACCAGCAACCAAAAAACCGGGTGCCCCAGGTTCGCGAAGCTAACCTGGGCCGAGCAGCAAAGCTGCTCCATTCGTGCGAAAGCGCGACCAGCAAAGCTCCTACGGCCCAAGACTATCCCCGAGCGAAGCCCCAACAATCAAAAGACCGTCATTCTGAGCAAAGCGAAGAATCCCGACGAACCCTCATCCCGCCAAGACCGCCACAACCTTCCAGCCACAACCCAAACCAGCTTCGCGAAAGCGAAGCTCCAACGCACGCTTTTCGAGAACAGTACGAAGTACCGCGTCTTCTTTCGGAAGGGCAGGTGCCGTAACAGATGCAACCATAGGGCGGCTAGCCGCTGAGGGAATGCCGGTGGAGGCAGCGCCCGTGCGCCTAAAACTTCACGTCCGTCACCTTGCCGTCTTCAAACACCACCTGCATCCCGCGATAGCTCCACTGCGCCTTCGTGCCAAAGCTGACCTTCTTCTCCGGCGCTCCCATCGCCTTCGTCACATCCGCCTCCGTCATACCGGGCGCAATGGACGCTTCCTGCGTCGCAACCGGCACCTGCGCGGCTGCAGCCGGTGCAGCGGGTGCGGCAGGCTCCTGCCGCAGACGACGTTCCACCAGCTTGGCGTAGTTCTCCTTCGTCCAGTGGTCAATGCTGGAAGCCATGTCACTCGCAGCCAGTCGCCACGAAAGCGCCGATTCCGTATGCAGTGGAATCTCCGAATTGCCCGCCAGCAGCGTCACATGAAGTTCATTCACATTCCGCACACTCGGAACAGTGGTCGCCGTGGTGGAGCGGCCATCCTTACTCTGGTTGGCATAGGTGTTGACCGCAGCCGTCTCTTTTCGCACATTGCGGGAATCAATCCGCGCCACCACATCGGCCTCCGCAGGCGAATCCACCACCACCAGCGTCCGCGACTTGCCCAGCAGCGCCTTACGCAGATCCAGTGAGGAATCCCCCGCCCCATTCGCAGCAAAATCGCCGCTACCCGCCTGCACATACACACGGATCAAAGTCTGCGACCACGAAGCAGGTGCAATCAGTGCAATACAGAACAGCAAGGCAAAAGAAAGCCGACGAAAGCTCATATATCTCGTTCCTTCAAAAGTGATTCCAGGGAATAGGGGAATGCAAACGAAAATGCAGACTTATCCTAATCCACTCAGAGAAACAGGCATCCGGTATCTGCAACCGGGAAACCTGAATTCCTGTCAAGCCCCCGGACCACGCAACTCTAACAAATAACAACAATTAGAGTTGGCATGATATGTCCACCAAACCACTAAAATAGAAACAAGGGGAGCTAAGAGCTAACAGCTAACAGCTTTAGAAAGACGATTTTGCCCATAACCCCAACAGAAAGACGAATTTACAGCACTAAAATCGTAACCCTAATCAAAAGAGGGTTTTAGAAAAACAGGGGGGGAGGGGGGTACCTCCCCGGACAAAACGAAAAAGTTCGCATCTCGGTCAACGCACGATATGCTGAAATCCGGGAAGAACCAGTAGCTCAGCCGGATAGAGCATCTGCCTTCTAAGCAGAGGGTCGCAGGTTCGAGTCCTGCCTGGTTCACCACAGATTCCGACGCAGGATCAAAAGGGGATCGCCGCTGGCGATCCCCTTTCCTTTACTGCGGCTGGTTTGTCGGTGGGGTTGTTGGCGCGCGCGGCGGTCCGGAAGTGGTTGGAGTCGGCGGTTCCGGGCTGGAACTCGGGTTCATCGGATCCGCTACCGGCTTGTCACCGGCTGGCGTATCCGGTACGTCCATGCTGTTGGCGCGCGGTGTGCTGGTGGATGTGGCTGTTCCGCGGTGCTTTCCCGTGTGCTTCGGCTGCGGAGCTGTCGGGGAAGTGCCCGTGCTGGAAGCGGTCGACCCGGCATTGGTCGAACCCGACGTGTTCGAGCCCGAACTCTGGGCATGCATGACAAGCGGTGACATCAGCGCCACCGCCATAAGAGGAAGTACAACTCTGCCAGAGAAGCTCATCGTGGTGTCCTCCTGTGCAGACGTAAGAGGCCGCCTGACCCGCAGAAGATGCCGCCGTGACGCTATTCGGCAACCGTGTAAGGCGCAGTCTCCGAACCGGCTACGATCGGCTTGCCGGTGACATGCCGCAGCACCGCCAGCGCGATGACCACGAACTCCAGCGTGGTGATGCCCGCAGCGCCAAAGTGCTGCCACAGCACCGGCGAGAAGGCCGACGCGATGGAGCCGCCGATGAAGTAGGCCGTCATGTAGATGGTGTTCAGCCGCGCCCGCGCTTCGGGCCGCAGGGCGAAGTTACGCGCCTGGTTGCCAATCTGCATGCCCTGCATGCCCACATCCATCCAGATGACGGCAAAGCCCAGCGACAACAGGTAAGGGATCACATGCAGATGTCCCGCAGCCTGCGCATGAACGGCATAACGCTCCACCAGGTACATGCTCAGGTAAGCCACAGCCATCAACGCCACGCCAATGGACAGCACATACCGCGGCCCCTTACGGTCCGCCATCCGACCCCATACGGTAGCCCCCAGCGCCCCCGCCGTAGCCACCAACCCAAAGCTTCCCGTAACCGCCGCACCCAGTCCGTGCGACTCCATGACGAACGCAAATGTGTTCCAGAAAGCAGAGAATGCACCGAAGCAAAGCGCGCCCATCCAGCAGCTCTCACGGAGCAGCGGCTCTGCGCGCAGCAGCTCCCACAGCGACCGCATGGCCTGCGGATAGGTCAACGTACTCTTCGGCGGCAGTTCCGGCATCATGCGGCCAACCAGCGGCACCAGCGCCGCCGACACCAGCGCGGCCACGGCAAACACCACCCGCCAGCTTGCCACGCGATGCGTCAGGTGCGCCGCAGCCTCGGACAGCCAACCCGCAAAGGTCCGGCCCAGCAGAACACCGCTCAACAGACCGGTCATCACAGCGCCAATGGCCTTGCCGCGCTCCTCAGGAGCCGCAAGATCCGGTGCAATCGGCAACACCAGGTGCGTCACGCACGCCATGAATCCCGACGTGGCACTCAGCAGTAGCAATAGTGGCAGCGATGGCGCACATGCCTGCAGCAGCAGCGCCACGGCAACCATGCCGAACATCCGCTGGATCATCCCGCGCCGCTCGCGGATATCGCCCAGCGGCGTCACGGTGAGCATGCCAATGGCATATCCCACCTGCGTGGCCACGCCCACCTGCCCCGCCGCAGCGGCATCGGCGCCGAACGTGGCCCCCATCTCAGGGAGTAGTGGCTGGCAAAGGTAGATGGTGGAAACACCTACGCCGCAACACAGGCCAAGGAAGCCAAGGTGCGCTTTGGGGTGGGTGGAGGGTGCGTCGTGCTGCATCCCTCCAGTTTACTGGAGTTTTAGGGATCTCTGACGATTTGGCTACTGTAAAGCCCGGCGAATGCTCTGTCCGGAGGCCTCAAGCGCCGCCTCTGCAGCCGCTCGGGAGATGCCACGCTTCTGCATCACAATAGCCACGCGCACACTGCCCGCCTGCTGCAGCAGCTTCGCCGCCTGCTCCTGCGGAATGCTGGTCGCGCCGGAGATGATGCGTTCCGCACGATCCACCAGCTTGATGTTGGTGGTCTGCACGTTGGTCATCAGGTTGCCGTAGACATAGCCCAGCTTGATCATCAGGCCGGTGGAGAGCATGTTCAGTACCAGCTTGGTCGCAGTGCCCGCCTTCATGCGCGTGGACCCTGTCACCACTTCCGCCCCGGTCGCGGGTGAGATGGCAATGTCTGCCGCCTCCTCCACAGGCGATCCCGGTACGCACGACAGGCCAATCGTCAGGCAGCCGTGGTTCCGCGCCGTCTCCATCGCGCCCAGCACATACGGCGTGCGGCCGCTGGCAGCGATACCCACCAGCACATCCAACCCCGGCGACTGGTTGAATCCGTTCAGCATCAGGTCCACACTGCCCTGTTCGCGGCTGTCCTCCGCGCCCTCCTGGCTGACACGCAGCGCAGGCTCACCACCCGCGATGATGCCCACCACCATGTCGCGCGGCACCCCATACGTAGGGGGACACTCGCTGGCATCCAGCACTCCCAGCCGCCCACTGGTACCGGCGCCGATGTAAAAAAGTCGACCACCTTTGGAAACGCGTTCGTAGATAGCGTCCACGGCTTTTGCAATCTGCGGCAGCACTTCATTGACGCGTTGAATCACGGTGGCATCTTCGCGATTCATGATGGCGAGCATCTCTTCGGTCGAGACGATGTCGATGTTTTCCGATGCGGGATTGCGCGATTCGGTAAGTAGGTTACCTAACTTCATCTCTTTGCCTCTGGATCAACGCGGTTGAGGTACTTTCTCTTCGCTGGGGCTGTAGCTTTCCTTCTGCTTCCTGCCAGTGGGATCAAGCTCTTCATCCGCATCGGGCCGCTGATCGCTGTTCTGCACTTTGCGTTTGGGAGCCGCGAACGGCTGCTTGATTCCCTGCTCTGCCGCTGCGCGCACATCCGCCTGCGCTCCCGGCGTATTCATCGCGGCCTTATATTCGGCAACAGCCTTCGAACGATCCGGGTTCTGCTGCGCGTCATACAAACGGCCCAGATACACATGTGACCACGCAACCGTGCGTGCGTCCTTGCCTGTGGTCACAATCTTCTGAAAGCGATCGAATGCTTCCTGCGGTTCGCCACCGAGAAGTTTTAGGCGCGCGATCATGTATAGCGCTTCACTGTCAGACGGATTGGTTGCAAGCTGCTTCTCCGCGATCTCTTCCGCGCCCAGCTTGTCGCCCTTCTGCAACTTCAGTTCCGCCTGATCCATCACGGAGAGTGTGCGTTTCGGAGCACGAGCGCGAGTAACACCTGCACCGGCAACAAGGTTGTTACTATCTGGCGCGAAGAACGGGATCTTCTTCGCTGCATCCACTTCATGCGGCACGTCCATGCCGTAGACCATCTCTGCGATGCTGTCTTTGAGCGTGATGCCATCCTTGTCTTCCTTCATCAACGAGTCATAGAACGAACCTGTCAGCACCCATCCCGACTCCATGTCGAGCACGACCTGCTTGCGGCGCACAGCTTCGGCGCGACGGTCATAGTCAATCAATGCCTGGTTGTAATCGCCAATATCCACGCGGGCTTTTACGGTGCCGGGCTTACGTGGCTTGTCGAAGCCTACATCCATCGTGCGTGCTTCGATGGCCTTCACAAGACATTCGGTGGTGAACGCAACAATGTCGTTCTTGTAATTGAAGTCGATAGGCGCATCCTGAACGACTTTCAGAATGGGCAACAGACGATTCGTAGCCTGGGCACGCGCATAGATGAGCGGGTCCACCTGATAAAGCAGGTAGATGTGCTTCACCTGTTCCATCTGCAACCCACCTGCATGTGATCCGATGGACAAACGTGAACCATACGACGACTTAGTGGCTGTGTTCTCGTCGATGCGTGTCGGCGACGTCACAACGAAATAGTCTGAACCATACACACGCGCATTGACAGCCTGCGGGCTGAGCATGGGTTCCAGCAGAACAAGAAAGCGGCGACCGTCATAGATGCTGACCGGCTGATGCAGGTACGAGTTCGTCTCCAGCAGAAGACGTGTCATGCTGTCATGCACCTGTGCAGCCGCGGCCTCATACTCCGCATGGTGACGCACGAAGATGAAGTGCAAATCTGCCTTCTGCGCAAAGTCCTTCAGCAGAGGCAGCACACCAACAACCTGTCCCGCGTCGGGCGAGAGGTCGCCTTCACTCACCGACAATGTCAGATCCGGTGGAGGCGACAGGAACAACGCCAGCGACACGTATTGCGCCAGGTTCTGCGCCCCACCCTGCGAATGGCTTGCAATATATTTGCAGAGCGCGATCTGGCTTTCGCGGACATCAACAGAACGATCCAGCGCAGCACTTACCTCTGCGCGAATCTCCGCGCGCACCGGCAGCGAACTGTCCAATCCATTGTCATAACCGCAGGAGTTCAGAGCAGCCGCCATGGTGAACATGGTCTCGCTGGTTTCCAGCGAAACAGCGGAACCAGCCTGCTCCACGCCGCGGCGTGGAATCACCGTGGAGGATGGGCGCTCCTCGATCTGCTCACCGGTGGATGAAGACGAGGATGATTGCTGCGCGTGTAGCGGCACCAGCACCAACAGTGCTGCGAGAGAAAGAACGGAACGGGAAAAGAGTCGCACGGATGTTCGACGGACCTCAGCGAAAGGTGTACCAGAGGCTGAGTCTAGGCTGCTGGCGAAGGGTGGTCAAACCTGCGCGATGGTTAACCACGCACCACAACGTCGCCAAAGGTGAGCAGAACGCTGCCACGGACCGGATGGTCAAAGACACGCGCCGGCTGAAAGACACCTGTGAGCATGCGCTGGCGCAAAGCCTCTAATGTTGGGGAATCCAATGCTCCCGACAACACTTGGTAGTCATAGACACGCCCACTGGCATCCACCATCGCTTTTACGATAAGCGGCGCTTCATTCACACTGGCCAGTGGGTTCTCTCCCGCAGGTGAATAGAGATAACGCGGCGCGGAGAAGCCTGCCAGGGGTTCGTCGTTCGCTTCCACAGCCTGCTGCGGAGCGCTTAGCATCAGGGCACCGCCCGTAATCGCCACCAACGCCACCGTTGCCACGCCAGCCTGAACGGCCATGGGGCGCAATGTGTTCTCCAGGAACAACTCCACGCGATCTTTTACACGATGCAACCAGTTGTGCTGCGCGCGCACGCGCTCCTTTGAGAGAGCAACGCGAATGCGCAATGAAAGATCGCGTGGCACCTGTGCCGGGGCAAGCGTGCGCAAGGCGTTGTCCGTCAACGAACGTTCAAAACCAAGTTCCTCCTGCTGAGGCTCATCTTCATGCAGACGTTCCAACAGGTGTTCCAGATCTTTGGCCGAAAAACTCATCGTGCCTCCTTGGATGTCGCAGAGGAGGCTTTCGCTGCTGCCTGCGACATCTTTTTGGGCGCGACTTGTGCAAATTCGGGAAGGCGTGCGCCCAGGCTGCTTCGCAGAGCTGCGCGACCACGCATCAGCCTGCTCTTCACCGTCCCGATATGGATATTCAGAATCTCTGCGATCTCGTCATAGGCCATGCCTTCGATCTCGCGCAGGATCACAACCGTACGAAAGCTTTCCGGCACCTCGCGCAGCGCAGCTTCGACCACCGTCCGAAGCTGGGATTGACGCGCGCTTTCAAACGGCGATTCACGTTGATCCGCAAGCGTATCGCGCAGGGAGAAGTTCAGCTCGCCATCGTCTTCGCTGCTGTCACCGTCAATCGTGACTTCGGCCTTCTTGTGGCGCACCCACCAGCGGCGACTGTTGGACGCCTCGTGCATGGCGATGCGATAGATCCACGTACGCAGACTGCTATCACCGTGGAAGCTGCCAATGGAACGAAAAATCTTGATGAACACGTCCTGCGTGACATCCGCGGCATCTGCCGGATCGGCCAGCGAACGCAACAACAGCGAATACAGCGGGCCGCTGAACTGTGCAATGAGCTGGCGGAAGGCATCCTCAGAGCCCGCCTGCAAAGCAGCCACCAGGGCTACTTCTTCCACAGGCAGTTCCGGACGCGCGGCAGTGTAGCTGCTCGCCTTGGAAAATCCACCGATCGTGCCGGTAACCGGATCCATCACCGCTGCCCCGTTCATCTGTACAACTCCCTTTAAGGTACGGCTCCAGTGCATTTCCTTGCAATGGCCTAAATCCCGGGTGGAGAAAAACGGCTCATCCGCCGGCGGATGAAAGAGTGCTCTCGCTCACTCTGAACGTATAGACACCGGGTGCCGCTGGCTTTGTTCCCGTCCCGTGAGAAAGATTTTCACGACACGCCAGAAAAGTTTCCCTTTCCCAGTAGCAACTCGACATAAGATGGCCGTGTCTATCCGAACACCGCGGCGGTCAAGGCATTGGCCGTCCAGGAGGTTGATAACAAAATGAGGAAATTTACCGGAATCGGACTTACCGCCATTCTGCTGGGGACGACGCTCGCTCCTGCGGTTGTCGCCGCTCAACCAGGTTATGGCCCGCCGCCTCCGGGACCGCGTATGGGGCCTCCACCTCCTCCAAGGGAACGTCGCCCTCCCCCGCCTCGTCCAGGATGGGCCTGGCGAGGTGGCTATTACCGGTGGGGAGGCGGACGGTACGTATGGGTTCCCGGTGGCTATATGGCTCCGCCACGTCCGGGCGTGTACTGGGTTCCAGGCCGCTGGATGAGTACTCCCCGTGGATGGGTTTGGCGTGAAGGCTATTGGCGTTAGAAAGACAAAGAGGCCATCCCAGTCGGATGGCCTCTCACATTGCCGTAAGGTTTACGGAATCATCGAATCACGATATTCTAAGAACCAGTGGGCCTGTGGCGCAGCTGGGAGCGCGCTTCCATGGCATGGAAGAGGTCATCGGTTCGATCCCGATCAGGTCCACCAATAAATCCAATCATTCCTTAGTGTTCCACATCCGGATCATGCTTTTTCTGTCAACCAGATTGTGAATAGTCCCTTGACGTTTCTGGTGCAGACAATCGATAAAATGCATCTTATGCGTGTGTATTCCGGGGTCGTCCTGAATTGTAGCCGCGTGGGTCTATCTGGCGGACTCAAAACGTACTCGGACGAACTCATGAAAGCGCTGATCGAAAGCGGAATCCCCTGTCATGCAGTGCTTCCCGCAGGCTATCCCGTACAGCAAGGCGTCGAGCCGATTTTTACCCCTCCGTCTCTCGCAGGGAACTCAGACCTTTCCCTGCTCCGTCCGATCAAGTGGTTTGTTTATAGCGCATTCGGTTTCCCTATTCCGAAAGAGCAACGAATCCTCAGTACGACACACCAGGTTCTTCCCGGACGCTCGCACCAGATTGTGACTATTCATGATCTGCGACCATACTTCTACCCTGATACGCGAGTACAGAAGTTCTATTTTCACTACATGCTGCCTCGCGCGCTCTCCAAATGCGACGGAATTATTACGGTCTCAGAAACGAGCAAAGCCCTCATCTCGCAGGTCTATAAGATTGCGCCGGAGCGCATAGCTGTTATTCCGAACTGCATTCAGCCACCCACATCGTTTCTTTTTGATGCAGAGGTAGCCGAGTGCCCATATATTCTCGCCGTGGGTGCATCCTGGCGGCACAAAAATATCGAATCATTTCTCAACCAGCGCCGCGTCTGGTCAAACAGCTATCGACTCAAGGTGGTTGCAGGACGAGGGTCCTATCTAACGCATCTTCAGGCCTTGTCATCCTCGCTCGGTATTTCGGACAAGGTGGAGTTTTTATCTGCTGTCAGTCCCCAACAGCTTGAAGCTCTGTATGCAGGATGTTCCGCCCTGATCTACCCATCTCGAATGGAAGGTTTTGGTATCCCTCCGTTAGAGGCGATGGCCAGGATGCGACCGGCAATCGTATCTGATATCCCGGTGTTTCGCGAACTCTATGGATCTCATGCATTGTATGTTGATCCAGATGATCCGGCTTCATGGGAACGAGCAATGAGCGCGTTAGCAACATTGACTCCCACTCAACTGGAAGATGCTAAAGATCACGCACTGGCTTATAACCAGGAGCGAATGGCAATTGCGCTGCGCAAGGCACTGAATCAATTTTGGCCACTTTAATCCCCTACAGGGATGTACTTCGAAAGTATGAAAATGGAAAGGAGAGTACTTCTGACCGAATCATTCGAGCCAGGAAAAATCGGAATCGCTACAGCACTCTTCAACAGCAGTAAGGTGCTCCCTGACTTCTTCAAATCACTTGAGGAGCAGACCTATACGAACTTCATTGTCTATTCAGTGGATAACGCATCCGCGGACGGATCAGCCGCCTTATGCCGCGATCAGGGTTCCCGCTATAAGGTGACAGAAAACTCTCAAAACACCGGGTTTGCACAAGGCACCAACCAGGGTATTCGTCAGGCCATCGAGGATGGCTGCGAATATGTACTGATACTGAATAACGATGTGTTATTCGAACCGGATTTTCTGGCGCTGTTAGTAGAGGGTCTGAACCAACATCATGCAGACATGGTCGCTCCTCTGACGTACTACTTCGATCCACCAAATGTTATATGGGCGGCTGGAGGCAGGCTGCAGCGCCTTTTCGGCTATCGTCCGGTGCACCTTGGGATGAACCAGATCGATACGGGCCAGTTCTCACTTGATATGAAGATTCAGTTTGCGCCGGGTTCCTGTATTCTCGCGCGACGTGAGGTGTTCTCAAACATTGGGCTGCTTGATGAAACGTTCTTCACATACTGGGAAGACACGGATTTCGCGGCACGTGCCCTTAAAAATCATCTCCTGACCTATCTGATTCCGCAGGCGAAGCTATGGCATAAAGTGAGCAGCTTAACTGGAAAGAACTCCCCGTTTCAGCGCTACTACGCAGTGCGTAACCACGCGCTTTACATCCACAAGCACTGTTCGCCCCTTGAAGCTCAAGCGCTTAACGCTCTTTACCTCACCTGGTATCGAATCGCAAAAGCTTTCAACAAAGGGGATGCAGCCCGGATACAGGCATGGAAAGATGGGCTTGAGTTAGCCAGGACCCAATCTTTTAAAAAACCTTAGCCGAAGAGAAACAGGCCTGCTTTTCGCAGGCGCCTGTTCGATCTATTCCTCAATCGCAGCAAACTCTTCCGGCCAGTCGACCAGGGGCGAAAGACCAGTACTTTCCAGATGTGTCGAGAGTGTTGGCATGGGAGACCAAAGCTTGTAGCCGCGCGAAAACAGCAAATTTCTCCAACCCCACAACCAGGTCTTGACCCAGATTTTGAGCCTGATTGTGTCCGCGGCGTGGACACGAGGATTAAACAGGCCTTCTTTTTGAGTAAGTGCAAGCCATAGCGAACAGTCCATATTTCCGCGGCTATAGCTCCGCATCATGTGCTCTGTTGCAATTAAGGTACTCCGCCTTGTCAAAAACGTAAGACAGGTAGACGAAGCCGTTCTCCAGTGCCGTTTCCCAAAAGGCCTGACCTCGTGATGTTCATATCGAGAACTGGTGAAGTAGCTATCTGGATGATCGTAGGGAGTGACAAAATCAACGTCACTGTTTTCCTGAACAAAGTTCACCATCTCAACCAAAGCGTCTGGGAAGTAAAAATAATCGTCTTCTGCAAAATAGACGAGTTCTGCTTCCGTCTGCTGAGTAAGCAAATCGATTTGCATGGAGAACGTTTTCAGGTTTCCGGCAGACGCTACGTCAACGAGCTCCAACTCATCTTGAGTGAAGACTCGCCGAAACAGGTCAGGATACTCTGGCGGACATCCATCCAGGAGCGCCCAAATCTTGAAGTTTAGGCCGCCGAGGGCGCGGCGGAACGACTCCAGTGCAAGTTGCGATAACTGGAATTTATCGGTCGCATGGACAACAGGTATCTTTGAGACCCCAGGATAGAGCCGGTACGCTATAGCAATATCTCTCATTGTCCGACGTGAATCCTCATTCAGACCTGTTGCTCCGTATCAATTCGCTTGCCGCTATTTTAACGCACTGTGCACAGCCGACGAAGTGCGTAAGAACTGCGTCCCCCGCTCGAACGAACTGATGTCAGAGACATGAAACAGCAGCATTTTGCAAACCGTCAACCCGGAACCAGGATGGAAGGAGAGCCTGATACGCTTGATTCATAGAGGCTTTTGGATAGGGCATTTTGAATGCTTAGGGAGCCTGGCAGGTGATTTTGTATCGGCCAGGTTCGTCAATGGACGATGGGTGTAAGCGAACTTGATCAATCGAAGTGAAAAGTTTTTAGTCTTGAAGAATGCCACGGCCAACGTGGTTCGCGGCAGCGCTTCCGCTTTGGTAGCGTTATTTCTTCCGCCGTTCTTGACTCGCTCAATGTCTCCGGATGCCTTCGCCGCCTGGTCATTGATCTTACAGATGAGTGCCTACGTCGGCTATCTGGACTTCGGTATTCAGACTGCGATAGCCCGCTTCATCGCTCACGATACCGAGCGGAAGGAAGCACAGCACCGCGATGGCATTGTAAGTACAGCGCTTGCCTTTCTCATTCTTTCAGGTGCGATTGCATTCTTAGGGCTTGTTGTACTGTGTTTCTTTCTGCCTCAGCTTTTTCATCAGCTTCATGGCTCCCTGCTTCTGCAGGTTCGCGTAGCTCTGCTGTTGGTTGGTGGATCACTTTCAATCGGGTTACCGGCCTCTGTCTTTTCAGGCACCTTTGTTGGGTTACAACGTAACGAGGTACCCGCAGGAATCATTGGCGGCTCCAGGCTTCTCAACGCTGCGCTCCTTATCCTGATCGTGCGTCAGGGAGGAGGAATCATTGCAATGGGAGTCGCAGCAGCGGCTGTGAACCTTGCATCCTATGCGGTCCAATTTGTTGCGTATCAACGTTTGACTGCCAGTCTCGAACCATCGATGTCTCTTGCACGTGAGAGAGCATCTCGGTCATACGCAAAAGAGTTGATCGACTACTGCGGTAGCCTGACTATCTGGGCCATTGGCTTGATCCTTGTCACCGGGCTTGATCTCACAATCGTTGGAGCATATCGATTTGATCAGGTTGGTTATTATGCGATTGCTGCAACGGTAGTCAATTTTCTTGGTGGCCTGTTTGGCGCACTCTTCAGCGCGATGGGATCTCCAGCGGCTGTGTTGCATGCACGCGAAGATAAGCTTGGGTTGGGGCGCATGGTTTCAACCGGTACGCGTCTGGGCATGCTCTTGCTGCTGGCCACAGGGCTACCGTTGATCTTTGGGGCAAGCCGCATTCTCAACCTTTGGGTTGGTTCCGTATATGCTCAGCACACTGCATTGCTTGTTCAGTTGCTCGTTACCGCACACATTATCCGCCTTAGCGTAAGCCCATATACCATCGCAATGATCGGCACTGGAGAGCAAAGGCGTATTATCCTGGTGCCGCTGCTCGAAGGGGCTGCCAATCTTATTGCCAGTCTTATCGCTGGTTATTATTGGGGCGCGGCAGGAGTCGCATTTGGCACGCTCATTGGAGCTTTGGTGAGTCTCGCTGGCCACTTTTTCTACAACATGCGACGGAGCATTACCGTGCAACTCGGAATCGGCGAGTATCTGCGCGAAGCTTATCTTCGCCCTATTCTCTGCGCGACACCGGTTCTGATTCTTGGGTTCTCCTGGAATGCGTTCGAAAGAGCGCTGACCTTTTGGCCATTGTTCTTTATCGTTTTGCTCGGATCGATTCTTACACTGATTTTGGTTTGGTATGTCGGATTAACTTCGATCGAGCGAGGCCGCTTCATAGCCATGCTAACTCGACGTACGAGCAGCAATTAACCCGAAAGAGCACGGGGAGGCCCAAATCAATCGCAAACAGGACGTGGCCTTTTCTCCCGCAGATACATCGTCGCTCCATCTGCGATTAAAAGATAAAGCCCTGCTTACGGCAGGACTTCTCGTCGCGGCGATGCAATGCTGGTCATCGGTTTCCGCGGAAGGACAATCTTGTATCTTCCCATCGCTTTCAGAAGGCACATGCCAAGAAACTGGACAAGAAATAACTTGAATCCATTCGCAAAAGGCACCTTAACAAACATCAGGCCAATCGTAGGCATCCATGCAAAATAGAGGATACGGTACATATTTTTATGCTGATCCACCCAGATGAGGGAGAAGGCAAAAAGAAGAGTAACAATGGGTGGGCCCACGTAGGAAAAGGCCGCGACAGCCTCCGAAACATAATAAAACCCGCCCATGGGAGCAAAGCGATCGCTCAGAATAGGCGCTAACCCGGCGGTCCACCGATCAAAAAAAAGCAGCCCTTCGCGCCCAATTGCCCTGGGTACAAGCCAAAAAATAGGATCCAGAAGGTAATTTGCACCTAACGTGTAATGGGGGTTAGGTAGCTGCTCCATTCCTTGAATCGACTGGAGGCTTGAATAGTCACCCATCGTGCCTTCCACTGTTACAGGCACGACGACTCCCTGCAATAAGCTACTATTTTCAAAAACCAGGGCTCTCGTGAGCATCGAGAGCAAGAACCCACCAAGCGCCAGTATGTAGATCGCCTTAAGTTTTCTCGGGTTGGATATCTTATCGATAAGGATGAACAGTGTTACTAGGAACACTGGGACAAATGTAGCCCGGGCACCGTCAATGATGAGCACTAGGACATGTTCAGACAAAAGTATCCAGGCGCCTTTATCCAGGCCAAATCGGTAGAGATAATACAGGTAGACCGATACGAAGAAAAACTTGAAATAGGCGGTCACCGTAAACATACCGCCTAAGGATTCAATTGCCTCTCCCGTTTCAATACCGGCGTGTGTTAGCTGATGCCAACCATACTGATGACAAAGTAAACACAATACAAGAAAAAGTGGAAAGGCACACAGTAGATAGTTCTTCCGTGCATTGGGCGAGATTGTTCTAGGCGGCTCGCTGAAGGGGACAGGGCGATAGAAGAACAGATAAACAAGACCAAAACACATGTTGGCGATTGCTGACAGCACAAGCTGTATGTCGATGAACCGCGTTTCAGACAAAAGCGAAAGCAGTGTTGAAGTAACGCCGCTGGATGCGACAACCCAGGGCATCAGGTTGTACAGGACCTGAAACACAATGAAAATTCCGTACGGGGACAATACGCGAATTTTCTTGCGTCGCGCAACAAACATGGTGAAGACGATGGAAATTGCAAATAGATAAATCGCCATAAGACACCTATGCCTGCAGAAAGCGTTTCGTCCCTAAGACCATCACAATCTGGCCCATAGCACTGGATTTGAAACTCAAGATTTCTGTACGTACTCGCGTCCCAGCACGAAAAGGCAACCGCTCAGAAGCCCCACAAAGAGGCCCCCCATCATAAACAAGGCTCGGGGCGGCCAGGATTTCACATCAGGATAAGACGCAGAGTCCAAGACTTGAAGCATCGGTGCGTCGCGTGCTTCATCCATATGTGCCATCTCATCCTGCTTACCAATCAGTTCGAACAGTGCCTCGTGATATTTCACTTCTCGCGCGCGGCGAACATACATCAGTTGCAATTCAGGGGTCTTTGACACAGGGATAGCGCCGGAATCACCGCCTTTACTACCATGCTGAAGATTTGCGAGTTGACGTTCCAACTCGGAAATCATGCTGCTCAATCGCACCACTGCAGGATTCTGGTCTGTGGATGACTGGCGCATGCTGGCAAGCTCAATTCGACGGGCAGAGATTTCGGCTCGAATCTTTTCGATGGTTTGAATTTGTAGCGCAGTTTGCCCCGTGGGAGCGATAAGACCGGATTCCTCTTCGATCTTCTTTAGCTCGACTTCCGCATCTTCCAATGCGTTCTTCTCTTGAGCAAGCTGTTGATCAAAGAAAAGGCGTCGCTGAGACGACTCGGTAAGTGCAAGGCGACCGTTTGCATCTCGTAATGCATCCAGGTACGCATTTGCCAGGTCTCTCGCCCGCTCCGGGCTCCGATCCTGCACAGTAAGCGCAATGATTGTGTCTTTTGGGCCAACAGTAATTGTTGTATTAGAAGCCAAACGTTTCACCGCATCACTGTCATGCTTTACCCGATACACCTTCTTGAGGTCAAAGCGGGTGATCAGTTTGTCGGCGATGGAGCGGCTGCGAAGAATGCCGGCATAAAGATCGCCAGGTCCCTTCGACCCGCTTAACATTCCCGCAGCACCTCCTGCGGAAGAGACTTGACTCGCCAATGCGGCCATAGCCGAGCTTGCACTACTTGTGGGAGGAACAAACGAGGCAACGGAAGAGTACTCGGTCGGCATTAGAAATGCAGCGACTGTTGTTGCAAGGAAGATCACTCCAGCAATGCCTGAGATAGTCTTCCTGCTCCGCTTTAGAGTCGCCAGCATGGCCGAAAAATCTACAGGAGCCGGTGAAGCAGCCGCAGGTTGAATTGGGTCCTCACCACTGGTTGAGCTCTTCTCCAGTTTTTCATTGAGTGTAGCTTGAGCCATCATGAATTATCTGCCTGCACTTCCGTCTGACGAACGGATCTGACTGTTTCGAATCGCTTTTACTGACAAATCACCCATGTAACAGGATCGAAGCGATTGTCGATGGATTTTCGATCGTCTGGTCGTTGCCCTGGAGTGTCCAATAAACGAGATACCACGCTTGGTCGACAAGTCGGCTCTTATGAAAGCGCTCGACCGGCATCGTTGAATCCGGCATGAGGTTGCGTTATAGACCGAGCAACAGGCGACGTTACGTGGTTCATAAAATTTGATTGTACCGGCTCCAAGCCAGTGCGCAAGGACCTGACAGGGTACCTTTGCCGGGAGTAATTGCTGTACTATGTGGCGCTGGGATATCCTTTAATATATGGGCTACTGCGAACATGGTTCAGGAGATTGGCGCAATCGACTCTCTCATCTGGACAGGCCAGGAAACCTCTCCGGCTCGTCGAAGTCAGATATCTCGCACGATCGGTGCAAAATGCGCCCGCATCTCTGATGGTATCTGAACCAGTGTCCGTTACACGATCTGCAAGCGGCTGTCCTGGCGGTGTACTGTACTTCAGACGTGTGATGGCAGAACCGACGACACGGCCGAAATTCAAGGAATCTCGGAAGAGAATATAAATAATGTCTATGAAGCGCCCCGCAGTCCTTGTTGCAGTTTTTTCTACCATTTTTGCTTTTTCGGTGCCAACCATCGCAGCCGCTGCGGGATTCAACGCGCAACTCGGCGGCGGCCTGTTTTCCGGAGCGTCACCGCAGACATCTGACCAATCCCAGAGTGGCTCCGCAGCACAGCAGAATACTCAGAACGGCTCGCAGACAAACACTCCCATGGACGGCTCATCTGGCTCAGATCAGACCCAGACGATGAGAGCTCCAGACCTCACCCCTACTCAACAGTCGACCACTCAGAATCAACAGAACCAGGATCAGCTGACCGAGCGAAATGGTCGCATCGTGAACCGCAATCAGCCTGAGCCCCCTGTTCAGTTGAGCGAATTTCAGCGTCTCGTCGCTGCATCCGTTGGCAAGGTCCTGCCCATCTACGGCGCCAATCTCTTCGTCAACACCCCCACAACGTTCGCGCCCGTCAACCGGATTCCGGTCACCCCAGACTATGTCATCGGCCCCGGGGACGAATTGCTCATTCGCATGTGGGGGCAGGTAACCCTCGACGGACACTTTACCGTTGATCGTTCTGGCGCCATCTACATCCCGCAGATTGGTACCGTGCACGTCTCCGGTGTGCCGTTTGCGAACCTCACAGACTTCCTGCGCTCGCAGGTGAGCCGCGTCTTTCACAACTTTGACCTCAATGTGAATATGGGCCAACTGCGTTCAATCCAGATTTTCGTGGTCGGCGAAGCAAAGCAGCCCGGCAGTTACACCGTAAGTTCCTTAAGCACGCTCGTAAACGCAATCTTCGCCAGTGGAGGTCCCACCACAGCTGGCAGCATGAGAAACATTCAGCTGAAGCGTGGGAAAGAGACAATAACAACTCTCGATCTGTACGACTTGCTCATCAAGGGAGACAAGTCCAAGGATGTGCCTCTTATCTCCGGTGACGTCGTCTATATTCCGCCCGTCGGCCCCATGGTGGCTCTCGCTGGAACCGTGAACCAGCCAGCGCTCTACGAACTCAATCATGAGAGCACCGTCAAGGATGTCCTCGCTCTTGGAGGTGGTCTTGCCACGCTGGCGCGGGACAAGAATATCCGCCTGGAGCGTATCCGCCGCAGCGACGACACTCGTTCCGTTCAAGACGTCTCTCTCGATGCAACTGGCATGTCGACCACACTTGCCGATGGTGACATTCTCGAAATAGCTCCAATCGTAGACCGTTTCAAAGATGCCGTTACCCTGCGAGGCAATGTCGCTGATCCTCGACGCTTCACCTGGTTTCCTGGAATGCGCGTCCGCGATCTCATTCCCGATAAGGAAGCGTTGCTGACACGTGATTACTGGGCACAGCGTAACAAGCTCGGTCTCCCCATTCTCGAGTCCAACCCGGATGTTCGCCGATATGCTCCCGACGCCCCCGCCACGCAAGTCAACGGGGTAGGAATCTCGCCTCCGCGCGCGGCTTTGGCCATCGCATCGCCAAATGCCCGTGACAGCGACCTCAACGTTTACGGCGACAACTTATCCGACCCGCTCAATGGACAGGGATCGACACAGGCAACGGCTCGTCAGCGAGAGCTGAACCCCGACAACCCGAATTTCGCTCAGTCGTCAAACACGGCTGCCACTGGCCGCACCGACAGCAATGCGCAGAACGCCGCCCGAACCCAACGCGGGACATCGTCGTCCCCTGCAAATATTTCGTCCCAAAGCTCCGATGCGCCTCTGAATAGCGCATCCGGTACATCGTTCAGCTCGGCAGTCACCGGCACGGCACAGCGTTTTCCTGTCAAGAACTCGGTAGTCCTGGCAGCGCCTGAGATCGACTGGGCCTACGCAGTCATCCAGCGTCTGGACAAGACCGACCTCACCACGAAGCTGCTGTCGTTCAACCTTGGCCGTGCAGTCATCGACGGCGAAGCTTCGCAGAACCTCGAACTTCAGCCCGGTGATATCGTCACCGTCTTCTCCAAGGCCGACATTCGAGTTCCGCAATCGCAGCAGACTAAATTCGTCCGCCTCCAGGGAGAGTTCCTCGCATCTGGCATCTACAGTGTCACTCCCGGTGAAACCTTGCGGCAACTCGTCGCGCGCTCAGGTGGCCTTACAAAAGACGCTTACCTGTACGGTTCCCAGTTCACACGCGAATCCACCAAGGCCGTGCAACAACGGCGCCTCGCAGAATATGCGGACGATCTCGATCGTCGCGTCAAGCTCGCCGAGGCCAACTCCGCCAACACCACACTGAGTCCCCAGGATCAATTGGCAGACATCACTGCTCTGCAGGGTGCCCGCACGGTCGCCGCAAGTCTCCACCAACTAAGCGCCAGCGGGCGAATCGTCCTCAATATCCGCCCTGAAAGCTCATCGATCGATGACATCCCAGAACTTCCGTTGGAAGACGGCGACACGTTCACCATTCCCCAGCGGCCACAAAGCGTTGACGTCTATGGGTCGGTCTACACACAGAGTTCGTTCATATTCGATGGGCATAAGCGTGCCAGAGACTATATCCGCCAAGCGGGGGGTAGTACCCGCACCGGCGACGTAAGCCGCAGCTACATCCTGCACGCCGACGGTTCCATTGTTAGCCGTCAATTCTCCACTGCCCTCTTCACCGGCGGCTTTGATTCGACACACATCTTTCCGGGTGACGCGATCGTGGTCCCAGAGCGTGTGGACAAGCGTCCGCTGCTCCGCAACCTTGTGGACATAGCTACAATCGTCGGACAATTCGGCCTGGGTATCGCGGCAATCAACGTGTTGAAGTAAACGAAAAGGGTTGAACAGGAATCGCGAAGAACGGATTCCTGTTCAACCCTTTGTAGCGTGTAGCCATTCCTGTTAATGAGGAAAGTGCAGCTTAGGATTCCAGGTAATGGATAGCCATCCGCTCTCATTGTGCTGGGACCCAGGAGCCTGAGAGGGAATGAAATGGCGTTCGTACTGGGCGAAGACCTGCGCAGACCATTCTCGATTAATGGCATAGGATGCATTCAAAAATGCATCGCTCGTGGTTCCGCCACCAGGTAGAAACAAACTGCTGATAACCCTCTGGCGATATCCCAGCTCAACCTTGGTTCGGGCGGAAAACCAATATCCGGTACGGCCTTCGTAGGCTCTCCCATCCCGCCCCACAGCATTCCCAAGCAGAAACCCTTTGTTTGTATTCCCGTCACGATATTGGTTGTTCAAGAAGAACCGGGTACCCCCTTCATCTTGGCTCATCTCTTCTGAACTGGCGACTTCGAAACGAAAATCCATGTGAGGCAGGTAAGGCAGTCGGGCAATGTAGATACCCGGCGCCCATGCAACGCGCCGCGGAGCGGCAATGGGATTCAGTTCATCATCGGCATAGGCATCCGCATAAATCGTCACTAGGCGGCGCAGGCCAGGAACGCGATACCGAATATCAAAGCCCGATTTGCGATCTCCCGGATCTGTCCGGTCACCGTATGTGAACGTGGCACCCGTTGAACTCGAGCTGAAAAAATTCCTCCCGAGCGAGCCTAAGGTCATCGGATGGCCTACACCCCAAAGAATGGACCACCGAGTAAAGCTGACCTCCAGATTACTTCCCAGTGTCATATCGAACTTTTGCCCGTTGTAATAGGGCCGTGCCGGGTACTTGTGTCCCGAGAGCTTTCCAAAAACCACGTCAAATCGATAGGTTCCTAGCCACGGCACAAGAGGAAATGGGTGTGGCCGGGTCGCAACAAAACGCAGGTTGTACGTTGGCTCCGCGTTGCTTGAGAACGCCCATGGTCCCATCGTCGTGGGTCCCCAGTACAACGCCTGCTTTCCAAACGACAGCGCATTCCCGCCAAACGCTACACCCGCATACAGTTCAAGCGGGCGTTGGCGCGTATATGCAGGCATCGCAGGCGTCACCGGGAACGGAGCTGGAATAACAGGGCTTCCGAACGGAATGTTATCGATCGTATTAAACAGTTGCGCCTGGGACGCGGTAAGCGCGGGGATAGTCGGAGTCTGCTGCATCTCCTGCCTGTCATAGAAGAAGAAACGGCGGTGAGTCGCACGTATGGAGTAGCCTGCAATTCCGCTGCTTCCTCGCCCCAGTGGACGCCCATAATCGTTCCACCACGTCTGACCGAAGTGGAATCCATCTGTGAGAGCCGGGCCGGCAATCGTGCCGTAACGAACATAGGCGGATTCAAGAACAATCCCGCTTCTGTCGGGAGCCCGGTCAAACTCCTTCTCCAGATCAGACATGATTCGTCTCGCCTCAGTGTTAATGCTCTCCTTCACCCCGTAGGTGTCCAGGCTTTCTTCAGCCTCGCGGATCTGACGCATACACTCAATCCGGGTCCATGGCCGAATGGAACTGTTTTGTGACGGGATGAATCCCATGGCTCCAAGGCGCTCCAAAGCCGGGTAAACCCAGCTATCCATGGGTACATTGGTTGAGCCAAAACGGTCTGTCGTAGTGAAATCAGAACTCTGTGAGGGGCCCCGCCAGTTATCTACTGCCTGCGGCGGAGCCGAAACTCGTGGGGGCAAGGCGTTTTGAAAGACATACGGGCGCCCCGCATAAGGCCGCGACGCAGCGGGAGGCATGAAGGACAACGCGACATTGGGCTGAAAAACAGTCGATGTTCCAGCGGCGGATGTGGCGCTGGCAGGTAAATTCGGAATCGGTGAGGCCACCTGTGCAAAGAGAGGTGAATGAACCGCAAAAGGAAGAGCAGCTATAGAACAAAACGAAAGGAACGATTGCCAGCGAGTCACTGATTCTCCGAGCACCATATTTTAAGTCTAAAGGCCCGTTCTTCTTAAGGATATGTCCACGATGGATTCCTCATGAGACAAGCCATCGTGGCGTTCGTCCGTCGTCACATTACGTCATTCTCTACCTGCACCCCACTGGATCGATCGAGCACGTTTGACCTCTTTAGAGGCCTGCCGGAGAGCGGATCACGCCCTAAATGCAGATATTCCAACCTGATACCGACAATCTGGACATCTGTTGCTCAGAGCACCGCTTGACCAATTTGGCACCCAAAGTGAGCCGCCCCGTGTAATGAGCGTCTAAAAACAGTGCATCAAAAAGGGGCAAGTTGAGAATGGTCACGCCGCCGCGAAAAGTCATCACCCTGCCGTCTTTCGTCTGTCAATCTTGGTTCCGCACAAAGCTGAATAACGTTCGCGGAATGTTATTGATTAGAATTAGCTTGGCGTGCCTGAGTGAAATCTCACGGCCGAGTTGAAGACAAACCTCTGGATTGAATTTCAATCAGGGAAGAAAGATACTAAGCAGCACCTTTACTTTTGCCGACCGTTCAACAAGCATCAAGCTTTGGTGTGAGAAATGGGGGCTTTAGTGAAAGGGCTACCAATAGTGGAGACGGCAATAGTGGCATCGCACACATCATCGTTCTGGAAGTCGCTCGATGCTCTTGCACAGGAAGACCGTGAAACGGCTCTCACTCCATCACAGATCAAGAAATCTCAACGAACAGAAGCAATTGCGGTTGCAGACGATGTCCCCTCCAAGCCGCATCGCTTCCAACTGGAAGACGTCGCGGTCATCATTCCCACATACAACGCCGGCTCCGAGTTTGCTCTACTAAGAGATTCTCTAATGGCATCCGGTCTGGCCCCAGACCAGATCCTGGTTCTGGACTCTCAATCCAAAGATCGGACTCGTGAGACAGCAACCGCAGCTGGCTTCCAGGTGGAAAGCATTCTGGCGCGAGACTTCCGCCATGGAAAGAGCAGGCAGTTCGCCGCCAGCTTCGTTCCGCAGGCAAAAATTCTGGTGTTTATGACCCAGGACGCTATGTTGGCAGATGCCCACTCGGTGAGCAACCTGATCAGCGCGTTTGATGATGCAGCCGTGGGAGCGGCCTTCGGGAGACAGCTTCCCCGACCGGAAGCGGGAGCAATCGAGCGCCACGGTCGGCTGTTCAACTATCCAGAGACAAGCTATGTCCGGGTCTACGAAGATCGCGAGCGGGTAGGCTTTCGCGTAGCGTTTTTCTCAAATAGCTTCGCTGCGTACCGGCGCGATGCCTTTGATTCTGTCGGCGGCTTCAATCCCGAAGTCATCATTGGAGAAGACGCGACCATGGCAGCGCAACTGCTGTCGAGCGGCTGGAAAACGGTCTACCGCAGTGATGCCAAAGTCGTTCATTCTCACGACTTCAACTTCTCCCAGGTACTGTCTCGCTACTTTGACACAGGCGTTTACCACGCCCGCACTCCATGGCTCATTGAAACCTTTGGTGGAGCAGGTGGTGAAGGCCGCAAGTTTGTCATCTCGGAGTTCAATTACCTGCGCGAACACGACCCTTTGGCTATACCCCGGGCAGCAACGCTCACCTTTGCGAAATTTCTTGGGTATAAGCTTGGTCGAATGGAAGCCCGACTGCCTCTCTCCCTTAAGCTAAGGCTGACTGGCCAGCGGTCCTATTGGAACCACTCTTAAGGTTGGCGCGGGCGTTCATTGCATCACCTTTTTTGGCTTGACCTGCGGGCACATGAAATGAGCAACTTCGTCTGGTTGATGAGCTACCGTGCAGCCATTGCCTGATCCCTCCTACGAGATCACAATTCCGTTTGCCGTCATATACGATGGTGGATATGAATTTCCAGAAGGCCCCCGTACTGGTGACAGGTGGTGCGGGCTTTATCGGTGCCAACTTTGTACTTGATTGGTTTGATGTAGTTGGAACTCCCCTCGTCAATCTCGACAAGCTAACCTACGCAGGCAACCCGCTGACGCTTGAGTCGCTGAAGGAAAACCCCAACTACACGTTCGTTCACGGCGACATCTGTGATGCTGACCTGCTCAAGCGCCTCTTTGCAGAACACCGCTTTCGCGCCGTCATTCACTTCGCCGCAGAAAGCCACGTCGACCGCTCGATTCTTGGCCCCCAGGTATTTTTCGACACCAATATCGGTGGCACATTTCAATTGCTGAACGCAGCGCGTGAGTTTTACGAAACTCTCACAGGTGACGAACGAGATACGTTCCGCTTCCACCACATCTCCACGGATGAGGTATATGGAACGCTCGAGCCAGACGCCCCCGCATTCTCAGAGACGACACCGTACGCGCCGAACAGTCCCTATGCTGCGTCCAAGGCAGCCAGCGATCATCTCGTCCGCGCATGGCACCACACCTACGGCCTACCGACAACGGTGACGAACTGCTCGAACAACTATGGCCCGTACCATTTTCCGGAAAAGTTGATCCCGCTCATCATCCATAACGCTATGGCTGGCAGGCCTCTGCCTGTTTATGGCGATGGACTGCAGGTTCGCGACTGGCTCTTTGTCAGGGATCATTGTTCGGCCATTCGTGCCGTTTTGGAACGCGGCAAAGTGGGCGAGACATATAACGTCGGCGGCTGCAATCAGCGGACCAATATCGATGTCGTGAAGACCGTTTGCGCATTGTTGGACGAGCTTCTTCCTAACTCGATCCATGTGCCGCACAGCAAGCTCATCACATATGTTCAGGATCGTCCTGGCCATGATCGACGCTATGCCATCGATGCGACCAAAATTGAGACGGAACTCGGTTGGTTACCCCAGGAAAGTTTTGAAAGTGGTCTAAGAAAAACGGTAGAGTGGTACCTCGCAAATCAGGAGTGGGTGCACGGAGTGACGAGCGGCGACTATAGAAACTGGATCGAGCAGAATTACTCGGCTCGTGAGGTGCAGAAGTGAAGGGAATCATTCTTGCCGGAGGCTCCGGAACACGCCTTCACCCCGTAACGCTGCCTGTCTCCAAGCAACTTCTTCCCGTATACGACAAGCCGATGGTTTACTATCCGCTGTCGACCCTTATGCTGGCCGGCATCCAGGAGATCCTGTTAATCTCCACGCCGATGGACACGCCTCGTTTTGAGCACCTTCTTGGAGATGGTTCGCAGTGGGGCATTTCGATTCAGTATGCAGTCCAGCCTTCTCCTGATGGTCTTGCGCAGGCATTCCTGATTGGGCGCGATTTCCTCGCTGGCGATGGCTGCTGCCTTGTTCTGGGCGACAATCTCTTCTTTGGGCATGACATGCAGGCGACTCTGTTAGCGGCATCGCGCCGCAAACAAGGCGCCACTGTCTTTGCCTACCCGGTCAGCGACCCGGAGCGTTACGGCGTGGTTGAGTTCGATGAGCAACGGCGTGCTCTTTCTCTGCAGGAGAAGCCCGCAGAACCAAAATCGAATTACGCCGTAACCGGACTCTACTTCTACGATTCGCAGATCGTGGAAGTGGCAGAGAGCATCACACCCTCGTCACGCGGCGAACTTGAGATCACCGATGTCAATTGTTGGTATCTCAACAAAGACCAGCTTCAGGTTGAGATTCTCGGTCGCGGCATCGCGTGGCTCGATACAGGCACGCACGATTCGCTGTTGGAAGCCTCCAACTTTATCCACGCGATTGAGCACCGACAGGGTCTCAAAGTCGCATGCCCGGAAGAGATCGCATGGCGTAAAGGCTGGATCTCCAGCGAACAACTGGAAGAGCTGGCACAGAAGATCGGCAAGAGTTCCTATGCCGTCTACCTCCGTCGCATCTTGAAAGAGCGGTTTTATTAACGTGACCGCGCCTTCGCCCATTCTCGTCACGGGCGCGTCGGGGCAAGTAGGCGGTGAAATCGCCAACCTGTTGCGTCTACGCAATCAGCCCATACTCGCGCCAACCAGCGCAGAGATGAACCTTGCGTCGCCGGGTGAAATTCGCTCGTACATACGCAAGCATCGGCCTTCGTGGATCATCAACGCCGCAGCGTACACCGCAGTCGATAAAGCCGAATCAGAAGTCGAACTCGCTGAGACCATCAACGCCATCGCCCCGGGCATTCTCGGGGAGGAAGCTGCCGCGCTGCACATTCCGGTCATCCACTTTTCAACGGACTATGTCTTCGCCGGCAACGGGACGAAGCCGTGGATGGAAAGTGATGCCACCAACCCTTTAAGCGTCTACGGCCGTACGAAGCTTCGGGGCGAGCAGATGCTCGCGCAGAGCGGCGCAGCATATGTGATCTTTCGAACAAGCTGGGTCTACGGTGCAACCGGCAAAAACTTCTTCCGTACCATCCTGCGTGTAGCATCCGAGCGCGAATCGATGAACATTGTCGCGGATCAGTTTGGTGCGCCCACGTGGGCACGCGATCTGGCGCGTCTAGCCTTGCACGTCATCGACAAGGCAGGTGAGAATGCGGAAGCTGCGGTGCGATACCTTCAGGGCTGTTATCACGCCTGCAGCGGCGGAGAAACAACGTGGTTCGGTTTTGCCGAAGAGATCCTTCGACTGGCCTCGCACCATCAGTCGGACGTAACATTCGCAACGCTGCATCCGGTGCCAACCGAAGCCTATCCCACCCCAGCCAGGCGTCCCGTAAACTCGCGCATGAACTGTTCTCTGCTCGCAACAAAGCTCGGCTTCCAGATGCCGGAGTGGCGCGAATCACTGGCGGCCGTCAGCCGCGAATACGATCAGCTACGTACAGCAGGCTCTTTGTAAGGGCTGGGTAGCTCAGCATCCTCTATCCGGGGAGCCACAACATCGCGCGCGGATAACTGCGGCTCAAGGCCTTCCAGCGGCCATTGAATCCCCAGCGTGGGATCATCCCAACGCACAGCGCGCTCCGCTTTGGGGTCATACAGGTTCGTGACCTTGTACATCACGCTTGCCGTTTCCGATAGAACGACAAAACCGTGCCCAAATCCCTCAGGGATCCAGAGATACTCGAGCACATCCCCTGTCAGATGGAAACCAGCCCACTTGCCAAACTGTGGCGAATTGGGGCGTAAATCAACTGCCACATCCCAAATGTGTCCGGCAGCCGCACGCACCAGCTTGCCTTGCTCATTCCCAAGCTGGAAGTGCAATCCGCGCAGCACACCCCGTCGCGAATAGGACTGATTGTCCTGTACAAACTTGGTCGGCAAACCGTGTTCGGCAAAAGAACGCGTACTAAAAAGCTCGGCAAACCAGCCGCGGTCGTCTCCATGCACCATGGGACGCACCAGCTTCACTTCAGACAAAGACGTATCAAAAACCTGCACGCGTTAAAAACTCCATTCAGTGCCACGGTGCTGCCGAGATTGCCCACATCCATTAACGTGACCAGCAACAGCGCTGCTGGCAATCATCGGGCCGAAGCCAGCCTTATTCGATTCTACCGTTTGTGGCTTAAGCCGTGGCGAATTACCCTCGACACCGTGCACCATAACTGCAGAGCTGCAAGAAACATTCAGGTGCGAGGACACAAGGGCCACTAAAAACAGCATGCGGCCTCCTGGGAGGCCGCACAAACACCAAAAGTGATTGGTTTAATAAGCGCCTTCTGAATTGGCAACTTTGTTCACCGTACGCAGCAGAAGAAGAAGATCCATTTGCAAGGACCATTCCTCCACGTAGCGGCGATCCAGAGCAACTCGTTCATCGTAGGATAGGGTAGAACGGCCCGAGGTTTGCCACAGGCCAGTGATCCCCGGCACCACGGCAAGATAGTACGCCAGGTCGGTACCGTACTTCTCTGCCTCTGCAGCAACAATCGGTCGGGGACCGACCAGAGACATCCGGCCTGTGAGGACATCCCAGAGTTGCGGAAGCTCGTCCAGAGAAGTCTGTCGAAGAAAGCGCCCGAGTCGGGTGACGCGAGGGTCATTCTTCAGTTTGTGCGTGGCGGCCCATTCTGCACGGTCTTCCGGGTGTGTGGCCAGATGCTGTTCCAGCACCTGGGCGGAGTTGACACACATGGTACGGAACTTCCACATGGAAAAGAAGGCACCATGATGGCCGATTCGACGGTGGGAATAGAAGACGGGCCCTGACGAAGTGAGGCGCACCAGCAGAGACAGCACTATGCACAACGGCAACCATAGTGGGACTGCTGCTAGGACAAATACAACGTCGAGAAGCCGCTTCACCCTACTGTACGCGAACGATGTTGACGGCGAGGGAACGAAAGACCACTCAAATTCCCTTCCCGAAACGGTTGCAAGATCCGGCGCGCTGAAGCTGCCAAGCACTGGAACCACTGCTGAGATGTGTTCTTCAGATTGCATTCACTTCCTGACTTCCGGTTCGCTATTCATGAGTTCCTTCAATACCGCAATAGGCAGACAATTGCAACATCACAACACAGTCACTCACTCAGTACGCGAGGAAGATATTCCCAGCTTCCAAACAACTCTTCATTAAACCTCAATATATATAACTCGGCATCGCCTGAAATAAAAGGGCTATATGTTCCGTCAAGAGGGATACCTGCTGCTTTACCACTTTTGTATACATGCTTGAAGGTTCTTGCAGCAGGCAGGAAAGCCTCGATCGGGGAATGCCCTGTTGTCGAAGAGATGCCCCTATCGCAAGGGGCAAATTTATTTGTGAATGGACATTGTTCTGACAGGAATCAGTTTCCGTTTCACCAAAAAGAACAGGGCGGGTGCCAGCGGCGACCTCGCCGGCGATATCAGCACAGCGGTCGCTCGGAACAGTTTGCTGGAGATCAAGGGGATGCTCTGCCACCCTTAGGATCATTTCAGATGCAGGCTCAGGGCAGTCCATGTCGGGGCGATACTCGCCTCCCCCATGCTCTGGATGGAAGGAGGAAAAATAGATGGCATCCAATTGCGTTCCATGATTTGCCAATTCTGTTTGGATATCGTCCATAAGAAGATGAAAATCTGCCTCTGAATATATGCCTCGGCTATCGCCCCGTACCAAGCTTCTGCGCATCTTTAGCAGTAGGGACCATCCGTAACGTGGCAATTTTCAGGCCTACAAAATAACGTGCTTCTCCTTGATGACGCCATCATGATCCAGAAAAACACCGGTCGCAAACGTTTGCAGTCCATCCCATCTCAACAGTCTGCGCCGTGAGGTTATTGTAATTCGCGTGTATCCACCTCGTCCTACAAAAACGTGCGGATGCTACACATTGTGCCTTTTTGGGACTAGCTGTGATCGTGCGCCAATGGCCTTCCGTCAAACAACCGGCGGCAATACTGTCCGCCCTGGCAGTTCCGAAGTGTTCTGTCCGGAGATTAGCTTCCAACTTCCATCCGCCTGTTTTATTGCCATGTATTTAAAATGCGTCACCAGCGTTCCTGGAGCCGTCGACACCACACCTGCTGGCAGAGCCGGAAAATCCGTAACCGTCTGGTCGGTGTCCAGCATTGCCACGCCCGGTGCCAGAACCTTCAGTGTTCTCATCGTGATCGCGATATGGCTGCCCTTGAACGGGCCTGCCAGGATCATCCCGTGTACCTGCGCAATCTGTTTGCTTCCGGCAAAGATATCCCCACGGATATTGATGAAGTCCGCATCGTCCGTAAAGTAGGATGCATACGCTGTTCCGTTACCCTGGTTCCACGCCGTCTCCAATCCGGTCGCGATACCCATCAGCGTCGCCGTCGGATCCGCCTCCTGTGCCTTCACGACATTGCTTCCACAACCCTCGATGCCCGCCATTGTCATCGTCAGCACTCCTGCCATCGCTATCGTCCATATCCTTTTCTGTTGCATTGCCATCTCCTTTGCAGGTGAATCTCGAACCGGTGTGTCACCGTCGAGACCTATACTGAGATTCGCTGCTACAGAAGTCCTGACCAATAGCTGTATATTTCCTGAATCGACCGCATCCCCTGTGGAGCAGCAGGAATCCCGATGACCAGCTCTGCAAGCATCCGCTTCCTCGACTTCGAGCTCGACCGCAGCACCTTCTCTCTCCGTCGCGGCGATACACCCGTTCGTCTCGACCCCAAACCCCTGGAGCTCCTCTTTCTTCTCGCTGAGCGCAATGGCGCCCTCGTCACCCATGACGAGGCTCTCGCGCATGTCTGGGGCGAAGGAGTGTTTGTCGACGGAGAATCAGCTCTCTATACTGCCATCAAGAAAATACGTCGCGCTCTCGGCGACCATACCCTCGTCCTCACTGTCTCCGGTCGCGGTTATCGACTCAATCTCCCACCAGCTTCGGCCACGGCGCTGGCTGTGCCTGAGGTGGTTCAGCGCCTCGCTGTCCTCCCGCTCGCCAACCTCAACCCCGATCCTGCTGAAGACTACTTCTCAGATGGCCTCACCGAAGAACTCATTGCCACGATGGCTCGCCTCTTCGGCTCTCGACTTGGCATCATCGCCCGCACCTCGGTCATGCGCTTCAAAGGCGCCAGCCTTCCCATCGAAACCATAGCCCGGGACCTCGCTGTCGATTACCTCATCGAGGGTTCCGTTCGCCGTGACGGCAACCGTGTTCGTATTGCCGTCAAGCTCCTCCGCGCCTCCGATAGCACTGCTCTCTGGACACAGACCTTCGAGCGAAATCTCACTGATCTCTTCCAGTTTCAGTCCGAGATTGCACTCGCCACTGCACACGCCGTCCAAACCCGACTCAGCGATACTCCTGCGCCCTCACCCGTACTCGACCCCGAAGTCCATGACCTTCTCCTCCGCGCTCGTCACCTCTGGGTCCAACGCACACGCCCCACCATCGAGGCGGCCATCGGTTATTTCCGACAGGCCCTCACTTTGGATCCTGCATGCGCCCCGGCTTACGCAGGTCTTGCGTCCTGCTACGCCATACTGCCCATTACCTCCAACGCCCGTCCCTCCGACTGTTTTCCTCTCGCTCAGCAATTCGCCGAGCAGGCACTCGCTATTCAAACGGGTTCTCAGGCGCAGCCTGAGGCTCATATGGCTCTTGGACTCGTTCAATTCTGGTACTGGCGCAACTGGCAACTCGCTGTCCATCATTTCCAGCAGATTGAGCTGCTCAATCCCTCCGATAGCAACGGGGCCATGTTCCTCGCTCACGTCTACTCCATCCTGCAGCAGCACGATCAGGCCATCGCCGCCATTCACCGTGCCCGGCATCTCGATCCGCTCTCACCGATCGTCAACACCCATATCGGCCACTTCCTCTACAACGCAGGCAGGTTCGAACAGGCGCTTTCGCCACTCAACCGAATTCTTGAGCTTGCTCCGCAGTTCTGGGTTGCGCATCTCATGCGCGGCAAGACTCTCGGTTTACTCGAACAGCCACAGGCTGCCATTGAGTCCTTCTCCAGGGCTCTCAGCTTTTCCTCCGGCAACACCGAACCCTTAGCCTTCCGCGCTTATACGCTCGCAAGCGCCGACCATCGCGAAGCCGCTCTCGCCGACCTCGCAGCGCTGGAGCATCAACGCATCTCGGCCTTCGCTTCGCCTGTCCACCTGGCCCTCGCTCAACTTGGCCTCGGCAACCATTCCGCAGCTCTTCAACTCATCGATCAAGCCTTCGAGGAACGTGACCTTCGCCTCATCTTCCTCGCTGTCGAATCCCGCTGGCAGCCGCTGCGGGATTCGGGCCATTTCGGTTCCATCCTCCTGCGCGCCGGTCTACCAAATCTGTAACCGGCTTACCCCTCAGAACGAACGTAATCTCCGCTCTTGCCGCCTTTTTTGCTTAGGAGAACCACCTCGCGGATGCGGATGCCCTTATCCAGCGCTTTCGTCATGTCGTAGATCGTGAGCGCGGCAACGGCCGCAGCGGTCATCGCCTCCATCTCCACGCCAGTTCCGGCAACCGTCGCTGCGGTGGCTCGGATGCGCACTCCCCCACCGGTCTTCAGCAACGCCGCGGGATGCACGATAGTCGCCTCCACATCCACGAAGGACAACGGCAGCGGATGGCACATAGGAATCAGATCCGCCGTCTTCTTGGCAGCGGTTATACCCGCAAATCGCGCCACTTCCAGTGGATTACCCTTGGGGTTTTGCGGTAGGGCGGCGAGGACGTCGGCATTCAGTTCCACGAAGGCTTCGGCAACCGCTTCTCGGCGCGTGGGCTTCTTGTCGCTCACGTCCACCATGTGCGCTTCGCCTGCGTCGTTGTAGTGCGATAGCTTGCTCACAGGTCTTCTCCGCGACTCAGCATCAATCCCAATATCAGCACGCCCGCATCCAGCGCCAGCCACTTCAGCAATTGTCGCTGCTCAATATGGATCAGCAGGTAGTGGCTTTCCACGATCAGCCCGGCCACCGCCAACGCAGGCACAATCACGGCAGCCCCAATCAACAGTTTGCCCAGGCGTGCGGTCTTCGTCATGTGTATGAGCCTACCGCAGCAGCACGGTCACGGTAGCGCCCGGAGCAAGGGATTCCACATCCGGCGGGACCACGATATAGCCGTCAGCGCGAGCATTGCCGGCCAGGTCACCCGAACCATGCGAGCCCACGGCTTCCACTTTTACTGCATGAAGTGAGGAAGAAAGCTTCGCAGCTACAAAACGCGTCAGTCCGGGACGCACCTTCACTGCGGCTGCCAGTGTCGCCTGCACGAATCGCGGCTGCGGTGACAACTCACCGCCCAACGCCTGCAACATCGGCATAGCAAACAGCAGCGCCGTTACCAGCGTGGACACCGGATTGCCCGGCAGACCGAAGATCCACTGCTCCGAGTGGGTGTCTGTCGCAGGCAGACGCCCGAAGACAACCGGCTTGCCCGGCTGAATGAGAACACCCGTGAAGTAGAACTCCGCGCCCAGCGACAGCAGCACATCTTCCACCAGGTCGTACTTGCCTGCGGAAACGCCACCACTTAACAGCAACAGCCTCGCGTCTCGTGCTGTAGTAATGTGTTCCAGAAGTGATTCGCGGGTATCCAGCGCAGGTGGTAACAATCGCGGCACACCGCCATGCTGCGACACCAGGGCCGCCAATACATGTGAATTGCTGTCGCGGATCTGGTGCGGCGCGGGGGTCCGGTTGACAGCCACCAGTTCATCGCCCGTCGCCAACACTGCAGCCACCGGCTGCGTATACACGTCCAATTCCGCAGCGCCAACTGATGCTGCAAGAGCAATCTCTGCCGGAGTAAGGCGGATACCCGCGCGCAGCAGCACATCGCCCGCGCGCGCTTCCTGTCCACGCGGAACCACATTGTCACCCGCACGCGGCAGGTGGTTGCCAGAGATGCGAACCTCGGCGGCAGTGGCCTCCACGTGCTCCAGCATCACGACAGCATCCGCGCCATCCGGAGCCGGAGCGCCGGTCATCACTTCGATGGTTTCTCCCTCGGCCAGTGGCGCTCCCATCCATATTTCACCTGCGCGGACGGAGCCAACGAGTCTTCGCACACCATGATCTGCAGCGCGAACGGCATAGCCATCACGTGCAGAGCGAGGAAACGGCGGTTGATCCCGGTCGGCATAAATAGGCTCAGCAAGAACGCGTCCCAGTGCCTGCTCCAGCGGCACACGCTCCACGTCTGTACGCGGCGAGAGCGTGGCGATGTGAGTTGCGACGAGATCGAGTGCTTCCTGACAGGTGATCAATGCCATGCGAGTGTCCTCAGGATGCCAGCAGTTCGCGTGCGGCGGCACGACCATCGCGGATCAGGTCTGGCAAGCCAACACCACGATATCCATTGCCCAGAAGATGCAGTGCACCCAGCGCATGCACGCGCTCCTGCAATTCCGCCATACGTTCGCCATGTCCCACACCATACTGTGGCAGTGAACACGGCATACGACGCGCAAATGCAATGGCAGGCTGCGGAAGTGGTCCCAATACCTTCTCCATCTCGCGACTCGCCGCAGTGATGATGGTTTCATCGCTTTCCTGCTGCAAAGCTTCTGCCTCTTTGCCACCAAAGAAAGCACGCAGACTCTTACCGCCTTCCGGCACGCGATGCGTGAACTTCTGATCAGAAAATGTCGCAGCCAATAACGTGCACGCTTCGCCTTCCGGCGACAGAAATCCGAATCCTTTAGGAGTGACAGGTGCGTTGCCTGGAAGATAACCAAAGCCAACAATGACCGCGGAACTCGTCGGCTGCACAATCAATTCCGCCATGCGTGCCTCGGTCGCAGCGATGAGTCGTGCTGCATGATGCACCGGCAACGCCAGCATCAAATGATCGAACGACTCACCGTCAATTGACCATCCATGACCAGTGCGCTCAATCTGCTTTACCTGTGCATTCAAACGGATGGAAGCATCCGGCAATGTCTCTGCCATTCGTTCCACCAGTGTTCCTGTTCCCGTCTTGAGCGAAGTAAAGACAGGCGAAGCAGGCCGATTGCCGCGTTGTGCCCTCTTCGCAGCAAGCGCGCGGATCAACGATCCATACTCACGTTCCATCTGCACAAACGCTGGCATTACCGCACGCACGCTGAGCTGGTACACATCGCCACCGAACACACCACCAAGCAAAGGCGCGCCAATGACGCGCAACACCTCTTCACCGAAGTGGCGCTGGATGAAGCTGGCGACAGATTCATCATGATCCGGGGCGGCGGCTTTCAACTCTTCCGCGCGCTGTTCTTCGGCAATGTATGCGTTGCGCGCATTCTCGCTGAACAGCGGCGAATGCAGAATGGTGTCCACATGTTCAGGAACCATCATGCGCATGTTGTCCGGCATAGGCAGCAGCTTACCTTGCTGCAATATCCACGTGATGCGTTCGTGATCGTTGGAAGTGATAAGTTCGTCTTCCAGGCCAAGTTCAATCGCAAGCTCACGTGCCCACGGCTTCTCCGTGACCCAGCCATCCGGACCACGCTCAATCACGAAGCCATCCTGCCGCAGCGTATCGACGATGCCACCCAGCCGATGACTTTGTTCAAAGAGAGTGAAGCCGTAACCGTTGCGCTGGAGTTCATAGGCAGCAGACAGGCCTGCCAGACCTCCTCCCACAATGGCGATGCGCTTCATACCTACACCGACGCCCGTTCTTCCACAGGTGCGAGTGTCTGCACAACTTCCGCAGGCACTACCGTTGTATTGCGAAGATACCGGGGCAAGCTACGTGTCCCACGACGCGCGAGGTCAGCCAGAGCGCCGAGCAGCGTGGGTGAATCGTTCAGGCTTTCCGGACGCGATAGCGTGATGCCGAGTTCTGCTGCCGTCTTCTGGAAGGCAATGTCGATGTCGTACAGAATCTCAACGTGGTCGCAAAGGAATCCAATGGGATCAAGGATTACGTGTTGATATCCGCCGTCGCGCAGCGCTTTCAGCGTGTCCTCGACACTGGGCCCGATCCACGGCCCCCCGCTCATGCCCTGCGACTGGAAACAGAAATACCAATCACTCTCATTGATCTGCTCGCTAAGCTCGTTCGCAATGAGCGCTGCGGTAGCTTTGCACTCAATCGCATACGTGTCCGCCTCTGTGCTCAGCAACATGCCATGATGTTCGCTTGGCTTCGACTGGATGGTGCGGCACGGAACGGAATGCGCCGTGAACAGCACGGCTGTTTCCTTACCCTGCGGTGCCGCTTCCAATGCTTTGCGCAAGCGTTCGGCGAAGGCGCGAATCAGCAGCGAGTGCTCACTCCATCCCGCAACAAAATCAATCTCAAATGCACCATCGGCCGCCGTTTCCATCGCACGACGATACAAGCCCACACTGGTGCGCGAATTCTGCGGCGCAAGACAGATGGCGCGCACTTTTTTCACGCCATCCTGTTTCATCTGCGCCACGGTGTCCGCGATGAACGGCTTCCAATTACGCATACCAACGTAAACTGGCATGTCTGTACGCTCACGCAGCAGTTCGGCCTGGCGCAGTGTCCATCGCGTCAGATGCGCACCTTCCGCGGTTGGCTCATCCTTTAAGCCGATCTCCGCGTAACGCTCCTGCAACTCATGCACCACGTGCGGCGGCACACCTCGGCCACCGGTGACCAGTTTCAGATACTCGTCCATCTCACCCAGCACATCGGGGGTGCCGTGCGCGAGAAGGACGATGGCATCAAATTGCTCCGGTTCAGGCTGCATAACAGCAGGCGCGGCCATGGCTGCGGCAATCTGATCTGCATTGCTGATCTCGTACTGTGCAAGAATGCGCGCTTCCTTCGCCACGGTAGGCGCGACCATCTGCTCCTGCAGTTTGAGCTTCTCGCTGGCCAGGCCGATGAGAAAGAAAGGAAGATCGCGCAGGCTCATCGCGCACTCAGCTCCTTCACCCATTTGCTGACAGCGATGACATTGTCGACCGGAGTGCCAGGAACAATGCCATGTCCCAGGTTGAAAATGTGACCGGGGCGATTCGCTGCCTTATCCAGAACATCTTTCACTCGCTGCTTCAGCAAATCCTGCGGAGCGAACAGTGCAATGGGATCAAGATTGCCCTGCACACCGCATGATTCACCGGCAAGTCGCCAGCCTTCATCCAACGGTACGCGCCAATCAAGGCCCAGTACATCAGCGCCGGTTTCTCTCATGGTGCTAAGCAACGACGCCGTATCCACACCAAAGTAGATCACTGGAACGCCAAGCGCCTTTACACGCTGCACCAGGTCGCGTGTGTACGGCAATACAAAGTCGCGATAGTCATTAACGGCAAGCGCACCGGCCCAGCTATCGAAAATCTGGATAACATCCGCGCCTGCCTGCACCTGTTGTGCGGCGTATTCCGCAAGCACTGTGTTCAGCTTTTCCATCAACAGCGACCACGATGATGGATCGCCATACATGAGGCGCTTCATCTCTATGTAGTTGCGCGAGGAAGCGCCTTCAATCATGTAGCTGGCCAGCGTGAACGGCGCGCCGATGAAGCCGATGATACCAAGACGATCGCCATCGGCACGCGGCACCGCGAAGTGGCTGCGCACCTTTTCAATGGCCCTGGCAACGTAGATCAACTCCTCCGCACGGTCAGTACGGAGAGCTTCAATCTGTTCGCGCGTGCGGATGGGCTTATGCACCACCGGTCCTTCGCCATTCACGAACTCAAAGTCCAGCCCCATAGGCGTGAACGGCAGCAGCAGGTCCGCGAAGATGATGGCTGCGTCCACATCCAGCCGTTCCGCAGCGGTAATGGTGACCTCCGCAGCGATGTCCGGCGTGCGGCAGATATCCAGCAGCGAATGCTGCCGGCGCACCGCCATGTATTCCGGCATGTACCGCCCGGCCTGGCGTAGGAACCAGACTGGCGTACGATCCACCTGCTGACGCAGACACGCGCGTACGAAACGGCTATCTGTCGCGCTACGTTTTGACGATTCGATCACTGTAGAAACGTCTGCCATTTACGCCGTGGGGGCGACGTATTCCTTGGGAAGCTCGCCGCCGGAGCCGTAGAAGAACTCGTTCATCTGCTCCACCAGAAATTCCTGCGCCTGGGGAGTCCAGGGCTGCAGACGATACTCGTTCAGCAACATCTTCTGACGTTCAATCCACTCACCCCACGCCTTCTTGCTGACGGTGTTGTAAACCTTGTTGCCGAAGTCGGAGTCGAAGGGAGGCTCGTCCAGCCCCTCCAGCTCCTGCTTGTATTTTGAGCAGAAAACCATGTGTGCCATGTGTGTCTCTTTCCGGCTTCTATTCTAAATTGTCGGGAAGCCGTTCGCCTTTACCGGGCACCAGATCGCCATTTTCATCGTAAGGGCAGTGGCGGCAACTATTACCGCAGCAGGAGCCGCGTTTGCGGTGATACGCCGCCGTAAAGACCAGAAATGGTCCCTCGAAATAGAAATCCTCGTCAGCGAGCGCGGGTTCCGTACTCATGCGAACAGGCTGTCCTGTGGCTGCGGCACAGTTTCTGCGCGGGGCGATTCCATCTTTGACGACGGATTGCGCCGAATGCCCTGCGGTGTGGCGACTGCATCAATGGAATTACCCTCTGCATCGCACGCCAGCCCATTACGCAGATACACCTTTTTGCCCGCAACGGCGCAGGTACGTTCACCCGGAACAACAATGCCGATCAGATTCACAGGGTCGCTGGCGGTAAGGGCGAGAATCTCTTCGTGCTGCAGATCGCGCGTGGCGCGCAGGCTTTCCACCGCCTCCGGCAGCGCGAATTGCTCGCCATGAAAGCCTTGAACAAAGCGGCCTCCACGCACTTCACCGCGTGCCTCCATGCGACGCAGCATGCGCAGCAGATCGCGCCAGCGCGGCGTATTGGATTCGCGTGTAAGGATGTCACGGAAAACTACTCCATAACGCGCCAGCAACATACGCGCTGCGGCTGCGAGCGATGTCTCTTCTTCGCGTGCGCGTTCACTTACGGTGAGCTGGCGATGTTCCTCTTCGATGAACAGGGACCATCGTCCCGCTGTGCTGCGCGTAGCCCGACGCGACGCGTTTGTCACCGGCTCTGCTGTCAGCGGCTTACGCTTCGGGTCCATCATGATGCGAAGTTGGTCGAACCCATCTGCAGAAGCAATGCCCGCCGTGGCGAGTTCCCACAACGCACTTTGCGTCTGTTGCTTACTCAACACGCAGAGGCGTTGCAGGTCACTGGCGAAGGACGCACCGCGTTCGCGCAGTGCATTGCGTATAGAGAGCGCTTCAGGACTCAGTGCCTGTTGCAGTTTCGTTTCATCAATCGACTTTTGCGCGAGCGCCGCGGGCAACCAGTCCGCGGATTCGCGCAGGTAAAACGTGATGGGTGCCATGTTCGTGGGAATCACGCGACGCGGTGCAGCACCGTCGCCCACGGCCCACGCCGGATGCGGCGAGATACGTCCCCATCCCACCGCACCGGAGAGGCACAAAGCATCCAGCCACTTGCCGTCGTAATCCTTCACACGCTGCGGCAGCAGGTTGCGTTCCCACTCAATGGCAGGCGCTTCAAATCCCTCCAACTGCACCAGCGCTTCCAGTACGCCTTCTTCACCGCTGAGTTGTGTTTGCGGCTGCAGATGCTGCCAGCGCGTAAGCCAGCGCAGATACACAGCAGGCGTGACGGCTTCAATCTGCTTGCGCAGTGCGCCAAGTGTCAGGCGATGGATGCGTTGCAAAATGCGGCGTTCGCACCATTCCACGCTATTATCGTTTTCCGCGGGACCGCTGCCTTCAAAGATGCCCCGCAGCGCCAGCCCCTGCACTTCAATCGCAACAAGTTGCTGCGCAATGGCGCGTGGTTGCAGGTCAAAGAATTCAGCGATCTGCGTAGCAGTAGTCGGCCCAAGAAGCTGCAGAAAACCCTGTGTGAGCAGGCGAAGGGATTCACCAACAGTGACAGCATCTTCACTTTGTCCGGAAGCGACAGGCACAGATGCGCCTTGCGAGATGGATTGCAAAAGATGCGCATGTGGCAAACGTTCCGTTGCCACCCAACAGTCCTGCGTACCAAAACGAACCAGGCTTGCGCGGCCGCGTTGCTGCAAACGTTCAAAAAACAACAGCCAGTGACGGCTACTGTGAATGCGATGCGCCTGCACCACCTCATCGGCACATCCCACCATCGAACTCTGTTCCCCGAACAGAGCTACTGGCAAAGCAATGGCGCTGAAGAGAAGATCATGCAGTTCATGCTCATCACGCAGGTCTGGCCATATCTCGCAACGCGTCTGCCGAATGGCCGCGGGATCAAGCCGCCCGGCCTCTCCCAGAACGGAGTCGGGAATGCTGCCGCGCAGAGACACCGCACGTGCGCGACGTTCGCCCAGGTCGGCTTCGTCCAAAAATGCATTCTGGTTTGCATTGAGCAGTTCGTGCGAGAAGACAGACGGCACCGGCGTATCGACCGCGATGCAACGGATCTTCCCGCTCTCCATGTCACGCAGGACCTGTTGCAGACCGGCAAGATCCATCGCTTCCTGCAAGACATCCTGCATCACTTCGCGTACCAGTGGATGATCGGGTATCTCGATATCGCCTATGATCGTTTCAAAGCACGCTGCCGCCTGCGGAAAGACACTCGCCAGCAAATCTTCGCCGCGTGTGCGCTGCACCTGTGGTGGCACCTTGCGGCCCTTCTGAAAACGCAATAGTTGCAGTGAGCGGTTAGCAGCCCAGCGCCAACGCGTCTTGAAGATAGGCGATGCCAGTGATGCTTGCTCCAGCAGTTCCTTCGCTGTGATTTCGGTAAGGAAGTGGAACACATCAGCCAGTGGAAAGCTGTGCTGTTCCGCAAGACAGATGTTGATACCGTTATCCGTTGCGGCAGCCTGCAGTTCGTAGTTGAAGCCGCGGCAGAAGCGTTTGCGCAGCGCCAGCCCCCATGCACGATTGATGCGGCCACCAAAGGGTGCATGCAGGATCAACTGCATACCTCCACCTTCATCGAAAAAGCGCTCCGCAATGATGGTGTTCTTGGTGGGCACGCAACCCAATACGGCACGACCATTAACGATGTACTGGATCAGTTGCAGCGCAGCCGATTCGCATAGACTGCACTCTTCCATCAGCCATGCCAGCGCTGCATCCACGCGTACATCATCGCGTGTGACCATTTCGTGATGCACGCCATCCGTGCGACGGCTGATCTCTTCGCGAAGCTCCGCAACAAAATCGCTGAGAACATTGGTGCGCTGTGGCGCTTCACCTTCCCAGAAAGGAACAGAGGGCGGCGCACCATGTGCATCTTCCACCAGCACGCGGCCTTCTTTTTCTACAGTGAGGATGCGCCAGCTTGCATTGCCAAGCTGCACCACGTCACCCGGCCCACTATCTACTGCGAAATGCTCGCCGAGTGTGGCAATCTGCACGCCTTCCGGCATCAGGATCACAGAGAAGATAGACGTATCAGGAATCGCTCCGCCATTACCGATAGCGGTCATGCGCGCGCCGCGGCGTGGATGCAACACGCCTGCCACACCGTCACGCAACAGATATGCGCCGTAGCGTCCGCGCGAGTTCTCAATGCCCGTGTGGAGCAGAGTGATGAGTTCATCGAACTCCGGACGCGTTAGGAGACGATAGGGATACGCACGAGTAATTGCGCGGTACATCGCATCTTCTTCCCACGGCTCCGCGCCACACATGGCCACCATCTGCTGCATCAACACATCCAGCGGTTGCGGCGGAATCTCAAGCCGGTCGAGTTGCCCACTGCGCATGGCACGGATCAGTGCTGCCTGTTCCAGCAGATCATCACGCGTGGTGGCGAAGAAGCGTCCCTTGGGGATGGCCCCACGCCAATGCCCTGCACGTCCCACGCGCTGCATGGCTACGGCGATATCGCGCGTGCTGTTCAATTGCAGGACAAGATCAACTGCGCCGATATCAATGCCCAATTCCAACGACGCGGTTGCAACAAGACACTGAATCTGCCCTGCCTTTAATCGCTGTTCTGCATCGAGACGGAGTGCGCGCGAAAGCGAACCGTGATGTGCTGCGACGTTGTCCTGTCCAAGACGCTCACCCAACGCACAGCACAGACGTTCCACCATGCTGCGTGTGTTCGCAAAGACCAGCGTGGAGCGATGCTGCGTGCACAGTTCGGCCATGCGATCCACCACTTCAATCCACATCTTGCTGTCGCGAACACTGGTGAGTTCCGACGATGGGATTTCAATCCCCAGATCAAGTGTCCGTCGCTGTCCCACCTGCACGATAGTGGCGCGTGTACGGCCTGCGTCGATGCCGGTGAGATAATCCGCAACCAGTTCGATGGGGTTCTGCGTTGCGGAAAGCCCGATGCGCTGCGGACGTTTCGCAAGCCCCATTAACATACCGCTCGGCGCGAGCCTGTTCTCGCCCGTCACCAACGCATCAAGCCGCTCCAGCGTAAGTGAAAGATGCGCACCTCGCTTGTCATCCACCATCGCGTGAATCTCATCCACGATGACCGTGTGAACTTGTCGAAGATTCTCGCGTGACTTTCCAGCCGTCAACAGCAGATACAGCGACTCCGGGGTGGTGACAAGAATGTGCGGCGGATCCTTGAGCATCGCGATGCGCTCTTTGGGCAGCGTATCGCCGGTGCGCACACCCGTGCGGATGCGTGGACACAGATAACCTTCTTCCAACGCCAGCGCGAGAATTTCGCGCAAAGGTTCATCCAGATTTTTCTGGACGTCGTTACCCAGCGCCTTCAGCGGCGAGACGTAGACGATTTGAGTACAAGGAAGAAGCGAACCTTCAAGAGCTTGCGCTACAAGGCGATTGATCGCAACAAGAAATGCGGTCAGGGTTTTGCCACTGCCGGTAGGCGCGGAGATGAGCGTATCGTCGCCACGGAGAATCGCCGGCCATCCCTCAATCTGAGGCTCCGTGGGTGTGCCAAATTTCTGCACGAACCACTGCCGCACCACCGGGTGCGCCCATGTCAGCGACGCTTGGATTGCCGGAATGGAGGAGGCAGCAACAGCCATGCGGTGATTGTATTCTGTTCGTGATTTCTTCGCTTTTCATGAGATAGAAATGGGCAGGGTACGATCACTCTGCCCATGAAAATGAATGGATAGGTTCAGGCGGCCTTTGCTGTTGGTGCCACGGTGTTTACACGATCGCTGATATCGCTCAGCAGTTTGTCGGCATGTTTCTCATCGCGCTCAATCAGTTCAATTAAAGACACATCCTCTATGCGGCCAAGAATGCGCGCCCACGATTTCAGCGTGCCGTAAACAGCAATCTCATGGTGCTCCACCTGCTGCGCGGCACCAATGATGGCAATGTCACGCACGTCAGCATCGCTGGCGTCTTTCATGCTGTCTTCTGCTTCGGAGACAAGTGTGTGAATAACCTTGCATCTCTTCGAGCCGGAGTCTTCGAAGCCGCGAAGAAGCGCTTTCACGCGGTCCACGTGCTGTTCACTCTCCTGCAAATGCGACGTCAATCCTTGTTTCAACTGTTCGTCTGTGGAGTTGTTAATCATGGCAGGCAAGGCCTTCACGATGGTTTCTTCCATATCGAGCGCCTTACGCAATTCCGTGTTGTAGAGTTCGGTCAATGATTTGATGTTCGCGGAAAAAATCTTCATTGAAATCCTCCGTGCGCGATATCTAGGGGAGCGCACGTGGAGTTGGATGCTACGTATAAATCCTCGCGCAGTGGCCACATTACGCCGCAATGAGCCGCATAGTGGAGTTGCCTCTGCGATGATGAAGGTATGGATGCGGAACTGAAAGCGCGCGCAGAAAAGATCAAAGTTATTGTGTTTGATGTGGATGGGGTTCTGACAGACGGGACCCTGTGGTTTATCCCCACCGGCAAACGTGAGGATGGCTTCATTAGCAGCGTAGAGATGAAGGGATTTTCGGCCCATGATGGCCTGGGTATTGGCATTGGCCGTATTGCGGGTTTGCGTTTTGGCGCCATCACCAAACGCAGCAGCGACACGGTAGCCGTGCGTCTGCGCGATCTGAAGGTGGAGTTTATCCACCAGGGATCACAGCAGAAGATGGACGCCATTCGCCAGATCATGCAGGAAGGCGATGTAACTCTGGAGGAGATCTGCTACGTCGGCGATGACATTATTGATCTGCCTGCGATGCGTGCTGTTGGGCTTGCCATTGCAACGTGGAATGCGCGTGATGCCGTAAAGGCTGTCTCGCATTACGTAACATCCCACGCCGGTGGCCATGGTGCGGGTCGCGATGCGATTGAACTGGTGCTGGAAGCGAAAGGCGTACTCGCCGATGCGATCGAAGACTATCTGCGCGAAGCCGGTGGTGTGCGCGACATCGGTCACGGTGTGCAGTAATCAGGGAGCGGAGTCGCCTTCCAGCGAATGAATGGTTGGCGGCTTAATGTGCAGCCGCCTGCGTCCGTAACGGAACGCAATGTGAACGCTCAACGCAATGCCAGTACCGATGAGCGTGGCCATCACGCGATGCAGCAACACCTCGCGTGGTGGCTGGTGGGCAACGGCCAGCACAAAGCAGATATAGCCGGTCAGGGTGACAGCGAACGCACCATAGTTGACTGTGTTCAAAAGATACGTGGCTGCCTGAAAAGCCAGAACGTAAAACGCAAGCCACATGCCGCTGGGATGAAATTCCACGACGATCAACGTGCAGAGAGCCGCACCGATGAGCGTTCCTGCAGCACGCAGCAGACCGCGCGCGATGGTCTGCACAAACTCCGGTTTAGGCAGTAGCAATGCAGTCATGGCGATCCAGTAAGCGCTGGTCCATGTTTGCGTGTGATAGATCCAGACGGATACCGCAGCCGTCACCGCCATGCGCAGCGCAAACTGAAATGTGCCGCTGCCGGGCGCAAGCTGCTCTTTCAAAAAAGCCAACTGAAATCGCGTTGGATCAAAGTCATGGCGGCTGAATTTTGTATGCGCCTCCGGCAGCCATAAACGGAAGACCCATAAAATCGAAAATTGCAGCAGACCACCAGCCAGCACACCTGCGCCACGCAGCAATGCAGAGAGCAGCAGGTCATGCGTGGTTCCCGGTGTGTTGGGAGCAGCCGCAGAGATCACCAGGAAGATGCAGCACTGCTGCCCCACCCACGCGGTCGCAGTGCTGATGCTGTTGGAGAATGCATACAACACTGCCCAAAGAATGGTCGTGAACAACAACGCGACTGTATTGTCGCGGCACAAAGCACCCACCAGCGCAGAGATAGCAATCCCGAACGATGCTGCCAGCATGGCTCCCGACCGCGTAAACAGCGGCTGCTGATACGACCCGAAGCCCACACACTGCGCGCCGCCCACCATCAGCGCCGCGGTACCGGGATAGCCGTAATGAATGCCCACAATCAACGGCAGTGCAAGGCCCGGCATGCAGAGCAACGCATGCAGCGGTTCGGACTTGTGCCAGTCAAAACGTGAGATCAGCTTGCGAATCGATTCAGCCACGGCACTTCTGATGCTAACGCCCAGGGATAAGAAAACTGTAAAAGATAAAGGCCCGCGACCTGCCGCGGGCCTTCATAAGAACTGGTAATGCGGATTAACGTTTGCCCAGCGTTACACGCAAGCCGCCAAATACCGCGATCGGTGCTCCCGGTGCAAGGTACGTCGTGTTACGCACGGCATAATCGCCTGAAGCATTCGCAGCGAAAGGGCGACCAACAAAGTTACCGTTGCTATCATACGGCGTGGTGGAAAGCTGGCCAGCCGTGTAGTAGTGGCGGTTCAGCAGGTTGTTGATTTGCGCAAACAATTGGAAGTGCGAGGTGATGTTGTAGCTGGAACCAAGGTTCACCACGCCAAAACCGGGGCTCTTACCACTGCCCAGGTAGTACACGCCATCAGCCTGATGCTGATTATTCTCGTTGCCGCGAACATAGCTTGAGCTGATGAGGTTGAAGTCCGCACTGATGCCCAGCTTCCGCAGTGGGTGGTAATCCGAGTAGAGCTTGAACATGTGCTGCGGCACCTGCGGAATGTAGTTGCCCGGCTTAATGTTGATGAGACCACCGTCCGCCACACCCTTTTCGCCACTCAGTGCATTGCTGTTGCTGCTATTGCTGTCTGCTTCAATTGTCTGCGAGCTCTGGTAGGTCGCCTGCAGATAGGTATACGCCGCGCCCGCGTCCAGCTTACGCAGATGAGCCGATGCCGACGCTTCCACGCCCTGGCGACGTGTCTTGCCAAAGTTCTGAAAGTAGCCGTAGCCGGTGGTCTGTGCCGCCACGAAGAGCAGGTCATCATAGTTGTTGGTGTGGAAGTATCCGGCGGACCAGCGATAACGTCCGTCCGGGTTGCCGCGGAAGCCGAACTCATACGTACGGCTAACCACCTGCTTCAACGGGGGATCGCTGACCAGCGCATTCGGCAGCGAGCAGGGGAAGTCCGGGTCGGCGCAGCCAAGCTCCGTGGATGTTGGAGCGCGGCTGCTTTCGTCATAGTTGAAGTAAGCGTTCAGCAGGCTGCTGGCCTTGTACACCACCCCGGCCGTTGGATTGAAACGCTGATAGTTATTCACGCCGGTCAGCGTACCGCGATAGCTGGCTGGCGGTATGCGATCTACATTGTGAATGCTCGTGTGGTTGTAGCGGCCACCCACGTTCAGCACCCACTTGTTCAGGCTGAAGGTATCCGTCACGAAGAAGCTGGGAGTCGTTGTGGTGCCGTGCAGGTTCACGCGATTATCCAGAACGGCGCCATCGTCATCGGTATAAGAACTATCCAGAAATGCATTCACACGGGTAATGCTGATGCCGTCGGAGTTCAGATAGCCATATTGCCCGGATTGCTGGAAGGTCAGGCCACCGCGGTCAAATCCGGCCCCCACAGACAACTTGTTATGAGCCGTGTTCCAGTTCAAAACGCCGCTGAAACCGGCAGCATGTTGGCGGGTAACTGTATCCGTATCCACGCCGGTGCACTTTTCGTATGGCTCGTCCTTTTGCAGAGTCTGCGCAATGCAGCGGAGATACGGGTACGGTACGGTGGTAGCGTTCTGCGGTGTGGTCGGGAAGGCAATGCCGGCGTTCGTCAGCGCGGTCTTGTCTCCGTTGCTTAGCGTATACAGCGACTGGTCAAAACTATTGTCATTGACGTCGCCGTTCGTGGTGTTCTGGCGTGTAGAGCGAACGTATGCATTCGCGTTGATCGTCACAGAACCGGAGACCGCCTGCGTCACGTTCAGCGTAAAGAAAGGCTGATGTTGATAGGTGACGTCGGGAATGGAATAGACGCTGTTATAGCCATGATTCAAACCTGTGGTGCGATGGATGGCCCGAAAATCCTGCGTACCATTGCCGGTCAAATTGTTAATGGCATAACCGCCGGACAACGACACCAGCGTTCCCCCCTGCGCATAACCCAGCTTGGCAAAGCCCTGACGCACACTGGACGGCGAAAGAGTACGCCAGCCATCCTCGTGATACAGCGTGCCCGCAGCAAACCAGTTCCATGCCCCCTTGCTGCCACCGTATTCAGCATCCACCGCGCGTCGGCCGAAAGAGCCGCCATAACCTGAGATCACAAAGCCCTGATTCGCAATACCGTCCTTGGTCTGCACAGCAATAGCACCGCCAAGAGTATTGAGACCATACAGCGGGTTCGAGCCGGGTATCAGCTCCATGGAACTGATGGCGACCTTGGGAATCAGATCCCACTGCACCACATCACCGAAGGGCTGATTCTGGCGCACGCCATCCAGATACACAGACAGTCCTGCAGGCGATCCCACGAGCGGCGACGCCGTATAGCCACGGTAGTTCACATCTGGCTGAAACGGGTTGTTCTGGTTCTCATTGACGTAGACGCCGTTCAGACGGCGCTTCATGGCATCCGTAAGATCAATGGCGTTGGTATCCAGCAGCGTCTGTGCGGAGAGCGTCTGGACCGGCACCGGCACATCCTTCAACGACACATTCAATGCACCGATCGGAGTGGATGCAATGACGTCGACCGTAGTGTTCACGCCGCCCACGGTCAGGATGATGTCCTGCGCGATTGTTGTGCCCGGCCTCACAACGAAGCTACTCCGTCGCGTTGCGAAGCCCGGCTGTGAGAGGTCCAGGGTGTAGCGCCCGGGAGCCAGATCGCTGACCTGCAGTGAGCCATCCGATGCTGCCTCCACGGCTTGCGAATGTCCCCCCGTAGGCCCGTACAGAGTGCCTTTCGCCGAAATGGCGGCCCCGGAAGAGTCGCGAACGTGGAGACGAAGACTACCGGCAGACGATTGTGCCGTAGCGATGACGCAGGCCTGGGACAGAGTTAATCCTGCCAGCAGAAAAGCAGTGCGTTGATATCCGTACATCTTGCGAAGCGCCTCAAAAACAAATCGGATCGGTCGGGCTGCGGCCCGTGAGAAAAACCGCTCTACCAACGGGAACCAGTAGAGGAAAGGAGTAAGTGTTCCTTTGCTAATTCCAATCGCAACGATTTTGTTCAGCGTTTTTTGCAAATTTCTTTCGGACGACAGTTCTCCCCTGTGTCACGCATAATGGAAGCGAAAACCATGTCGTTTCTTTCCAGCAGCACGGACGGTTTTTTTGACGCCTCCGCGACACTCATCTCCGCGGAGGAGACGGCTGCGCTGCAGTCGGAAGTGCTTTCGCTGTACGACACGCTGCACAGCCGCTTGCTGCGCTATGCCGTTTCGTTTGGACTGTCTGTCCCAGACGGCGAAGACGTACTGCAGGAAGTCTTCCTTGCCCTGTTCCGTCATTTGCGAGCTGGACGTTCGCGCGAAAACCTTCCGGGATGGGTGTATCGCACCACGCACAATCTCTCTCTGAAACGACGTGCCAGCATTCATGCAGAGCAAAGGATCACCGTCGTGGAAACCGACGCGGAGATGGAAGTAAGCGACCATCAGCCCGACCCGGAAGAAACCGTACTTTTTCAGGAGCGCCAACAACGCCTGCGTGCGGTGGTGGAAGCACTGACAGAGACCGACCGCATGTGCCTGCTGCTGCGTTCAGACGGCCTGCGTTACCGTGAGATTGCTTCCACGCTGGGCATCTCGCTTGGCAGCGTAGCGGCATCTTTGGCGCGATCGTTCGATCGGCTGCAAAGAATGGAGCAGCGATGAACGTTCCTCACCTTTCCGACGAGACGCTCCTGCTCCTGATGGATGGCGAACTGCCGTACCCTCAGGAAGCCGCTGCAATAGAACATCTGTGCCAATGCGCAACATGCCGCCAGCGCCGCGATGCCTTTACCGGATTACTTGCTGAAGTCACCGTTCTGGAACCGCACGTCGCACCGCCCGATACCGTACGCGAAAGTCTCGCACAGCGTATCGCGGTAACAGCGGAGGCGCGTCGTCCCGCATGGCTGCGTCCGCGCCTTCTGATGAAGACTGCCGCAGTTCTGTTGCTGGGAGTTGGTGCGCTGGCCTATCGCCATTTTTATGCGCTGCCGCAAAACGCGATGGTCTCCTACGAGGAAACCGGTCCGGAGCCGAACCACAGCATCACACCGGGATCGGTTCGCAACGCCGAGTTATCGGAACTGTGCATCATGCCCGATGACAATCTCGACCCGGTCGTAACACCGCAAAAACAACATGCAATCTTTGCGGCATATGGATTGGATGATCGAGCCTCCCGTGCTTACCAGGTGGACTACCTCATCAACCCGCAGCTTGGCGGCAACGATGAGTTTCAGAACCTGTGGCCCGAACCGTACCACGCTACCGTATGGAACGCTCAGGCCAAAGACGCTTTGGAAACACGTCTGCACGGCATGGTCTGCAGCGGCCAGATCAGCCTGGAAGAAGCGCAACAAGCGATTGCGACCGACTGGATCGGCGCTTACAAGAAAACCTTCCACGCAGACCGCCCCGTTCGCGTACAGGCCGCCATCGATTCCCCATCCGAATCCAGCGACGTGAAATAGAAAGGGCGTGACCATAGCCACGCCCTTTCTATTCTTCAGTTCGCTTACAGCGTCTTCAGATACTCCACCAGTTCCTTGATCTCTTCCGGTTTCAACTGGTCTTTGAACGGCGGCATGGGAACTTTGCCGTTTTCAATGCGCTCCGTAACGGTGGCGTCGGTCACTTTAGTAGTGCCGTCGGCCAGGACGCCGTGTGCATACAGGCCTTTCAGTCCCGGCCCGATCTTCTTGTCGGTGCTGTCAGCGTTGTGGCACAGGGCACACTTCGAATCAAAGGTGGCCTTGCCGTGGGTTGCGGCCTCGCTCAACTGAGCGTGGGCACCTGCGGTGAAGGTCAGCGTAACGGCAAGGAGCGAAAGAGTCAGGGTCGGTCGCATCATTTTCCTTTCCGGCGAACGGCTGCCGGATATGTTCTGTCCTAAGGATAGACGGCAAATGGAGATACAAAGTCGCGGTGCGTTTGCAACGGCTTTGCATGCTGTGAAACTCCGTCTGCCGCAGTACGGGAAAGTTACGGCAGTACCACCAGCCCCCACGGGCTGCCGCCGGAAGGAGCCTTGGCCTTGACGGTAAGCGTAGCCAGATCGACGGCACTCACGTCGTTCGATGGGCCATTGGCGCTATACAGAGTCTTGCCATCGGGCGACAACGCGATGCCCCACGGACGTTTGCCCACGGCAACGTCCCCGGCAACAATATTGGTCGCGGTATCAATGGCGGCAACCTTGCCGCCACGACCGGTGGAAACGTAAAGCTTGGAGGCATCCGGCGACAGCAGCACAAACATGGGCTTCACCTGTCCCGGCGTACCCATCTCAATCGTCTTCACCATCTTGTGCGAGGCAACGTCGACAACCACCACAGAAGCATCGTTCTCTGCGTTGATATAAGCCGTCTTGCCATCGGGAGTGAAGGCGACGTTGCGCGGGCGGTGGCCCACTTTGAAGGTCGCGGTGATCTTCTTCTTCACCGGATCCACCACAGAGATGGTGCCCGTCTCTTCGCTCGTCACATAGACGAAGCTGCCATCCGGCGATGTCTTTACGCCTTCCGGCTGCGCGCCCATCTTCATGGTGGCTTCAATCTTGCCGGAATCAACGTCGATGATGGAGACTGCCGACTCGTCTTCATTGGAGACGTAAATCTTCTTGCCGTCCTTGCTCAAATCGAAGTTTTCCGGGTCGCTGCCGCCGGGAATAATCTTCACCAGCTTGTTCTGTGCCACATCAAAGACGCCAATGCCATCCTTCGAATGATCGCTGGGTGGCAGTGTGTCCTCATCCACACCGGGCCCCCCAATGGGAGTACCGCTGAGCGCGATGTAGAGGGTCTTGCCATCGAGAGCTGCGTGAATGCCGCGCGGACGCGTGCCAATCTTCAACTGCTCCAGCCGCGTCATGGTCGTCGCGTCAATCACCGTCAGTTCGCCGGAGACTTCATTCGTCACATAGATGCGCGGCCCCTTTGCCGTATCCATGGTCAACGGCGCAGGGCCAGAACTTGTCCCGGTTTTCGGAGCAGACTTGCAGCCGGTAAGCACCATGAGAAGGCCTGCCGAGAGAAGAAGGGAATGCGAAGAGCGCATGCGATGTCCTTTTACAAAAAGTTGAAGGTAGCTTGATTCCGTATTCTGTTCGGCCCGATGGCGTTCAGGCTTTTCACCGCGGTGGCACAACGCGGCGACTGGCGTTGCCGATTATAAAAGCACGTTCCGCGAATGGCGATTTCCCCAAATCTGACGTCACCATTGCCCTCACGGTAATGCTTGACAAGGCACAGAGCAATTCTCATGAATAGGTCCTACAGCGGAGGTCAGTATGGCGATTCCTGCAAGTGACTCAAAGCATGTTAGCGCCAATCGTTTCAGTGCGATGGCTTGGCTGAGAAGAGGCGTATCGGCAGCCGTGATCATCACAAGCCTTCTCCTTGCTTGCGGAATGGCCGCAGCGCAGAACACGCCAAATTCCGCCCTGCTGGTCATCTCCAAACGCGAACACGCATTGGCCATCGTGGATCCCACCAACCTGAAGGTGATCGCAAAGGTTCCCGTCGGTAATGACCCGCATGAAGTAACCGCTTCCGCCGATGGCCGCACTGCCTACGTGTCTAACTACGGCTCCGGGGCATATCACTCCCTTGCAGTCATCGATCTGGTGCGGCATCAGCCGCTCACCGCCATTGACCTCGGAGCTCTCACCGGGCCGCATGGACTGACATTTGTTGATGGCAAGGTGTGGTTCACCGCAGAAGGCGCCAAGGTGATCGGAAGCTACGATCCTGCTACCAGCAAAGTCGACCTTGTCCTGGGCACAGGGCAAAACCGCACGCACATGATTTTCGTCAGCCCCGGCAGCGAACACATCATCACCACCAACGTCAGTTCCGGCACGGTCAGCCTCATCGACAAACAGGCCGTTCGCATGCCCGGTCCTCCCCCGGGTATGACACCGCCTGCAGGTGCTCCGCGTCCTCCGCAGGGTGGGACGCGTACGGACTGGAATCAGACCGTGGTGCGCGTGGGCAATGGCTCTGAAGGCTTCGACGTTTCCCCTGACGGGCGTGAGATTTGGGTTGCCAATGCGCAGGACAGCACCATCTCCATCATCGACCCGCAGAACAAAAGCGTAGTGCAGACTCTGCAGGTGAATGTGGCTGGAGCAAACCGCCTGAAGTTCACACCCGATGGGCGTCGCGTACTGGTTTCAAGTTTGAGCGGCCCGGACCTCACCGTTCTGGATGCACACACCCGGCAGGTGGAAAAGCGTATAGCCATTGGCCACGGAGCTGCTGGCATCGTGATGCAGCCCGACGGCAAGCGCGCATATGTAGCCTGTTCGCCGGACAACTACGTCGTCGTCATCGACCTGAATCAACTCGCAGTCACAGGAAAATTTGAGGTAGGCGACGAGCCCGACGGAATGACCTGGGCCGTCCGTCCTTAGAGCAAGTGATTTAGAACTGCAACTGATCGACATTGTTGCGATCGATCTTCAGCGGCTTGCCCAGAATGATTTCACTCCCCTGCACCGTCAGGTCGCCCAGGCGTCCGGCATGGAACGTCGTGGCGTTGGTTGGAATCTTTCCTTCTGCCTTCATGGCTCCGGCATACACAGTCAGGTAGCCCAGATCCTTCGTATTCCATAGATAGATCGCCTGCACCGTACCGCGATGAATGTAGGTACGGCAGATGCTCGGCAGTGAAAGTCCAATCACGTTGACACCAGGGCGGCCAGATTGCTGCACGGCTTCTGCCGCTCCCGGCACAGCAGGCGCAGAAATAGCAATCACCATCTTCACCTGCGGATATGCCTTCAGGATCGTCTGCGTCGCGCTGAATGCTTTGTCGCGATCATCATCGCTGGGCTGAATGGTAGCCAGTCGCAAATTCGGATGTGCCGCCGCAACACGCGCCTTGATGTTGCGAATCCAATCGTTCTGGTTCTCCGCACTCAATGCTCCGGTGACGATGGCGTAGTCGCCCCCCTGCGGCAGTAACAACGCTGCTTCATCGGCAAGCGCTGTGCCAATGCCTTCCGGTGTGGCCTGGTTCAGGAAGTAATCGCGCGCATCAGGTTGCGCATCAGCATCCCACGTCAACACAGCGATTCCATGTTCACGCGCCTTGCGCAACACCGTGGAGATGCTTCCCTTGTTTTCAACGGCAACCACAATCGCGTTCACACCACGCGTAATCCAGTTTTCAACCAGTTCGTTCTGCTGCGACGCATCCAGACTCGTAGGCCCATCCCAGATCATGTTCACGTGCAGCTCTTTCGCGGCTTCTTCCGCACCAGCGCGAGCGCTGATGAAGTAAGGATCGCCCTTTGCCTTGGGCATGACAGCGATAGTAAGTTGCTGCGCATTGCCACCGCGCTCCGCACGCATCGCAAAGAAGACGCCCAACGCCAGTAGCGCAACCACAGCAATGGCAATCAGCGGTGTGCGTTTTGCCGCCGCTGTTTCCGACGAAGCCTTCTTCCTGCGAAGCTGATCCACAGAAACAATCAGCAACAGAAGCACACCGGTCAGCACACCATTTAATTCACTGGGCAGCGCCATCAGGTGCATACCGTTCTGCAGCACACTCAGGAAGAACAACCCAAGCAACGATCCGAAAATAGTGCCTCGACCGCCAAAAACGCTCGTGCCTCCTAAAACAATTGCTGCAATCGCCTGCAACTCATAACCGGTGCCAAGGTCGGACTTTGCCAGTCCAAGATGCGCAACGTAAATAATCCCGGCAAGCGCCGCCACCAATCCAGACAGAACATAGATCAACGCAATGCGTTTGCGCACAGGGATGCCGGCATAGCGCGCACCCTCTGCATTGAACCCAATCGCATACAGCGCACGGCCAATCACGGAACGATGCAACAGCACCCAGTACGCAGCCACTACCAGCAAAAACAGCGGCAGTTGTACTGGGATCACCTTCAGAAAATATCCCTGTCCAAAGTGTAAAAATGCAGGTGAGAAGCCGGTGAAGCTCACCGCGCCATGTGTAATGCCTTCCGCAATACCGCGATACAGCGAATACGTTCCCAGCGTAACGATGAGCGGCGGCAGCCGAAGCCCTGCAATCAGCGCGGCGTTGATGCCACCTGCCACAAGCCCAAACAGCAGCGACAACACAATCGCAATGCCTGTGGGCCAGTGTGCGCTCTGCGTCATCACACCAAACAAAACTGCGGTGATACCGATGGTGGAACCGACTGAAAGATCAATACCGCCCGTGATCAGGATGGGCGTCAGCGCAACCGCCAGCAGCCCAAGCTCCACTGAGAAGCGCAGCACTTCAAAGAAGTTGCCCCACGTAGCGAAGCTCGGTGCAGCCGCCGCGAAGAAAAGAACCTCCAACAACAGCGCGATCGCCAGCGCAATTTCATTCACAGAAAGACGAGTGCGCGATGCGTTAGCCAATCACCACCTCCGCTCCCCGTTTACGCCGATACTGGCTCAACGCATGGAAGCTAACGGCAAGCAGAATAATTGCGCCCTGCAAAGCCTTTTCCCAATACGCGCTGACACCAAGGAACGTGAGTGCGGGACCAATGATGCCAAGCAGAATCACACCCAGCACTGTGCCTGTGATCGTCGCAGAACCACCGGTGATGGCCGCACCTCCAACGGCAACCGCTGCAATCACCTTCAACTCCATGCCAAGGCCACTGTTGCTTGGTACCTGCTGAAACCGCACCGCATTCAACGTAGCGGCAAGGCCGGTCAACGCACCCGTCAGGACAAAGACACCAAAGACAACGCGCTGTGTATTCAAGCCCATCTGCTGTGCGGCTGCTGCGTTCGAACCGGTAGCAAAGATCGCTCGCCCCACACGCAGATTGCGCAGGGCCCATGCGAATCCCGCAATCATCAACACGGTGAGGATCAAAACACTTACGGTATACGTCCGCGATGCCAGCCCGAAACGCACAAACGATGCAGGTAAACCGCCCACCCATGCACCCTGCGTTGCCCATCGCAAACCATCACGCAGCGCCACCATGGTTCCCAGCGTGACAACGATGGAAGGAATGCGAACCCATGCAGTCAACGCACCATTCAGTGCTCCGCACGCAGCGCCGGTAAGAATCGCCGCCAGAAGAAAGACAGGAGCAGGAGCGCCAGTCTTCGCCGTAATACCGGCAACAATACTGCATAACGCGAAGATGGACCCCACCGAAATATCAATCTGCGCCGTGACGATGACTGCCGTCATGCCCAGTGCAATCAGCATCACCGGCATGTTCGCCAGGAATAGATCGGCAAGATTCTCACCGGTGAAGAATCCTTGCACGGTGAACGCCAGCAGTAGAAGCAACAACACATTTGCTGCGGCAATGGCAATTTCCTGCGTATGTCGCCTCATGCAGCGTCCTCCGCCGCATGTCCAAAGGCCAACACCATCAACCGCTCCTGCGTGCACGCATCGCGTTGCAGCACTCCTGCAATCGTGCCTTGATGAAACACGGCGATGCGGTCGCTCATGCCCATCACTTCCGGCAATTCCGACGAGATAAGAATCACCGCCATACCCTGCGCTGCAAGCTCCATGATGAGTTCGTGGATCTCCGCCTTCGAACCCACATCCACGCCCTGCGTAGGTTCGTCCAGGATCATGATCTTCGGCCTGGTGGCCAGCCATCGCGACAGGGCAACCTTCTGCTGATTTCCACCAGAGAGCGAACCCGCAGTCACATGCACGTCAGGTGTCTTCACACGCAGACTTTCGCGATAGCGGTTCGCAAGCGCTTCCTCCGCATCACTTTGAATCAAGCCGCTACGCGACACCTGTGAAAGATCCGCCATGCTGATGTTCTGCGCAATCGGCATTTCCAACACCACACCATGCTGTCTGCGATCTTCCGGCAGATACGCAATGCCTGCGGCAACAGCCTTCGCAGGTGAATCAATCTTCACTGCATTACCGAAGACGATCACTTCGCTGTCCGTCGGCGTCAGCCCAAAGAGCGTACGTGCAAGCTCAGTGCGTCCTGAACCGACGAGGCCCGCAAAGCCAAGAATCTCGCCGCTGCGAACCTCAAAAGAGATATCGCGCAACCCCACTTCCGCATGATGCAGACCGCTCACCTGCAATGCCACATCACCGATAGGAACTTCGCGTTTGGGGAACACGCTGTCAATGGAGCGGCCCACCATCAACTGAATCAACTCCGGCTTGGTGACTTCCGACGCCTGGCGCACAGCGACGGTTTCGCCATCGCGCAGCACCGTGATGCGGTCCGCGATGCTGAGAATTTCATCCAGCCGGTGCGAGATGTACACCACGGCCACACCCTGTGCGCGTAGCTTGCGAATCAGTGCAAACAGGTTGTTCACTTCACGATCACTGAGCAGCGCCGTGGGCTCATCCATCAGCAGAATCTTCGCGTCTGAGCCAATGGCCTTGGCAATCTCCACAATCTGCTGCTCGGCCATGCTGAGCGTGTTCGCAAGACGATCCGGATCAAGATCGCTGCCAACCACTGCCAGCAAACGACGAGCGTTTTCGCGACGCTGTTTCCAGTCCACTCGAATGCCGCGCTGTCCCTGCTCCAAAGCGAGTGCAATGTTTTCCGCAACCGTAAGATCAGGAAATAACGCAGGCTGCTGATAGATGGCACTGATGCCCAGCGAACGCGCCGTGTTGGGATCATTGGTTGCAACGAGGTCGCCGAAGAGATGCAACTCGCCGCTATCAGCCATGATGGCTCCGGTGATGATCTTTGTCAGCGTCGATTTGCCCGCGCCGTTCTCACCAATCAGCGCATTCACTTCACCCGCACGCAAATCCAGCGAACCATTACGCAGCGCGCGCACACCCGCATAGTTTTTGGTCAGCGCGGTGACGCGGAGAATTTCCTGTGACTCTGTAGCGGATGCAGTCGGCATGAATCGTCTCAGTTTCGTGGCAAAAAAGAAGCGCCCTGCGGCGTATAAGCGTTATACCGCAGAGCGCATTCTTCTGGCGAAAACTCGCCGTGTTGACTACACGTGCACACCGCACAGGTGCACGGTGATGCCCAGCTCGGCACACATGGCCGCCTTGGTCGCCAGCGCCTTCAGCGCCTCGTCGCGGCTGCCCGCATAAGCAATGCTGACATGGTTGGCGCGATGGCGCGCCATGAAGGCATCGCGGCTCACACCCTCCGTTACCGCACTCACCATGGGCCACTGCTTCGTCGTTTCGTTCCAGCGCGCCTCGGTTTCGTCTTCCGGCAGCGTGATGACCTTAGCCAGTCCCAGGTCGATATGCATGGCGCCACCTTCCACAAACACGCGGCTCCACACCACATCGCCCGGACGTCCAATGCCCTTCAGCGTGCCTCCGCCCAGCGGGAAATACATCGCAGGCTGTCGATCACTCTGCGAACCGGCATAGCCACCGACGAAATGGCTTGCCGGAGCGGCACCGGAGATCTGCCACAGCCACACGTAGTCGTCGCCATACGGCTTACCCCAACGAACATCATGCAGCGTGGTCGAAGGATCAAGCCCCAACGCCTTCCAGCAATGATTCGTAATGACGCCATCGACACCGGCGCACTCGTCCACCTCATTGAAATGCGGCAACGCATTCCCTGCGTAGAGTTCACGGCCATCGTCGCTCTTGACCGGCGGACGATCCGGATTGTTCAGCAAACCTTCCACCAGGTCGGAAGCCGGAGCCAGATCCTTCAATCCCTGCTGATACTGAATGCCCACGCTGTCGCAGCCAAACTCATCCGCCATGCGCAGCGCGGCAATGTACATGCGGCACTGTTCCAGAATCTGACGATCGGTCAGTTCCGTGGCTTCATCAGTGCCTGTATTGAACTTCAGTCCCTTCGCATCCAGCCATGTACGCACAGCCTGCGCATCGGCTTCGCTTACCGTCCGCATACGCGCAAACAACGCAGACTGGCTCAACCGCTCCTTGAAGAAGCCTGAACGATTCAGCGGCTCGTCATCAATGATGGCGTTGTACATACCCATGCAGCCTTCGTCGAAGACGCCCAGGATGATCTTCTTCTCAAGCACCTCTGCCGCCAGCTTCTGCCCCAGCGCATTCGCCTCTGCGGGAAGATTTGCCGTATCCAGCAGCGCCACGTGCGACAGATCGTGTGTGACGTTGCCAGTGGTGATCCACTCGCGCAGACCACGCAGCGCAAAGTCGTCCGTAAAATTCTCACTCCACAACGTGGAGAAACGCACGCCTGCCTTCACCAGCGAACCATTCAGATTCAGCAGGCCCACCAGTCCCGGCCACTGCCCGGACCAGTTCGCCAGCGTCAGAATCGGTCCCTTGTGCGAACGCATACCCGGCAACACGTGATGCGTGTACTGCCATGCAGCCGTGGCAAAAACCAGCGGCGCATCCGCAGGGATATTGCGGAAGACATCCATGCCCATGCGCTGGCTCGAGATGAAGCCGTGCCCGGCTTTTTCATCCACGGGAAACGCGCGGATCAGTTCACATCCGTTGTCGGCAAAGACCTGCGTCAAACGCGCTTCCAGTTCCGCCTGCGCGGGCCAACAAACACGGTTCGCGCTGGGCCGAAGGTCGCCGCTGGTTACCAGATAGACCTGCTTCATGCTGCTTTACCTACCTTTGTGCTCACTGCCTGCTTGACCCAATGCGCAAACCACGTCCGCAAAGAAGCCGTCTCCGCTTCACGCTCCGGCGACAGGGGGAAAGGATAACTCGCACGCGTAAATCCGCGCACCTCGCTGGCCACCTTCAAGCCCCACGGTGTGGGCAGCGGATTCAGATGTTCAATGAATTCCTTGAGCAATGCCTCATCCTGCTTGTAGCTCTCGCTGCCAGGTCTGGAGGCAAACAGCCGCGTCATCAGCTCCGGCAGCGCACATGCCACCCCCGACACAACGCCATCACACAGGTTCTCCTCCATGGCCGGGCACAGCGCAGAATCGTTGCCGATAATCCGTGCGCCAGCAACTTTCTCCACGGTCATGGCGCGGACAATGTCCAGCGAACCACTGCTGTCCTTAATGCCCGCAATGTTGTCATGTGATCGCAGCAGCGACAGCACCGTGTCCATCTGCAATCCGCTGGTGAACTGTGGCAGGTTGTACAGCAGCACCGGGATCGGCACCGCATCCGCAACGGCCATCGAAAACGCCCGCAGATCATCCTGCCGATACGGGAAGAAGGATGGCATGGGCAGCAGCACACCTTGCGCTCCGTGATAGGCGGCAATCTTCCCGCGCAGCACCGCTCCACGCACATCGCCCGCGCCAATGCCGACCAGTATCCGCGACGACGGCGCCACTGCGCGCGCCATCTTCAGGGTCAACGCCAGTTCGTCCGGCGTGGCATAAGTGAATTCTCCGGTCGCGCCGTTGACGGCATAGCCCGTCATGTTTTCCCGCTCCGGCAGGTCAAATTGCCGGCGCAGGCTGTCGGTATCGATTGTGCCGTATGCATTCCGGGGGGCCAGTACGGCGGCATAAACTCCGCGAAATTGTGTCATGTCAGGTCCATTCAGAAAATCTTGATGGAAGGACTGTAGCAGAGGAGTGTTTCATATGTCGACAATATGCACACACAAAGTACGCGATACACTTGCTGCGTGCCCCGCCGCTCAAAAACACATCACCCCGGCCCCAAACCATCCGTACGGATGAAGGCGTATCAACTTATCCAGCAAAAGATTGCCACCGGAGAGCTCCGTGCTGGATCGCTGCTCAGCGAACTTGCCCTGTCGCGCGAACTGGGTAGCAGCCGCACCCCTATCCGCGAAGCGGCCGGCCAGTTGCTGGCGGAAGGGCTATTGGAGCTCAGCCCCGGCGGCGGCCTGACCGTTACCCAACTCACCCGTCAGGCCATCGTGGACCTGTATGAGCTGCGCGAAGCCCTGGAGGTTTTTGCAGTCGGTCGCGCAGCACAGAACGGAGTGCGCCCCGCGGACAAGGAACGCCTGGAAGGCCTGCTGGCCGAAACACAAGTGCTGCTGAAAGAACTCAAGAGCACCGGGTCAACAGAATTAAATGCCGAACAGATGAAGCGATTCTCTGTGGCCGATCTCGGCTTCCACTCGCTGCTGATCCGGATCGCATCCAATGCGCGCATCCTGAAGGTGGTCAATGACACGCGCCTGATGATGCGCATCTTTGCCATTCAGCGCAGCGGCCACCGCCGCGACGAGCTGGAACGCATCCATCGTCATCACCGTGCCATTCTGCAAGCCGTTCTGCAGTGCAATCCCGAAGAAGCAAAACGCCTTCTGGCAGAGCATATCCAGGCCAGCGCCAGCGAACGGCTGGACCAGTTCGATCGCTGGGAGCGCGAAAGCCACCTGGCTGCGCTGGAGTCTGCCGTGCCTTACGCGGTCTGATCCGCTGCCGTTGCGGCCTGCTTTCGCATACCTCGCACCAGCAGCAGAAGCACCACACCCAGGCATAGATAAATGAGCGATGTCGCGCTCATGCACACACCCAGGCCATAGCGTCCCGCAGCCTTCGCAATCAGGATGGGTGCAAATCCACCGCCCAGCCATCCCAGCGAATTCATCGTGCCTGCCGCCACACCGCGCCGCTCCACCGGAATCACGTCATACAGCGAGGCAAAGATATTCGCGTCGTACATGCCTTTGAAGAAGCCGAAACCGATCATGCCCACGATCAGCCCCGCCATCGACAGGGACCAGCCCGTGAGGAAGAGAAACGGCACACCTAAAAACAAGCCTGCGGCCTGAATCAACTGGCGTCCGCCGGTTAGCTTTGCCGCAAACCGATCCGCCAGCATACCGCCCAGCAAAACGCCAGTCACCGACGCCATCTGCAGGTACGCGGTAGCGCTGAAACCTGCATTCGCAAGGCTCAGGTGAAACTTTGTGTAGAGATACGTGGGCAGCCATGTCAGGAACACCACCGCAACAAAATTCGCTCCAATGAAGACACCGATCAGCGTAAGCACGCGTCCGCTGGCCAGCACGTTGCGCACGCCGCTGAAAAAGTCCGCCTGGCTCTCGTGACTGGGCGCATTTTTCTGCTGGGGGCGACGCAAAGCCACTGCCAGAATCACCATCAGCACCACGCCTGCTGCGCCAAAGAGGAAGAAGGAGCTGCGCCATCCGTGGTCCTGCGCAATCAGCGCAGAGAGAGCGCCGCCGCCAATGGTTCCGGCATATACGCCGGACTGATGCAGCGCCATCGCACGCGAACGTGTCGAAGCGGAGTGGTACATGCCGATCAGCGCCATTGCTGCGGGAAAATAAAAAGCTTCACCCAAACCGCCAAGCGTGCGGAACAGCACCATACTGCCAAAGCTATGACACAGTGCTGTTGCGCCCGTCACCACAGACCAGAAGGCCAACGCGCCAAGAATCACGTTGCGTGGAGAAACGCGATCCGAAAGCCATCCCGCCAATGGACCGGCCAGCGCATACATCCACATGAACGACGAACCCACCACGCCCAGTTGCAGGTCGGTCAGATGCAGGTCCGTACGCAGCAGCGGAAAGATGGAGAAGATCGCCTGGCGGTCTGCGTAATTGCAGAAGCAGACGAACCAAAGCATGGCAATCAGCCACCAGCGATAGGGGCTGCCTTGCTCGGTCTTGAGATCAGCAGAGGTTTGCGGCATTTAAACAGGCAACTCAGACATGGGAATGAATGCAGTGCGCAATGTGTACCATATGTCGACAACTGTGAGCAACATGCGAGATGTGATGAATACTTGCAAACTCTTTTCCTCCGTCACACCTGTACATCCAATGGGGTCGTCGACTGACGCACAACCAACGTATGCGAATGAAGTATCTGCCGGGATGGAAGATCCGGCCTCTGGATACGCTCCAGCAACGTCTTCACAGCAGTTTGAGCCAACTCACGACAAGGCTGACGCATGGTGGTGAGTGGCGGTGTCAGCAATGTGGAGTAATGCACATCATCAAAACCCGCAACGGCAATTTCGTCGGGTATCGCGCGCTTCAATTGGGCAAGTGTACGCATGAGCAACGCAGCGGTCTGATCGTTGGAACAAAGAATCGCGTCCGGCTCAGAAACTTTCAACAGGTTCGAAACAAACCTGGGGTCCGCAGGATCGCCAAAATAAGGAATCTGGTGCCGTGCCTTCATGCCGAATCGGCGGACTGCTTCACGACATCCCAACAACCGCAGATCGGTGGTGGAGGGAAAGTTATCGCGAGCAACAAAGCAGACCCGCTTACGGCCCTGTTCCAGCAGGTGTGTCGTGATCGCAATCGAAGCCGCGACATTGTCGATACCCACCAGGTCAAACTCGCTGCGCGAGGGATATTCCCCCAGATCGCGATCCAGCAGAACGAGAGGAATTTTCTGCTGGCTCAACTTATCCGCCAGCTTACGATTCCAATGACTCCGATCCGGAATCGACTCAAACGGCGCGAAGAAAACACCATCCACCTTACGAGCGATGAACTCGTTGCAAAGCTGAAGCGCATCTGCGCCGGTCACAATGGGAGTCGTCGCATCGCCCCATAGCACGGCGCACCCAAGCGTCTGCGCAAAGCGGGTGATCTCGTTGCAGATAGGATCGAGAATCTCGGTCTTACCCAGACCTGGCACAAAGATGCCAAGCGTGTGGGTTTTCGCTGTCTGCGCGACCGGCCCCGATGCAAGGTAATTCCCTGCTCCGGAGCGTCGTACGATAACGCCCATCTGTTGCAATTCGCGCAGAGCGCGAGCTGCCGTGGGTCGAGAAACCTTGTAGCGCAGGCAGAGTTCCGTCTCACTGGGCAGACGCTTTCCACGTGCAAATTTCCCACTGAGGATGTCTCGCTGCAACCCCTCAAACACTGACATGTACTTGTGTGTCTTCATTGGACCTGTAAGTACAGATTTCCCCTGCATCTGCTTGTCATCCCTATGAGATGAAGGCTAATGTTCGCTTTCGAAACCTATTTCATACATCAGCTTGCACTTGAGCTATCAGTACAGGTTCCGGAAGCAGCGATGACAGATAATACGAACATAACTACAGAATTGTCCAAAGATTCCATGACCCCGGAAATCACACGCGCGCAAACCACACACCGTGGCAGCAAAGAGTTACGTACAGAAGACCCGTCTTTCCCTGCAAAAGACGAAACCATTGCAAACCACAATGCGTCTGCGCGATTGATTCCAGCAGGCGCAGTTCGCCCCTTTGCTCTAGTCGCCAGCCTGTTCTTCCTGTGGGGCATTCCAAACAGCATGAACGATGTGTTGATTCGTCAGTTCATGAAATCGTTCTCGCTGACCCGCTTTGAAGCGGGACTCGTGCAATCTGCTTTCTATCTTGGATATTTCGTTCTGGCGTTGCCCGCCGGATTGATGATGAGGCGCTACGGCTATAAGCGCGGACTCATCACTGGCCTGTGCCTGTTTGCCGCAGGGTGTTTTCTCTTTCTGCCCGCAGCCATCTCCGGCACGTATGCATTCTTTCTGGGCGCACTCTTCGTTGTCGCGAGTGGGCTCGCTTTTCTCGAAACAGCCTCCAACCCCTTTGTTGCGCAGCTTGGCCCTGAAGCAACATCTGAGCGCCGCCTCAATCTTGCGCAGGCATTCAATCCACTGGGATGCATCACGGGTGTTTTGCTCGGAACGATCTTCATCTTTTCCGGTGTGGAACTTTCCCCCGCGGAAGTGGCCGCCAAGCAGTCAGATCACACCTATGCAAGCTATCTGCACATGGAAACGCTACGCGTCGTTACACCGTATCTGGTGATTGGCGGCATCGCGCTGGTGTGGGCTTTACTCATTGGAGCAACAACTTTTCCGAAACTGAATGCGAACGACGATAGCTGCGAAAACACCAGCGGCGACTGGCGCTCGCTGCTTCACAAGCCACACTTTCTATGGGGTGTCTTCGCGCAGTTTATCCAGTGCGGTTCGCAGGTTTGTATGTGGAGCTACTTCATTCAATACGCCAGGGAATATGTACACATCAGCGACAAGAAGGCAGGCCTGCTGCTCACCTGCATCCTGGTCATCTTCGGAATTGGTCGCTTCATCTCCACAGGACTCATGAAGCGATTCAGTGCAAGCAGCCTCATGACCTGCTATGGCGTGACCAACACAGGATTGCTTCTTCTCGCCATGTTCTTCCCCACGTGGGCAGGCGTGATTGCCATCCTGCTAACCAGCTTCTTCCTTTCGGTAATGTTCCCAACCATCTTTGCGTTTGGAATTAAAGACCTCGGCCCCAACACTAACATCGGCGGATCATTCATCGTCATGGCAATCGTTGGCGGCGCCGTATTCACGCCGATCATGGGATGGCTCGCAGAACAATGGCACAGCACCGCGCTCGCGTTTGTGATTCCCATGCTGGGCATGGCTGGCGTTGCAGCTTACGCGGCGTACATGGGTCGATACGAAAAGCGGCGCGCTGCAAACTGCGCGGCACAGGCATACGCATGATCTCTGCATTAGCTTGCGAGTACAAGGCATAACCAGCGAATAGCCGCGCACGAAATCCTTCGAACACAACTTGCGTGTTGGAGAACCGAACGATGCGGCGGGAGAAGAAAATAATGAAGCGCAGAAGTTTTCTACAGGGAACAGCAGCATCGCTTGCAGTCTCCTGTATCAGCGGAGGCAAGGCGCTGTACGCGCTTGAGAGCAACCTGACTGATCTGAATCACTGCACGGTGATCATTCCTTCTTCGCCCTCCACGCGCGAAGTAGTTGCCGCAGACATGGTGGTCGATGAAATCCTGAAGCGTTGCGGCATCACCTGGACCAGGGGAAACAGCGCACCCGCAGGCGCCGTAAGGATCTACCTTGGAACACACTCCAACTGGCATGGACTTGGTTCTGCTGTCTCCAGCGTCTCTGCAAAAGCAGCGAAACTGCCTGCCGAATCCTATGCCATCGCAACCGGCAATGAAGGCGGTAGCCAGTGGATTGCCGTCTGCGGCAGCGATGAACGAGGCCTCATCTTCGGTGCAGGACGCATGCTGCGATCGCTTCGCCTCACACGCCGTGCTGTTTCCGGCAACCTGAAGGTGATGAACCTGACCAGTTCGCCGCACTACGCAGTGCGTGGTCATCAACTCGGTTTTCGCCCAAAGACAAATGCGTACGATGCATTCACCGTTGAGATGTGGGATCAGTACATCCGCGAGCTTGCCATCTTCGGGACCAACACAGTAGAGCTACTGCCGCCTGTCACCGACGACGACACGGACAGCCCACACTTTGCCATCCCGCCTCAGCAGATGATGATCGAAATGTCGCGCATCTGCGATAAGTACGATCTGGATGTTTCCGTCTGGTATCCCGCCATGGCCAGGAACTATGCCGATGCGCAGACCGTCGACGCGGAAGTGCGCAATTGGGCTGCGGTTCTACATAATCTCCCGCGCGTAGACGTAGTATTTGTTCCCGGCGGCGATCCCGGCCACACCGAACCGAAACACATGCTGGCCTTACTGGAAAAGCAGAAGGCAAGCCTGCGCAAGACACATCCCAAATTGCAGATGTGGATGTCGCCACAATCCTTCAACGCAGAATGGTTGGCCGACTTCCTGAAGCTGGCAGCGGATGCACATACGCAGTCATGGCTCGACGGTATCGTCTTCGGTCCACAAAACAGAATCTCCATCACACAACTGCGCAAGGCTTTGCCAGCGAAGTATCCCATCCGCTTTTATCCGGACATCACACACAGCATCGAGTCGCAATATTCCATCAATAATTGGGACATCGCGTACGTTGTCACGGAAGGACGCGAAGTTATTAATCCGCGTCCTCAAATCGAAGCTGCAATTCTGCGTTCCATGTTGAAGGACACAATCGGTTTCGTCAGTTACTCCGAAGGCGTTAATGACGATGTAAACAAATTCGTCTGGAGCCTCGTCTCCTGGGATCCGAAGATGTCTGCCACAGAAGCTGTTCGCGACTTTGGCAACTACATCATCGGTGCGAAGGATGGTTCTGCATACGCACAAGGGCTGCTTGATCTGGAGCACAACTGGGAAGGCCGGCTCGCCACCAACGAACTCGTCGATGTAACACTGCAGAAATTCCTCTCTATCGAGAGGACGGCCTCGCCGTTCTTATTGCAAAACTGGCGCTGGCAGCAGGCACTCTTCCGCGCATGCTGCGATGCCTATGTACGCAGGCGTCTTCTCTTTGAGTCCGGCGAACTTGCGCGCGCGCAAAGCGTGTTGGAACGTATTGAAGACTTCGGCTTTGCCTCCGTCCCCTGGGGCACTGGTGGCAAGTCGGAACAGATGCCTGCCAATGGTATTGATCCACAAAATCTCGTGGATGAAGCGATTGAAGTTTTGCGTAAGGCTGCCGTGGTGCAGATCGCTCCCGCACTCCGCACACGTATCAGCGAACTCGGCCATGCACTGTTCCAAAGCATCCATCAACAGCTTGCCGTGGAACGTTTCCGGGGTGAAGGCGTGGAACGTGGAGCGCCGCTCAACACCATCGATCATCCTGTTACGGATGCTCCCTACTTCATCAAACGGCTTCGCGCGCTAAGTTCCATCGAAGTGCAGGAAGAAAAAGTGAATGCGATTCGTGCACTGTTGAATCGCACCAACCCAGGCCCCGGCGGCTTCTACGATGAGTTGGGCAACATCACGAATCGCCCGCATCTTGTGATCGAAAGCCCCGAGGATGATTTTGATTTCCGTCGCTCGACGCACGTTGGGACCAACTACCCAGACCGCTTCGGCGCCGATGAACCGATGGCCTGGAAACACTGGGCAGAGAGCCTTTACGAAGAGCCGCTGAAGATGCACTACACCGGTCTTGATCCGAATGTGGAGTACAGCCTTCAGGTGGTGATCTCCGGCGACTCGAAGAACGTAAAGACAAAGCTGGTGGCAAATGAGTCCACTGAAATCCATCCGCTGCAACTGCGTCCGTGGCCACCTGCGCCGCAGACATTTGCACTTCCCAAATCAGCAACCGCATCAGGTGAGCTTCTGCTCACGTGGACGCGTGAGGCTGGTCTCGGCGGCAACGGCCGCGGATGCCAGGTTGCTGAAGTCATGTTGAAACCCGTTATCAAGAAGGAGGCGTAGACCCCAATGGCCAATGAATATGCCGCAGATCAACACCCGTCTTCTCCCGACACATGGAGTGTCATGCGCGAAAGACTGAAGGCAGGCGAGTTTGTCCTGGGCATGACCGTCACCTCAAACAATGTAGAGACGGCAGCACACGCTGCCACGCTCGGCTTCCACTTCCTCTGGTGCGAGATGGAGCATTCTTCCCTCTCGCTGGAATCTCTGCGCACGATGGTGTTGGCCACACGCGGTTTGCCCGCGCCCGTCTTTGCACGTGTGCCCTGGCCTGAAGTGTGGCTCGCAAAACGCGTCCTCGATCAAGGCGTGCAGGGTGTCATCTTCCCCTTCGTCTCCGACGCGGAGCGTGCACAGAAGGCCGTGCATGGCTGCCACTATCCTCCCTTCGGACGCCGCGGTTCGGGTGCTGGCCTTGCGGTCGCCACATGGCCCGCACCCGGCAGCTATTACGATTCCGCCGATGCCAACGTTCTGGTTGTGTGCGTGATCGAAGAAGCAGAAGCTGTGGACCGGATTGAAGAGATTGCCGCAATGCCCGGTATCGACGTGATCTTTATTGGCGTCAGCGATCTCTCGTTCTCGCTGGGCCTGCGCGGGCGTCAGGATGAACCGCTATTGGAAGAAGCCATCACAAAGATCGTTGCAGCAGCACAGCGCAACGGCAAATGGCTCGGCCGTCCCGCAGGCAGCGCGGAGGACGTGCGCCGCTTCCACCAGCAGGGCTTCCAGTTCTTCCAGTCCCTAACCGAACTGGGCCTGATGAAGCTCGGAGCCAAAGCATTACTTGAACCGCTGGGAATCAAAGACAAGCCACAAGCACAAACCACCTTCTACTAGTCCTGCTACAACACCACACAAATGAAAGAGGCGGATGCAAAAATTGCATCCGCCTCTTTCTTACTTACCTGCTGGCTGGGCATGCCACACACTGCTGCCACGTGATGGATAGACCAGGCGCACCGTGTTGATGGAATAAGGCTCTGCATTAAACTCAACTTCATTGCCATGCAAAGCCACCTGGGCACTGGAACCGTTCACAGGTTGTTCCATCAGATTGGTCTCCGTAACCTGTGTTGCGCCAGCGGGCACAGTGATCTTTGCGCGTGTCTTCTCGCCTGCCCACTCATAAAAACGAAGCGTCAGGCTGTCATCGTCCTCGCTCTTCTTCATCGCTGTCACAACAATGTTGTGCTGCGCGGCGTGGACAAGAGAGTGATTCGCGGGAAGATCGCCACCATGCGCTCCTACCTGCGAAGCCTGCATCGGATAGTTGAACTCATAGCCACGCAGCACGGTGTCAGCCTGCTTCCACGAACCCGCATGTGGATAGAGCGAGTAACTGAAATGGTGATGGCCACGGTCAGCCGTTGGATCGGGATAAAGCGGTGCGCGCAGCAACGACAGACGAAGCGTATTGCCGAGCGCATCGTAGCCATACTTTGAATCGTTAATGAGACTCAAGCCATGTTCGCTGTTGCCCAGGTCAGCCCAGCGCTGTGCCGGAACCTCAAAGCGCGCCGCATCAATCGGATTGTCGCGCGTAGTAGGACGTTCAATGCTGCCGTACGGAATTTCATACGTTGCATTCGAACTGGTTGCGGTCAGTGGGAAGCTCGCCTTCAGCAGGACGTGCGTCTCGTGCCAGTCGATATCACTCACCACATCAACGCGCGGCGAGTTGGCATACAGCGTAATGTCCTGCACAAACGTAGATTTATTCCAATGTCGTGTGATGCGAATGACGGAACGCAGCGGGCCATGCTCGACGGTCTGAATGCTGGCAACCTCGGTGATATCCGTTTCCTGCTTGTCGTAACCCTTATCGATATTCCACGCATCTTCGACACGGATACTATCGAGATTGACTTCCGTCAGGCCGCGCCCCAGATCGACAAACGTCTCCAGCTTGTTGCCGCATTGGTTGGGAGCAATACTCTCAAACTTTGCATCCTTGCGATACAGGCTTGTGATGCAACCCGTTTTGGGATCCAACACAACACGCAGAAGGTTGTTTTCCAGCGTTGTGCCATGCACGGAAAGATCGCTTGCAACGCTGCGTTGCCCGGGCACGGCGTGCAACACGGTGTATCCAATCGCAGGCACCATCTTCGGCTTCAGCAGCAGTTGGTAAGTATTGGTTAACTTATCCTGCGACAACACCTGCATCGGTACAGGCTGATTGTTCGCATCAAGTACGCTGATACCGTTCGGCGTTGCATGCGGCATCTGCACTGTCGCTGTGACCGTATCCGAACGATCCCAACTCAGGCTGTTCCACACCACAACAGGAACACCCGGCTGCGCCTCGGTGTTGATGTGGCGCTGCAACTCGCGGATAGCATTCCCCTCAGCTTCATTCGCAATCCGATGCGCTTCATCGTAGTCATGCTGTGCATCCACGTAGGCTGCGGCAATTGCGGTTCCCGATGCAACATCATGAAACTCGTTAAATGCTTTCTTCTTCCATGCCTGCGTGAAGGATTCACCGGGATAGTTCAAACCACTTAGCCATGCAAGTGACGAATACTTCTCTGCATCCAGCAACCACTGGTCACTATGACGCATGTGAGCTTTCTGGTCGCTGTGGGTGGTGTAAGTGCCACGATGATGTTCGAGATAAATTTCATCGTTCCACACAGGCAGACTAATCTTGCCCGCGGTGGCTTCGGGAAGCTTTGGGTTTCCTGCAGCAAGTGTTTTGTAGTTCCACACAGGCATGCCGGTAGTGGCAACGTGCGCGTTCATATCGTCAAAAAATGCCTGCGATGTGCGGAACTCAACACGCGGATAGACGCGCTTTGGGTTTGACCAGTTGATGCCATTCTGAATCGCCGTGCGCGCGTCGTAGATATTCAACCGGCCAAGACTGGGACCGTAGACATGCATCAGTTGCTGCTGGCCGGGGTTGAGTTGCATCGCAACAGCAGCATCATGCGCAATCTCAGACGCCTCAGTATCCTTCACAATGTCATGCGGAAAGTACGAAAGCACGCGGCTGCCATCTGGCGACTGCCACCAGAAGAGTTTTAGTGGCAACTGATTCGTATCGTTGTAACGAAGCTTCTGCGTCACGAAATAGTCGATGCCCGACTTCTTATAAATCTGCGGAAGCTGCCAGTCATAACCGAAGGAATCGACATTCCATCCGATCTTGACGTCATAGTTAAATTTTTTCTGGAAGTACCGCTTGCCCAATAGGAGCTGGCGCACCTGCGATTCGCCGTCGGTCATGTTCAGGTCAGGCTCAATCCACATGCCACCCACTGGCTCCCAGCGACCCTCCTTCACACGCTTCTGAATCTCGCTAAACAGTGCAGGAAACTTCTCTTCGATCCACTCGTAATACTGTGCGCTGGATTGAGAAAAGATGTACTGCGGATATTCATGCATCATCTCGATCGCGCTGGCGAACGTGAAGTGGACCTGGTCAACACCCTCGGAGGCGGACCACAGCCACGCGGCATCGATATGCGCATCACCCGTGAGAGTGATGAAGAACTTCTTGAGTAACGGTTGCAGTGGTTCCAACGCAGCCTGCGCCTTAACCAGCGAAGCATCAAAAGCCGCCTGATCGTTACGATCAAGCGCACTCAGGCTGACAGAACTTGCAGTGGCATCCAGAAGCTTCTCCTGTGCCGCAAGCTGATTCGGATCGGAGATAAGAGCCGGCAGAAGCTGCGCTGCAGAAACAAGCTCCGTAGCAAGCGCAGTCGGATCGGGACGATTCGGCACAAAGTTCACATCAACATAAGCGCCCTCGAAATGCTTGATGTCCGTGCTGGGCGGCATCTTTACTGCGATCAGAATCTTGTCGCCGGGCTTCGCGCTATCAATGACCGTGCGCGGTCCAATGTATGTTCCCTCCGTGTCGCGCCGACCGTTGTAGTAAATCACTTCATAGAGATAACCGCGGCCCGGGCCATAACCACCCACATCCACCTTGAAGGTGATGCGCGCGCCCGTGAGGTCATATCCGTTCAATGTTTTCGGCACTTCAATCCATCGCCGAATCCATATCTCCTCCTTAGGCGCGACGAAAGGAAGTTGAATCGTCTTCCAGTTAGAAGTGTCGAGGGCTGGACTTTCGCCATGTTCGATGGGCCCTTCGTGATATTGCCATTCGCGCGCGTCGAGCGCTGCAAATGAGGACAGACGCTGCACAACAGCCTGTCCCTGCGGAGAGAACTGGTAGGAAGGCGCAACGTTGGACTGCGCCATCAACGGCGCAGCAAGAGTCGCAACGGAGGCGAGCACGGCAAGGAAACGCGGCGTGGAATACATATCTTGGGTCCACCTATTATCTGGGCTGAAGCTAAGGCATCGGGCTGCATCCATTTCATCAGCACCGGCTCGCTCAATCGATTCAGCATCCTTCGTACGGTAAGGAGGGGCGGAGATACCATAGGCATCACCACCCCTCCTTAATAGAGCCCGCAGCACCTGAACGTAAAGAGAACGGCGGGTTTTCTGATGTTGAAGTTAGAACTCAACCTTCATGGAAAGCTGGACGAACCGCGGCAAATTGCTCTGGTCACCGGAACCGGCCCCCAGAAGCTTTCCGAAGTTTCCACTGTTCACATCAGAGGTTGGGCCGTTGAAGAACTGCGGCGAGTTGAAAGCATTGATAAAGTCAGCGCGGAAAGCTGCATTCACATGCTCGGTAATCTGGTTGTGCTTCGTGAGCGAGATATCAACGTTGTGCACACCAGGCAGGCGAACACCAGGTTGACGCGTCTTCCACGTCTGCAACTCGTATGCCCCGCGTATTCTCCAGACAGGCGTTTCACCGTTCTGGCAGCTCTTCGCATTGCCTTGAGTGCAGGTGTTGAACCAACGCGCCACAGTCGGATGAGCAAGAGCGGCATTGCCAATTGGCACAGAGTTTGTGCTGTTGGTCAGGTCAAGCGGCATACCTGCCTGCAAACGTACCAGCGATCCCATATCCCATCCGCTGACTGCCCAGCGTACCGGCGATATCAGATGTGATCCGTAGGCGCGCCCGGAACCGAAGGGCAGCTTCCACAGAAGGCTGATCTGCATATTGCGCGGGATATCCCACGCTGCAGTAACCTTCTGCAGTTGTGTGTCCTGCGGATTGGAGTAGAGCTTCTGATCCAACTGCTTGGACATGGTGTATTGCACCGTGAAGTCCAGGCCGTAAGACAACCGCTTTTGCAGCAGGAACTGAGCAGCGTTGTAACTGGATGTTCCGATGGGAATGAACTGCTCGGTAATGCCGCTGGTACCGGTGACAGTACCCACCAGGAACTGCGGATACGGTGCCAGAAGCTGCTGCCGCTGAATCGTCGTACCGTTCAAAGCTGTTCCGGGAAGCAGACCAGCGAATGGATTTGCCACGCTTGCCGTTAAGTAAGATGCACCATACGCCACGGCACTCAGTGGAGCTGCGTTGATCTGACGCGTGACAGGCAGACGAGAGAAGCGCGTCCCCACGTAAGACATGGTCAGCAGGAAGTCTTTGGGGAACTGATGCTGAACACCAAAGGAGAACTGCTGCACAATGGGAGGCTTGGCGTTCTGACTTGCAAACGAGAAGCTCTGTCCCAGGTATGTCTTCAGGCCATTGGAAGCATACGAGGGTGCCTGAACACTGCTGCTCGGGAAAGGATCCGTCAACGTGTTATACGGGACACCCGCCGCGACTGATGTGACCATGCTGGTCGTATAGCTGAAACCAGGTGCTTCGCCCGGATCATTCACATTCTGTCCGTAGAGCAGTCCATAACCACCCCGCAGCACGGTGTTGTGATCGATTTGATAGGTGGCGCCGAAACGCGGTCCCAGGTTGCCCCATCTCTGATTCGTAACATTGCGCGGCTGTCCATTTACGCCGGCAAACACCAGGCCACCGTACAGTGTTTGTCCCGGAACAGATTGAGGATTCTGGGCCGTTGGATTAAAGGTTGCCAATCCATTAAACCGATCGGTAAGTGGTCCCTGATAATCCCAGCGCAGTCCCATATTCAGCGTCAGGTTCTTTCTGACACGCATATCATCCTGGAAATATAGAGACACCATCTTCGTCTGGCGCGTCGGGAAGCTGTTCACATCGATAGAACCCGTCTGCGGCGTCCCCATCAGGAACGATGCAATCGCATTACCCGAGGTGGAGTTTACGGCCAGGGGATTCGAACCGGTGAACTGCTGGTCAAAGACAAATTTGCCAGCACTGTTACCAGGGCTTTGTACGTTGTTACGCAGCAGGCGCAAGTCAATACCGGCGGTCAGGTTGTTATTGCCGATCGCCTTTGCAACCGAAGCGCCCACCGTGTAGTTATAGCTCGTGGTCGTGCTCGGCGGAGCTCCACCTGCACCGTTGTAGTTCGCCCAGGTAAATTGCGGAAAAGTATTCGCCGCTTGTGCTGCGTAACCGGATGAAAATCCAAGTGCGCTGGGGCCCGTTCCCAGTCCCTGCGCGGCGCCGTTGGATGTCTTAAAGCGCTCAAGACCAACACGCACGGTCGCCACAGTCGTGGGGTTCAATGTCCTGGTAAGTTGTACCGTCCCATTATGATTTTCACGGGTAAAGGGATTGTTTGTGCTTGTATCCGCTGCATTCAGCGCGGTGGTCGTCGAATAACGGAAACCACGTGCTTCTGCGAGCGCATTGCGGGAGTAGCGACCAAAGAGACTTGTCTTGGGGTTTATGACATAGTCGACGCGAACCGTATTTTCCGGGAAGTAGTCGGTAAACTTACGGCTGCCCGGGACATTCGACAGGTTGTTCAGTCCGGTAATGGGAGCATTCTTCACATTGCCGGAGGGAAGCATTGACAGAACCTTCAGCGCAATGGGATTCATGGGGCGACTGAGATTCTTCAGGTTGTTCCCCGGAACCTGGGTGCGCGTCAACACACCATTTACAGTCGTTGTGGAGTACGGGTCATAAATCTTGATCAGATTGCCACTTGCGTCAAAGGTCTGAGAAAAGTCGCCCACCTTCTGCAGGTCTGTCGGAACGGACACAGTATAGGGATCCGGGATGCTCTGTCGGAGATCCTCAAACGTATACGCGACAAAGAGCTTGTCCTTGATGATCGGCCCGGTAATGTTGAAGCCGAACGTATTCACGTGCGAAGAAGAACGCGGAGCACCGTTGAAGTTATTGCCATAGGTATTCGCGTTGAAAATCGTGTTCTGGAAGAACTCCCACGCAGCGCCATGGATCTGGTTGGTGCCGCTCTTGGTAAGCATGTTGATCACGCCACCAAGCGTCCATCCATACGCGGCGTCGTAGTTCGTGGTCTGCACACGCACTTCGCTCGTGGATTCCTGCGTTGGAATATAGGAGGCTGACGATCCGTTCTGGAGAGCGCTCATACCGTCCACCAGAATTTCGTTGGTGCCGCCGGGCGATCCATTGATCGAGGTGCCCGTGCTTCCGCCAATATCGAAGGCACGCAGACGTGTATCGGACGTGGTGACAAGAACACCAGGCACGGAGAAAACAGCCGAGATCGGATTACGACCCTGCGTTGGCAGAGCCATTAACTTCTCCTGACCCAGTGCCGTGGACTGCGTAGCGGTCTCGGTCTCAAGCTGCGCCGCGGACGCTGTCACCGTGACGTTTTCATTCACATTGCCGGGTGTTAGAGCGAAGTCGAGTGCTGCATGTTGCGCAACTTCGAGCTGGATTCCATTCCGGATGCTCGTGGTGAACGAGGGCTGCTGCACGGTAATGGAGTATTGCCCCGGGTTCAGCGCGGCCACGTGATAGTAGCCATCCGCGCCAGAAACAGTGGACGTGGATACACCTGTCTGAACATTCCGGACGATGACCTTGGCGCCCGGCAACGCTGCGCCGGAGTTGTCTGTTACCTGGCCATCCAGCGTCGCCTGTGTTCCCTGCGCAAACAGCGGAGCGGAACAAAGAAATACGATAGATGCCAGCCCTGGGAGGGACCGTGTGGAACGAAGGTACATTTGTTGCCTCCAGTTAGTTGTTCGCGGACGAAGTGTTTCTGCAAATAAAGAAATCAACAGCAAATAACACGGTCAGGAGCTTCGCCTGCGATTTTGAGCACTGTTAGTCCGGGCCGGTCGGGCAAAGTTTTTTGCGTCCGCTAACCAGGCTGTTCAATGCTCGAAGTTGAAAGATCGCTTTACGGGTATCGCACTCCCGCAGCTGCCAGAATTTCGGCCGGCGACGCGGTGCCGGTCGTTTGAAGCTTTTTCACAGTGACGGTAGCTGCCAGATTCGCCAACGTAGCGGCCTCCCGCGGTGTTGCCCCTGTTGCCAGGGCCGCGGCAATCGTTGCCACCACGGTGTCGCCTGCACCTACCGTGTCGATCGGACCTTCCATGGGCCATCCTGCGATCAACGAAACTCCTCCGTCTGCCGCCACGGCGATTCCCTTGTCACCGCGGGTAATAAACGCTGGCTTGGAAGTAAGTTCGTGAATGCGCGTTGCAAACTCGATGGCTCGTTCATCTTCATGCAGCGATTCAGGAGCTTCATTGAGAAGCTTCGCTGCTTCGCCCATGTTCACCTTCAGAAGAGCACCGGAGAATTTCTCCAGGTGGTGGCGTGCGTCCACAAGGAACACTGCCTTCTTCGAATTTGCAATGATGCCGTTCATGCGTTCGATCAGCTTCGCTGAAGACACGCCGTTCTCCACCTGCTGATTAAGAATCACCACGTCATACTTGTCTGCAGCACTCTCCAACCGCTCCAGCAGGCGTTCCGCGAGTGATCCGTTCGAGTGGTTGAAGGCCCCAAAATCAATGCGGCTTTCTTCCAGGTTTCCGATACATGGCTTCGCGTAGACCATGGTTTCCCATGCGGCATCCTCAATGACATCGCATCCGCAATTGCGATAACCCGACAGCATGCTATGCATCACCGCTCCGAATGGATCGGTTCCGCTGACGCCGATAGCCTGAACATGTCCCACGTTCAGTGCAGCAATATTCGCAACCACATTTCCTGCGCCGCCCAGTGAATACCTCTGCCGTCGTACACGCCGCACCTTCAGGCCTGTCTCCAGCGAATACTCTTCTTCGCCTTCGTGCAGGTCCCAATAGGCATCAATACAAAAATCACCAAAGACCGCCAATGAGCATGACTCCATACGAGTCAGAACAGACGAGAACCATTGATGAACATCTCCGGAGGCGCGCAGCCCCTCTTCCGTGACCGACTTTACGGTCTCTTGTTGGTGTTGTCTTTGCACGTAATGGAAACTATGAGGAGGTAAACATGACTGGCAAGTACACGTCCGCGAAAGCTGTACTTACACGTCACGAAGGGTGTGACTGGAAACTCTGGAACCACATGAAATATAGGCGATCGCACGCAATGTAATAAACAGCAGCAGATAACAAGACCGTTAATTATCTTTCGGTGTTTTGGATTAGCATCGTCTTTCTGTCAAAACTTAGGCAAACCTTGAGGTATAGCGGCCAAGCTGTAAGTACAGGAAAAGGGATACGTGAGGACACATGCACCATGCCCTCACTTTACTTTGGAGATTGTCTGCACACATCGACAGACAAGAGGAGTGCGAATGGAACCGCTGCAAGTGTGGTCGCTCAACGGGGAGCGTTTTATCGGTAATACCCCTGGGGAGATACCATCTACAGTCACCTGGCTCAAAGGACTATCCGATCCTGATGCCGTGGTTCCTGACGTTCTCTGCCTGCAGGACTTCCGCGCCAGCATGGTGGAGTATCTCAGCCCTCTGCCTTACTTTTCGTTTGTTCCCATGACCCTTCAGAGCTTCTGGGGCAGGCGTGAATCATTGGGTATCTGCATCGCATCACGATGGCCAATCGACGAAATCGAAATTCATCACACCTGGGGCGACGGCGTTGTGCGCGATCTAGAAGGCGTGGGCGAAGACAATGAACGCACGAAGCCGCTTGACGTTTCAGACGCGCTCATTCTGAAGACGCAGAATCGCATTGCCATTGCCGGCAGCGTGCATCGTCCTGGCGATGAAAAACCCTTGCGCGTGGCCACGCATCATGGCTTCTGGGTGCGTGACGGCATCCCTACTGCCAACCAGATGGACAGCACCATTTCTGTCTGCCGCTTCCTTGCCGAACAGGGACAGCGTTACGGTGGCTTGCTTTACGCAGCGGATTACAACCCGGACAAAGAGGGCAATGTAGTACGCACGTATCAGCAATTCGGCGGCGTGGATTGCCTGCCCCTCGAAATACAGACAACGTTGGCTACGCACCATCCCGCCTATCGATTTGGTATTCGCTCCGATTGCATGATGGTCTGGCCGGATAGCGAAGGTCAGTATCACTATGCAGTCGAGGATGTTCACCTGGATCCGACTCCCGGCAGCGATCACGACATGCTCTGCGGCAGGGTGAGCCGTCTCGCCGCTCCGCTGGAAAATACCTTCGGCCATCTGACCACCACCTGCCGATAGCCTTCAACCGGCGATCGGCAGGTTCCAGTGGAAATGCACAGCCGCCATGCGTGTCGCGAAGCAGCAGACAATCCCTGCCGTATCCGCCATCGGCGGCTTAACGCCGGACTTTCGCAATATGACGGTAACCGCCGCTCCCAGAAGAGCCGCAGCGGCATAGATATCCGCCTTCAGCACATTCGGAATCTGGTTGATAAGAACGTCGCGAAGCGTACCGCCACCCACCGCGGTCAGCCCACCCAGCATGGTGGCCATCAACGGATGAATCCCGTACTCAATCGCCTTGGTAGCACCGGCCACAGCAAAAAGGCTTAGGCCAGCCGCATCCAGCACCTGCACCCAGCCTGTGCCGCTGGCTGCAATGGGGGTACGCAGGATGAAGACGATGGATCCGGCAAAGAGAGCCGTGGCCACATAGCGCCAGTCGCGCATAGCGTTTGGCGGCGTGGCGCCCAGCAGAAGATCGCGGAGGATGCCGCCACCAAGTGCCGTAAGAAATGCAACCACCAGCACGCCAAGCAGATCCAGATGGACATGGATCCCGGTCGTAGCGCCTTCCGCCGCAAAAAGCGCGGTGCCTATCAGATCCAGGAACAGCAGAAGATGGTCGCGCACACGCATTCGCCCACTATAAAGCCGGGAACACGCCAATTCGCGGTGCATCGAACTTTAGCGCAATATCTTCATTTGCCAATGACGCCCAGAGGGGCGTGTAATCAGAGAATCAAAGTTTTTGAGTCGCTCAGACATGGCTGTGCCTGTTCGACTCGCGCACTTCATACACCTCGGTCAACACAGGAGTTTTCCCTATGGAAACCGCAGCCCAAGGCGCAGCCATCTATTCTCATCGGAAAAACCCGGACGCCACCTTCGATTCCATCTGCCACCGATGCTTCTCCACGGTGGCAACAGAGAGTAGCGAAGCCGCGCTGGCAAAGCATGAGCAGCAGCATGAGTGTGGTGCACTCTCCCAGGCGAGAGCACTGATGCATAAGGACGGATACATGTCCGAACGGTTCGTTCGCGCTTCCATTCACGCTGCCTGAAAACAATCTTCCCGTTAGCGGGAGGAGGCCGGAGCAATGGTAATGGTGCGGCGATGCATTGACAGACCTGCTTCCGGCACGCTGCCATCATTCACCAACACCTCCGACGGCTCCGCTTCAAACGGAATACGGATCGTCGCCTTACCGTGTGCTGGAATGCGCAGAGGAAGCGTATTGGTCAGTGTCCCGGCGCGTACGGTCACAGGAACCTCTGCATCCGTTCCCCCGGTATTCTGCACCTCAACCGCAACCAGCCAGGACCCCGCCTGCGCCACTTCCTTGCTTCCACCCCATTGAGCACGCGGATCGTCTGGCGGTGCCTGCACCTCTCTGCCAATGGGTCCACCATAAACTTGCTGGCGCTGCGGCAACAGGTTTGCAGGTGCACCGGCACGTTCAATCTTGCGCGGTGCAATTGCGGCAATCTCCAGTTGCGGTAGAGATCCCGCACCCTGAATCCAGCTCTGGAAGAACCAGTCCAGCTTCTTCGTCCCGGCCACCTGCTGCACCATCTGCTGAAAACTTGCCGTCTCCTGCGCAGCAGAGCCGGGCGTGGTTTCCTGTCTCAATCGCCACCCGGACAGCGCTCCCTGCAGCGCTTCCTCACCGACAATGTTTCGCAGCATCTGCAGAACGTATGCGGAGCGCACACGCGCACAGGATGGCTGCGTGCACGTCGACAGCGGCGTCACCGGACCATCGGCAACCGGCGCATCCGAAGACGAAGAACTGACCTGCGGTGCAGCATCCGCTTCCATCTTTTGCAGGCGCTTCGATTCCGCCGCAAGACCGGCCAAAGCCGCGCTGCGGTCGTTGCCGCGTTCAGCCCACAGTGCCTGCATGAACTCCGGAATACCATCGCGAAGCCATGCCGCCTCAAGACCATCCGGGAGCCACGCCGCCGTCAGAGGAACCACCAGCGAAGGCGCAATCGCCGCAGGCTGCGCCGTCCGCAGCGGAGCAACCAGCAACGCGCCATCCGCATATCCAGCGGCATCCGGAATCGGCAGATCAATCACATCCAGCGGACGCGAAGGCTTGGGTCCCAGCCACTGTTCCAGCATCGGACGCAGACGAGCAGCGGCATCGCCAAGGGAAGCCGCACGATCCGCCGCGTCTGTCACAACCCGCACCAATCCACCAGCCACTTCCTGCGGCGCTGCCAGCGTGACAAACAACGACGGCGTACGCGGCCCCAGCTTTGCCACCGACCATGTCGCCGTTGCAATCCCCTCTGCGACAGCAGTCAACGCCTGGCGGTTCCCGCAGAAGAACGCGGCATCTGGCTGCGATCCCTCATATTCCAGCGTCAGATGCAGCGCAAACGCGCTCTCCACTTCACGCGCGCGACTCGCTCCCACGGCCTTCGGCACAGCCGCTCCGTCTTTCAGAAGCGCGGCATCGCCCGTAACGGGATACCAAAGAACATTGCCCATGCCTCGCAGGCCGGTAAACGCGTCCGTGACCGTATCCCAATCCGTACGAACAGCAGCTTCCGCAGGCGCACCCAGCTCCAGCAGACGCGCTCCACTGGCAACAATCGTGCCGCCGTAATAAAGGTCCAGTGTGACGACAGCGCCCGGCGCAAGGGCTTCCGGCAGCGTAAACACAGCTTCTGAAGCCACACCCGTATGGTCCAGATCGTCACGCAGGTGATGCTGTTCCAGCTTGAGCGAGCTACCCTGCGCAATCCGCGCGCTCTCCCACTTCAACGCGCCGGAAATCTGCAACGCAATCACCGAAAGCGGCTGCGTGCCCGTATTCTTCACCGTAATCTGCGCACGAACTTCGGATACGCCTGTATGGGTATTCAGATGGATATCCAGATCGCGCCCAGCAACCAGCGGCGCACGGCGCGCCTCGGCAGGCACCTTCGCCGCCGCGGCAAGATCGGCTTCTGTAACAACGATGGGAGACGTAGCCGCCATCTCGCCGGAACTACTGGAAGAAGATTCCACGGACGCAGGCTGTGCCACTTCCACCGGTGCGCCTTCGGTATCTGCGGCATCGTCGGGGCTGCGTCTGCGCAAACGCGGCGGATGCGCGCTGGAAGAAACACCGGGCTTCGCCGGAACAGCAGCGGGCTGCTCTTCTTCCGGTGCAACAGGATCGTCGTGTCGCTCAAACAGCACAGTACCCTTGGGCGCGGGTGGCTGTTGCGGTTCAGCCTGCTGCGCCAGGGACGCAACAGGCAGCAGCGATGCCGCCGCAAGCAGGTACGGAAGGAGCCGATGTGGATGGGAATGCGACATGAAAATCTTTCAGAAAATGGGCGGCTACGAGCCGAGACCCTTCCGTGGCTTGGACGCTTTGGCAGGCACTTCGGCAGCAGGATGCTGCTTCACGCGCCGCTGGCGTGCAGCCTCATACATCACAACCGCTCCCGCCACCGACACATTCAGCGACGGCACCGCCCCCGCCATCGGGATACGCAGCAGGAAATCGCAGGTGCGCTTCGTCAGGTCATGCAGCCCTGCCCCCTCGCGCCCCATCACCAGGCAGATGTCCGTGTTGAAGTCGAACTGGTCATAGTCCATGGTGCCGCGCTCGTCCAGCCCGATGATCCAGATATTGTGCTTCTTCAGCTCCTCCAGGGAGCGCACCAGATTGGTAACTTTCGCCGCGCGAACATGCTCAGTTGCCCCGGCAGACGCCTTGGCCGCGGCGCCGCTCAGGGGAGCCGACCGTCGCTCCGGCAGCAGCACCCCATCCACGCCAGCGCCATCCGCCGTACGCAGCAGGGCGCCCATATTGTGAGGATCTTCCACCCCATCCAGCGCCAGGAAGAACCGCTTCGCATCGCCACCGGAATGAATTAAGTCTTCAATCGTCAGCAACTTGCGCTCTTTCAGGAACGCCACCGCGCCACCGTGGTTTTCGCTTCGGCTCATGCGCTGCAACTCTTCCCGGCTGCCATGACTGACACGAACACGGGCTGCGCGACAAAGGTCCAGCAGGGCGGCAACACGTGGGTTGGACGGGCCGGAAAGGACAGTGACGTGGTCCAGGTCTTGGGGCCGTACGCGGACGGCTTCGGTGACGGGATGGAGCCCGAAGAGAATCTCCATCCTCCTAGTCTACGCGGAGGCAATCCGTAGCGGAAAATAGTGCTTTTCATCGGCCGTTCACCACCCTAGAATGGATAGGCCGAACCGTATCGCACACCTTCGTGTATTTCAGGGACAACTTTTCCTCATGCTGAAAGAAAATTCTTTCGGGAGCCGAGTCTTTTCCGGCCAACCCCACGTCAACAACGGTGTGGGTGCCTTGTCCATTTCGGCGGCAATGCTGGAAGCCAGCGAGCAGGAAAACGCGGCGATCGCGTACGGCCTGAAACAGCAGGACCCCGAGCTTCTGGATCGCCTGATCGACACCTATCAGCACCGCCTGATGCGTTACCTGACCTTCCTCACCGGCAAACGCGAAACCGCCGAAGACCTCTTTCAGGAAACCTGGATGCGCGTGCTGCTGCGCGGCGCACAGTACAACGGCAAGGCCCGCTTTGATACGTGGCTGTTCACCATCGCCCGTAACCTGGCCATTGATCTCTCGCGCAAACGCACCATGACATCGCTGGATGAACTGCAGGACCCGGGCAATGATGAGCGCCCCTTCGAGATTGCAATCGACGGGCCTTCGCCGTTTGAGCAGTTTTGCTCGCGCGAAGATGCCGCAGAAGTAAGCGCCGTGCTGCTGGACCTGCACGCGTCCTATCGCGAAGTGCTGGTACTGCGCTTCCATGAGGAAATGGCGCTGGAAGAGATTGCAGCTGTCACGAAGTCTCCGCTTTCCACGGTGAAGTCGCGCTTGTATCGCGGCCTGGCCGCGCTGAAGCCGCAGATTGAGAAGCTCCGTCGCGAGCGGAACCTCGTCCCAAGGACGGCCGCTCAGGGAGGGCTCTCTTGAGCATGGCGATTTCGGAAGACCCGCGCACCCCAGGGTTCGATGCACGCGCGGCGGTGGTCAATCGTACTCACCGCATCATCCGTCAGCGTGCCACCGCCATGCGGGAGCGCAAGCGCACCACGCGTGACCTGATTGTTCCGTTTGTTGTCTGCTCCGCTCTGCTGCTTTTCATTGCTGCTGCCGTACTCCACGTTACCGACGAAAGCATCTCCGATGTGACCGGTATCTGGAAACGCATTGTGGACCTGGGTGCGGACGCAGGGAGCGAGATCAGCCTGTTGCTGCTCTGGTTTCTGCCGCTGTCGGTCATCACAGCCGCTGTCGTACTGCTTCGCCGTAACCGTCGTCCGTCGGACCGCAATGACAAGGTAAGGTAAGCCTCATGGTGTGGAAGACGGAACAGAGCCAGCGATCGGACGTGGGGCAGAGCGACGATGATCTGAAAATGATTCCGCTCTGGTCGGTCATCCTGTCTGTTCTGGTGTTTGCCGGCATCCAGCTTCTCAGTTACGGATATTTTGGAGGCCCCCCTCCCGGAGGGCCTCGTCACGGCAACCCCATCATGCATGCCATCGGCAGCTATAGCTGGGGAGCCGCTCTAGCCAGCTATGTTCTGCTGATTGGGTACATCAGCCGCGACGTCAAACGCCGCAACATGCGTCCCGCACTGTGGATGCTCATTGTGCTGGTGATGCCGGGTGGCATTGGCGCCATCGTTTACTTCCTTCTGCGCCAGCCCATCCTGAGCCGCTGCCCTTCGTGCCGCGCAGAAGTCGCCAGCGACTTCCACTTCTGCCCACAGTGCCAGTTCCAGATGAAGCCCGTCTGCGGCCAGTGCTTCCGCGGCGTACACATCACCGACGTGTACTGCACCAACTGCGGCCACGATCTGGCAGAAGATGCGATGCCCGCCCGCCTGCGCTCCTACAGTGACTAAGTTTCAGTGTTGGCGTCCGCGATAGCGGATAGCAACAACCGTGACGGTCTCATTCTGCACTCGAAAATTGATGGTGACGCGCCGCTGCGCGACTCCAATTTCGCGGATGTCACGTACGCGAATATGCCCACGAAACGGGGCCGTTTCAAGCTCGAGATAACCGGATCGAACTTCTTGAATAAAGCGGTCTGCCGCTTCTGTGCTGAAGCGACTTCTTACGTAAACCCAGATGCTTTTTAGTTCTCGTTCAGCCCGCTCTGTTAACAGAACTTCATAACGCTTCATCCGCGCAAATACTCTTCGCGCATCGCCTTGAAACGCTCATCGACTTCACGGAGAGTGTAAGTGGATTCAAGCCCGGCATCCAGCGCTTCGACTCTCCGCTGCAATTCTTTATCCCACTCTTCCTCGGTCATCGAAAATCCGGGAAGTTCGTCTGGCTGACGGGAAAAATCGTCGACTTCACGTAGATCGTGCACAATCAAATCATTTTCCGAAGCGAACTTCCCTGTGGCCACACGCGCCTGAATTGACTCTGCAAGGTCCACAGGTAAAACCACTGTCAGCGTCCTTGTCTCCGTCATAAGCGTCACCTCGACTATGCAGCTCCGTAACAGAATAGCGCGTTCTCAAGAATTTCGAGACATACTACCGATGGCCATTTTTACTTGCTACAAAGGATGGAAGTCTTTTCTTTGGAGCCGTGCCTTCTATGCGCTTTCTGACTATCGCGCCGTTTGTATTGTTTGCCGCCAGTGTTTCCGCGCAGAATCTTACCTCGCAGCCTGCGCCCACCGGTGCACAGAAGCCGCAGGTTCCCCTGGAGGCCTTGCCCTATTCGCCGGTACTGAATCTCACCAGCCTCGACCGCAGCATGAATCCATGCGATGACTTCTATAAGTTCGCCTGCGGCGGCTGGCAGAAGAACAACCCCATCCCCGCCGACCAGTCCGCGTGGAGCGTCTACGGCAAACTGACGTTTGAGAATCAGCAGTTTCTGTGGGGCATTCTGCGTGATGCAGCGGCCATGAAAGATCGCAATGCCACGCAGCAAAAGATTGGCGACTACTTCGCGGCGTGCACGGATGAAGCAGCCATCGATCAACGTGGTTTTACTCCGATCAAGCCCACACTTGCCCGCATTGCAGCCTACCCATCGCGTGAAGCTCTGTTGAAAGACCTTCCTGCCTTTGCGGTCGATGTGGATGGTTCATTCTTCTTCAACGCGGGTTCCACACAGGACCCGCAAAATGCGAACAACGTCATCGCTGGTGAAGACGCCGGCGGACTCGGCCTGCCCGACCGCGATTACTACCTGAAGACCGATGCCAAAAGCGTTGAGATTCGCCAGAAGTACGTTGCCTACATGGAAAATCTGCTCACCATGAGCGGCGAATCCGCAGCGCAGGCAAAGGCCGATGCAGACGCCGTCATGAAGCTGGAAACCGCACTGGCAACGGCTTCCCTCTCGCGCGTCGATCGCCGCGATCCGTACAAAATTTTTCATCGCCTCACGCTTGCGGATCTGCAGCAGCAAGTCCCCGCGGTGGACTGGGCACGCTTCTATCAACTCGCAGGAGCGCAGGGCTTCACAACGCTTAATATCTCGCAGTCGGAGTTCAACAAGGCCCTGCAGCAACAACTGACAACCGCACCGCTCGACGCTCTCAAGGCCTATCTTCGATTCCACGCACTGACCTCGGCCGCATCGCAGATGAGCAAGCCCTGGCGCGAAGCGCAGTTCGACTTCTTCAGCCATTACCTGCGCGGCATCCCCACCATGTCTCCGCGCTGGCGCACGTGCACGCGCCAGGTCGACAACTACATGGGTGAAGCATTAGGACAGGAGTTTGTGCGTCGCACCTTCTCTGCAGATACACGCGCCAGGACGCAGCTCATGACCAATCTCATTGAAGATTCCATGAAGCAGGAGATTGAACATCTGGACTGGATGAGTCCTGCAACCAAGGCCGAAGCATTAAAGAAGTTGAAGACCATTCGCAACAAGATTGGTTATCCCGATCACTGGCGCGACTATTCGAAACTAACCATTACACGCAACGATTTCTTTGCGGATTATCACCGTGCAGTGGCGTTTGAAAGCGAACGCGACTTCGGCAAGATCGGCAAGCCGGTGGACCGCAACGAATGGATGATGTCACCGCCAACGGTGAATGCGTATTACGACCCGCAGATGAACGACATCAACTTTCCCGCGGGCGTGTTGCAGCCGCCGCTGTATGAAGCAAAGGCCGACGACGCGCCGAACTATGGCAATACAGGCTCCACCATTGGCCACGAGTTGACGCATGGTTTCGACGATCAGGGACGCCAGTTCGACGCAGAAGGTAATCTGCGCGACTGGTGGACGAAAGACGACGCAAAAGGCTTTGAAGACCGCATCAACTGCCTGCGCGATCAGTTCGCAACGTACACCATCGTCGATGACATTCACATCAACAGCAAGCTGACCAGCGGGGAGGATGTCGCCGACCTCGGTGGCACGCTGATCGCCTACATGGCATGGAAGAAAGCAACCGAAGGCCAATCATTGAAGCCCGTGGATGGCTTCACGCCGGATCAGCGATTCTTCATCGGCTTTGCACAGTGGGCATGTGAGAATCAAAGACCGGAGCAACTCCGCATGAACGCGCTTACCAACGAACATTCGCCCGGCTATGCGCGCATCAACGGCATTGTGGTGAACATGCCGGAGTTCGCAAAAGCATTTCAATGTGCAAAGACAGCGCCCATGATCAAGACTAACGTTTGCAGAGTCTGGTAATCGGACGCGGTCCTCTTTTTACACCACAGGCAACGAGAAGACCGCGACCTTTACTCCAAGTCTGTGTCCACTCCAATGCAGTCGGAAGTGAGGGAGCACGAATGAACACGAAGACACGTATCGCAGCACTTGTACTTGGTGCCGGCATGATCGCCGCGCCTGCAGCACTTTTCGCCCAGGGACCACCACCGCCCCAAGGCTATGGCCAGGGCCCCGGACGCTGGGATGCCCCGCCTCGCGACTTCACCCGTAATATCCAGCGTCAGGGCTTCCGCGATGGCCTGTATGGTGCGCAAAAGGATTTTGAAAATCGGCGCCGTCCCACAGTGATGAATCGCGATGAGTATCGCAACTATCGCGGCCCCGATCGCAGGGCCTATCAGGATGCATTTCAGCGCGGCTACAACACGTGGTGGGGTCATAACCGCGGACCAGGTGGACCGCGTCCTTACTAATAACCACCCCTAAAAGAAAGCCCGCATACATGAGAATGCCCGCACACGATGCGGGCTTTCTCATGTCCACCGTCGGGTCCATCGTCATTCTGAGCGAAGCGAAGAATCTCAGCGATGCTTCAATAACCAACGCGACACGAGCCTTCCTCACAAGAAACTTTCTGCTGTGTCGACAGCAGGAGCATCCTCGTGATTCTTCGTCGCTCCGCTCCTCAGAATGACAGCCCTCCGTTGCAAAGTAGAGCTCGTAATCACGAACGATACTTATCGTTAAAGCGGCGTCCCGCCTCCAGCATCGTGATGGCTTCGCCCATGCGCTTATCGCGTGTCTCCTCTTTCTTTGCCGTGGTGATCCACTCCAGGTACTCGCGTTTGCAACTCGGCGGCAGAGCATCAAAATTCGTCTTCGCATTCTTTGATTTCTTCAGCAGAGTGGAGAACGCATCCGGCATTTCAATCTCCTGCCGCGTGCCTTTGCGTGTACGACCCTCCATCGCAGATCCGGCTTCGCCCTTGCGAATCAACTCAGCGGCATACTTCACATACTTCGGCAGGTCCTTGGGCAGATCTTTCAACGAAGCAATCTGCCCAATGCTGCCTGCACCTTCCACCTTCGGCATCCCCTGCGACTGCAGATACTCCGGCATCTTCGGCGACCAGAAACCAAACGCGCAGTAATTCTTGAACGCCGCCATAAAGCAAAGGTTCTCACCGTTCAGCATGAAGAATGGCCGACTCCACTTCACATCCTCCACGGTCTCCGGAACGGCCTTGTGCACCATCTGTCGAAGATGTTCCAGGATGGGTTTTGCATACTCGGGGGCCTTTGCGATCTGCGCATCCACGCGTCGGTCAAAGCTCTGTGCAGACATTGTTTTTGCGGGAGATTTCTTCGCCGTTGCCATGATGGCGGCAGTATATCTGTAACCGATTCACTTGCCGACGGAGCCCCTGAAATACAGCAACATCGCCAGCGCGCACATCATTTCCGCCCCATGAAAATACCCCTTGCGTATGGCATACTCGCAGGCGCACTATGCTTTTCACCAACCTGCGGCTCCCCCGAAAGGAGGGTTTCCATGGTTCGTACTGCTCTGCTTCCCCTCTTCTTCGCACCGTATCTGCTGTGGGCGCAGCAGGCTGCTCCGCCTGCGGCAGATACGCCTGTCACTCCGGCCGCCGTCACCACGAACAGCCCTGCCGCTGCCGACACCGCATCCACGCTGCCACCCTCGGAAGAATTGGCAGATACGCTCGCGATACGCGGGCGGTATCTCGCGGCAATCCATGTTTACGAGCAGCTCCCGCCCACCGCAACCATCCTGAACAAACTAGGCATCGCCTGCGAACACATGTTTATGTGGGACCGCGCACGCACCAGCTTTGAAGCGGCCATCAAGCTGAATCCCAAATATGCCGAGGCATACAACAACCTGGGCACGCTGTCGCACAGTCAGGGCGATCTGCCACGCGCAGAAAAGATGTACCGCAAATCGCTGAAGCTGAAGCCAAACGATCCCAACACCATGCAGAACCTCGGCACGCTTTATTACGCAAAACGCAACTTCCGCAAGGGTGACGCAGAGTATCGCAAGGCACTCGCAATTGATCCCGGCATCCTGGAACGCTCTGCGAATCGCGGCATCCCGGCAAACTCAAAGGTGAAAAGCGCCAGTGAAATCCACTACCACCTGGCTGCTACCTACGCGCAGGCCGGCAGCCGGAAGATGGCGCTCGACTACCTGCGCAAAGCCATCCTCGAAGGCTTCCGCGACCGCAACCGCCTCATGCACGACAAGGAATTTGCAGACATCAGAACCAGCGACGCCTTCCTGGCAATGGTCGAAGACATGCAGAAAAATTAGTTCCTTAACTAACATTCTGGAAAGCAGGCGCGCCAAAACCATACACAAGGCCACACGACATCTCCGCCTTTGATACAAAGGACTTCGCAGACAGGGAGAAGAGATGAGTACAGTGTGGACACGGCGGCAGGTCTTGCAATACGCAGCGATAACCGCTGCAGGAACGGCATTTCATCCGCTTCTCGCGCAGACATCCAGCCGTCCACAGGTCAAAACGAAACTTGGCACGCTGGTTGGCGAAGAAACCAATGGTATCCGCCGCTTTCTCGGCATCCCCTTCGCACAGCCACCGGTAGGCGCACTGCGTTTCCGCGCAACACAGCCTGCCAAACCCTGGAGCGGCATGCGCGATGCCACAAAGTTCGCCGCAAGCGCCATGCAACCCAGCCACCCCCACCAGAGCGAAGACTGCCTGTACCTGAACATCTACACGCCCGCAAAGATCGACAAGCCGCGACCAGTCTTCGTCTGGATTCACGGCGGTGGATTCACTGGGGGCAGTCCCGTCGATGTGGATGGCGCAGTCTTCGCGCACGATGGCGTCATCATGGTCACGGTGCCGTATCGCCTTGGTGTCTTCGGCTTCCTCGACTGGTCGCCCCTGCTCGGCCCCGACTATGCCGACAGCGCCAACAACGGCCTGCGCGATCTCGTAATGGCGCTCCGATGGGTCCATGAGAACATCGCAGCCTTCGGTGGCGACCCGGCACGTGTCACCATCGGCGGCCAATCCGCGGGCGCAAAGTTAATAGCCTTCCTGATGGCGGTCGAGGAAGCGCGCCCATACTTCTCCGCAATGATCTCCGAGAGCGGCGGCGGAGAACGCATCCTCGACACCGCCGGTGCCCATCGCGTAACAGAAGCGTTCGCATCGCAACTGACAGACCGCAGCCGCAACGCGATTCTCGCTCTCCCCTCGCAACAACTCATCGCCTTGCAACAGCGCATGATCGAAGCTGCTCCCGGCAACTTCCCGCTGCGCGTACAGGGTGGAGGTCAACTCCTTCCGCATCGCGCCATCCCTGCCCTTGCCGCAGGCAATTCCCGTGGCAAGCGTCTGCTCATCGGCACCTGCCGCGATGAGAACGCCTTCTACCTCGGCGACCATGCCGCAGAACCCATCACGCAAAGGCGTCTCGGCAACGCCACGGAGGCGCAGTTCCAGGCAGTGCTGGCAAATTACGCAACGGTGTATCCGCAGATGTCCATTGCAGACCGTAACATCCGCGCGCTCACCGCCGAAGAGTATTGGGTACCAAGCATCCGCGTAGCAGAAGCACATAAGCAGGGCGGCGGTGGCGCCACCTACGTCTATCGTCTTGATGAAACAGCCGCCACCGGCCCACACAAAGGCACCAGCTATCACGCATACGACCTCGGCTATGTCTTCGAGCATCTCGCCACAGGGGAACCGCCCGCAGCGCAGACTCTCTCAAGGGAGATGCATACCGCGTGGGTCAGCTTCATCCAGGGCAACGTCCCCGCAGCAAACGGCCTGCCCACATGGCCCCAGTGGAATGCAAAGCAACGCACCACCATGCTCTTCAACGCGACAAGCCAGGTACAGCAACAACCGGCTGAAGCGGAACTCCGCCTGTGGGACGGATTTCCTTTCGCTTAAAGCCATTGGCCCCGTGGCCGGAACCGCCAGTTCGTACAAAATGGATTTACCCCAAATATCCATAAATACCGCTAGTTAATCGTTTGACTTGTGCGGTATGCTTCCGCTGTCGAAATAGAGGGGCCGCTGTCCGCACGCAAACATGCGGCACTCCTGTTCGACATACAAGGGAGATTGCTGCTCATGACATACCTGCCGCGTTCCATTACTCGCCGTTCCGTTCTTGCTTCGCTCGCCGCCACCACGGGCTATGCCATAGCGCAGAAAGTAATTCCCGGAATCCCCAACGTTGGCATCCGCGCGGACAACAATGCCACACGCACGGAATGCGGTGTAGGCGCGCTGATGCCGTGGGCCGACGGACTATATGCCGTCACCTACAACTCCTCTGGCAAACGCACCGGCACGGGCCTCGGCCTCTATCGCCTCGAAGACGATCTAAAGATCGAAGCCCTCGACATGCCCAACGGCGTGTACGCCAACCGCTTCATCCATCACGCCAGCAATCAATGCATCATCGGCCCATACATCATCGACTCCACCGGCAAGTGGCGCCGCATTGAAGGCCTCGTCGAACATCGCCTCACCTCCACCATGCCGCACCTCACCGACCCAAAGAACCGTGTCTACTTCATGACCATGGAAGGCCTCGTCTTTGAGATGGACGTGAACGATCTGAAGCCGCGTCTCCTGACCGATCTGACCAAGGACATGAACATCAAAGCGCAGCCACACTTCAAAGGCGGCTACACCGCGCAGGGTCGCGTCGTCGTCTCCAACAACGGCTTCTTTGCCTACGGAGAAACACAGGCAGGCCTCTTCGAGTGGGACGGCAAAGGCCCCTGGAAACGCATCAGCGACAAGCCGCACATGGACGTAGCCGCGCGCGAAAACATGGGCAACGTCATGTTCGCCAGCGGATGGGATGAGAAGTCCGTACTCTTCCGCGCGCTCGTCAAAGGCGAGTGGCAACTCTATCGCCTGCCCAAACCATCGCACGCCTTTGAACAAGGTTGGCAAACCGAATGGATGCGCATCCGCGAAGTGGAAACGGAACATTACATGATGGACATTCAGGGCATGTTTTATGAGCTGCAGCCCCTCGCGTTTGAAGATCGCATCTGGGGCGTGAAGCCCGTCTGCCAGCACCTGCGCATCATCCCTGACTACTGCAGCTTCCGCGGTATGCTCGCACTCGGCGGCAATGAAACCACCCCCAACAATGACAACAATGCCGTCGCCGGCCAACCGCAAAGCGGCATCTGGTTCGGCAAAACAGATGACCTATGGAGCTGGGGCAAGCCAAAAGGATGGGGCGGCCCATGGCGCAAGGACATGGTCAAAGCAGGCGAACCATCCGATCCGTTCCTGTTCACCAACTTCGAACACAAGATGCTTCACCTCATCAGCGACAAGGCAGGCACCGTCGAAATTCAGATTGATTTCCTTGGCGATGGCACATGGGTGAAGTACGAAACAGTGAAGTTATCCGCAGGCGAATACCACCCAGTGATCTTCCCCGAAGGCTTCAGCGCCCAATGGGCACGCTTAGTCCCCGGCGTCTCCGCAAAGATGACCGCAGAGTTCATGTTCACTTAGAACTCGATGGCAAACGTCCACAACATCGTCATCCTTGTGTCTAAGCGAAGCTCATACGGCGAAGGCCGTCATCCTGAGCGTAACGGAGTGAAGTCGAAGGACCTGCTTTCCTGTCCCTCACTCGAATCTTAAGGAAGCCGCAAATGGGTTCAGCAAAGAACGCAGTGCTCGTTATCAACACTGCGTTCTTATTTCTCTTCATGAAGTACGCCGCTACTTCACGCGGTCGCGAATCTCCGTACGGACCAGGTACAGAAAGAACACCATCGAAAACGCCGCAGGCAACAGGTACCCCGGCTGACGTGTTTGATAAAACAACGTCGCATTGCCCAGCGAATAGAAGAAGCATCCGCCCAGCAACAACGCCCATCCCCAGCGCTTCAAACGCAGAAATCCAAATACACCAATCAGGATCATCGTCGCCACACTAAGGATGGCGTACAGCGCGCTGGTACGGAACTGGGCGCGATGCACGATGACGTTGATTGCATTCGCCATCGAAACAAACAGCATGAAGATCGCGATCATCGCCATACCCGGCAACATGCGCGGGCCTTTGGACCCTTCGATATCAGGCCGCACCGAACCCGGCGGCAGCTTGATGCGTTTGATTTCCTTCTCGCTCATCGTCTCTTTCTAAGGTTACAGCGTCTTCAGATAAGCCAGGATCGCCGCAATATCATCCTGCGAAACCTGCCCACCCAGCGGCGGCATCATGCCGCGCCCATGCTGAATCGTCCACGTAATGCGTTCGTCATTCGCAGGCGCACCACTCTGCAGATATGGGTTCTTGTACACGCTCAGCAGCGAAGGCCCATGCAGCGATCCCGTATCGCGATCGTAATGACACTGCGCGCAGTTCTGTTGAAACGCCACATAACCGGCATGTTCCTGCGGCGTCAGTTGATCCAGCGGCTTCGGCGGCGGCACCGTCTTGCAACCTGCAAGCAGCGATACCAATAACCCCACACCCGTCACAAATACACCCGCAGCCGTCATTCTGAGGCGCGAAGCGACAAAGAATCCCGACGATGCTTCATCGGTCACAACAGCTTCATGCTTCCTGCCGAAAACTTTCCAGCCATGTGCCACCACAGAACGCTGTTGCGATCCCTCGGTATGACGAGACAAACGCCTCACACCGCACGCTCCCGCATCTGCTTATACGCCTTGTGAATGAACGACCCCATGTACCAGCCATCGATGTACTTGTACGGCGTTTCCCCCGTCGTGTAGTGCCCGCACGGCAACACGCGACTCACAAAGTTCACGCCACGCTGCTTGAAGTTGCTAAGAACATCCAGCGAAAACTCGCGAAGAAAAGTCAGGTCCCACGGCGCATAGATCACCAGCGTCTGCCGCGTCTTCTCCGCGGCGAAGCGATCCATCACACTCATCGGGCTGATCGACGTAAAGATCGCACGCACCTGATCCTGCGTCAGCCCCTCGCGTTCAAAGGCAGCACGGATATGCCGTGTGCTCTGCCCTGTCCAAACCACATCGCCAAACCATGTCGACGCGTGATTGAACGCGCACACCTGGATACGCGGATCAAACGCCGCCGCCATGAAGCTGTAGCACGAACCCAGCGAAGTACCCAGCACGCCGAACTGCTCATAACCCTGCGCCTGCAGCCAGTCCACGCACGCACGAATATCCACCACAGCCTGCCTGCACGCGGCAATCGTGCGGCCGATGTTGCTGCTCACCGCATAGTCGCTGCGTTCCAGCTCTGCTGGTCTGCGGATATCGTGATACGGCTTCGACAATCGCAGCCCTGCAATCCCAAACTTGTTGAAGATGGCGCACAGAGCGTTATGGCTGAACGCATCCGCATTCCACTGCGGCATCACCACAATGGCCTGCTTCTTGCGCTTCGGGTCTTTGTGCGCAGGCTCGGGATACCAACGCGCATTCACCGCATCATTCTCGGGATACTTCGAAGGCACGGGCGACGTGAACCGCAGAAACTCCGCCTTATCCAACTTGCCGTTCGCAGCGTCTTCGCGAAGCTGCTGTTCCTGCGCCAGTGTCTCCGGTCGCACATTCGTCGGAAACAACTCCGGGTGCCGATGCTCCAACCGGAAGTCCGCAGGCGCCGCATAGCCGTAGAACTCCGTATTGCGCGCCACGATCTCTGCATTCACGCGCATCATGCGGTCCAGCGCATCCAGCGTGGTCAACTCCCCAGCCATGTCCAGCCGATGCGACTCCGCGGCCAGCTCGCTGAAATCCGCAAGCCAGTCAAAACCCCACTCCAGCGGCCGCACCACGCGATTGGTATCGCGTGTCGTCAGCGCCGTCTCCCAGCGGATCATCCAGTCCGCATACCACTTTCCAAGCATCCTCTTCAGGATATCCTGCCCGATAAATCCGGGGGCGAAGCTAACCTGGGCATCGCACCAGTAGGTGCGATCCACGCACGGAGTGCCTCCGCAAATCTCAAACAACCGAAGCCCGTGCCCCAGTGAGTTCATACCGTCGAAGACCGCCCGCCAGCGAAGCTAAGTACGGTTGAAACCCCTGCCTAGCGAAGCTCATACGGTCAAAGACCGTCATCCGGAGCGAAGCGAAGGGGACCTGCATCCCTCTCAACCCACTACAAATCCGCTGGAAATCCAAGGTCTCACTTACCGTCCCTATTTCCAACTGAAAGATTTTTTCTTCTCAGGCAACTCGCTGAAACCACTTAAATAATAGCGATTTTGCATCCCGCAGGCATCGAAAGAAAAACCCGATGGCATCCCACACAGTGCGCAAGAAAACCAGAGCCCAAAGTTCATGGCTCCTCGCGCGTGGAGGAACCACCGATGATTTCCCTGAAACGCTTCGTACAGCCTGTGGCTGCACTTTCCCTGGTCGCCTGCATGGCCACCGGATGCTCACGTCAGCAAAGCGCAATCGACGCCGCTAAGAAAGACGTCACCGCCACCGGCCAGCCGCAGGAAGTGGTCTATTCCGACCCGAACGGCAGTACTACCCTGACCATGGTCACACCGCCCGCTCCCGGCAGTTCAATGCCCACCACGGTGCAAACCACGACACCCGCAGGCACCGCGTCCACCCTGCCGGACTGGAGCCAGGGCATGCATCCCAAACCTCTCCATGCGGCACGCTTCACAGCACCGGGCGTCCTGGTTCCCGGTTCTACCGTAGAAGCAACGACGCCTCCGCCGGCTGCGGGTCCTGGCACAACGTCTGTGGCCCCCCTCGCATCAACACCGGCCCCGGCACCGCAGTTCATCCCCGCGGACATCACCATCCCGGCCGGAACCACGCTCGCCATCCGCATCAACCAGCGCATCGACGTGAAGCACGCCCGCATCGGCGACCGTTTCACCGGCGACCTGTCGGAGAGCGTCACGCGTGACGGTAAGGTGATCCTCCCCCGCGGCACCGACGTGCGTGGCGTAATCGACGCCGCACACCGTCGCGGCCACTTCAAAGGCCGCTCCATCCTTGAACTGCGCCTGACCTCGATCATGCACGACGGCAAGGCCTACCCCGTGCAAACGGCAGACTTCGTTGCCAGCAAAAAGGGTAAGGGCAAGCGCACCGCAGGCTGGATCGGTGGCACCGCAGGCGCGGGTATGCTCATTGGCGGCATCGCCAGCGGAGGCGTCGGCCTCCTCGCAGGCGGACTCGCCGGCGGCGGCCTCGGCACCGTCATCGCAGGCACCACAGGCAACCGCGACATCGTCATCCCCGCGGAATCCCTCGTCCGTTTCCGCCTGCAGGACGACCTGACCGTCAGCTCCAAACCGGAAACCGCAACGGTAGCAGACAACCAGCCCGTTACAAACTAAGAAGAACCGGGGTATCTGCCCCGACACACCAATCTGCTGCTCTCTCAAGAGGGGCCTTCTGCAAAGAGGCCCCTCTTTTTCATGCATGTATCCCCGAGTCAATATATACAGATTACCTGTACAGTTTAGCTGTACATAGGATATTGTATCCCTATGAAAGAAGCGCCATCGGGCACGGAGAACGAATTCGCCTCCCGGCTTGCAACAGAGATGCGCACCACCTTGGGGCATCTGAAACGAAAGCTGCGACAACACAGTGAGCAGCACGAACTCACGCCCTCTCAGATCGCAGTCGTTCTCCGGCTGGAAAAGGACGGTCCCACAACGGTATCCAGTCTCGCCAGGTCTGAGAGGATGCGTCCACAGTCTATGAGCGCTGTAATAGCCCCGCTGCAGGAAATGGGGTTTATTACAGGAACCGCAGACCCGAACGATGGGCGAAAAACACTCATGTCGCTGACCAAAGTCTGCAGGAAGAAGATCGACAGCGGACGTACCGCTCGCCAGGACTGGCTGGCGCAGGAGATTCAGCAGAAATTCTCTCTGCAGGAACAGAAGAAGCTGTCATCCGCCATACAACTGCTTGCGCGGCTCACCCAGGACTGACTCTGCTGCCACGCATCGCGATAGACAAGTTGAAGACGCCCGGCATACTGCTGATCGGATTCCGAACGCCTTCGCCGGGACAGATAAACCCTTCAAGCTGCATTCACTGGAAGAAAAGGAGCGTTTCACCATGAACTGGATCCATATCGTGTCCTACTTTTTCGGAGGTTCGTTTCTCACCAACGCGGTACCGCATTTTGTCAGCGGCGTGATGGGAGAATCCTTCCAGACACCATTTGCAAACCCTCCGGGCAAAGGACTCTCCTCCTCAACCGTGAATGTTTTGTGGGCTTTCGCCAACCTGATCGTTGCCTATTTGCTGCTTCTGCGTGTGGGCCATTTCAATCCGCGATCCATCGGCTGCATCGTGCCGTTCGCCGTGGGAGTGCTGCTTCTCAGCCTGTTCTCAGCCCGGAACTTCGGTCAGTTCCACGGAGGCATCTCTCCGCAACGTTCCTGACGGGCTATCGCGCCACGCGCGATCAAACGGTCTGAAAGACCGCCATCCTGAGCGAAGCTGAAGCATGCCCTCGAGCGAAGCGAAGGGGACCTGCATTCCCTCTCAACCCTCTACAACGCACCAGAAAACCCCAACAAATCAGCAGCCAAAAAAACGGGTGCCCCAGGTTCGCGAAGCTAACCTGGGTATCGCTCCAAAGGAGCGATCCAACGCACAAAGTGCGTCCAGCAAAGCTCAAACGGTCGAAAGACCATCCCCAGCGAAGCTCTAACGACCAAAGACCGTCATTCTGAGCGCAGCGAAGAATCCCGACGAACTCTCCTCCCGCCAAGACCGCCACACGCTTCCAGCCACCAACCCCAAACCAGCTTCGCAAAAACGAAGCTCCAACGCGCAAAGCGCGTCTTCTTTGAAGGGGCACGGCTTCAGCCGTGCCAGAAGAAACCCAAACCAAGAAACCCGCGCGGCCAAAAAGATAAACAGGAGCATGAAGCAAACCCCGCGCGCCCAAGGAACGATCATGGCTGGCACTACGCCGAAGGCGTCGAGAACACCGCCTTATCCGGCTGCGACTGGTAAATCTCCTCCACACGTTCCACCGTGTCGATATCCGAAGGCGATTTATCCCGGCGAATCTGCACAATACGCGGAAACCGCAACGCAAAACCAGACGCATGACGATCGCTGCGCATGATGTTATTGAACGCAATCTCCAGCACGACCAGCGGCTCAACCGTGCGGAAGTGACCATAGTCCTCCAGCGTGTGCGCCTTGCTCCAATCGGTCAGTTCCACAATCTCCGCATCGGTCAGACCGCCGTAAGCCTTACCCACGTTCTGCAGCGATCCATCGCTGGCACGCACAGCAAACGTATAGTCCGACAACACCTGCGAGCGGCGTCCATGACCATACTCAGCACCGGTGATCACCACATCCAGCGTATCCAGATGCCGCTTCAGTTTCATCCATGAGAGGCCACGACGACCCGGCTGATACAGCGATCCCGACGACTTGATCATCACGCCCTCGTTGCCACGATCACGCGCCGCAACATAGGCACGATCCAGATCGCCCGCCGAGTGCGCCTCCACCACCTGCGACACCCGCAACCGCTGCTCCCCCTGGGGAGCAGTATGCCCATCCTCCGCAAACAACCCGCCCGAAGGCAAAGGCAGTTCGGCCTCCAGCGGCGAAAGCGTCACTGTCTGCATCCGCACTGCCAGCGCTTCCAACCTGCGCCGACGCTCACTCAGCGGCAGATCCAGCAACAACGCACCATGCGCGAAGAGGACGTCGAACGCCATGTACACAACCGGCGTTCCGCTGCGGACCGCATTCGTCACCTTCTTCCGTCCAATACGCGGCGACAACACGGCAAACGGCAGCGCGCGTTCACTGCGCACATCCCACGCCAATAACTCGCCATCCAGAATCACGCCACTGCCATCGCCAAGGACACTTTCGTCCACACCCGCAAAGGCCTCCACAATCTCCGGATAACTCGCCGTCACATCCTCACGATTGCGTGAGTACAGCGCAACCCGCCCGGGATTGTCGCTGCTGCCAAAGTGCAGTTGCACTCGCATCCCGTCGAACTTGTCCTCTACCTGCGCGTCCAGGTGAATTGCCTGCAACACCGCATGTTCCTGCGCCGCATCATCCAGCGCGGACTCATCCTCTGCACGCACATACGGCTCCGGCTCTGCGTGCGACTGTGGTGGCGCACTGATGCCCGCTTCCTCCGCGGCTTCCGGCTTGGAGGCGAAACGCTTCACCGCTTCTTCCGGAGTCTCCACAGGCGAAGCCAGCATGAACCCCAGAGGATGGAAGAGCCGCATCCGCGCCTGCCGCAGCGTACCGTCAAAGGCCATCACCGTAGCGCGTGACAGGTCCGCCTCCAGCATCACGGCGTTCCGCACCTCCGCCAACGACTGCTCCGCGGCAACGGCAATCGCCTCCTCAATCAGTGCCTGCTTCACACCAATGCGCATGTCTCCACTGATGAGCTTCACCAGGTACTTCGCCTCCACCGGCGAACACCGCTCCAGCAGTCCGGTGAGCAGAGCCTGCCGCTGTGCCGTAGTCTTCGCCGCAGGAATAGCCGCAAACGCCTCAGCCACCTGCCCAAAGGTAAGGCTCGGCTCCGGCGTATGCCCCTGCTCGGCAAACAGGTCCCCCGCCGCCGCACCAATATCCCCATGCCGCCGCCAGGCGGCCGCAAACTGCTCCTCCGTCGGTCGCACAATATCCCGCAGTACACGCGACAGCATGGCGCCACCGATACTCAGCTTGCGTACATCCGCCTCCGGGAACGCCTCACCGGAGAGGTACAGCGCCAGCAGACCAGCATTCCCGGCACCATCCTCCCCTTGCCCCCGTACCCCCACCAGACACTCCGCAATCAACGCACGCTTTTTCAGCTTGCTGGAGGTTTCCGCAAGAGCATCACCCAGAGTTGCGAGTTGAAGGAAGAGCGCCATGCCTCACTCTGACAGATGCCTGCGATTGCGCGAGTGACTGCCTCAGTTTGCCTTCGCCTGCTCAATCGGGAAGAAGTACACGCCATGCGTTCCCAATACAGCAAGCTGATGCGCGTTCGGTGCCAGGGCAAAGGATTGCTCCGTCAGTGGCACATCCTCCACGCGGCTGATGAGCAACCGCCTGCCGTCCGCAGCACGATACACCGCCACCTGCTCCCCACGCAGATCCACAGCACGAATGCGCGCCGCCCGATCGTGCGAAATAGCATTCCAGACCACGCGCACGGCAAAGGCATCGCTGCTGCTGTCGCCCGCCGCCGCCAGTTCCAGTTGCCGTGAAGACGCATCGCCACGGACAACGGTGTGGCCATCCTGACGTAACACGCGATACCACACCTGCCCCCGGTCACACCCGGCAACAAACACCGTCCCTTCTGTGGGTAATGACACACGCGGTTGGCAATCGCTGACTGTGGTGGCAATGGTGTGCCGCGCATGATCCCAGTCAAACTCCTCAATCTGCCAGCGATGCAGATCCAGTGAGAGCACGCGCAACTCACCCTTGGGGGTTAGCACAGGCAGCCCAACTGTGCTGGGCTGCGAAGTTTCTCCCATGGAACGGAACTCAGCGTCCAGAAACTGGACACGCACCGTCTCCTCCGGCTCATAGCCAGCGATTTCAGTGAGGCGATGATGTAGATCATCGGAATGACGCTCCTTCAGCGTTCCGGCTGCAAACACTGATCCCGCAGGCGCGACTGCTACCCACAGCAATGGTCCGTCCAGATCGAACGTCTGCACCGTGGCCAGGTTGGTATCCAGCAGACGAAGCTGATGCCCCAGATGCACCAGCACGTGGCCTGCGGAGGCGGGCCAGACATACTGCTCTTCGCCAATAACCTTCCAATCCACCACGCGAATCACGTTGCGCGTGGCCGGATTGATGATGATCGCCCGCACCGTGTGGACGTAATCCGGATGCAAACCACCGCTGCGGCGTATGCGCATGTCATGCAGATCGAAAGTCAGCAGCAGGTGTCCGGCATCAAGATACGTCAGCGTATAGGCATGGTGAAAGCCGTCCAGTTCGCGGCGGTCCGGGCGGGAATACCCCAGCTTCGCCAGGTCCATAATCTCTCCGGTTGCCGACACGGCCGTCATCCTCACGGTTTCTGCGCTGCAATCCGAGGAGCATACTTCCGTCTCGTCTTTTGGGCGCACGGAAAGAGCCGTGGAAGGCAACAAGGTAGACGCAATCGCAGTGGCTTCCGTGGGCTTACGTTCCACTGTCGGCTCTGACTTTGCCGGAACCGATGCTTCCAGCAGAGGCTGCGCCTCAAGCTTCGGCATCAGGATGATTCTGGTACCCGCCGCTATGCGAAAGGACGTCTCCTGCTTACGCACCAGCGACGAATTCTCCGGGCCGCCATCCGGGTCCAGAGTGACCTTCTTTTCGCCGAAGACCATACCCGCGCGAATGACACTGGGGAGTTTCTGCTGCGGCCCCGCGCGTATAGTCATATCGTTTTGGACATCGTATCGATGAACAACAGATTCCGGCTGCACGCCAGCTGACGCAAGCCCTGCCCCTCCACCCGACGTTTGCGGTGGACGAGGGGAGAAGCTTCCGAAAAGTCCGCCCCGATCGGCAAAGGCGCGTTCGTCCGTGGGAGACGGCATGAAGATCAACGCAAAGACACGCATCCGCACTGGCGATTGCAACTTGCCATTGCAATCCGCCGCATCAAACTGAATGGCAATCGTAGAGGTGCGTGTTCCCTTATCGACCTGCGCCGCCAGGATATGTCCCGTAACCGTGGAACCACTGTCCAGCGTGCAATTGGGGATTTTCCAGTTGTAACTGACTTTTGCCGCCACCAGCGCTCCGGGCTTCAGCCTCCCTGCGTCCAGCGGTGTAATGAGTTCCGTCTGCAACGGCGGTTGCGCATAGATGCGGTCATCCGTTCCCTGTGCGTGACAGGAGCACGCAAAGAGACTCCCCGCAAATACAGCGGCAAACATACGGTAAAGCAAAGAATGCAAGGTTTAAACGGCTCCGCAGATGCGAACTGGATGCCTGCATTCTATGCATATGCAAGTTATCGTGCACGCGGAAACAAACCGGGTACCACTTCATGAAAACTTATAGTGCGGGTGCGCGTAGATAAATCGCCACGGAAGAGGTGGCAGTCGCGGCGAGAGAGTCGGTCAGGCTGCGATGCATATCCGCCACGACAGTATGCGCAGATGCCATCGGCACGTGCAAACGAGCCAACACCGTCTTATCCGCATCAAAGGGCGACTGTCCGTTCTTCGACATGATGGCATGGCAGGTGTCGCAGGTAGCAGGTGCATTCACTTGCTGATGGCAGGAAATGCAACCGGCCATGTGCAGGTTCTTCTCTTCAGCAATCGCCGTGCGCTGAGCGACAGGCCCGTGGCAAGCTTCGCAGGTGGCCCCTGCAGAGGTATGCGTCTTGTGGCTGAAGGTCACGAATGACGGCACGCGATAAACACGCACCCACTGGATGAGTTCGTTGTTCTTCGCCGCATCCGCCAGGTGCTTGATGTCCGGCTTATCGGTGGCAATAGCGGCATGGCACAACATGCACTTGGAAGGTTGCGGAATGGCCAGCGTTGCGCCGCCGCGGTTCGGTTCGTGGCAATCATTGCACTGCAGCTTCGCTGTGCCGACGTGCAACTGATGATTGAAGTTGATGGGCTGCCCAGGAGCCGTATTACCTGTGACAGTCGGCGCAGAGGCCTTCGCCACATCTGCTGGCGATGCAACCTGCGCAGCATCGTTCTGCGGCGGCGCGCCCATGGAATCATCCTGCGCGTGCGCTCCCAGAGCGAATGCGAACATCAGCGCGATTGCCAACAACAACTTCTTCAACGAACCTTCTCCCCTGATGGAAACGTGCCGCTCCCGGATGGGAAACGGCACGTACGTTACTGCAAGTGTACTTCTGTTGGATGATGCTGACGACTAGACGTTGCCCTTGCGCATCTCTTCGGCCAGATACTCCGAAGCGCGCATAGCCAGCGCCAGGATCGTCATCGTCGGGTTCTGCCATCCCGCGCATACCATCACGCTGGCATCTGAGATGAACATGTTCTTGTGATCGTGCGTCTGGTTCCACGCGTTCACAACGCCCTTCTTCTTGTCGTCGCTCATGCGGGCAGTTCCCTGCTCGTGGATGGAGTAGCCCGGTGGGTTGTACTTGTAGTTCCGCACCAGCACTTCAAAGCCGGCAGCCTCAGCCATAGCAGCGGTGGTGTCCACCATGTCCTTTGCCATGTTGTCTTCGTTGGCGCCGTACTTGGTGCTGATGGTGAGCGTGGGCATACCCCATGCGTCTACAACTGCCTTGTTGAGGCTGACGTGGTTCTCATAGTGGCCCAGCGTCTCGCCCATGATGTTCGTGGTGAAGCCGCTGCCGTTGTACTCGTCCAGCTTCTTATCCAGAGCCGCGCCGTATTCCGGGAACCAGCGTGGGTCCATGGGTCCCGGGCTAGAGGATACGTTTACGGCATAGCCGCGCATAAAGCCCGAGGTCTTGGTTTCCAGATTACGGAAACGCGGGATAAGTGCACCGCCGCCAATGACACCAGGCTTGCCGCCACGTGCCTCAGGGACCGATGCCGAAATGCCTGCACCGTAGATCTGGTCGGTCAGGTGATGACCAAGCAGGCCGCTGGAGTTTGCCAGCTCCGAGATCATCAGCAGACGCGTGGTTTCCAGCGTGCCGCAGGCCACGATCACCACGCGCGCCTTCAGCACCATCTCGCGGTGCGAATGGCGGTCGATGAAGATGACGCCATCCACCTTGCCGCTGTTCTTGTCCGTGGTGATTTTGCGGACGATGGCGTTGGTGATGGTGGTCAGCTTGCCGGTTGCCACTGCGTCCGGTATCAGCAGGTTCAACGAGGCCGCCATGCCGTCACGGCCACGCGCGGAACGTGCCTTGGTGACGGGGACACCCAGCTTCTTGCCGGCGTCCACGAAGCGCTGCATCGCAGGCGACCACGGCGAGTTGTCCTCGACGAAGTTGCCATCCGGATACTGCGGCAGGTTGTCATGATGACCGCTTACCTGGAAAATCTCTTCCACGCGGTCGTAGTACGGTGCCAGATCCTTCAACGAGATCGGCCAGTTTTCACCGAAACCATCGTGGTCCTTGCACTTGAACTCGAAGTCCGACAGCCGGAAGCTCTGGCGGCCCCAGTACGGCGAACGTCCACCCAGGCTGCGCACACGCACCCAGTTATATTGCTGGCCCGCAGGGTAGTTGTAGGGAATGACCTTCTCGTCGACCCACTGGTTCGCGCTGAACTCGCTGGCCTGGAAGATATGCGGGTGGCGACCCGGAGCATCAAAGCCCTTATAGGGGAGTTGGTTCGCGGGCCTCAGCGTGCGGTCCTTCTCCCAGTCAATCGCAGGGCCTGCATCCAGCATGGTGACTGCGATGCCCTTCTGCGTCAGGATCTTCGCGGCCATACCGCCGGTGTGTCCTGAACCGATAATCAGTACGTCAACCTTCTTGTCTGCCATGTCGCTCTCTCGTCTCTTCGGAACCGTTTAGGAGTGGGCCTGCTTGGTCAGCGGCGCGGATGCCTTGGGTGCGCCACTGCGCGTTACCCAGGTTTCAATGCCGGGATCCAGCGGATGCACAAACAGGCCAACGCTCACGCGTTCACCGGAAACTTCTGCAGCCTGCGCCCATGCGACCGAATTCATCGTGGCCTGGCGGATATCGCGGTGGGCCAGCGCAATGAAGTTCTCATGCTTTTCCGTCGGCGGATGATCGTTGATCCAGCCCTTCAGGTACGGACGAACAGCAGCGTCAGCCTGCGCAGCCGTGGCCTTCGCAAATGAAACGCCAGACTTCTTCAGGCAATCTGCATTCAGGCGATCCAAACCATCGTTGTACATGGCCTGACGATCCGCCGGCGATGCGCCGATGAGGAAGTCCAAAAACTCCGGGGCTCCAGCCTGCACCGCACCGGGATAGCCCTGCGATGCGGGAAGCAGCAGATCCGCAAACCGCGTCAGCGTGGCATAGCGCGCTGGCGTGAAATAGCGCACATCCGTCACTGCGACAACGTCCGGTTGAGACAGCGGAATGTTCGGCGTCTTGAAGGATGCCATCTGCCGCTGGCGAGCCTGCGCTGCGGGTGCAGATGCATTATTGGGAGCAACCGCCTGCTCGCCCTGGGTGATAGTGCTGGTGTTGGGCACAGGTGTCGCCGCTTGGGGCGACGCCTTCTTCTGTTGGGCAAGGGCAGTAGTGGCCGCGGCCGTTACCGCTAACCCCTTCACAAATTCACGCCGTTTCATGGGCGCAATACTACGGGTTATTGATAATGGCAGTCAACGCGTCTTGAAGAAAATTCAGAGAACGCTGGCCACCCCAAAAATCCCGCCTCAAACGGCAGCTTCTGCTTCGATCTGGCGCTCTTCACAGTCAATCTCCGGGTGCAGCGCCGGACGCACACGCGGCTTCTGCATATCCACCACAATGGTCTCCGCGATGCGGTCATGCACGCACATACGGTTGCCGTTCAGGAAGTACTGGAAAAAGCCGAAGCCACCCTCCAGCAGCGATGCGCCGTATCCCAGGCCGCGCTCAATGGACTGCCACCAGCCGATACTGTCATGTGTCAGCGACAGAACCTTGATCTTCATCAGCCATTTGCCCGGCGTCTGCCCTTTGCCAAACTTCAGCGCCACGCCAAAGTAAACAATGGACTTGATCAGCTCAGGTATCTTCTCGCCGATCTCATTCACCAGTTCCACGCTGCTGTGCGCCTCCGGCAGGAAATGAAAGTGCCGAAAGGGAGCCTTCAAGATCGCGATGATCAGGCCGTCAATCAGAAATGCCCAGGCTCGGCGCTTGAAGCTGGCCAGCGGCAAGCCGTTCAGTTCGTCAAAGCGTGCTGTTTCGTGCGCGTGGAACCAGCGCTCTCCCCGCCAGCGTTTCAGCATGTGCTGCGTGTCTCCTGTATGTGCGTTGCTCTATTCCACCACAGGAGAAGACGTTATCTGTGTTTTGACTGCCAGACGCCGCCGTTCTTATAGGCGGTTTTGACTGCCAGACGCCGCCGTTCTTATAGGCGAGATTGCCGATGTGGCCGGCATTGGCTGCGGCAATACCGGCTTCCACCGGCGCGTTGGGCTCCTTGCGCGACTCCAGACACTGAAAGAAGTTCAGCATGTGGTCGTTGGTGCCATCGCGGAAGGTGTCTTCTTTCAGGATGGGGTTTTGCGGCCCCTTCACGCCCTCGTGCCACACCGTCATGCCGCTGCGTGTGAGCTTCAGCGTGGCGTCGGTGCCGCGAAACTCCAGACCGCCGTCGTCAATGGACGAACTCATCATGCCCTCGTACACCACATCGAAGCCGGGATAACGGAAGGCCGCCTGGATGGTGTCCGGGCACTCCCAGTTGGTGAAAACGTACTTGTCTCCAAGCATCGTCGCCATGGATGGCGCTTCAGCTTTCAGTGCCCAGTGCACCACGTCAATCCAATGGGCGAAGAGGTCCGTCATAGCGCCCCCGCCAAAATTCCAGTACCAGCGCCAGCGGAAGAACTTCTCCGCGTCATAGGGCTGGTCCGGCGCTCCGCCCAGCCACTGCTTCCAATCAAGCTGCGCGAGGTCAACGGGCTTGGGCACCCAGCTTACGGCATAGTTCTGCCACCAGTAGGTGCGCACCTGCGGCACACGGCCCAGCGCACCCCCCTGGATCAGCGCCACCGCGTTGCGAAAATGCGGCCAACTCCGCTGCTGCATACCGCACTGCAAAATCCGATTGCTGTTACGCACCGCCTTGCGTAGCGTTTCACCTTCTTCAAGAGTGTGGTTCACGGGCTTTTCCAGGTAGACATCCTTGCCCGCCGCGAGTGCTGCCGTGGCAATGCGTACATGCCAGTGATCCGGCGTCGCAATCAGCACCGCATCAATGCCTTTGTTGTCCACGACCTCGCGATAGTCGTTATGTAACGTAGCATTCGTGGCGGACGGCCTCGTCTGCACCTGCTCGCGGTTGGGCGCGTAGACATCGCAGACGGCAACAATTTCAAAGTCCACACCGCTGCTCTCTGCGGCATTCAACAGAGATTTCATGCGTCCACCCGCGCCGATCACGCCAAGGCGAAGTCGCTGGTTCGCTCCAAAAGCAGAGCGAGAGGCAAGAGCGGTCATGCCGGTGGCAAGCAGGAAGGTACGGCGGCTGGTGTTAACACTCATGGACAAAAATCCCCTAAACAAATGGCAGCAAGAAATCGCGTCAGTGCGTCGCGCAGCCATATTAAACCCCGCCTGAGCCACAAGCGTAGAATGAAAGCGTGACGCCCGCAGCCGCATCGGAACTGATCCAGATTGATCTCTCCCCGAAGAAGCCCACACCCAAGCCGGAGTGGCTGAAAGCACGCGCGCCCATGGGCGAGACCTTTCATGCGCTGAAGAAGCTCACGCGCGAGCAGGGTCTGCACACCGTCTGCGAAAGCGCTCACTGCCCCAACATTGGCGAGTGCTGGAACCACAAGACCGCCACCTTCATGATGCTGGGCAATAGCTGCACGCGCCGCTGCGGATTCTGCGCGGTGCCCAGCGGCAAGCCGGAGCCGATTGACCACGACGAGCCGCGCCGTGTGGCCTATGCCGTTGCCACACTTGGCCTGCAACATGCCGTCATCACCAGCGTGAATCGCGATGATGACAACGTTGGCGCCGCGCAAGCGTTCGTGAACGTGATCCATGAGATTCGCAAGCAGGCTCCGGGATGCCAGGTGGAGATACTCACTCCCGACTTTCAAGGCACGGAAGAAGCCATCCGCCTCGTCGTTGCCGCTGGCCCGGAGATTCTGAACCACAACATTGAGACCGTGCCGCGGCTCTATCGCGTAGCCAAATCCGGCGGACGTTACGAGCGCAGCATCGGCTACCTGAAGCTGGCGAAAGACCTGAACCCAAAGCAGGTAACCAAGACCGGCATTATCGTCGGCATGGGCGAAGAGACGCACGAACTGCTGGACGTCTTCCGCGATCTTGCCGCCATCAAGGTTGATATCCTGACCATCGGCCAGTACCTGCGCCCATCCAAAGACCACATCCCCATGAAGCGTTACTACACGCCGCAGGAGTTCGAGTTCCTGAAGGAAGAGGCGCTGCGCATGGGGTTCAAGCACGTGGAGAGCGGACCGCTGGTGCGCTCCAGCTACCACGCACACGAACAGGCACAGTCCACCGGACTGAAATAAACCTCAGAGACAATCCACCGGCATCTTCTGCAGGCTGACGTCGCGTTTGCCCGCATGAATCTGCGCGCTGACAGCGACGTTCACATCGACCGCACTGCAGTACCACGGACCCTTCTCGCGACGGATGCGAAACAGATACTTCGCATCATTGCTTGCCAGCATCATGATGGCGCCTCGCTGTTCGGCACGCTGACACAGCGTGTCATCGGAGAGCGATTCAAACTCCGCACGAAAGTTTGTCAGAACCGTTTCATCCTGCCGCAGAGCGCAACGCGAACGATGCATCGCCATCGCCGCTGAGATCAGCAACGCTACACCGCACAACATCACGAGACAGCCAATCATGCTGCTGAAAAATCGGCGGGCATCGCGAGGACGGGTTACTCTGCTCATACCTTCTGCACCTTCTTATGAGGCAGCCTAAATGAAGCCCTTTGCCATCGCCGTGATGACCGTCACCTTCTCCGCATCCCTGCTTGCACAGCGCCAGGTCGCTCCGCACGACTTTGACCAGCCCGGCGCGCACGACACCGTGATTGCTGGCAATCAGCAGCAGCAAAGCGTGACATGCGAAAGCGGCGTCGCCGTGTATGTGGAAGGCCAGGAGAATGAGGTGCAGGTGCATGGCCGCTGCCGTTTCGTTCGCGTGCGAGGCAACAAAAATCATGTGTGGGTGGACCAGTTCACCACGGTGCCCGTGGAAGGCAACGACAACACAGTCTTCGTCAGCGATCCGGAAACACGCTACAGCAGCCGTGGAAACAACAATCGTTTCGAGAAGGCAAAGCACTAATCAAGCGAAGCTCATATGCACCAAGTGCTTCATTGCAATGCGACCTAAGCGAAGCTCATACGGCCAAAGGCCATCCTGAGCGAAACGAAGTGAAGTCGAAGGACCAGCTTCTTTTATCCTTGCCACGGATGTCTCCGCGCGAGCCATTCGTGAAGTTGAATTTGAGCATTTCCTTTTGCATCGTAGTAGCGCGCAAAGAAAGCAGATCCTTCGGCTTCGCTCAGGATGACGATTGACAGGTGCCGAAGGGCATCTATGCGCGGTACTTCACTTCGCCATGCACGAGGGTGAACTTCACTTTGCCCAGCATCGGTGCGCCGTCGAACGGCGTATTACGTGACTTCGATCGCGTTGTGCGCACATCGTACGTCCACTCCGCCGCCACATCGAACACCATGACATCGGCAAATGCACCAGTTTGTATGCGCCCTACATCGTAGCCCAGCCTGGGCAGATGCAGCTTCTCCGCGGGTGCGGAAGTCATCAGTGCAAGAACGTCTACCAACCCCATGCCGTGTTCACGATGAAGAATACGCAGCGATGCACCCAATGATGTCTCCAACCCAGTGATGCCATTGGGGGCGCGCTCAAACTCCACGTTCTTCTCATGGTGTGCGTGCGGCGCGTGATCGGTGGCGATAATGTCCACCGTGCCATCCAACACAGCGGCAATGCACGCATCTACCTCCGCACGCGAACGCAGCGGCGGATTCATCTTGAAGTGTGTGTCGTAACGACGCGAACGCTGCGCAGCGTCGCCTGCAATCGCTTCATCCGTAAACGCAATGTGATGCGGCGCCACTTCACACGTCACATGCAGGCCACGCGACTTCGCATCGCGAATGGCTGCAAGCGCCTTTCCCGTGGAGACATGCTGCACATGCAGATGCGGACGCAGCTTCGTCTCGCGTTCAATCTCTTCCAGAAGACGGATGTCGCGCTCCACAATGGAGGATTCCGCTTCAATGGGCATGCCGCGCAATCCCAGACGAAACGCAACCGGGCCAAAGTTCATGCTGGCGCCCACGGTCATGCGCGTGTCTTCCGCGTGTTGCGAGATGGGCAGCGCCAACTTCGCTGCTGCGATGAGCGCATGCTTCATCACTTCATCGGCAAGCACCGGCTTGCCATCGTCTGTGAAGCCGATCGCACCCGCTTCCGCCAGCGCGGCATAATCCGTAAGCTCGCCGCCCATGCTGCCAACGGTTGCAGCAGGCATGGCCAGAACACGCGCCGATGGATCACGCTGCACGCTCTGCACAAACTGCAGCAGCGCCACGGAATCCGTCACCGGCGTGGTGTTCGGCATCGCGACCACCGTGGTCACGCCGCCCGCCACAGCAGACTGCGTTCCGGTTGCAATGGTTTCCTTGTGCGTCTGTCCCGGCTCACGCAGATGCACATGCGCGTCAATGATGCCCGGCGCAACGATGCATCCAGTGCAGTCGAGCACCTCAGCGCCCATGTCCGCAGCAAAAGCGTCCAGCTCGCCGGATCGCGTGGTGTAGTTCACTTCACGAATAACACCGTTCTCCAGCAGAACATCGGCAAAGTCATTCGCACCGCTTGTGGGATCAATCACGCGTCCACCGCGCAGAAGAATGGCGCTCATGCGTTTGCCTCCCCCAGCAGCGCGCGATGCAGCAAGGCCATACGCACAGCAAGACCGTGCGCCACCTGCTCTTCAATCGCCGACTGCGGCCCGTCTGCCGCGGCAGAATCAATCTCAAGCCCCCGCACCATGGGGCCGGGATGCATCACCAGCGCCTTGGGCGCATGCGCGCGCAGACGCTGTTCATTCAACTGATACCCAGCGATGTATTCCGCCGAATCAATGTCCAATCCTGCCAGACGTTCACGTTGAATCCGCAGCATCATCGCCACATCCGCCTGCCGCAATGCTTTTTCAAAATCGCGTTCAATCTCCACGCCATGCGAGATATCCAATGCTTCTTTCGGACACAGCTCTGTCGGCCCACAGAAGATCACGCGTGCACCCAGCTTCGGTAGAAGAATCGCATTTGAACGCGCCACGCGCGAGTGACGGATATCGCCAGTGATCACGACTGTCTTTCCTGCCATCGTCGTTGGCGTGAGTTGCTGCGACAGACCAAGGCGTGTCAGCATGGTGCGCAGATCCAGCAGCGCCTGCGAAGGATGCTCGTGCATACCATCGCCAGCGTTCAACACCGGCAGCCCCGTGGAACGCGCCAGCACTTCCGGCGCGCCAGAATAATTCGAACGCAGGATGATGCACTCCGCACCTAATGCACGCAGTGTCACGCCAGTATCGTGCAGGCTTTCGCCCTTTTCAATGGACGAAGACTTATCGCTGACCAGCGTCGTCATGGCGCCCAGCGACTTCGCAGCCAATTCAAAACTGGTGCGCGTCCGTGTGGACGACTCGTAAAACAGCAGCGCTACCTTGCGTCCATCCAGATGTTTCACACGCTCGCGATGCGGTTCCGCAACCAGCCGGTCCGTCAGCGCCAGCAGGCGGGTAATGCCATCGAGTGAAATGTCATGAATAGAGGTAAGTGAGCCGGGGTGGGATGTCGCATTTGCAGAAGGCAGGCTCATGGATAGTCCTTAGCGAGGATAGCAGTTGTGTTCTTCTGGATGCATGCGTCTTCGCCAGCTTTTCAGCCTGCTGCCGCTCCTGTGCGGCGTCGTAGCGTTCTCACAGCAGCCCGTCCTGCGGCCAAAAGTTGTCATCGTCAGTTACTTTGAAGTGGGTAACGACACCGGCGACCGTCCCGGCGAATTGCAATTCTGGGTGGAACGCGACAACCTGGATCGGGTGATTGAAGTCCCCGGCATGACACATGCCGTCCGCGCAAACGCCGATGGCACAGAGATCGCCGTCGCCGTGGGCCCCGGAAACATCAAGCCCGGTGTCAATCTGATGGCCCTGGGTAGCGATCCCCGCTTCGATCTGCGGCAGGCACACTGGCTTTTGAATGGCATTGCGGGCATCTCTCCCGCAGACGGCACCATCGGCGATGCGGTGTGGACCGACTTCATCATCAACGGCGATCTGGCCAAAGAAATCGATCCGCGTGAATCTCCCAAGGACTGGCCCGACGGCTTCCTTTCACTCGACGGCGTCACACAGTCCGACCCCAAAGGCGGCGCGAACTGGGAAGATGACGTTCGCTCATGGAAGGGCAATGAGGCACACGCGAACCGTCGAGGCAATGTGATCCGCATGAACACGGCACTCATGCAGTGGGCCTACACGCTGACCCGCGATACCAAGCTTCCGGAAGACGATCCCATGCGCAAACTGCGCCTCCAGTACAAGGGATTCACCGGCACAGCACGCGGCCCCAAAGTCATTACCGGTGCGAACATGGCCACAGAAATCTTCTGGCACGGCGCAAAGATGGACGCGTGGGCACATCGCTGGGTGCAGTTTGAAACGGACGGCGTGGCTCATCTGGGCACGACCGCCATGAACGACACCGGCTCCATGCTGGCACTATGGTCGCTGACCCAGCAAGGCAAAACAGATTGGAATCGCGCTCTGCTGCTGCGCACTGCCAGCAACTTCGACATGCCCGCTCCGGGCGTAACGGCAGCAGAAAACCTGGCCAGCGAGAAACACGGCGCGTATACCGGTTACCTGCCCGCGCTGGAAGCGGCATACACCGTCGGCCATCGCGTTGTCGCGGAGTGGATGAAGTAGGAAGCTCCGACACCGCTTGGCTTTGGCAGGGTCAAGCCAAACCTTAGATTGACTGGCTGCCCGCCAGCACCTGTTCGTAATACCGCTCGTACATGGGAATAATCCGGCTGGTGCAGAACTTGTCCTGCGCCGTTTTGCGTGCAGCCGCTGCCATCGCCTGCTGACGTGGCTCGTCCGACAAAATCTCAATCGCCCCTGCGGCCATCGCCTTCACATCGCCCACGGGAAACAGCAATCCATTCACGCCGTCTTCCACCAGCTCCGGCACGCCACCCACACGCGTCGCGATGCACGGCACGCGGCATGCCATCCCCTCCAACGCAGCCAGCCCAAAGCTTTCCATCTCAGACGGCATCAGCATCAGATCGCCCAGCAGCAACAGGTCCTGCACGCTGTCCTGCTTACCTAAAAAGTGAATCCGATCCTGAATGCCGTAACGCAGCGCCAGGCTCTCTGCAATGCTGCGATCCGGTCCGTCGCCAATCAGCATCAGCCGCGACGGCACCTCATGCGCCACACGCGCAAACACCTCCACCACATCGCTCACGCGTTTCACACGACGAAAGTTAGAGAGGTGGATGAGGATCTTCTCGTTGTCCTTTGCATAGCGCGGACGCAGCGCGCGGCGCTTCTCCTCGTCCGGCTTATAGATATCGCAATTCACAAAATTGCGGATAACCTCAATCTCCTTCTTGACGCCAAACGACCGGACCGTAGTCTCTTTCAGGTCAGCGGAAATGGAGGTCACACCATCGCTTTCTTCAATGCCGAATTTTGTAATGGGAAGATAGCCGGGGTCTTGCCCGACAAGCGTAATGTCCGTGCCATGCAGCGTAGTGATAAACGGCAGACGGATACCGCGTGCCGCCAGCATCTGCCGCGCCAGCAGCGCGCTTACGCTGTGCGGAATGGCGTAGTGAACATGCAGCAGGTCCAGACCGTAAAACTCCGCCACTTCAGCCATGCGACTGGCCAGCGCCAGATCATACGGCGGGTATTGAAACAGCGGATAGGTAGTGACCGCCACCTCGTGGAAGAAGATGCCTTCCTCGCGCCCCGTCAGGCGAAACGGCTGCTGATAGGTGATGAAATGCACCTGGTGGCCACGTGCCGCCAGTTCAATGCCAAGCTCCGTGGCAACAACGCCACTGCCGCCATACGTGGGATAACAGGTGATGCCGATCTTCATCGCGCACCATCGCTGCCACATGCCGTTGCCAAAAACGTCGCTGTCATCTCTGCCATAAGAACAAACTCGCTTGTCGCGGAGCAAATGTCCTCATCTGATTCACACGACCATGTTCCAGATGCAGAAGAGGGCACGGCAATATGCCGTGCCCTCTTTCTATACTTTGTTCCCAAACCTTTTAACGAACGTTAGCGACATCCTGTTCCGTGGCTGTGAGCACAGGCGTTTCCTTGTACTCGCTGAAAAGCAGCTCGTAGACAAAGCCACCGACGACACCGCCGATCAGTGGCGCCACCCAGAAGAGCCACACCTGCTGCAGCGCCCATCCGCCCACAAATACCGCCGGGCCAAGGCTGCGTGCCGGATTCACCGAAGTATTCGTCACCGGAATGGAGATCAGGTGGATCAGCGTCAGCCCCAGGCCAATGGCCAGCGGCGCAAAGCCGTTGGGAACGCGCTTGTCTGTGGAGCCCATGATGATGAGCAGGAAAAACGCTGTCAGAACGATCTCTGCCACCAGGCAGGCCACCAGCGAGTATCCGCCGGGAGAATGGAGTCCATAACCATTGGAGGCAAAGCCACCCGCCAGGCTGAAGCCCTCCTTACCACTGGCAATGAGATACAGCACACCCGCAGCAGCGATTCCGCCAACCACCTGCGCTACCCAGTACGGAATGACATCCTTCGCCGGAAAGCGTTTGCCGGCACACAGGCCCAGCGTGACAGCCGGATTGAAATGGCCGCCGGAGATGTGCCCTAACGTGTAAGCCATCGTGAGAACGGTAAGGCCAAAGGCCAGCGCCACTCCCGCAAAGCCAATGCCCAGCGACGGAAACGCAGCCGCCAGCACAGCGCTGCCACAACCGCCAAACACCAGCCAGAACGTACCGAAAAACTCCGCAATACAGCGTTTGCCAAGGGGCATGAAAATCTCCTCCAGAGAGAATCCCGATCCTTCCCAAAATAGCCCGGACGGGACGAAGACTTTCTACGCTAAGACGGTGAATTTTGCACCTGTATTTTTTGACGGCAATGAAAAACCGGCTCATCGGCCGGTTTTCACCACTTCATCTTGCTTAAGAATTCAGTCCACACGTTCCACGAGGAGCACCTGGTCGTTGCCGTCCACCTCGCGCAGCTTTACTTCGATGATCTCTTTGGAAGAAGTGGGTACGACGCGGCCAATGAACTGCGCTTCGATGGGCAGTTCGCGATGGCCGCGATCAATCAGCACCAGCAGGCGTACCGAACGCGGACGCCCGTGATCAAACAGCGCATCCAGCGCGGCGCGGATGGTACGCCCCGTGTACAGAACGTCGTCCAGCAGAACAATGTCGCGGCCTTCAATATCAAAGCCAATCTCGCCTTTTTCCACGATCGGCTTGTTGCCTGCGGTGGACAGGTCGTCGCGATAAAAAGAGATATCCAGCACGCCGGTCTGCACTGGCTGCCTTTCAATGCCCTCAATGATCTTCGCGATCCGCTCGGCCAGCGGAATGCCGCGGCGCTTGATGCCAATCAGCCCCAGGTTGCTGCTTCCCTCCTGCTTTTCCACGATCTGGTGAGCCAGGCGCACCAGTGTGCGGTCAATCTCAGAGGCCGACATGAGGCGGCCCTTCTCGCGGATGAGGATCTTTGAGGCAGTGGTTTCGGGCGTTGTGGTTGCGTCGCTCATTGTGCCGTTGATCATAAAAGGCGACGGAGCGCGGGGCAAGCCGTCTACGCAACCAGGCATCCTGCAGCTAGAGCCAGTTATGCCTTTTGTGAGAGCTTCCGTTGCGGGTGGAGCGTGTTCCGGCGCGGCGGAGGACGCAGACGTTGGTAATTCCAAGGCAAGGACGACAACAAAGCCGGAGCGCGCTCCACTCGCAACCCTCCGGGCTGGGTTCCAGCGGAAGCACTCACAAAAGGCATAACTGGCTCTATTGTGTAAGGCGTTGGCGACGCGAACGCAGCAGCGCCCCGGCCAACCAGCCGCAGACCGTTCCGGTAATCACCAACAGCAGGATGCTAAAGACGTGTCCCATCAGGAACGACCCCGCCAGAAACTCCGGCGAACGGATAAATCCAACCAGTTCCGGCGGCTGCGGCCCAGCCTCCTGCATGCGCACCATCATGGAATCAAAGCCCTGCTGCAGGGCGGTATCCATGGCAGTGGAATGGTAACGATAGCGCAGGATAAACCCCACCGCGCCCGTAAGAAACGCGATCCACGCACCCACCATAAGGCCCAGCGTGGCACCCAGCCGACCACCGATAATGGGCGAGACTTCGCGCCGTGGACGGCTGCGGTGATAGAGCGTAACGGCAGCCACCGTGAGCAGCGGCATAGCCAGAAGCGATAACCCTCCGGCGGAACCGATAGCCACAGCCCCGGGCAGCAGGCTTGGCAGGATCGCCCCTACGGCACCGACAACGGCCACCATACGCAGAGCGATCGCCCAATCCAGCCGTGTCGCGCGATCCGACCGCTTGCCGGGCTCGGCTTCCCCGGATGGCGGTTCCACGACAACAACGGCCTCAGAAGCGACACGCAGTTGCGGCAGGCCGCAGGCCGCACAGAACGCTGCCGTATAACCCTCGACTATTGGCAGCGCGGCTCCGCAGCGAGCACAGTATTCCGTCATATACAAAGGCTATCGCGTTTCAGAGGGCTCTGTCCGGCAACCGTAAAGTTAGTTCGCCTGCTTCGCGTCGTCGCCGTCTGAAGGCAGTTCCAGCGCCACCAAGCCGAACTTTGTGCCACCGTCCCTCGCCTCATATCCCACAATGTGCTGGCGTGACTTGGAACCGGCCTTCAGTTCGGTCTGGTTGACTTTGACATTGATCTTGTTCTTCTCATCACTGTTCACTGCAATGTGATTGTCGCTGTCGCAGGTAAGCCCCTGGGCCGTCCGCGAAGGCGAACCGTTCACCGGGTGCTTGCCCTGGCATTCGATCACGTCCCCGTATTGCTCCAGCGCCTTCTGATAAAAGGCACGCACCTTATCCGGGCTGTCCGTAGAGACATAGCTCTGCGCCAGTACACGCAGATGGAACGGACCGAAGTTCATATTCACGTCTGCGGAGTTCTGGTCGTCGTCCTTCTTCTTCTCAGGCATAGCGCCGGGATAGACCGGAAGGCCCAGCTTCGCGGACACCGCCGCATTGTCTGTCTTGACGGACATACCACCGAGTGGTGTCTGAATATCGACCTTGCTTTCGTTGCCCTTAGCATCCTTCTTCGTCTGGATAAAGCAGCCAGCCAGCGGCAGAAGGAGCGCAGTTACGGCAATCAGGCGAATACGTGCATGCATGAGAGAGCCTCCTCGCCGCGGAAAAAGCACGACGGCGATCCATGGGAAGAATACGGCTGTTTTTCCCTGCCGGTTCCCTGTGGATTTTGTCCACAGAAAAATTGCACCATTTTCTTGACAATCTTGATACCTTACCCCAATATTTAGTGTGGCTGGTGAAGTCCATCCCATCCGTAGCGTTGGCATAGTAGGTTCGGGGTCTTTTCGTCAGGGAGACGGCCCCAGGAGGCAAACCAACGTGGCGCCTGGAATCTCGACTGCCCGCTGTTCCTGTCCATGAGCGAGGCCCCGCCAGTGCGGGGCCTTTTTTTCTCGCTTTTCCGCCACGGCAAGAGGAACCACAGCCGTTCCCTGCCGCAAAAAAGCCGCGCAAACCGCACCTGCGAGAGCTACACTGACCCCAAACACGGCACTCGGAGCAGGCATTTTTGGCATCTCCCCAGACAACGCGAACGGACACAAAGCGGAAGCCGAAATCCGTCGCGCCCCTGCAGATTCCGGACAAACTCTACTTCCGCATCGGTGAAGTCTCCAGGCTGCTGGATCTGCCACCGTACGTACTGCGTTTCTGGGAGACGGAGTTTCCGCAGCTGAAACCGGGTAAAGGCGGCACCGGGCAACGACTTTATCGTCGCCGTGACGTGGAAACGCTTGCCGAAATCCGCCGTCTGCTCTACGACGAGGGCTACACCATCCCCGGCGCGCGTCAGGCCCTGAAATCCGATGCGAAGCGTCCTGAGCCAGTACCCGTTGCCGAAACTCAGCCTCCGAAGAAGGTGGCTGCGGAAGACACCACGGCGCTACGGCTGCGCAAACTGCGTTCTGACCTGAATGAGATTGCCTCACTGCTGGATCAGCCCACGCCGGGGCAGCGCAACACACATGCCGCACCGCATCGTGGACTCTCCGTTGCACCACGCCGTCGTTCCATATTGGAAATGCCGCCGCCACTCTTTGCGCAGCCGAACGATTCCAGCGGCGAATAGCGGTTCTTTCCCGCAAACATGGATGCGAAAGCCGCCCCGTGTGCGCTAACCTCAATAGCGACAGCCGGGCACAGCAGCGCCGCGGACTTACACGAAAGAAGATCTCGCCCGATGGCTTTTGCCGCCCCCACCTCCGGCTCGAATCATTTCCGCCGCACACAGACCGATTACCGCGCGATGACCATCGCGACCACGCTGTTCTTCATGTGGGGATTCCTCACCTGCATGAACGACATCCTGATTCCCCATCTGAAGAGCATCTTCTCGCTCTCCATTGCGGAGTCGGCACTGATTCAGACAGCGTTCTTCGGTTCGTACTTCCTCTTCGCTCTTCCGGCGGGCAAGCTGGTGGAATATCGCGGCTACAAATACACCATGGTCACCGGCCTAGCCGTAGCTGCTGTGGGTGCGGTCCTGTTCATCCCGGCGGCACGCCTCGCCTCGTATCCGCTCTTCCTGGGCGCACTGGTGATTCTGGCTGCGGGCATTACCGCTCTGCAGGTATCGGCGAATCCCTTCGTTGCCAGCGTTGGCCCGGAAGAAACAGCCTCCAGCCGCCTGAATCTGTCGCAGGCATTCAACTCTTTCGGCACCTTCATTGCGCCCATCATCGGCCGTTACACCATCCTGGCGGGTGTGGGTGCTGCCGCTGCCGTAACCATCGCCAGGTTCACACCGGCGGAGTTGGCAGCGTATCGCGCACAGCAGGCATCCACCATCACGACACCGTATCTGGTGATCACCGGCATCCTGATTCTGCTGGCCGTCCTGCTGTATACCGTGCGGCTCGACAGCAAGGAGCACCTCACCGTTGATCTGCGTCCCATCGCGGGCTTCGGCCCCGGCATCTGGAACCAGACGTGGCTGTGGCTCGGCGCGCTGGGCATCTTCCTCTACGTGGGTGCAGAGGTTTCCATTGGCAGCTTCCTCATCAATTACTTCGGCCTGTCCAACATCGGCGGCCTCAGCGAAGCATCTGCTGCCAAGTACGTCTCCTACTACTGGCTGGGAGCCATGATCGGACGCTTCATCGGTTCGGCCATCCTGCAGAAGGTACGCACCGGCACCCTGCTCGGCATCTTCGCGATGGTGGCGTTTGTGCTGGTACTGTCCAGCGTCTTCTCCAGCGGCCACGTTGCCATGTACACCATACTTTCGGTGGGCCTGTTCAACTCCATCATGTTCCCCAGCATCTTCACGCTGGGCCTGGCCGGACTGGGTGAACTGACCAGCAAAGGCAGCAGCCTGATGGTGCAGGCGATTGTGGGCGGAGCAATTATTCCCTACGTCTACGGCCACTTCGCCGATCACGTGGGCTATCAGAAGGCCTTCCTGATTCCCGCAGCCTGCTATGTGTACATTGCGATCTACGGCTTTGCCACGACGCGCCGCCAGATCCACACCGATCCGCTGGCGGGTCTGCGCATCGATCCGGCGTAACACTTTCTAACAACAAAACTTACAGATAACCCCGTCATGACAAAGTCATGGCGGGGTTTGTTCTTCCAGGCGAACCCTAAACGAACAAAGTTCCATCAGCCTAAACGAACAAAGTTCCATCAGCCTAAGCGAAGCTCATACGCGCAAAGCGCGTCATCCTGAGCGAAGCCGAAGGACCTGCTTTCTTCTCCTCCCACTACAACGCTCCGGGAAGCAGCACTCTTCGCACCAGCATGGGAACCTTACCAGCATTCCCAAGAGCTCCAAAGAAAGCAGGTCCTTCGACTCCGCACTTCGTGCTCCGCTCAGGATGACGACGCTTTGGCACATCGGAAAACTGAAGTGATGACGATACGATGCCTACTGTTGCGGAGGAGGAGGCACATCACCGTTCCGGCGACCTCCTGCACGCGGCTCCTGCACCCGCAGATCAGTCGGCACAAACACCCCGCCCTTCACAGAACCAAGACCGATGACACTGTCGCCCACCTTTACATCCGCCAACGTAATGGCTTCTCCCGCGGCATTCGGGGCCGACCGGTTCCCGCCGTCATTCCGGTTGCCCGGTCCCATGCCGCCACCACCGCCGCCCATGCCCATCATGCCGCCGTCCAGCCCCGCTGCCTGCATGGCTGCGGGGTCCATGCGACCGCCCTTGTGCAGGCTGGTGGTCTCATCCAGCGCAATGGTCTGCGAAACCTTGTCGCTCCGCATAATGGTCAGCTTCGTCTCGTCGATGGACGTGATGCGTCCCACAATGTAGGTCTTACCCAGGTTGGCTTTGGCCTTCGCAACCTCTGCGGCAGGCACATCCATCACCATCATGGCGTGCAGTTCGTGCTTGTCCGCGTCGGGCAAGCCCATGCTCATCACTTCATCACCCGGCTGAATACCGGAGACGGCCAGCGGCTCGCGGCCACGCATCACGCGCGTGTTTTCCGTGGTGACGATGGTCCAGGTGGTTCCTGCTTCATCCTTCACAACGATGTTCGATCCGCTGACCGATGCCACGGTGCCGCGCGTTGCGCTGCCGCGGCGTCCACCCGGACCACCGGGGCCACTTCGCATCCCTTGCGAATCCTGCTGTGGCTGTTGATCCCCGCCGCTGGTGGCGTTCTGCCCCAAGGCGAGCGTGGACAACGTGAGCGCAGAACACAGTACCGCAGACTTCCAGAGCGTTTTCATGACGAACATCCTCTTGCATGTACAGACGCGAAGGCGATAGGAAAGACGCGGTGGGCGCGCGAAAATGCATTTGCAGCGCAGCGGCATAGAATGTGTGGCTGGAGTCTCTTCATGAAAGTATTCCTTTCGGCTGCACTCGCGGCCCTGCTCACGACATGCCCTTTTGTTGTTCCCGCACAGCAGCGCGGCGTGAACACCTTCGCCATCGACAAGGCGGCCAAACCCGGGGATGACTTTTTCAAGTACGCCAATGGCACGTATCTCGCGAAGCTGACCATCCCGGCCGACCGTAGTTCCGTCAGCACTTTCTCCATGCTGGACGACCGCGCACAGAAACTCGTCGCCGCCATCGTTACCGATCCTGAACTGCAACGCGCTCCCGCAGGCTCTGAAGGACGCAAGATTGCCGATCTGTACCGCTCGTATATGGACGAAGCGGCGATCGAAGCCCACGGACGCGCAGCGCTTGACGCACAGTTGAAACCCCTGCTCGCCATCAAGGACCGTCACGAACTGGCCGTTCAGCTTGGCCGTTCTCTGCGCAACGATGTGGACGCGCTGAACAACACGAACTATCACACGGCCAATCTCTTCGGCCTGTGGGTAGCGCCCAGCTTTAACGACCCGGACCACTATGCGCCCTATCTGCTGCAGGGTGGCCTGGGCCTGAGCAGCCGCGATTACTACCTGAGCGATGCGCCGCGCATGAAGCAGGTGTGCGACGCCTACAGCAAGCACCTGACCGCCGTGTTCCGCCTGCTGGGCTACGAAAACGCAGCCGAGCGCGCCACGGCTGTGCTCGCATTGGAAACCGCCATTGCGCAGAAACAGGTGTCGCTGGCCGACAGCGAAAATATCGAACACGCCAACAATCCGTGGACTGTAGAAGACTTCGAAAAGAAAGCGCCGGGGCTGGATTGGAAGACATACTTCGCCGCCGCCGGGCTGGAGCATCAGAAGACTTTCATTGTGTGGCAACCGGCCGCATTCACTGCGGAAAGCGATCTTGTGACATCGCAGCCCATCGCCGTGTGGAAAGACTTCCTCATCGCGCACATGGTCACGGCGTACGGCTCCTACGTCTCAAAGGCATTTGCCGATGAGCGTTTCGAATTTGTGAAAGGCGTAACCGGCACACAGGCACAACGCCCACGCCAGCAGCGTGCGGTAATGCTGGTGGACGACAGGCTGGGCGATGCCGTGGGCAAGCTGTATGCCGCAAAGTACTTCACACCGGAAGAGAAGGCACGCGTGCAGGTGATGGTTACAAACCTGATGACGGCCTTCCGCACACGGCTGGAGACGCTGACATGGATGGCGCCTGCAACGCGCAAGGAAGCTATCGTCAAACTCGATGCATTACAGGTAAGCATCGGCTATGCGGAGAAGTGGCGCAGCTATGAAGCGCTGGAGATCAAGCCGGACGACCTCTTCGGCAACGTGTGGCGCGCGAGCCGCTTTGAATATGAATACGCGCTGTCGCAAATCGGCAAACCGACAGACCGCAAGGAATGGACGATGACACCGCAGACAGTGAATGCCGTGAATCTGCCGTTGGACAACGCACTGAATTTCCCCGCAGCAATTCTGCAGCCGCCATTCTTTGATCCCGCGCGCACCGATGCTGCCAATTACGGCGCCATTGGCGCTGTGATTGGTCATGAAATTTCACACACCTTTGACAGCGAGGGCGCAGCCTTTGACAGCAAAGGACGCGTGCGCAACTGGTGGACCGAGGAAGACCTGAAGCACTTCAACGAATCCACCGCGGCACTGGCAAAACAATATGACGCCTATACGCCCTTTCCGGACCTGCACGTAAATGGCAAGCAAACACTGGGCGAAAACATTGCAGACGTGGCTGGATTGCAGGCCGCATACGATGCCTATCGCGCATCGCTGAAGGGCAAATCCGCACCGGTGGTCGATGGGCTTACCGGCGATCAGCAGTTCTTCATCGCATTTGCACAGAACTATGCGGGACTGGAGCGCGAGAATGTACTGCGTGCGCAGGTGCTTGGCGATCCGCATTCGCCGGGCCAATATCGCGCCGCTACTGTGCGCAATCTGGATGCGTGGTACGACGCATTTGGTGTAAAACCCGGCGATGCGCTGTACCTGAAACCGGAGGACCGCATTCGCATCTGGTAACCGTTTTTGATCGTACTGCAACAAGGGGGCGCTGCTTGGCAGCGTCCCCTTTCTTCTGGTGCGGATAAACTAACAGGGACAATGAGATTAAAGCGCATCCTGCAATTGCTGGTGACGGCCTTCCTTGGCCAGGGACTAACCGTGCTGATGCAGCTGTTAGTGCCTCCCTTCTTTCTGAAGTTTTACGGACAGGGCGTGGAAGTCTACGGCGAATGGATCGCGCTGAGCGCCAGCGTGAACTATCTGGGCACGCTCAACTACGGCGTGCAGACCTATGCCAACAACCAGATGACCATCCTGTTCACGCGCGGCGACATTCCCGGCGCAAAAGCGATTCAGGCAAGCGCTTTCCGTCTTCTGTTGCTGGTGCTGTTCGTGTTTATGGTCGGCGGTCTGATTGTCTTCGTGATTCCAGTGGCAAGCATGTTGAAGCTGCGCCACGTTGGTCCGCAGGCCGCGGCTCTCACGATGTATCTGCTGATCCTGCAGATTGGCCTGAATATGTTCTTCAGCCTGCTGACGAACAGCTACATGGCCGTGGGCCGCCTGCATCGCGGCAACTACATCTCCAGCGCGCAGCGCTTTCTCTGGATCATCAGCATGGCAGTGGGTGTGGCCATGCGCAGTTCGTTCCCGGTGCTAGCGGCGTTGCAGCTTGCCACGCTGGTGATCTTCACGGTGTATGCACTGTTCGATCTGCGCCATACAGAGCGCGTACTGGTGCCTTCACTGCGCGATGGTTCCTGGGCGGAAGTGGGCCGTATGCTGAAACCCAGTGGCCACTTCGGCCTGATTGCCATGGCAGGATTCCTCACATGGCAAGGCCCTGTCATTGTGATTCAGCGGGTTCTTGGCCCTTCCATGGTCACGCTGTTTTCGTTGGTGCGCGTGGTCTTCCAGATGTCGCGACAGATTCTTTCCATGGCATCGAATGTCATCGGGCAAGACATTACGATGCTCGTCGGCAAGTCCGACTGGGGCGAACTGCGGCGACTTTATGATCTGTCAGAACGCGTGGTACTGTTCCTGATTCCGGTGGTCAGCATTGGTAGCCTGCTGATGTGTCCGCTGCTGTTCCACCTGTGGCTGCATGACCGCATCGACTACCATCCTTATCTCTGCATTGAGATGGCAATCGTCTCTGCCGTGCTGGGCCTGAAGGAACACAAGACGCAGTTCCAGTCATCAAGCAACGAGCATGAGAAGCTGTCGACACGCATCTTCATTGGCTACGCGATCATGCTTGCCATCTCGGTATTCACCATGCGCACATGGGGCGTGGCCGGATTCATTATGACGTGGCTGGTGTGGGAGGTTCTGCAGACCGCGTATGTGGTCTATCTGAATCACAAGCTCTTTCCCGATGACGCAATGATCGACAACAGTCTGCTACGTCGCTTTGTGATCTTCATCGTGGCCGCATTCGCGCTCACTTCATTCCCCGCAATTGCAGCCGCACACTGGACATTGCCAGTATCCACCGGCGTTGCGCTTGTATCCACTCTGCTGCTGGCTGTGGCAGCGTATGCCACCTTCCGCATGGATGAACTGCGTGTGATCCTGATGAGCCGCTTCCAGCGCAATCGTCCCACGGAGGCCGCATAGTCATGCGCTCTGGCGTGGCACTGAGCAAGCTGCTGGCACGCATGCACCTGTGGTATCCCGCAGCCGTGGTGCTGGCACAGACACCGCTGCGTGAGCTGGATCGCCACTCCATTGGAAGGCTTTCGTATGCGTTGATGTTGTCGCACCGCATACGGCCCGGCAGCGTACATGCTCTCTTTCGGCGCATTGTGGAAGACAATGGTGAACGCTCGCCCGAACTCACTCTGGAACTCGCCGAGATGGCGACGCGCATCGAAGAACCGACCCTGGCCGATGACTTTCTGGAAGACGCGGAAAAAAACGCGACCGCTGCAGGAAATGTCTTCGTTGCCGACACAGCCCACAAGTTACGCGCTCTCTCCGATACGTTGCGAGACGGTTCACTCCAGGCGCACATCCGCGATGAGGTGCAATCGATTGCCGCCAGCAGCAATGGCCCACCCATTGTTCTTGTACCGCTAAGCGGAGGCTATCTTTCGCTGTTTGAACTGTGGATGCAACAGGTGCGAAAGCACATTGGTTCACGTGTTGTGGTGTTGGCTATGGATGACGCCGCACTGCACGCCACGGAGACATACGAGGACACGCACGTCGTAGATTGCCGCCGTTTCTTTGCGTGGAACGAAGGCAAGCTGCATCCGAAGACACGCGGTGTTTTGTGGCTGGTGCGTGCGCTGTACCTGCGCGCACTGATTGCAGCAGGCCACTCCGTGATGGTGCTGGATCTGGATGCGATCCCCGTTGGCGACGTGCTTCCTCTGCTTGCCTCGCTTCCAGATGCGGATGTGATTGCACAACTGGATCACAGCATTCCCATGGACGTGGATCGGGCGCTGGGCTTTGTTCTTTGCTGTGGCTTCATGCTGTGGAGGCCTACGGTTGCCGCACAAACACTGCTGGATCGCTTCGCCGCAGCAACGCAGGTGGAACGCGACGATCAGCTCGCGCTGAATCATCTACTGGTAGCGGATGGCGTAGTGGAAAAAACAAACGGAGCCAACGCGATGCGTTTCGGCTCCGCTGGTGTTCAGTTTGCCTGTCCCGATCCGTCGCTGGTATCACGCACGCTGCATACCGGCAGCGTGGTACGACACTTCCATCAGCAGGGTCAAAGCATAGAGCAGCTGCGAAAGGCCCTCGGACTCCCAACAAGTTAGGAATCCTTCCTTACTTCTTCGCTCCAACCTTGATTTCGAAGATGGTGGGCCACTGCTTGCCGGTGACAAAGATGCGGCCTTTCGCCTCGTCATACGCAATGCCGTTCAGCACACTCTCATCATCTCGTTTTTCCGTTGCGGGCAGGATGCCGGTAAGGTCCACCCACGAGATCACCTTGCCATCCTTCGGCGAAATGCGCGCAATGCGTTCCAGGTGCCACACATTGGCCCAGATTTCGCCGTTGATGTACTCCAGCTCATTCAACTGCTCCACCGGCTTATCTCCATCGTGCACGTCAATGTGGCCAATCTCCGCAAACGTCTCCGGATTGCGAAAACGCAGTGTCGCCGTGCCGTCGCTGGTGATCAGACGCTTGCTGTCACGCGTCATGCCCCATCCTTCCCCGGTGTAGGTGAAGGTGTGCAGCGGCTTCAGCGTGGCGCGGTCCATCACCACACCAATGTGTGTCTGCCACGTCCACTGCAGCATGTTCGGGCCCCAGTCCACAATGCCTTCGCCGAAGAAATTGTTGGTCATCTTCCGTTCCTGCAACACCTTCGCCGTAGCCGGATCCAGCACCTGGATGCCACTGCGGCCCTCCATGCCGGTGCCTTCATAAAATTTGCCGTCCTTGTACAGAAAACCTTCCGTATAGCTATCTGTGGAGTGCGGATACTTTGCCACGACGCTGTAGCCGTACACCGGCGCGACCGTGGCAGGAGCAGCAGGCGCTGCAGCGACCTTCGCAACAGCTTTCGGGGCATCGGTAGGGGCCGCAGATGGCGCGGAAGCTTTGCATCCACAGGCGGACACGAGCAGGAAGGCGGCGGCGGGCAGAAGGGCGGAAAACGAACGCATGATCACGACAACAGATTAGAGCCTGCTATGCCTTTTGTGTGAGCTTCCGTTGCGGGTGGAGCGTGTTCCGGCGCGACGGAGGACGCAGACATTGGTAATTCCAGGGCATAACAAGCCCTGCGCGGCCCCCGGGGTGGATGCAATCCCATAGATGCCGCACAATAGAAAGCAGAGAGGTCTTACCACCGTGATCCTGATCCTGATGGGTGTAAGTGGCACCGGCAAAACCACACTGGGCACCATGTTGTCGAAGGAGACGGGATGGCCGTTCCTGGACGGCGACGATTTTCATCCCGCAGCAAACAAGGCGAAGATGGCCGCCGGACATCCGCTGGACGACAACGACCGTGCACCGTGGCTGGCCATTCTGCATGGCAAGATTGACGAATACGCCCAGCGCGGCGAGGGCATGATCATGGCCTGTTCTGCGCTGAAGGCTGCGTATCGTGATGTGCTTCGCGGTGACCTTTCGCTGGACACGGTGCGTTTCGCCGTGCTGACCGCGCCGCAAGAAACCATTGCAGACCACCTGCACCATCGCGCGCATGAGTTCATGAATCCGAACCTGCTCACCAGCCAGTTGGCAACGCTGGAAGATCCTTCCGAAGACGAGGCATGGCACATCTCCGTCGCCGGAACGGCGCAACAATCACTGGATCAACTGAACGCGAAACTGCGCGAAGTGGGAGCCATCGCATAGCTCGGTCATTCTGAGTGGAGCGAAGAATCCCAGCTGAAACATCACCGCCACCGCATTCGAACCCTTCCGGGCACGAATGTATTCACCCGAATAGCGTGGGTTCTTCTGCCGGAACAGGCAGGCCGGGCTTGCCACCATCGCACACCGGGCATTTGCGCTGATGCACGCGGATACCCGCCTCACCGTACTCATGCCCACAGCCTTTGCAGCGCAGCACGTAAACGCTTTGGCCGGGGAGATCATTCACGGCACGCGATGCCTTGCGCACAACGGTCTGACCGTGGTGGTTTGTGGTGCCTGGCTCAACGGTGGCTGCACGCGGAGCGGAACGCGCTGCACGTGCCGGGGGAATATAACGGCGTAACTGCATTCCCAATAGGATAAAGATCAGATGTCCACAACGCCTACTTACGATTGCATTGTGCTTGGCGCAGGAGCCGCTGGAATGTTCTGCGCGGCGCAGGCTGGCGCACGTGGCCTGCGTGTGCTGCTACTGGAAGCAGGCGAACGCGCAGGACGAAAAATCCTGATCAGCGGTGGCGGTCGCTGCAATTTCACCAATATCCATGCGGGCCCCGCGAACTACCTCAGCGAAAACCCACACTTCGCCAAGAGCGCCCTGGCACGCTACACACCGCGCGACTTCATCGCGCTGGTGGAGAAATATCGCATTGCCTATCACGAGAAAACCCTGGGACAGCTTTTTTGCGATGGCAGCGCACAACAGATGGTTTCGCTGCTGGAATCGGAGTGCCGCAATAGCAATGTGGAGACAAAACTGCGAACAGCCGTGGAGCGTGTGGAACCGATCGACGGCGGTTTTCGCGTGCATACCTCCGCAGGCGAATTCACATCGCGCAACGTAGTGGTGGCAACCGGTGGACTTTCCATCCCGAAGCTCGGAGCTGCCGGGGTCGGTTACGACATTGCACGCAGCTTCGGCCTGCGCATTGTGGAACCGCGCGCGGCGCTCGTTCCCTTTACGTTGAGTGATACGGAACGCGAACGCTGGTGCGATCTTTCGGGATTGTCCGCAGAAGTGATTGCAACCACCGCACCACGCAAGAAGGGTGCGGCACCTGAGTTTCGCGAAAAGATACTCATCACGCATCGTGGATGGAGCGGCCCTGCCGTATTGCAGATTTCGTCTTATTGGCAACCAGGCGAAGCAGTGCTATTTGATCTGGCACCGAAAGCAGATGTATTCACGCCGATGCTCACAGCCAATTACCGTCGCGATGATGCCACCGCGTTTGCGCTGTTGCGTGCTCATCTTCCGCAACGCATGGCGGAACGATGGCTGTATGAAAATGCCCCGCCAGACTGGAAGAACACCTCCATCACCAGGCTTGAAGAACGGCTGCACGCGTGGCCGGTAACACCCGCAGGAACAGAGGGCTTTGCCAAGGCTGAAGTCACCGCAGGCGGCGTCAGCACAGCAGAGTTGGACAGCACAACGATGCAATCGAAGAAGATACCAGGGCTTGCCTTCATCGGCGAAGTTGTCGACGTGACGGGTTGGCTTGGCGGTTACAACTTTCAATGGGCATGGGCCAGCGCCCATGCTGCAGCAATGGCACTGTAGCTACTGCACCTTCAGTGTGAGCGGCACAGTATGCGTCACACCTGCAGCAGTTGCAGAAACGGTGATGGTATAGCTGCCCGACGGCGTGGTGCCACTGCCGCCAGAGGAGCCGTCGTCCACCATCTTCCTGCCAGAGCCGCAGCCCTGCACGCCTGCAAGAACGGTGATCGCCATGAACGCAAGGGCCATGCCACGTGTAACTCTTCGACGCAGGAACCACAACGGAAGTGGCACAAGCGACAGAAACAGCGTTGTGCCGCTAATGGCGTTTGCAGTGGTACCCGTTAACAACGTCACCGTCACAGTGCCCGTCGCAGAGAGATCACGATACTGCGGCGTGATGGTGCACTTGGTAGAAGCAGGCACTCCGGAACATGCAAACGCAACCGCATCGGAGGTATTCACAGACGGTCGCAGCAGCAGCGCATAGGCCGCACTCTGGCCATTGCTGATGGTCACAGAACTTGGACCGGTCGCGGCAAAGCTAAAGTCGATTCCCATGCCGGAAAGTTGTGTCGTTTGCGTGGCTGCATTGCTGGTGATGACGACGCTGCCCGTGCGCGCACCAGCACCATCCGGAAGAAACGCAATGGCCATAGAACAACTGCCACCAACAGGAATCGCGGCTGAGGTAGTGCATGTGCTGCTGCCAGAGACAATGCCAAAGTTTCCCGTCACCGCGACGGCAGAGATCAGCAGTGGCACGCCGCCATTATTGGTCAGTGTCACTGTTTGTGCCGTACCCACTGTACCGACACCAGTATTTGCAAAGGTCAGGCTGGAGGGAGAAAGAGAAACACCCGCACCGGCAATCGCGGTACCGTTGAGCACAACCGTCTGCGCACGTTGCACATCGATTATTTGTAAAACGCCAGTCAAAGCTCCTAAATGTTTGGGAGCAAACGCTACGCTGACAGCACATGACACATGCGCCGGCAATGTTGGGCCACACGCATTCACTGCACTGAAATCACCCGCGAGTATCTGTGCACTCAGCAACGTCAGAGGAACATCACCGTTGTTGGTAACGGTAATGGTCTGCGATGCGCTGTTTGTATTCACCACCTGCTGACCAAAGCTGAGCGCCAATGTAGAAAGGGTATCGGTGGCTTGAGCGGTTCCCACACCCGCAAGAGGAACGATCTGTGTTCCTGCGTCGCTGACAATCGTGAGCGTTCCGGTTCGCGAACCGCTTGCCGTGGGCTTGAAGACGAGAGAAACGGTGCAGCCAACCTGCGATGCCAGAGACGTCCCGCAAGTGTTCGCTTGCACGCTGTAGTCACCGCCGGATACGGAGATGCTGCCCAGCGCGCCACCGCTGGTACCTGTATTGGACACGGTAACGTTCGCGGTCGCGCTGGTGCTTCCAACAAGTTGCGTCCCAAAATCGACGGACGTTGGCATCAACGTAATGTTGAATGCACTCTTGCCATTGCCGGTGAGAGCCACGGTAGCGACACTGCCCGAAGTTCCATTGCTGTCGCTTGGGATGGAGATAGAGCCGACATGCGTGCCTGCTGACTTCGGTGTGAATGTCACGGAGAGTGTGCATGTACCACCACCGGCGAGCGAGACACCATTGCAGTTGCTGCTCACGGCAAAATCGTCTGTCACCGTGATGCTGCCCAGTCTTAACGAACTGTTGCCACTGTTGGTCAGCACAACATTGCGCACGGCTGTGGTGGTATTCAGCGCGGTGTCATAAAACGCAATGGAGGCGGGCGATACGGCAAGCGTTCCAGCTACGCCCGTTCCCTGCAAGGAAACGGAATGCAACGCATCCGCATCGGCAAGGGAGAGGATTCCGGAACGGGTACCCGATGCCGTCGGCGCAAAGACAACCGCAATGCTGCATGATGCTCCGATGGCCAGGCTGCTGCCACAGGTGTTCGAGGCCATACGGAAGTCGCCATTGACCGTTGCCGCAGCAAGCGTAGCTGCAGCTGTCCCGTTATTCGTAAAGGTTACGGTCTGCGCTGCGGAAGTATTGCTCACCGTAGTATTGCTGAAGCTGAGCAAGGAAGGCGTAAACGTCAGCGATGCACTTCCTTTACCGCTTCCAGTTAATGCCACGGTGTGCGTACTCGCGTTGTCTGCCAGCGACATCGTTCCAGCGCGCGCACCATTGGCGGCGGGCACGAACGCAACCGTGACAGTGCAGGTGGCGCCTGCGGCAATACTGTTGCCACACGTAGTCGCGGTAACGCGGAAGTCGCCGGTTGCTGCCGGGCTCGCAAGACCGATCGATGCATCTCCCGTATTTGATACGGTGATCGTCTGACTTGCACTTTGGCCCAGCAGCACCGTCCCAAAATCAACAGCGCCTGGCGACAGCGATACCGCAGCCTGTCCCTGCCCGTTTCCACTCAAAGTAACTGTGCGCGTCCCCAGCCCATCCGTCCAGGCGAGCGTTCCGGCGCGACTACCCGAAACAGTCGGAGCAAAGGTGATGGATAACGCACACGTTGCACCCACCGCCAGGGAGGAACCGCAGGTATCTGCGGCGATATGAAAGCTGCTATCGCCGCTGATGCTTCGCCCATTCAATGCGAGTGCAGCCGTTCCGGAATTCGCAATCTGCACGGTTTGCGCCGGGCTGACACTACCGATGCCCACATTACCGAACGCCAGCGTGGAAGGCGAAACAGCTACCTGCGCTGTGCCGCGTCCCGTGCCACTCAGCAGTGTGGTCGCAACGGCACCGCTCGACGCCGTATCGGACATGGTGATGAAGCCATTTCGCTGTCCGTCCACAGTGGGTGAAAAAACCACCGTAAGCTGGCAGGAAGCACCTGCGCCTAAAATCCCATTGATCGCCGCGGTGCAGGTATTTGCCGTGACACCGAAATCTCCGTACACCTGCGTGATCCCAAGATTCATTCCATAACCCGAGGAGTTCGTCACGGTGATGATCTGGCTTGGAGACGTGCTGTTCACATTCGTCGTGGGAAAGGTGACCTGCAGAGGCATCACAAGCGATGGAGAGATCAGCCCCAATCCAGACAACGCAATCGAGTGACTTCCTGCATTGTCGACAAAGGTCATGCTGCCCGTTCGGACTCCGGTTCCCGAAGGAACAAAATAGGCGATGATCGTACAACTGCGTCCGGCAAAAAGAACCGTATCGCAGGTATTGCTATGTGCGCGAAAATCTCCCACGAATACCGGACCACTTAACGTGCTGGACGCGGTTCCGGTATTCGAAATGGTGAACAGGGCGACCGTCGCTGAGCCAATGGCCGCACTGTGGTAGACCAACGACGTTGGAGAATACACAACATTCGCTGTACCAACACCATTGCCACTGAGAAATATCGTGTTGGTTCCAGCGTTATTTGTCAGCGTAAGACTGCCGTTATTGGCGCCATCCGCTGTTGGCGCATAGGCAACAGCGAACGTGCATGTCGAGCCTGCATCCAACGTGGTACTACAGGTGCTGGCAGTCACACGATAATCCGCAGTAAGGACCGGCGTATTCAGTGTTGCTGCAGCAGTGCTGGCATTGCTCACCGTGATCGTCTGCGATGTGGAAACGGCGTTCACCGCAACATCGCCAAAGGAGATGGACGTTGGCGAAACCAAAACTTTCGCCACGCCTGTAGCAGTTCCGGCAAGCGCCACGGATGCGTAGCCACCCGGAAGATTCGCCGTCACCTGCACTGTGCCCGTGATGTTCCCCGCAGCGACAGGGGCAAAACTAACCGTCAGGGTACACGTGCTATTGACCGGCAGCGAAGTTCCGGAGCAGGTATCCGTCTCCACGAATCCTGCGCTGGGTGACACGCCTGTAATCTGCATGGCGGCTGTGCCAGTGTTCTTAAGTGTGACTGTCTGCGATGCACTGGCCGTACTCACAGCCTGGGTGCCGAATGTGAGCGACCCAGGCGAGAACGTTGCTGCCGGAGCGCCTATTTGACCTGCTGTGAGCAGGGGGACTTGCCAGATGCCGCGACCATAAGTGCCGGCACGGAGCACACCCGTTATGGAGCTCCCGGGGATACTGATACCCGGTGAGGCAAACAGCGATGTCACCGGCGCATTCGGCAACGACGTACCGTAGACGCTCCAACATGCCCCCGTGGTTCCGGTCACTGTTGCGACGCAAGTGGTCACATCCTGCGCCACGTACACCCCCGTGTCCATCGCAACGTACACCACCGCCGGATTATTCGGGTCAACCGTGACGGCATTGGCCGGTGCATTCGGTAAATTCGCCGAGATATTCAGCCATGTGGCACCGCCGTTCGTGGAGCGATACACATGTGGATAGCCAAAGCCCTGGATCGTCGCGTAGACCGTCAAGCCTGTGGGGTCACTGGGGTCGACGGCAATGCCGGACACATCCACACCACCTGCGTTGAAGCGGCGAGAGGTGTCATTGGTGACGGCGTTCGTGGTCAGATCGGTCCACGCAGTCGACGATCCCGCAGTGGAAGCCGATGTCGTGCTGTAGATATGCCCCGCAGAGATAGAACCACCATCCAGCGTGCCACTTAACCCTGCATACAGAACGGACGAACCGCTGTTCTGCGATGCGCTGCTGAACTTCGCCTGTCCGCCTGCTGCCAGGGAACGAATCGTCGTATCACTACTATTGCAAGGACTATGTACCGTACTGCCCATCGGCGAACTGATCGCGTTTGAGGTGCTCCACAGGCCACCGCCATCTTCCGGCCCGCGCCACACACGGCATGTGCCCACCAGCGCATTGGTGTTCAAGCCGGGGTCAAGCAGAACAGGTGGATCGGTAAGCGATGTGTCTCCACTCACCTGCGAAGATCCGATGGTCGCGGGGCCACTGAAGTCCGTCGCGGTACAGAGCTTTCCGTTGGTGCATGCGTGCAGGGCCACGCCCGCGCCTGCCTGCAACAACCAGTTGCGACCGCTGCCTTGATCAATCGCCACCACACCGCTTTCAGCAGCATTCAACTGCGTCCACGGCGCAATGGAAGAGGCCTGAGCCAAAGTCGTACTCGCGGCGCTACCATTGGCACCCAGCGCCACAAGAAGCACGCTCGCATCGGCTGGATCCGATGCCATTCCCGAGACCTCCGCAAGCGACCCCAGCGAACCGTTCAGGTTGTCAAAGTGCGTGGCATCGTCAGCACTGCATACGCCTGCCTGCTGCCGCACACCATCCAGCGACCGCCAAAGACCACCGTCGTTGCCGAAGAACATGGTGGGCGTGGCAGAGTTCGCCGCATTCACGCCCCACGCCACTGCATGTTGCGCAGGAGCCACTCCAGCAGGAGCCGCACAACCTGTAGTTGCGTTGGTCGTATTGCGCAGCGAACATCCGCCGGACAAGCTGCAACGATACAGATCCGATGTTCCCAGGAAAAGCAGCGTGTCGCTGGTGGAAAGCGATGTGGCTGCAGGAATCGCTGCCAGCGTCAGGTTGTAATCGCCCTGCGGAATGCTGCCACCGCTCTCCACGGCGGAGGTATCAATCTTTGTTGCCCACGCCACCGTTGTGGACGCGCAAGCCGTGCCGGATTTCGCGCAGGCATCCTGCCATAAACCCTGGCTACCGTTGTTCGAATCGACCGTTACAGCAAACATGTCGCCCGACGTGGGCTGCACGGTTAACGTGCCCCGAAAGAGGGGGCAGGACAGCAGACCATAATCACCCGGACGCGAGGGACAGTTTGCCGTCGTCAGTCCGACGCCGGGCTGATTCGTCATGCGTGTCCACGTAACACCGTCGCTGGATTCGTAATAGCCGTGCAAACGAATCGCCGCATAAAACTTCTTGCGGATGGGATTCCACACGACAGACGTAGCTGCATTGCCGCGAAAGCTGGTGAAGCTGGTGGTACGGTTCTGCACGATGGTGCTGCCATCCTGAATGGTGGCAAGCGTCCACGTCTGACCTCCATTCGCAGAGTAATAAAGACCGCGCACGCCCGGATAGTTGGTGGCGCGAACATTCGCAGCCTCTGCCGACGCCGATACCGCCGCCACCACCAGTTGCGGAGACGAGGTACTCCATGCAAACCCGGCAATGCCCTCACCCACGAACGAAGCACTTCCTGCCGTTTGTATCAATGACCACGTCTGGCCGTTGTCCGTCGACCGGAGAACGCCCTCACCGTAGTAGCTGTCCAGCGCATCGTTCGGGTCGCCGGTTCCCGCCAGGATCACACCGGTGCCACCCGGCTGCACAGAGACGGCGCCAATGGACAGTGAAGGGATTGCCGACGTGCCGGCATTTGGCGAAAACACGGAGAGCGTATCAGTCAGCGGTGCAAAGCTGGCCGGGCTGGAAGCAGCATTCGTACTCTTCCAGACACCACCACCGGAAGTCCCTACATACAGCGTGTTGTTACTGGCATCATTCGGGTCCAGCGCCAGCGACGTGACCCGCCCTGTAACCAGCCCATAACTCAGCGACTGCACCTGGACCGGACCGACCGCGATCCACGGCGTTGCCAGCGAAGTAGCCTGTGCCTGAACCAGACCAACCTGTTGCGCCTTTGCCGATACCAGTGCCGCTGCAGGCGAATCCCCCTGCGCCATCTGATGCGACTGGACAAACGCCCTTGCCCTGCGGGCAGCCGCGGCAGGTTCTTCCGCCGCCGTTCGCGCACGCATGGCCTGTGGTGATTCCAATTGCTGGCAACGCACCATGCTCCCGGAAAAGGCAAAAAGGAGCGCAGCCACCGGCAGGCAGCCCATGACAGACCACCGCTGCACACATCTCAAGTGGGCTGTTGCATCTTTCCACAACGGCAAAGTACGAAATCCCCTCAAACAGGAACCTGGTGATACGCAAACGCGCATCAGTGCGCGTTGCACGGCATATGCCGCAACCCAGGGATACCTGTGAGAGAACTCTCAGTTTCAACAGCCACTGAAAGCAGAAACGGGGCAGCTACCCGCCCCGTCTACAGCTCTTATGGCCGATGGTCTACCTTGTTTGCCCGCTGATTCTTAGCAGCGAACAATCTTTGGTGACTGAATATGACGCGTGGCGTTTCTCGAATCTACCACCAGCTTCGCTTCCGCAACAATCGTTTCCATCTCATATGCCGAGTGGTCGGTGGCAATCAAAACGCAGTCAAATTCGCTAACCCGCTCCAATGGCGTGGATTCCATGTTCAGAGCGTATTTCCGACCGTGTCCCACTTTGGGAAAGAAGGGATCGTTGTAGCTGACGTCGCATCCCAGCCCCTGCAATTGCTCGATGATGGCCAGCGACGGCGACTCGCGCAGATCATCCACATCCGCCTTATACGCCACGCCTAGCACCAGCACCTTCGCACCCTTGGTGGCCACGCCGCGAGCATTCAGCGCACGCGCAACCTGCCGCATCACAAACACCGGCATGTCCTCATTGACCTCACCCGCAAGCTGGATGAAGCGTGTGGTGAAGCCGTATTCCTTGGCCTTCCACGTCAGGTAGAACGGATCGACCGGAATGCAGTGACCGCCAATGCCAGGGCCGGGATAGAACGCCTGGAAACCGAAAGGCTTGGTGGCCGCCGCATCGATCACTTCCCAGATGTTCACGCCCATCTTCATGCAGAGCTGCTTCAGTTCGTTTACCAGCGCAATGTTCACGCTGCGGTAGATATTTTCCAGCAGCTTGGTCATCTCGGCCGTGGCAGGCGACGACACCGGAACCGTCTTCGTAAAGATAGAGCCATACAGGGCGCAGGCGGCCTCCGTGGCCGTCGCGTCCATACCACCCACCACCTTCGGAATCTCGCGACGCGGCGTGATCATATTGCCGGGGTCTTCGCGTTCCGGCGAAAACGCCACCAGGACGCCATCAATCTGCTCAATCTCTTCGGGCGGAGCAATCTGCACATGCACGCCGCGCTCTACGCCTGCATCGGTGAGAATGCGCACCACGATCTCTTCCGTCGTGCCGGGATAGGTGGTGCTCTCCAGCACAATCAGCTGGCCGGCACGCACATAAGGCGCGATCGCATGGACCGTCGTCTCCACATAGCTCAAGTCCGGTGCGTGATGCTCCGTAAGCGGTGTGGGCACGCAGATCAGCACGGCATCCATCTCTGCAATGTGCCGGAAGTCTGTCGTCGCGCGAAATCCTTTCGCCTGTGCCGCGGCAATGTGTTCCGGCTCAATTCGCCAGATGTAGCTGGCACCACTATTCAGCGTGTCGACCTTCTTCTCATCCACGTCGAAGCCGGTCACGCGAAAGCCTTCACTGGAGAACAGCAGCGTGAGCGGCAAGCCCACATAACCCAACCCAATGATGCCAACGCGGGCCTGGCGGCTTTGAACCCGCGCACGCCATGCTGCCAGCGTGGTCACTGCGGGAATGCTTCCGCCAGTTGCGGGTGTCTGTACGCTATCTTCCATGTTGCCTGTCGCCATGCTGCTCCTGGGTACACTGTTTCCGCTGGCGAACTGCGCCCGGCGAAACCGTCACCAAATACTTTCCCCATTGGACACCCCCGCCGCCCTGCAAGTTCCGCGCCACGGGCTGCCAAATGCCGCCAATATTTAAGGAAAATTGAAACGAAAGGGTTAAGACCTGTGATGGTGCTGTTCGCAATACCATGCGACGGTGCGCTGTAGACCTTCTTCAAAGCCCACCGACGGCGCATATCCAAAGGCCTGGCGCGCCGCCTGGATACTTGCCAGCGAATCCTTCACATCGCCGCAGCGTTCCGGTCCATAAGCAGGCTCCAGCCTGGATTTCAGAAGTCCTGCGATGACGCGATAGGTTTCATTCAGCGTATGACGTTCGCCACAGGCAACATTGAAAACCTGCCCGGCAACCTTGTCCGCCGGAGCTTCACTGGCCAGCAGATTCGCCTGCACTGCATTCGCAACATAGGTAAAGTCGCGGCCTTGTTCGCCATCGCCATAAATCGTTGGCCGTTCGCCCCGCTGCAGTTGCAGGATGAACTTCGCCATGACGCCGGAATACTCTGAATTCGGCACCTGCCGCGGTCCGAAGATGTTGAAATACCGCAGGCAGACCGTCTCCAGCCCGTATACCTGCCAGTAACTCTTCATGTAGAACTCGCCCGCCAGCTTCTGCACCGGATAAGGCGCAATAGGCATGGGCACCATCGTCTCCACACGCGGAAATCCCGGCTGATTGCCGTACGCAGAGCTGGACGCCGCATACACAACGCGTTTCACACCCGCCGCACGCGCCGCCTCCAACACCTCAAACGTCCCTTCAACATTCGCCACATGCGAACTGCGTGGATCTTTCACGCTGCGCGGCACGCTGGGCAGCGCGGCAAGATGAAAGATCACATCGACACCGCTGACGGCTTTCGCCAACGCTTCACGATCCGTCAGCGAGGCTTCCGTGAACTCAATGCGGTCGCGCACCCCGGCAAGGTTTTCCGCACGCCCGGTCGCAAAGTTGTCCAGTCCACGCACACGCTCGCCGCGCTCCACCAGCGCGTCCACCAGGTGAGAACCAATAAACCCAGCCGCCCCTGTCACCAGAACCGTTCTCATTGCCATTCAGTATCGCAGCAGGGGCATGGCGCAATTAATGTGCAACTTTGAGGTTGCGCAATTCAAACCGCGATGCCATAGTTATTGCAACCGGGAGGTTGCGTATATGCAGGACTGTATCGACAAGGAAATTTTCATTGAAGCGCCCGTTTCACGGGTATGGAAGGCTGTAACCAGCGCGGACGAATTCAGCGCATGGTTTGGTGTGAAGCTGGAATCACAGTTCGCCGAGGGCGCCGTGATGGAAGGCATGATCACAAGCCCGGAATACAGCCACATCCGCCTGAAACTGACGGTGGAAACCATTGAGCCGGAGACGCGCTTTGCCTATCGTTGGCTGCCCTATGCTCTGGATCCCGAGGTCGACTACTCCAGCGAAACACCCACAACCGTCACCTTTCACTTCACACCTGCCAATGGCGGCACACATCTGCGCGTGACAGAATGCGGCTTCGACAAAGTGCCGGAGTGGCGTCGGGAATTGGCCTTCAAGATGAACAGCAGCGGATGGGAGCAGCAGGTGCTGCGCGTCCAGCGGTATGTCCTGACCGGCTCGCCCAATGCGTAAACCAGCCGCAGCCGAGCGGCTACGCCAGCAGTGTGTCCCCATCTTTGCGGCATTGGGCGATGCCACACGGCTGTCACTGCTGTCGCGACTGGGCGAAGAGGGCGAACAATCCATCCAGTCGCTGACGCAATCGACCAGCGTAACCCGGCAGGCCGTGACCAAACACCTGCACGTGCTGGAACGCGCCGGACTGGTGCGCTGCCGGGAGCAAGGTCGTGAGCGGCACTATAGTCTTACCCCCAACGCGCTGGACAGCGCCCGCGATTACCTGGAGGCCATCGCCCAACACTGGGACGACACCCTGATGCGCCTCAAATCGCACGCTGAACGCAAATAAGTAAGACAAAACAGCAAAAAAAGTGTGCTTTTCCGATACGAAATCATGCAAAAAAGCAAAAGTTCAGATTCTGGCGAAGGCACGCTATAATCAAACCTGTCTCGCCGTTCCGCGCTGTTTATGCGCGTTTTGAGCGCGCAAGGCTCCGCGGAGAGTTGGCCGAGTGGCTGAAGGCGGCGGTTTGCTAAACCGTTATAGGGTCAAAAGCTCTATCGGGGGTTCGAATCCCCCACTCTCCGCCAGTCAGTCTCAGTTTGTGTTCTCTGTCCCGATAAAATCGCAAATTCCGCCTGAAATTGCGCTGGAGTAGGGACTAAACAGTTAGTAGAGCGCTTCTGACACGATTAAGGCCTCTACTCGAGCCTTCACTTCATCGCGGATCATTCTTACCTCAACGAGTGGCAATCCCTTCGGGTCACGGAGTGGCCAATCGTCTCGTCGCAGACCAGGCACATACGGACACTTATCGCCACAGCCCATCGTGACAAGAAGTTGGGCGTCCCTCGCGAGTTCTTCGGTTAGCTTTTGCGGTCTGGCTGAGCTCAGATCAATACCAACTTCCAACATGGCGGTTTGCACGCCGGGATGAACACTCGCACCAGGCTCTGTCCCCGCGGAGAGTGCATGGGCCCTTTGCGGGTTCGCAAGGCGGTTGAAAAATGCGGCTGCCATCTGCGATCGTCCAGCGTTATGAACACAGGCGAAGATTACTTTGAACATCTTGTCTCCCTCGCTGCTACGGGCAGCATCCCGGTGGGCAGCACGGTACGCTCGCCTCTATCGTGGGTATTTGGGGCTTAATAGCGTAGATTTTGACGCTTGATGCCGCGGCGTTGACATCATAGTTGCTGAGTAGCTCAGCCAACTCCGCGTGCAAGTTCGGTTCCGGAGCCGCAGGCGAGCAGCAGCATCCTTCCTCCATCGCAGGTGAGCAACAGCCAGATTGGTTTTCAACTTTGGCGTAGGCGTTGAGATCTGCGTCGCTATCCACAATTTCTACGTGACCGAAGCCAGCAGCCAGCAGACCCGCACGGTAGTCTTCGATCTGGATCGCTCCTCCGATGCAACCAACATACGCGGCCATGCTTCGCGCAATTGCCTGGGGCAACTCACCCTTGAGGGCGATATCGCTGATGGCGAGACGACCGCCCGGCTTCAAAATACGGGCAATTTCCCGAAAGACTGCGGGCTTGTCCGGGGCAAGATTCAGTACGCAATTAGAGATGACACAATCCACCGAACCATCCGGCAGTGGGATATTGTCAATCGTGGCTTGAAGGAATTCGACGTTGGTATATCCGCCCGATGCCGCGTTGACGCGGGCGCGATGAATCATCGCCGGAGTCATATCAATACCGATTGCACGGCCCTCCGGGCCAACTTTCTTCGCAGCAAGAAACACATCCAAGCCGCCGCCGGAACCAAGATCGACGACAACCTCACCAGTTCTCAAGTGAGCAGCCGCAGTCGGGTTGCCGCAAGACAGCCCCATATTTGCTTCGGCTGGTATTGAAGTGAGTTCTTCCACCGAATAGCCAAAGGCTTCGGCAACTGACTTGACGCCTTCATCCCTGGTCGAGAGTGTGCTCTCCGCAACCGCACCATACTTCGATCGAACCGATTCGAGAACATCTATCATCTTCCACCCTCAAACATACATGCTTAGGCGAATATATGTCTTGCAAATACATTCGTCAAGGCATATATATAAAACATGGCTCGTAAACAGTTTGACCTGCCGCGTTTCTTCCAGGCTCTTGGCGACATCACCCGCCTCCGGCTCCTCAACCTGATGGGAGATCAGGAGGTCTGCGTTTGCTACTTCGTCGAGATTCTGGATGCTCCTCAGCCGAAGATATCCCGACATCTTGCGTACCTGCGGAGCGCTGGCATCGTCTCGGCGCGGCGTGAGGGCAAATGGATGCACTATCGCATCGAGATGCCTGTGCATGCAGGAGCCGCCCAGATTCTTCGACAGACTCTCGACTCGCTGAAAGACGATAAGTCGATGCAGGGCGATCGATCTCGGCTGAGTAGAGCATGCTGCTCTCCTGCCAAGTACGCCCTTAAAGGTGCACCGCTACCAGCCACTGTTTCCGATGCCTGCTGCGAGGTTTGCGAATGACTGCAATTGCGACACAAGGGCGCAACTGTGCTCCAGCGCAGCGGAAACGCTTATCTTTCCTTGACCGTTACCTGACACTTTGGATTTTTCTGGCGATGGCAGTGGGAGTAGGCATTGGGCACTTCATTCCCGGTTCCGCTGCTTTTGTGAATAGCTTCCAGACCGGGACCACCAACATCCCCATCGCTATCGGCCTCATTGTGATGATGTTCCCGCCGCTAGCGAAAGTGCGCTATGAGAAGCTCGGCGAAGTCTTCCGCAATCGTCGCATTTTAGGTTTATCGCTACTTCAGAACTGGGTGATCGGCCCCGTACTGATGTTTGCGCTCGCGTTGCTGTTCTTGCGAAGCGAACCAGCCTACATGCGTGGACTTATCCTGATTGGTATTGCTCGCTGCATCGCAATGGTATTGGTATGGAACGAGCTTGCCGGAGGGGATACCGATTACGTTGCAGGCCTGGTCGCAATAAACAGCATCTTCCAGATGCTCTTCTACAGCTTCTATGCGTGGGTGTTTCTGGCTGTCGCTCCAACGTGGTTTGGCCTTCAAAGCAGCGTGGTGCATATCGGTATCAACCAGATTGCAAAGAGTGTTGGCCTATACCTGGGAGTGCCGTTCCTAGCCGGTTTCGCGACGCGATGGCTACTGCTCAGAACCAAAGGGGAAGAATGGTATGCCACTCGCTTTCTGCCACGAATCAATCCACTCTCGCTTTTGGCGCTACTCTTCACAATCCTGGTCATGTTCTCACTCAAAGGAGACCTGATTATCCGTCTGCCCTTAGACGTTGTGAGGATCGCGATTCCGCTGATGATCTACTTCATCATCATGTTCCTGATCAGTTTTCTGATGGGATGGCGACTGGGCGCTAACTACTCACAGTCAGCCACCCTTTCCTTCACCGCAGCCGGGAACAACTTCGAACTTGCGATAGCGGTGGCCGTGGCGGTGTTTGGCCTGAACTCTGGAGAAGCATTTGTTGGAGTCGTGGGGCCATTGATCGAAGTCCCAGCGCTCATCGGACTTGTCCACGTGGCTCATCGACTGCGTGACCGCATGAGCTGGAATCTTCCCACGTAGACAGTGACCAGATACGACGCTTCATCGCAAGACTCGGATGCCTATGACACTTCTAAAGTGTCTAAGCTTGATACAGGCCGATACGAAACGACATGCGAAACGTATCGTGAGAATCCCTCACTCTCTCCGCCAGTCAATCTTTCCTTGTCTGCGTTGCCAGCAATCATTCCTCATTGCTGATAACGATCCAGCACGTCCTGCAACGTCAACACACCTTCGAGCACGCCACGCATCGCACGATTGGAAACAGGCAGCAGAGGCCAGTTCTTGAAGTAAGGCAACGCATGCGCCAGCGGCTGATCCGGAAACAACATGGGAGTCCTGCGCGCAGCGACGCTCTGTTCCAGCGTTCTATCACCATTGTCCTGCGCCTGCTGCAATAACGCCTGCATCTCTGTCTGCCGCGCCGCGTACCATCCATCATTACAACGAATCAGCACAACAGAAGCAGCGGCAATCTCCTCGCCCAATTCCTGCAACATCTCACCGCCATTCAGAACCAGCACATCGGCAGGCCGCAGGGCATCCTCCACACGCAGTTCCGAATCTTCACGCTCCTCTTCCAGCGACGGCAGATACAAACCATCCTGGTGCGTAAACACTTCCAGAATCGGCACCGGCTGCAGCGAACGCGAAATGATGTACGCAATCGTGTTCGACACAATGACAGGCAACACAATCGTGTAGTTGCCGCTCATCTCCATGATCATGAACACGCTGGTCAACGGCGCACGGATGAACGCCGCAAAAAAGACCCCCATACCCACCAGCGCATATGACCCCACCGATCCTGTCAGCGACGGAAAGAAGTGATGCTCAAACGTTCCCACTGCGGAACCCAGCATCGCGCCAATAAACAATGCTGGCGCAAACAACCCACCAGGCGCACCGGATGAAAATGAGAACGTAGTCGTCAGCAGCTTTATCCCTGCCAACAACAGCAGAAAGCCAACCGTATACTCCGCATGCATCGCGGCATCCATTGTGCCGTACCCAACACCCAGCACTTGCGGCACACCAAAGTACGCGATCGCGCCCACCAACAGCCCCGCAAGCGCAGGTGCAAAAATCTGCCGATTCGCAGGCAGATTACGTAAACGAGGGCGCATATAAGCAAGCGCACGTGTCAGAGCAAGTGATGCAAATCCGCCGATCACACCCAACACGGCATATGCCATCAACTCGCGCGGATCGCGCAGATTCACATTGGGAACGCGGAACATCGCCTGCGATCCCCAGAACCATCGCGCCACCACCACCGCGGACACAGCCGACAATACGATGGACCCAAGAATCGCCGCGGTCCACTGCCCGATCACTTCTTCAATCACAAACAGCACAGCAGTAATGGGCGCGTTGAACGCTGCAGCCAGACCTGCTGCCGCACCCACCGGTCCAAACAATCGCATCCGTTCGCGCGACAACCCCACATAGCGCCCGATGCGCGAAGCCACACCCGCTCCCAGGTGCAGCGAAGGGTCCTCCGGCCCCAGCGATTGTCCCGATCCAATCGACAACGCGGCCAGCAGAAATTTACCGATCATCGTCTTCGTAGAGATGTAGCCGTTGTGAATATAGAGAGCAGCTTTCGTCTGATTTACACCAGAACCGCGCACGTCTGGAAAAACATAACGCGTCATCAGCCCCAGCACCACACCCACCACCGCGGGCACAATCAACAGCCGCAACTGGTGCGGTGCCGGCGCCGATCCCTGCAGCAACACTGTCAGCCATTCGATGGCCATGCGGAATGAAACTACCAGCAGACCAGAAATCACTCCGATGAAAATACTCAACAGAAGAAACAGTCGGTCTTCACGCTTCGGAGCATGTTCCACCTGCTGTTCTGCCGCGTCCTCCATCACCTGCGAAACCACTGCCGTTTCATGTGTGCTCATGGCTGCCCTCCGAACTGTTTCGCTGGATGGTCCGCCAGGTAGAGCAGCAACGCATCATCGCCCGCAGGCGCTCCGCATATAGCGGCTGCGGTCCGTTCCGTGTTGAAGATCGCCGTTCGATACTGATCCTGCACATCATCGTCGTGCCGTAGCGCTGCACGATTCTTCGCTGTATCCAAAGCCTTCCACTGCACTTGCAACTGCAGCATGTCAGCTTGCCCTGCATGTCGCTCAAGACATCCATTCACCCGCGTCACCGCAATCTGCGCCGCCTCCAACAGATGCTCTGCGCGCAGCGGCGAAGCAACATCATGCGAAAGCATCAACGCCTGCAGCCGTTCCGCATTCTGCTGCATAGTGCTCATGCGCAGCTTCTGCTCCGCCGTCCAGGATGGTTTACGCAAGGCCTGCGTCAACTCCTCCGCAGAACATTGATAGTCACCCTGCGCATAGCAAAGCTCGCCCAGCTTCGCCTGCGCAGTCGCCGCAAACACCTTATCCTCACTCGCATTGCGATAGGCAGTCGCGGCCTCTTTCGGAGCACCTGCCGCCTCCAGCGCTTCACCGATCCGAAGCTGCGAAGATGCATCGGGATTATTCCCCGCCGCAATCAACAGCTCCGCACGCGCCGCTTTGCTTTGTCCCAGCTCCACCAGGTAGCTCGACAGCTCCAGCCGAATATCCCGTCGCCGAGCAGGGCCATCCCCACTCCAGGTGCCGAAAATAGCAGCCCGATAATACTCAATTGCGTTAAATGACTTTCCCTGCTGCCGCGCCAGCCGAGCCAACTCCAGGTTGATGCCGCCGTCACCCGGCTGCATCTGCCACAAGTTCACAAAATAATTTTCCGCCTCATCCACACGTCCGCTCGCAGCCAGAGCATGCGCCAGGGCAAGCTGATTCTCGCGAACATCCGAACGAAACCCCAGCGAAGTACGTAGAGCCGTCACGGCCTGATCCGGTTTTCCCGCTGCCAGCGCCTGCTGCCCGCGCTCGGCCCATCGCACCGCAAGCTCTTCTCGATGCGCTTCAAAGCTCCGAAACAGCAGCGTCGTCACGCCGCTCATGAGCAGTGCGACCAGAGTCAACGTTAAGAACTTAAGGCCATCTCGCAGCATCAGGCGTCGTCGTGCAGTCTGCACCTGCGACGGTAAAGGAGCCACTGCGGCATCGCGACTACGTGCATCCATTAAACCTAATGGTAGCGCGCACGCAGCCGCGGTTGTTCCGGCACACCATGTCAAAACGTGCAGACACGACAGGCTATGAACCTCAAGCCTAAGAAGCAGCTGTCTTTATTAGATAACCGGCGACAAGTGCCATTACCCCGCGGTAGCTCTGGCAAACCATCTTCTGAATCCAGACTCCTGGTTGGGATCGGGCCTGGCTTCCGTGTATCGCATTGTGAAATACATGCTGCAATGCGTTGTATCAAGTCGCCTGAGAGTTCTTCAATGGAAGAGGCATCGTTTGGCTAATGTTGACAGAGAAATTGCGCAATTTCACACAAGAAAAGTTGGATCGCAGCGCTCATTCAAAATGAAACGTACAGGCGATGGGTGTTTCGCGGCTCGCCTATTGTGAGGCCGTCCTCCTATAGTGCCTGTTTGGTGAGGAGCACGAACTTTGATGTGGCGGCGGATGAATGAGGCGTGATCGTTCGTCACACTGCATGAAAGCAAGTTCCACCCTTCAGGAGATGTATGTACCGTCCCATTGCAGCGCTTGTCAGTCTAGGAAGTTTTGCTCTGGTGTTGTGCGGGCATGTTTCGTGTCAGACGCCAGCGGATGCAAGCGCGCAGCATGGTGGAATCGCGATTCCCTATGAGTCGAAGCAGGATGGTTTGTTAACGATTGTTCTGGAAGATGATAAGGGCAATCGCATCAAGAACCTTGCTCCGGACATTCCCGTACATACGGGGCATAACGATATTGCATGGGACGGAAGTTCACTGGATGGCGTGGCTCATCCGGGACGCTACCATGTGCGAGGTTTGCTGCATCAGCGGATTGTGCCGCATCTACAGTACTCCATTTACTCGCCGGGGACGCCGCCCTGGCCGAAGGCGGATGGCACGGGCGCGTGGCTCGCAGACCATACCGCACCGGCATCCGCGCTGTTTCTGCCGGAAGGAAGTGTGTGGCCCACACACTCAACATCGCCGCAGATTTTGTTAGGTGCGCAAGCTGCAGAAGCCGGGCACGCGCTGATGTGGACCGATCTTGATGGACGCAAACTGGATGGCATCAAGATACGCGGATGGAACGGTGGCATTGCTCTTGCGCGTGACGACGGACGTGAGAGAAATCCAGATCACATTGCCTACACGGTGTATGTCGTTAATCCAAGCCGGGATTTTGGCAAGACAGACCCGGGTGGCTTGCAGGTATTCATACTGACAAAGACCGGTCTGACTCCGCTGGAGAAAATTGTTGGCGGAATACAGATGCACGATGCATTCCGCCAGCTTGTAGGGCTTGGCGTGCAGAATGGCCTTCTGCTGCTTGCCAATCCTGCAGCCAATGAAATTGTCGCGTTCGATGTGAGGCATGGCGCACAACCATCATTTGCGAAGATAGCCATGCCACGATTGGGGTCGTTGGCGTTTGAGCCGGATGGTCATCTGCTGGTGGGCACCGATGGTGGCATCACACGATTCGCAGTGCAGAACGATTGGCATACGCTTCGCCTGACGGATCCACAGAAAGTGATTCCTGCATCGCTGCTCGAATCACCGAAGCAGATCATTGAGAAAGATCATGAAATCTATGTAACCGACTGGGGACGCAGCCATCAGGTGAAAGTGTTCTCCGCTGCTACGGGCAAACTGGCGCGCGTTATTGGACGCCCCGGCGGCCCTCAGATTGGCCCTTATGATGAGCAGCGCATGGCGCATCCTCTGGGTATGACGATTGACTCCAACGGCGTGCTGTGGGTTGCAGAAGAAGATTATCTTCCGAAGCGCATCAGCCGTTGGGATGCCAGGACAGGGCGCTTTCTCAACGCATGGTATGGGCCAACGCAATATGGCGGCGGAGGTTTTGCTGATCCGCATGATCTCTATCGCGCCTACTATCCCTCGATCGGCAATCCGGGCAGCATGGGCCTGCTTGAATTTCGTATTGATCCTGCCACTGGCAACGAACGACTTACAGCTGTGCGCTATCGCTTTCCTGATCCACTGAACGACAGCATTAGTTACAGCGGCTATCAGCCCAAACCTATCTTCTTTCCCAACGACATGATTCCCGTGGGTTCACACGGTGGCATTACTCCCGCGCAAAACTTCTATTACAAGGGCCATCAGTACTTCACCGATTCGTACAACACCTACTGGTATAACCAGACCACCGTCACTACACTCTGGATTCTTGAAAACGGTGTCTGCCGTCCCATTGCCAGTGCAGGTTGGGTGGGACCAGTTGGCAATCCGCATCATTGGGCCACACTCGATCAACCAGCTATCCGAAACAGGATGCCATCAGGTGATCCCAGCCAGACGTTCTTCGTGTGGGCTGATCGCAACGACGATCATGCTGTGCAAGCCGATGAAGTCGAATTCTTCCGACCCTCTGCGCACGGTGGCGCTGGTGTTGTCTTTCAGCCGGACCTCTCCATCATCAGCGGCGGCCCTTATCATTTGCCAACGGCATCGGTCGATGCAGCGGGTGTACCCTCGTTTAATCTTTCGAAGCTTGCGCTCCTCTCGAAGACGCCTGCGAACGGTGATGTGGCACTGAGTCCTGATGGTTGGTTTGTCGCGGATATGAGCGGCTATAAAGATGGTCAGTCGCGCTGGCGCATACCAACACGTCCCTCGTCTCTTCCACCTGCAGGTGCTGGCGATATTCAAGATCCCAAACGTATGTTGGGCTATCCCGTTCGCCCCGCTGCAGGGCAGGCAGGATATCTGGTGGCACGCTACTCCTACATGGGTGAGATATACATCTACACCGTGGATGGCTTTCTTGTAGCCACGCTCGGCGGCGATACACGCAGTTCACCCTTCTGGCCTTATCCCAAGCAGACTCGCAACATGGAAGTGACTGGTCTCAGCTTCGACGCCGAACACTTCTGGCCCTTCATGTTTGGCGAGGACGATGGCAACGTTTACCTCGCTGTTGGGAAGTGGCATACATCCATTGTTCGTCTTGATGGACTTGCATCTATCCAACGCGTGGATCTTGGTTATCTCACAGTGAGTCAGAAGGAGATTGTTGACGCTGCGCCCTTGCGTGAAGAATCTGTCCGGCACGAAAAACTGAAGGCTGAAGTAGAGGTTCACCATGTTGGCGCATCGATGAAAGCCTCTGCTGAAAGCTGGCCTGCGAAAGATTGGGCAACGATCGACAAAAATGCGTCCTTCCAACTTGGCACCGATAGCAAAAACCTGATCGTTGCGTATCGCACCAGCTACCCTGATCTGCTGCGCAACTCCGCAACAGAGTTTCCATTCGCCTTTACGCAGGGTGGTGGACTCGATCTGATGGTGCGTGCTTCCGGCGCCAGTGATGATCGTCATGCCACAATCGGTGATGCGCGCCTCTTCGTGACGCGTCGCAACGACAAGCTGCTGGCAGTTCTTTATCATCAGAAGGCAAGTGCACCGGGTCATCGCGTTAGCTTTGCTTCACCTGTAAGTGAAGTTGTCTTCGATGATGTGGAGGATGTCAGTGATCGCGTTACGGTTACTGCTGACGGCGGCTTCTACCAGGTCTCCGTGCCATTGTCTGTTCTTGGGCTTGAGGCGTCTTCTGGCAAGCAGTATCGCGGCGATGTAGGCTTTGTCCTCAGCGATGGCACGCGCGCACAGGCTCGTGTCTATTGGCACAATAAGGTGGATGCCATGACTGCTGATATTCCCAGCGAGGCGAATCTCAACCCCGGCCAATGGGGCCTGTTTCGATTTTGATGATTGATCCAATTCCCAATACAGGCATACGCTGCCTCGCCGCTACCGGAGACCTCTGTGGCGAAGGTTGCGTGTGGCATCCACAACAGAACGCTGTTTTCTGGACCGATATCAATCGCGGTTTACTCCATCGACTGGAGATCGAAAACGGCAATGTAGAAACCTGGCGTTTCGATCAGCCGGTCACTGCTGTCGTTCTCACCAACCGCACTGAGCTTCTCGTTCTCATTCTCGGTGGCAGGATCGTTCTTTGGAATACTCGTACGCATCGAGAGACAGACACTCTTTTCCGCCTGCCTGAATGGCCCGCTCTCCGTTGCAACGATGCACGTGTCGATCCTGCCGGTGTGCTTTGGTTCGGCACCATGCAGAACAATGTGCGAAGCGACGGCACAACCCTGGATATTACGGAATGGTCGGGCGCGCTTTATTCGCTCGCAGCCAGTGGCGAAGTAAAGCAGTGGCACTCCGGCTTTGGCATCAGCAATACACTCGCATGGTCACCGAATGGCGAGACGATGTACTTCGCCGATACGCTTGCGAATACGATCTACCGTGGCCACTTCGACCCTATACACAGCATCCTTGAAGGCCGCGAAATCTTCTTTCGCGGTTTCGAACGTGGACTTCCTGATGGTTCCACGATAGATGCTGAAGGATATCTGTGGAACTGTCGCTATGGCGGATCATGCATTGTCCGCATAGCTCCTGATGGAACTGTTGCGCGGATCATCGATACACCAGCCACCAATCCCACCACATGCACTTTTACTTCAGGCGACAAGGAAACACTGATTTTCACCACAGCGGGTAATGCGATGTCACAAGGCAAACCTGCAGAGTCCCTCTTCGCGTTTGAAAGCGGCGTGCGAGGTTTGCCCGTCACGCCATTTGCTCTATAGACGCACGGCAAGCTGCGCCAGCAACCCACCGTCTGCGCGATAAGACGCTCCGGTAATAAACGAAGCCTTCTCGCTCAGCAGAAACGTAATCAGATTTGCAATCTCATCCGCACGGGCTACGCGCCCCAGAGGATGATCCTCTCCCCACTGCTGCAACGTCTGTTCCAACCCATCGGCTCCGCTAAAGCGTTCTGCTGAGGAGCGAACCATTGGTGTGTCGACTGTCCCTGGCAATACTGCATTGACTCGGATGTTGTCCTTCGCATGATCAACGGCCATCGCACGAGTAAGGGCTTCCAAAGTGCCTTTGCTGGCAGCGTAGGCCGCGACACCTTCCTGGCATGCCAGCGCCTGTACAGAGGAAACCAGAACAATTGCGCCACCGTTGCGCATGACAGGAATTGCCGAATGGCACGCCAAAAAAGCCCCGCGTGCATTGATCGCCTGCACCAGGTCATACTCGTCCACCGCTGTACTGACGACCGATCCGTAGTGCTGAATACCTGTGCTGTACACCAACCAGTCAAGCGGCTTTGTTTCCGTTGCACGCCGCACAGCCTCACTCACCTGTGTTTCATCGCACACATCGCATGGGATATACAGTGCTGCACTGTTTTCCGATGGTGTGCTCACATCTGCAATGACAACCTGCGCTCCGAGATCCATCAGGGCCTTGGCCGTGGCCCACCCGATGCCCGAAGCTCCACCGAAGATCAGTGCGTTTCTATTCAGTAAATCCATCTCTTCTCAGCCTTCCGTCATCCATCGTTCTGCCATCATGAAGGCCCCGCGCAGCTCTGCCAAACCACGCAAACGTCCCACTGCGGGATATCCTGGAGCTGCTCCACGCTCTCGATCATTCAACAGTTCCTGCCCATGATCCGCACGGTACGGCAGGCTACGATTGTCTCCGCGTGCGCTTCTCCGGTGCTTTTCTCGAACCACTTCGAGGATGATGCTGATCAGATCGGCGTCACCTTCAAGGTGTGCCGCTTCGAAAAATGATTCGACCTCCGAATCGGTTCGCTGTTCTCTCTCCGTAGACCGCAGATGGAGAAACCCGATGCGCGGTGCGAACTCCGCGACCATCTCTCGCAACTTGTTGTCGGCTCGCACACCAAGTGCACCTGTGCAGAACGTCAGCGAGTTTGCGTCTCCCACATATTGCTCAAGAATCCAGCGCAGGTCATCGGTGGTGCTTACGATTCTGGGAAGACCCAGCAACGGCCGAGGCGGATCATCTGGATGGATGCACAACCGCACGCCGCATTCTTCCGCTACCGGAGCAACGGTTCGCAAGAACTCTCCCAACGAGGAACGAAGCGCATCGGCACTAATCCCTTCATAACTACGCAGCATTTCAGCAGTCTCTTTGAGAGTCAGCTTTGTATGTCCCCCCGGTAAGCCATCGAGAATTGTTGAGCGCAGTGAATCTATCTGTGCGGGGGAAAGAGCCTTGAAATAGCGGAGAGCCTCCCGGCTCTGATCCTCGCCCCACTCTGCTTCGGCGTTGAGGCGCTTCAGCATGTACATATCAAAAGCGGCAAATGCCAGCGTATCGAACCGCGTTGTGTAGCCTCCGCCCGGCGCAGGCTCATGCAGATGTGTTCTTGTCCAACTGAACAACGGCATCCAGTTGTAAGCAATGGTCCGGATACCGCAATCCGCAAGATGGCGAATGGATTGGATGAAGTTCTCCACGTCCTGTTGCCAGCCGGGTGCGCGCATTTTGATGCGTTCTGTCACTCCCAGACTTTCGACAACGGTCCACTCCAGGCCAGCCGATCGAATGACCTCCTGCCGCTTCTGAATTGTTTGGATCGGCCACATTTCGCCTGTCGGGATTTCGTGCAGAGCGTTCACAATGCCCGTCGCTCCGGCTTCGCGTGCGTCTCGCAATGTGACACGATCCCCTGGACCGAACCAACGCCATGTCTGCTCCAGTACCATCCTCGCCCTTTCTGACAGAGCGGCTTCCGTTCCACAACCGGCCAGCGCATACTTTGCCTACTACACTTGCTTTGCGATAAGTTTCGAGTGCTGAGTTTCAACAGGTCGAAGGAAGTCCCTCCACCAGCCTCAAGATGCTACGGCGCATAACGTGTCACAGAAAATAGAAGTTCGATTGCGAGAGAATCGTTTTACATTGTGAAACATGCTTCTCGCCACCGAAATGTTCATCTGCCGCGGAGGTCCCTCATGAAATCGTCGACGAAGTCTGTACGAAGTGAAGCCAAACCAAAGCGCGGATACACGATTCAGGCTGTCGTACGGGCCGTTTCTATCCTCAACGCGTTTCAATCCACATCGGAGGTGCTGGATCTGCGCGTAGTGGCCTCGCGGGTTGGGCTGCATAAAGCAACAACCTTCCGATTGCTGGAAACGCTGGTGGAAACACATCTTCTGGAAAGAGCCGGGAAGCAGGGTTACCGCTGCTGTGTGCAGTTTGCACGCAACAAGCGATACCGCATTGGTTATGGCTCTCAGACCAGCCTGCTGCCCTTTACCGGAGCAGTAAGTGATGGCCTGGTTGTCGCAGCCAACAATGCAAACATTGATCTGCTGGTGCTGAACAACGCTCTTAGCCCTCGTACCGCATTGCAGAATGCGGATACTTTCGTGTCGGAAAAGGTCGACCTCGTCATTGACTCGCAGATCAATGTCGGTATCGCAGCCCAGATTGCAGTGAAATTTGCCGCCGCTCGCATTCCATTTATCGCCATCGACATTCCGCATCCCGGCGCTATTTACTTTGGAGCAGACAACTATAAGGCGGGCCGCATGGCAGGCCGTCATCTGGCGCGATGGGCCGCAAAAAACTGGAAGAGCGGTCCAGAGCAAATCATTCTTCTCGGCGTCGATGCCGCGGGCCCTCTGCTGAATGCGCGACTCTCTGGCGTGCTCGACGGTATACACGAAGTGAGCCCCACTGCGCATCGCATTCCAACACATCATTACGACACTAAGGGTGGTCAATTCGAAGCTACCCTCGACGTTGTTCGCCGCCACATTCGCCGCCGTGCGCCAGAGCGTGCTCTTATCGGTGCGGTGAATGATTCTGCTGCGCTGGCAGCGTTACAGGCCTTTCGAGAGGCCGGGATCGAACGCTGCTGCGCCATTGCGGGGCAAGATGGAAGTCTCGCCGCGCGCGAGGAGATGCGGAGACGTTCAAGCCGTCTCATCTGTTCGGTCGCGTACTTTCCGGAAACCTATGGGGAAAGACTTATCCGGCTGGCGCTGGATGTGCTCAAACACAAACCCGTGGCCCCTGCCGTTTTTGTGCAACATGAACTACTTACGCCGCAGAGTGTCGACAAAATTTATCCCAACGATACATGGATGAAATCGTCTCCCGAGTCGATCTAAGTGCGGTGTAGCTCCTAACTACAGCACCTGACTCATCTCGCATTGTGCAACGCATGTCGAGACATCTTTGCACCTACATATAGCGAGCGACCTTTCCGCGAATAGTCATACTGGCATTGAAAATACCGTCTCCATAAGCCTTTTCTTGGCCCATGCAACGACGGGCGGTCATTTCACAATGCGATACGGAACCGAGAGTCTGCTTTAGCGAAGCGACATCGTTGACATGCTTTTCTGCGAAGAACTACAAAGCTGCTCGATTCCGACAACGCAGAAATGTACGTGTATGCGCGTTCGTCGTCATACGTGAATTTCCCGGGAGGCCTGATTCAAATGAGTCGACACGATAAGAGAGAAGAACGAGATTTTATGAGAAGGTTACGCATCGGCTCTGCAGCAAATGTAGCGCTATCTTTTCCCTTACCCCGTCACAGCACAGCCATTGCGCTGTTGGCATTCGCGGTCAGTGCGTCTGCCCAGACTGGACAGGGTGCCATCGGTGGTTCAGTAACCGACAACCTGGGGGCTCTCATCCCAGGGGCAAAAGTGGATGTTGTCAGCCAGTCAACTGGCGTGAAACAGACAACGACCACGAACGGCAACGGTCTGTTTCGAATTCAGTCATTAAATCCGGGAATATATACCGTCACCGTTGAGAAAGACGGTTTCCAGCGTGTATCGGAACAGTCCGTCAATGTATCAGCCGTTGGAACCACGCCGCTTGATATTAAGCTGGCCATTGGCACAACGACCGACGTCGTCACGGTAACATCGGATTCCGACCTGCTCAGCAAATCGGAATCGAATGTAACTACTACCGTGGATCACGCCATTGTTGAGAATCTTCCCTACCCAGAACGCAGCTCACTCGAAGCTGCACTGCTGGTGCCCGGTGTCGTTGGCGATCCCCTTCAACCGGGCGGCATCTCGACCGAAAATCCCGGCGCTTATACAAGTTATGTCACTCCAGGCGCTGGCATTGTTGTGGGCGGAGCGCCTCCGGGCACCAGTTCCATCGTGGTGGATGGTTCCGATGTAACACAGCCCAGCCTTGCACGCACGGGTGTCAATCTCTCTGGTCGCATGGTGCAGGAGACAACCGTGATTACCACCGGGCTTTCCGCCAAATATGGCAGAACAGGCGGTGGAGTCATTGTTCAGAGCAGTGCGGCAGGCACAAACCAGTATCATGGCGCAATCACCTATAACCATACTGATCCCTACTTCAACGCCTTCCCTGACGGTAATACAGCTCCAAGCGCGCTACACCAGAATTACTATGGCTTCTACGTCGGCGGCCCTGTATACATTCCCAAAATCTATCCGTTCAAGAACAAGACCTTCTTCTATGTCGGCGTTGAACCTGCCCGCATGAAGAACTCTTTCGGGTTCCGCGGCATCTTCCCTACACCCGATGAACTGGCGGGCCACCTCAACAATTCGCTCACGCTGCTTAACCAAAGCGTCCTAAAGAGTTCTGGTTATGCGGCAGCGCTTGCAGCCCCGCGCATTGGCGCCATCAATTACCAATCCACCATCAACGCGAATGGTTTCCCCAATGGCCCCTATGACGCGTCTCAGATAAGGGCCATTCCGAACAACGATGTATCCGCGCAACTGGCACAGAATTCTTTTGCCAAGTTTGTACTGTCACAGTTTCCGACGCCGTCCAATCCTGGCCCCTATATTAAGTTTGATAACCCCCAAGCCACTTCTCAGAATGACGGCACCAATGCGACTTACAAGCGCGGCGTAATCAACACGGACAATCGCTACTCCATCCGAATCGATCAGCACTTCAACAACGACCAGTTTTTTGTCCGCTATACAGTAATCCCGGTCGGCGCTCAACGCTTCTTTGCCGTCGATGCAAGTAATCCACTGACGATCGTGCCGACTGATGCTGCCTCTACGCACGATGTTGCGATCGGCTATACACACACACTTACCAGCAATCTGATCAACAGCTTTCACTACTCCTTCATGCGCGTCAATCAGCAGAGGCTCGCGCCTCCCAGCACACGCAGCAAAGACTATGCCGGATCTTATGGACTTACACCAGCCTCTTTCGGTTACGGTTTTCCGAGCCTCGGTAACCTGAATGCAAATGGTGTTGGTTACACCATGCAGATGGGTCTTTCCAACGCTGCAATTCAAGTTGATCAGAACTTCATTGCAGGTGACGACATCACCTGGGTACATGGGCTCCATCAGTTCCAGATGGGTGGAGAGGTTCGCTGGCTCCAGTCCAATCAGTACGATCTTGGTGGTGCTACCGGCGGTCGTTATTCTTTCGCAGCCGGACAGACAAACAATGGTTCCACCGGTGGCGCGCCACTTGCCACTTTTATCCTGGGCACGATTTCTTCTTTTTCAAACACACCCGTTGAAATCCCCGGCTACTATCGCTGGCGTTACTACGCGGGTTACTTTCAGGATGACTGGCGCATACTGCCGAACCTCACCATCAACGCGGGCCTTCGCTATGAAATCGAAACACCAAGGATGGAGAAGTTCAACAACCAGGCCTACGTCCGGCTCAATATGCCAGGCACTTTGAATAACCTTACGACCTCGACAGCGCTCTGCTTTTCCGGTGCGTGCGGTAATCCCAAGACGCTGTGGCCCACGAACTATGCAGGCTTCGAACCACGTATTGGCTTCGCTTATGCACCCACGCCAAAGACCACGGTTCGCGCCGCCTATACGTTGCAGCGCCTCCCACTGACTGGCTATGAGAACGTTCCCGATCCCAACTTCAATGTTGCCTCGCAGGCAGTGGGCGGCCAGACTGGTGGCACGATAGCGAACTCGACCGTGAACTACATTACAAATCCTGTTGGCCCTCTTACCTCCGCGTATACGGCGCTCAATGGAAACCGTGGACCCATTCTGTACACAACGGGTTTGACACCTGTTTACGTCAACCAAACAAATAAGGTTCCCTATACACAGATGTGGTCGCTCACGCTGCAGTATCAACCCTTCACGCGTACCGTTCTGCAGGCAACCTATAACGGCTCTAAAGGCACGCATCTAGCGGGTGCATTCGGTGGTGGTGGTTATTCCAACGCGCTGAATGTTCCTTCTCTGGGGACGATCACCAATGCAATCCAGACACATCAGAACCTGGGCGCTTCTGCCCCCAACCCGTGGGGTATTACTCAGAACGGCGCATTGGTTTCCGAAACTGGACTACAGTTACTCAACCCGTATCAGAACTTCTTCAGCCAATCGATCAATGAACTCTTTCCGCGCGGCGGAACGATGGAGTACAACGGCCTATACCTGTCAGTGAACCAGCGCCTGGGTCACGGACTTTCTGTACTTGCCAACTACACATGGTCGAAGACGCTGGATAACATCCCCGACACTAACACCGGCGCTAATGGCGGTGGCTTCGGCTATGTTCTTCCACAGAATCCGTATAACCCTTCTGCTGAATGGTCTGTGGCCAGCTTCGATCAGGCAAGCCGACTCAAGATTGGCTATACCTACGATCTGCCGATTGGCACAGGACAAAGCCTTGACCTGCATAACCGTTTCCTCAACAACATCATTGGGAATATCTCCACTGCTGGAATTGCAACCTATGCGGATGGTCTGCCTAACGCCATTGCTCTCGGTACCGTAGGTAACTTCGTATCTGTGACACCAGGAGGAACCAACGGATGCAATCCAAGCGGCGCTAACAAGTTCTGCACTGCAACTGCATTGCCTACCGGATACAACCTTCGCCCTAACATCATCCCCGGCGTTCCGCTGCTCAACAAGAACTGGAAGAAGAACGCTCTCAATTCGGGCTTTGTTCCTTACCTCAACCCCGCCGCCTTTGGTTGCACAGTGAACGGAGCAGGCATCGCAACAAGCTGCCAGGCTCCCGGCTCATTAAATGCACCTGCGCTTGGCAACGCACCACGTACACTCGCCGGTGCACGTTCTCCGCGCGAAGCACTGTTCGATATGCGCTTCAGCAAAGGGTTCCGACTTGGTGCGCGCTATAACCTGCGGATCAACAGCACCTTTATCAACGCGTTCAACCATCCCGTGTATTTCGGCGTGAATCGCTCACTGTTGAGCTCAACAGTGGCGTCTAACGTCGCGGGTACTCTGACGCATACTGCAGCGGCAAACTTTGGACAGTTCAATCAATCCCAAACCGCAGGCATGTCACGCGTCATCCTGGTAGGTGGCGAGTTCACCTTCTAACAACGAAACAAACGAAGATATGTTTCTGGCCAGCGATCCCGCAGAAAAGCGGATCGCTGGCCAAAGCATTTTAGGGAGATGACGGAGCGTGAAGAGAATGTTGGAGGTTGCGATGTGGGAAACGTACGCCGCTTGTTTTGCTGTTGCCGAAGTGGAAGCACCGTCTTCCGCCTACAACGATTCCACTCTGGTCCGAGACGGTTCCGCTATCAAAAGGATCGACGGATGCAGACCTACCTTCCGTGGATGTCTATCTACCCGTCAAGGACCCTACACAGACCGGTATCCTCGTCATTCCTGGCGGAGCTTAGGGATGTCTGGAGAACAAAACGAAAGGCGCAACATCCTGAGGATGCTGCGCCTTTCAGATCTCGCTCCATGATCAAGCCATAAGAGGATCGGTCTTGGTTGGTGCGCCCGTTTCCACACGTCCTGCGAACTGTGCAAAGGAGCTATCGCCCACACGTTGAATGGTCAAGTCATACCACTGATAACTGTTTGTAAGTGGGATGGTAACTACCTGCGTTGCGCCCGCCACAACTGACTTCTGTATGGGAGCTGCTCCGTAGCTATTGTCCTTAATTGTGAATTGCTGTGGAGTTGAACCCGCGTTGTGGAGGTGCAGTTCCAGCGCACCTGTTGGATTTCCATTGCGCGTCTGCAGCTTCGCCGTGACCTGAGGTGTTGCAGAGTGCGGATTACCCGTAAAGCGACGATAGAATCCATTTGCTGCCAGCACTTCAATTTCATACTGGCCATCGCGAAAATCATCGAGCGCAAAGGACGGCTTCAACGTATCGCCTGCCTTCACGGTATACGTTGCCGCGCGCATACCCGGCTTCGCGATGAGATTGCGAAGATACACATTGAAGGGAGCACCGGCTGCGCGGTCTTGAAAAACCTCTCTTGCCGCAGTCAATTGCAGTTCGAAGTGTTTGCCATCGGCAGACAAGACACCATGCGAATAGAGCTCGTACGGAAGCGCGCAGGATGGCCGTATTCCAGACTCCTGATGCGATGTTGCAGCGGCTTTGCTTGGACGTGCGTTGATGGCGCTAATCTCTTCTGCTGACAGTTCCTTGAATCCCGTAGGAAGTCCCTTATTGCGCGCGTTGACAATCAATTCAATAAATTGGTCGCGCTGCAAAAAATTCAATGCTGCGTCATCTTCCCGATGAGGCCGGAAGCAGGAAGTGAGATCACCCGCAACCGCACGACGCCAGTCGCTGATGTTGTCTTCGCGCACATTCTTGCCAAACTTAGTCTGAATGAATTTCTCCAGGAACTGCAACGTTGACGTGTGATCGCAAAGTTGCGAGTTCACCCAACCGCCACGGGTCCATGGCGAAGCAATGATCGTCGGAATGCGGAAGCCCATACCGATGGGGCCGCTGCGCGCTTCATGGCTGGGAACACCCTGCGCTATCTCATCAGCCCTATAGGTGTATTCCAGCGCAACATCAATCCCTGCCGATGCTGCACCTGTCTCTGGCCGTTTCGGATCAGGTGCGACGTAAGACGGCGAATGATCGAAGTAACCATCGTTTTCGTCGTACGTGAGGATGAAGATAGTCTTCTTCCACACCTCAGGATTCCTGGTAAGGATGTCCATGATCTCAGACACCCACCACGCGCCGTACCACGGCGATGAAGGATGATCAGAGAAATGTTCCGGCCCTGCCAGCCAAGATACAGTGGGTAACTTCCCTGCTTCTACATCGGTACGGAACTGGTGCAGAATATCGCCCTTGGGAACATTGATGGTTTCTTCGTGGCCATCACTGTTGAAGCGAAGCGGCTCCAGTGAACGATAGTTCGGATCTTTGCTATTGGTTACAAATGCAGCATCATGCAGGGAGCGTTCTTTTGCGGAAAGCTGCTTATAGCGCGCATCGCCCGCACTGGCTACCGCCTTCTGCAGATGGGCAACATGTTCCTGCGCCAGGTCAAGTTGCACATGCAGCTCGTCACCCATCTCAGGGTTAGACAATTCTGAAAGCTGCTCCTCCAAACGTGATACCTGCTTTTGTGCTGCCTCTAACTGCGCCTTCAGCAGTTCTGGCGCATAGCGGTATGCATGCACGTTATATGCGGCAAAGCACTCCAACACGTTGCATCCATAGTTGGAAAGCCAGGAACGCTCTTCCGCAGTGAGACCACTCGTCATGGAAAGATCGTTCTGGTAGAAGCGCCATGAGATGCCCGCCTCAGTCAGCCGTTCCGGATAGGTCTTCCATCCCAATGGATCGCGAAAGAGTTCATCGTTGCGCATGTATACACGCGAATCCGCGGACTTCTTATCGCGGATGGTGCCCGTCCAGAACATGGAGCGATTTGGCGTGGTGGAACTCATCACAGCGCAGTAGCTCTGATCGCACACCGTGAACGCATCAGCCAATGCGTAATAGAACGGCAGGTCCTCACGCGTGTAATGTCCCATGGTGATGGGCATATGCTGATAATCCTTGTTGCCGGACTTCTTCGCATCGAGCCAATTGTCATAATGGCCGTCGTTCCATGCATCCACTTGCGAGTTGCGTGAATGCGGAATGGATCCCATCCACGTGATGCGCGTATCGCGCAGATCCAACCGCCACGGCGCAAACGATTTCCCCGTAGCCTTCGATGTCTGTACGAAAACAGAGTTGCCATCCGGCTGGCGGATCGCGCGAGGATCGTTGAATCCACGCACGCCCTGCAGGCTGCCCAATGCATGGTCGAAGGAACGATTTTCCTGCATCAGAATGACGATGTGTTCCGCATCAGCGAAGGTGCTGCCAGGCGCCGGTTCAATGGCAAAAGCGCGCTGAATAGAGTCAGGAACAAAACCAGAGATACCGGTGGCCCCGGAAAGCATGGCGGCAAATTTCAGAAAATCACGGCGCGATGTAGACATGAGAAGTATTAAATCAAAGCGGCAATTTCATTGTCGTGAACTTTAGCAACGTCATCTTACCCCGTGACGCAAAAGCCAATAGAAAAGGCCGGAGCAAAATACTCCGGCCCTCTCATAACCGCTGTTTCCTTAATTACGACGATCGCGTCCACCGCTGCCGAAAAGCTGCAACAGGATCAGGAAGATGTTAATGGCATCCAGATAAATACCCACAGCAAGCTGCGTCGCAGTCATCCCATCGCCACCGGCACGGATGCGTGCAAAATCGGCCACGGTCAGCGCTGTAAAGATGGCCAGCGCCATCCACGAGTAAGTCGTCGGCGACAGGAAATGGAAGAACATGCTGGCCACGCCGACCAGGATCAGCACCAGCAGCCCTGCACCGGCAATGCCGCTGAGCCTGCGGTAATCAATGCTGAATAGATAGGAAACACACGCCAGCGCTGTCATACCCAGGCCCGTGGTCATGGCCGCCTGGAAAACAACGTAAGTTCCAATCATGCGTACGTAGGCGTGGATGATGGGCGCAATCTCCCAGCCCATAAAGAACGCCAGCGCAAGAAACAGTCCCAAAGCCAATACGGGGCTCTGTCGCTTCACGCCGTTGATGGCGAAAACCAGAGCAAGCACCGCGATGAGACCAGGCAGCATGCTCCATGAGGGCGCAGTCGCCACGCCAATGGCAGTAATGAAAAATCCAAGCGCAGTGATACCCAGCACCTTCGCCAGCAGCGGTGCAGTACCTTCGCGCGGAACGTCGATTACGGTGGGATAACCGTTGGTGCGATTCACGTACATCGTATGAACTCTCTCCGGAGCGGCGTCAGGTCACTCGCCGCGCCATACCTTTACAGATTAGACGCATAAGCGCTGGCGAAGCTTCGAAACGGTCAGGAACGCCGTCCGGGCTGGTGCTTTGCCTCTTCCACCGCCTCCGCCGAAAGAGGATTTTCCGGCCACTTATGCCGTGGATAACGCCTCATAAGTTCGCGACGCACTTCAGGATACAGCCGCTGCCAGAATCCGCGGAGATCAGCCGTCGTCTGCACCGCGCGCTGATTTGGCCCCAGCAGATGCATTACCACCGGTGTCCGTTCCGGGCCAACACGCGGCCCATCTTCCATGCCAAAGAAGTCCTGCATTCGCGACGCAATCCACGGCGGTTTGCCCGTTTCGTAATGCACCTTCACCTGCCGTCCGGCCTTCAGCTTCAGCGTTGCAGGAGCCAGTTCACGGAGCCGTTGCGATTCCAGTTTTGCCTCGAGTGTCGGCAATAAACTCTCTGCAACACGTCGCAGCTCTTCAAACGAAAAACGGCTCAGCCCTATGCAAAGCTCCTCCAGTTCCTGCTGCACATCCGGCACGGGAAGCCCTGCAAATACAGCACGCGCCCGCAGATTCTCCATTGCCTCCGCATCCAGAAAACGGCCAACACCCGCAGCCACAGCCTGCTCTGCCAATAGCTTTGAGGCATGTTCCGCATCTGGACCTGCATCGCGCCACTCTTGCAGCAACAGCCCCTCGTAGCGCAATGACGTGACCGCTTCCACACGCTCTGCGTTGCGATTCCACGTGAGCGTCTCTTCTTCTTTCACACGTTCCGGAAACAGGTCGATCAACCAGTCTGGCTCGATACGCGACGCCATGCGCACCAGTGGCAACGGACGATCGCTACGGTCTTCTGCATCCATCACCACGGCAAACTCGTAAGGCAAAGCGTCACCCTGCACTTCCGCAGAGCCACCGCCGCTCAACAGCATCTCTTTACCGTTGCGCCTTCTCGCAACACGGTCGGGAAAACCCTGCAGCACAGAAAGCAGCAGCGGTTCATCTACTGCACCATGCCTTGCCCCTGCGGCAACGCCGGCAATCCGACGAAGCTGCTGCTCCGTCTGCCGTACCTTTGGATCGGGTTGCGCAACCTGTGCGTCCATTGCAGCGAGCAGATCATTGCGCTCAACTTTCCCACCCACGCTTAGCAACGCCGCAGCCGTTGCAGCTTCTGCTGCCACGCCCCGTTCCTGTGCCGCCACCATCATGCGCGCCAGCCGCACCGGCAGTGGGTATCGTGCAAGCTGACGCGCCATCTCATCCTCTGCTCCAAGCCGATCCAGCAATGTCTCTGCCTGCGACAACGCATCCGCGTCCGGTGGTGTAAGCCACGCAACATCTTTCGCGCACAAAGCTGGCTTCATGGCGCGCAATGCAAGTGCAAGCTCTGACAGATCGCTGCGTAGAATCTCCGGCACATCATGGTCTGCGCGCGGCGAGAAATCCATCTCGGAATACAAACGCAATACCTGCCCAGGAGCGGTTCTGCCAGCGCGCCCCGCACGCTGTTTCGCACTTGCCTTACTGATGCGCTTGATCTCCAGCGTGGGCAAGCCCGTCCACGGTGAATGCGATGCAATGCGCGCCAGCCCACTATCAATCACCGCGGTAACCCCTTCCACCGTGACGGAACTCTCCGCAACATTCGTGGAGAGAATCAGCTTCTGCTGCGTCGATGGCCCAACCGCACGATCCTGTTCCGCGGGAGAAAGATCACCATGCAAAGACAACATCAACAAGCCATGACTTTGCGTAACGTTTTCGCATTCACGCATAGCACGACGAATCTCCGCAGCGCCGGGTAAGAACACCAACATGTGACCACGATGTCCTTCGCGCATCAATCGCTGCACTGCCATGCGCACCTGCACATGAAGAGGCTCTGCAGCCTGTGGCGTGTATGCAATCGTCAACGGAAACACACGCCCCGGCGCATCCATCACCGGGCATCCACCAAGAAACTCCGCAATGGGCGCGGCATCCAGTGTGGCCGATATCACCAGTATCTTCAGGTCAGGCCGCGATGTCTGCTGCACTCGACGCATCAGCGCCAGTGCAAGATCACCATCCAGATGCCGTTCATGAAACTCATCCAGCACCACTGCCCCCACACCGCGCAATGTAGGATCGGCAATCAAGCGGCGGAGGAAAATGCCTTCCGTCAAAAAGCGAAGCCGCGTCTTTGCACTGACCTTCTCATCGAAGCGCACCTGATAGCCAACGGTGGCTCCCACCTCTTCGCCCATCTCCTGAGCAACACGCCGCGCTGCCATGCGCGCAGGAAGACGGCGTGGCTCCAGCACAATCACATCGCCCTGCACCACATCCAGCAATGCTGGTGGAACACGTGTTGTCTTGCCTGCACCAGGTTCTGCCTGCAATACCAACGCGTGTGACGAATGCATTACCGCAACAATCTCCGGTAACAGATCGTCGACAGGCAGATGCAGTTTGCGAGACGACAGCGCAGCGCACATTGCTAACTACGCTTGCCCTTCTTCTTTCGGCTTGCTGCAATCAGGTCTTTGTTCTTGCGTCGCCGAGGCTTCACACCATCAATCGTCGCAAACTTCGCAAAGGGAGATTCATTCGACAATTGCGGCTTAGCAGTACGCGACTTACCAGTACGCGACTTAGCGCCCTTCGCAGGACGCAGCCCCTCTGTTCTCGCAGTCGGCTGCTTCTCTTTACGCTCTATTGTCTTGCCTGTCCGCTTGCTGACAAATGGGCGCGTGCCTTCCGCTGCAACTTCTTCATGCGGGATAATCGCAAACTGCAGCCTGCGATTGCCGCGATCAATACGATCAAGCAGGACACGCACCTGCATCCCAGGACGGATCGTCTTACCGCTTTTCGATCCGCGTATTTCGCGAGCATTTTCGCGATATGTGTAGTGGTCGTCTGTAAGGGAATGAATCGGCACAAGACCTTCCACATACAGATCGTGCAATTCCACATACGCTCCGTATTTTGTTACGGAGAGCACCATCGCGGCAAAGTCTTCCCCCACGCGGTCACTCATGAACGCGATCTTCTTCCACTCGATCAGTTCACGTTCCGCATCGGCAGCACGACGCTCCGTCTCGCTGCACTCCTGCGCAATGGCCGCAATCTCTTCGCGCGGATACAGCTCGTCATAACCTTCTGCATGAATTAATTCGTGAGAGTGAGTCGCTGCGAATCGTTGCGCTGAGGACGATGCCGTCTCCTCTGGGCCTCCGAATGGCGAAGCGCCTTCCGCAAGCAGCGTCTTCACCACACGATGCACAATCAAGTCAGGATAGCGGCGAATCGGCGAAGTAAAGTGCGTATACGCAGGCGCAGCAAGCGCGAAGTGCCCCTCATTCTTCTCGGAATACTTCGCCTGCTTCAACGAACGCAGCATCAGATAACTGAGAATGCGCTCTTCCGGCCTGCCCTGTATCTTTGCGGCCAGGCGCTGATACATCTGCGGCTCCACTTCAATATGCGCAGACACTTCATGCTGATGCGGTCTGCGGCCATCGCGGCCTCGTTCACTCTGACGACGCTGATCACGACGATCCGCCTTCATCGTCAACGTCTTCACAGGCAACGCACCAACACCAAGCGATACACCGAATGCCGCCGCCGCATCTTCAAACTCCACAATGCGCTTCGGATCTGGCATCTCATGAATGCGATACATTGCCGGCACACCGCTTGCTTCCATCCACCGCGCCACGCATTCATTGGCGCACAACATGAACTCTTCAATAATGCGGTTGGACCACGCGCGCTCTGCCTTATGCACACCTCGCATCGCGCCGTTTTCGTCGAAATCAATCACCGGCTCCGGCAGATCAAAATCAATCGAACCGCGCTTCACTCGCTTGCCATTCAACTTCTGCGCAAGCTCCAGCATGAGTTCAAACTGCGGCACAAACCCCGCATACTCCGCACGCAGTTCTTCATCGCCGTCGAGGATCTTCTGCACCTTCGTATACGTCATGCGGCGCGCAGAACGGATAACGCCTTCGCATACTTCATACCCCAGCACATTGCCTTCGCTATCGATCGTTGCAATGCAGGACAACACCATGCGATCTTCATCGGGCCGTAGCGAACATTCGCCGTTCGACAGCTCCTGCGGCAGCATGGGCACCGCACGGTCCGGGAAGTACACACTGTTGCCACGCAAGCGCGCTTCCAGATCAAGATCCGTGCCATCAAGCACGTACTCCGCAACATCGGCAATGTGAACCTGCAACTCCCATGTGCCGTCGTCACGTTTGCGCACCAGGACTGCATCATCAAAATCTTTCGCAGTCTCCCCATCAATGGTGACGATTGCTTCGCCGCGAAAATCCCTGCGTGCACGTATCTCGTTGTCATCCAGTGAAGCGACATTGCGCAGTGCTGCGTCCTGCGCCTCGGCTAACACATTCGCAGGGAACACATGCGGTAAGTGATGTTTGCGAATGACAATCTCGACATCCACACCAAATGCATCTGGCGACCCCAGCACTTCAATCACGCGCCCACGCGCCGGCGAATACTCCGTGGGATACTGCGTGATCTCCACATCCACCGCAAGCCCGTGCAGGTTCTGCAATGTGCCATCCCACGCATGCTCTTGCGCGCTCGCCTCCGCGCCAAGCGTGCGATGTGGTGTGATAGCCGCGGCCGGAAGGTCGTGGTCATTCTCAATCAGTACCGGTTGAGGCATACGCACATCCAGAGGCGTGACGTAGCTGCCTCGAAGCCGAACGTCGTCACTGCTGTGATCGATCGCACGACCACGCGCACCTGCTGCATGGAATATCCCAACGACCGTAGGGTTGCGACGCGTGAGCACGCGCACAATGCGACCGCTGCGGCGACCGTCACGCGAAGGAGGAGCAGGCAAAACCAGCACCTGGTCACCCTGCATGGCTCCGTTCAACTCATGCGGTGGAATGAACAGATCGCCATCCGATGATGTGCTATCCGTCGGCCGCACAAAACCATAGCCGTCACGATGCAACTGCAGCTTGCCCGCAATCAGATCCTTGCGGCTGCCCTCACGCGCATCCATGCGTTCCCGCACGCGGCGCTTCAGATCATGCGCGAAGCCACGGCGACCACCAGCAATGCGACTATCGTTCTTTGCACGTTCGACATTTGCTTCCGGTAGCGCCCAGTGCTCCTGGTCGATCTTCACCAGGACGCCACGAGCCGTCATGCGCATGAGTTGCTCCAGCAACATGCGGCGTTCGCGGCCGCCGCCCATGCCCAGTTCGCGAACCAGTTGTTTGTAACCCGCGCGACCGCCAGCGCGTTGAATGCGCCGCAGAATCTCGCGATCCGTGTGCTGATAAGGGTGACCCGGCATCTGCCTGAAGCATACTCTGTGCGCCGCCCGATTGCAGAACTGGCCAGGCCATCCTCATGGACATAGCAGTAGTGCGCGCAACAACGGCGGCTTACTTATGGGCGAACTGTTTCGTACCGCCGGTACGCTCGTTCGTCACACGCATGACTCCATCCGCACCGATGGCAATGACCACATTCCTGCCATCGGTACCTGGTGTATTGGCAATGAAGGCCTCCGGCACATTGTGCTCCGGGCCTTCCTGCGGCGTTTTCCCAGGATTTGGCGAGCCTGCGGGTGGCGCCAGATGAAGTTGATACAAGGCCTCCATTCGTGACGATTTACGAATCGTATCAATCACCGATGTACTCGCCCCTTTGTGCGCGCCGTTATCCATAATGGCCACGCGCGGCGCAATGGAATTGATAAATACCGGGCTGCTGCTCCAGTCCACACCATGATGCGAAACGATGAGCAAGTCGACAACGCCAAGTTTGTTCACGGGGCATACCAGCGAATATTCACGATCTGAAGTGAGGTCACCCGCATCCACAATCTTCCGCCCTGCAAAACGAATCATGATGCCAAGCGACTGGCCGTTCTCCTGCGTATCCGTGGCAGGCTGCTGCACATTCGCGCACAGAGGATTCGAGCCCCTGTGGACTGCGGGAGCCTCACGATCATGATCCATCACGACACCCGCACTGCTAATCGCCACCGCGTCAAAGCCCGGAGCAGGCAGCTTATCTCCCGCCTTTACGACGAAGTGTTTGTACTTGCCGGTCGCCAGCAACTGCCGGTAATTCGCAAGAAAAGACGTGTCATTGGGATCGCTCGGAATGCGCTCTCCATGATCCAGAAAGGCGCCAATGGGAAACCGCTCCGCAAGCTGAGGCACACCGCCGATGTGGTCGTCGTGATAGTGCGTCAACAATACCGTGTCGATGCGCGAAAGCCCCATCGCCTTCGCCGCCGCAACAATGCGGTCCGCATCACGCCCATTGTTCTTGTCCCAACCTGTATCCACCAGCAGCGACTGTCCGGAAGGCGTAACAAATAAGGTTGCCTGCCCACCCTCTACGTCAATGGCCGTAATGCGCAACGAATTCTTCTGCGCAAAGGCACCCAGAGTAAGCAAAGCGGACAGACTGAGCGTGGCAAGAGAGGTAAGAATCTTCATGGTCCAACAGCATACCGTGTCGAATGAACAGTAGACAGCACGATTCATTGGCCGCCGAATACGAGTCGCTCGCAAACGCAGAAAGGGACCGCCGAAACGGTCCCTTTCTGTTGTTGAGTTAGCGGTTAGAAGTTCAGCTTGAGTGCAAACTCCGCCTGGCGAGGAGCACCCTGAGCGAAGGTACCCGCACCACGCAGCGTGCGCTTGGTGGAGTTCACCGCAAAGCTATTCACACCGGTGATGAAGCCGTTTCCGCCAGTGCCGCTGTTGACCGTGCCACCCGCGGTGGTCGTGTTCTGCAGCGTGCCAGTGTAGGTGCCGAAGTTGCTGAAGTTACCTACGTTGTAGAACGCGACTGAGGGTACCAGTTCCATACCTTCACGCAGCTTGTGGAAGCGGATGGGGTAGGAGATGTTGGCATCGAGAGCGCGGTACATCGGGTTATTAGGAGCCAACGCCTGTGGAGTCTGCGCGATGGGCTGAACCACACCCTTCAGCGTGGTGAGCTGGGCGGTTGTCATGAGGCCGCTGCTTACCACAGCCTGTCCGGCAGGTGTCAGCTTGCCAGCGTAGTTTCCATTGAAGTTAGTGATGTAGTTGCTGATCGAGCCGCCGTTGACAGCGTGCATGTAGTCATAGGGCTGGACTCCCGGAGCCTGTGCGTTGGCACCATCGCCGGAGAGGTTGGTCTGGAAGATCGCACCGTTACCGATACCGCCGTCCAGAGTCATGTTGCTTGAGAAAGCCGAGAAGAAGTGGCCGATGAGACCAATCTGCGGACCATGCTTGATAGTGAATGCGCCACCGAACGAAAGCTGATGCTTACGATCGAGAGAGTTGCGGCCCATGTAGGCGCTCGGGTTGTCCTTGTCGTACGCAGCTGAGGAGAAGAACTCGTCAGAAGAGCTCAGGTTCGAGACGATACGCGAGAGGTTGTAGGACACCTGGAAGTTTGCACGATCAATACCAGGAGCGGGATGCGACTGCGACTGACGGTACACAACCTGGAGAGCATCGTAGCCAGACCGCCCCGTAGGACGGATGAAGGCACCCGAACCAAGGTCAGCATTCAGACCAGGGAAGGCGGCCGGAGTAACCGAAGAGGCCGTTCCCTTGGAGTACTTGTAGTTCGTGCTCGCAGTATAGTTTGCCGCCGTATCGAGACCCTGACCAGCAAAGGTATTGATGGTGTAGGTCGGATTCGCCGTGATGATGCACTGCACCACAGCCGAAGCGGTAGCCGTAGTTGCCGTTCCGCAGGTTCCCTTGGTCGCGGCAAGAGCGGACACGCGGTTGATTGCAGCCAGAGCATTTGCTGAGCTGAAGGTACGAGCTGCACCGATGTGGTTGAGATCGATGGTTTGGCCGATCTTCAGCGAGGAGTTATGAATGTAATCCGCAGTGATGACGGCCCCCTTCCACAGTTCACGCTGGATACCGAAGTTCCACTGCAGGGAGTACGGCTGCTTGTAGTTCTGGCCGTAGATACCCGAAGCGCTCAGACGGTTTGCCACATAGGTGGGGTTCGCGGTGGGCGTGTACATCGCCTGATATTTCTGAGCGATGGCCACGATCTGGCCGGCGGCCTGCGATACGGTGGAGTTCTTGCACCACGTCTGCAAGTCCTGACCGCTCGGTGTGGTGGTAGCAATGCTGCCATCCGGATAGGTAATGCTATACGCGGAACAGACCGAGGTCACCGTCGAGTAGCCGTAGTACACGGGCAGGATGTTTCCACGAGCGTTGGAGCTGTTGTTCCAGACAACCGACTCATAGAACACGCCAAAGCCGCCGCGCAAGCTGGTCTTGTGGTTGCCCGGAGCGTAGTTGAAGCCAACCTGCGGTCCGAAGTTCTTCGTCGGCTGATTCACCTTACCGGTCAGGCTGGAATCCCAGAGCGACGAGAGGTAGGTGTTGCTGGCCTTACCGTTACAAACATAGGCCGCATTCGACGTTGCGAAGGGGCTACCCGAAGCATACGCAGCACAAGTAGGCTGATCGATATCGTTGTTTTCACGGTTCGTATCGATGGAGTAACGCAAACCTGCAACCAGGCTCAAACTCGGGGTAACCTTCCAGCTATCCGAAACGTAGCCCGAACCGCGCCAAGAAGCAGAACCACCATACGGGGCATTGAATCCCGGAAGTTCTGTGGAATAACCGTAGCCGTTGGAGAAGGTGAAACCACCGACGAGGTTATAACCGTTGACCGGATCACTTGCGCAGGTCGTAGTGGTGACAGCACCGTTGCAGCCTTCACCCAGCGGGTTGTTCGACGTTACGGTACCACCAAGCAGGGCGTTCGCGGTCAGTGTGACACGCGGAGCGAGCTTGTAGAACGCGGCATATGCACCAGCCTGAACACGGTTCAGCGCACCACCAAAGCGGATGTTGTGCGCACCAACAGTCCAGCTGCCGTCATAACGCATCTGCTTGTCGGACTGGTAGGTCGCCTGAGGTGCATTGGCATTGGGACCAAATGCGATCTGGCCGGTGTAGGTCAGTGCGACCTTACCGCCGAGCGGGTTATATACGCTGCTTCCGGTCGCGTCCACGATCAGGTTATGGAACTTCTCATAACCGCCGCGGAACGAGTGGGTCAGACGACCATGCGAGAAGTCCGCTCCAAAGGCCAGGCCGTAGGTGTTGTCGCGGTTCTGGTAGACCGAGTAGTAGGTACCGGTTACCGACGAATCCACGTTGTAGTTGCCACGCGCAAAGTAGTGGCCGCCAAGGGGGCCCTGATAGTCCAGGCGGATCGTTGAATAGGTTTGGCGATAAGGCGCTGCAATCGTCGGAAAAGACGTCGCGATGCTAGACGAGTTGAAGAGGGTTCCCAGGTTGGAAGGAGCCGCGTTGACCTGCTGAATACGCTCGGCGTTGCCGAAGTAGAACAGCTTGTCCTTGAGGATGGGGCCGCCTACGCTGCCACCGAACTGGTTACGCTGGAAGTACGGCGGCGTGTTCGGAGCGGTATAGTTCGGGTTCGCGTAACCTGCGCGCTGATCCTGAAACTGGTAGAAGCCCTGGCCGTGAATCGCGTTGGTGCCTGAGCGGGTGGAAACCAGCACTTGGCCCTGCGAGGTGACTTCACCGGACACGTCCTGCGTGGAACGATTCAGCTGGAACTCATTCACCGCGCCCGAAGACACGTTGAAGATGGTGGTTCCCACGAACTCGTCAGTAATGTCCGAACCGTCAAGGATGATACGGGTGGTACGGCCAGAGACACCGTTGACAGAGAGGCCCGTGTAGCCGGATTTGGTGGGATCGAAGCTGGTACCGTTCTGGAGCTGAACGCCTGGCTCAATCTGTGCGAGGTCGAGGAAGTTACGGCCGTTGACCGGAAGAGCTTCCACCTGCTCCCGCGTGATCACGTCGCTTACGCCGGCCTGATCGGTGTTCACCTGAATGTCGCCAGCGGTAACTTCCACCGTCTCAGATGACTGGCCAACCTGGAGCTTGAAGGTACCGGAAGTAGCAGTACCCGTACGAATAACGGTCTTCACTTCCAGCTGCTGAAAACCCGAAGCCGCCACAGTGACTGTGTAGTCACCAGGATTCAGAGGACCAACGCTGTAAAAGCCTGATTTATCCGTGGTGATGGTCTTGGTGGCGCTGGTACCAGCGTTAACGATAGTGACGCTTGCGCTCGAAATGGCTGCGCCCGATGCGTCGGTGATGGTTCCCTGAATGGCACCGCCGTTTACGGAAACGGCCTGTCCATATGCCGCGACGCAGACCATAGCCAGCGGTGCGGTGAGCAAAAACTTCTTCATTTTGTACTGCCTCCTGAAACACGCGGAGCCGATGAAGGTCAAAATCACCGCGCGATGTACAGCAAAAAGGGAATCTCGCCAAAAGGCACAGACAAACGGCCTGCAGCGAGACTCTGATTGATCTTTGTTTGCGTTAGATTGCCCTACTTTTTCCACCGTGTCAACGCCAAGAAACGCCGATTTTTTACTTTTCTCACTTTTTATTCACTACGCAGAAACATCCGCTCTGAGATTCGTCCGAGATTGGCCTCGGTAAATGCAGTTGGCAAAGGCTCAAAATCTTCTTCTTGGCGAACAAGAGGCGAACAAAACAGTAAACTGGTTCTATGGATTTGCCCGATCCATTTCTCAATCCGCAACTGAGCGATCTTCCGGACCGCTTCGGATTCCTGCATGTGGATCTGAACAGCTTCTTCGCCTCGGTGGAGCAGGAGCTGCATCCGGAGTATCGCGACCGTCCGATTGCCGTTGTTCCCACCTTTGCCGATACCACGGTTGCCATTGCGGCCAGCTATGAGGCGAAGGCCCTTGGCATTAAGACTGGCACGCGCGTCGCGGACATGAAACGCATCTGCCCGGACATCATCCTGGTGGAGGGCGACCACTCCAGTTACGCCGAGTTCTCCCACAAGATTCATGACGCAGTGGAGCGCATTTGCCCCGTCGCGCATGTGCCTTCCATTGATGAGGTAGCCTGCCAGTTGATTGGCCGCGAACAGGAGCCATCGCGCGCACGCCAGATCGCTCTCGATATCAAACAGGCCATCCGCGACGACGTGGGCAAGACGCTTCGCTGTTCCATTGGTATGGCACCCAACCGTTATTTGGCAAAGATTGCCAGCGATATGCAGAAGCCCGACGGCCTCATCGGTCTGCTGCCGTCGCAGCTGCCGCGGGCGCTCGTTCACCTGGAACTACGCGATCTTCCCGGTGTGGGCGCACGCACGGAGCAGATGCTTCATCGCAAAGGCATCACCACCATGGCGCAGTTGCTGGATCTGAACCGCGAGGGGATGCACAACCTGTGGAACTCCGTGTGGGGGGACCGCCTCTATCACTGGTTGCGTGGACACAATACCGGAGACGATGGCGCGCCACTGCCCAACGAGATGCAGAAGTCGCTGGGGCATTCGCATGTGCTGGGGCCGGAGCACCGCAATCCGCAGGGTGCATGGGCCATTGCGCACAAGCTGCTGCACAAAGCTGCCATGCGTCTGCGCATGGAAAAAATGTGCGCTGGCTCGCTCGCACTGACCATCCGTTATCAGTTGAATCGTGAGCAGGCGGAACAGAAGAACAAAGTTCGCCATCACCAGAGCGGCATCAAGCACGATGGATGGGGCATGGAGGCACGTTTCCCCACCTGCCAGGACACGCTCACGCTGCTGGAGATGTTGCAGAAGCTGTGGCAGCAACAACCCACCGGCCCGGAATATCAACGCCCCTTCTTCATCGGCGTTACATTAAACCGCCTGATTCACGAAGACGAACAGCAACCCACGCTGTTCGCCGATCCAGACAATCGCAATGAGCTAAGCCGCACACTGGATAAGTTGAACCTAAAATACGGTCACACCACGTTGCATTTCGCAGGCATGTTGCCGGCAAAGGAAAGCGCGCCAACTCGCATTGCGTTCACCCAGATTCCCGTGCAGTACGGCGTGGATTACATGTAAGCAGCAATTGCAGTAGCCTCATGCTCAGACATGAAGCGCCTTTTCACATTGCTCTCTGCCGTTCTTGTTTCCATTCCCTGCTTCGCGCAGGCTACGGCGAATCTTTCATCACAAGGCTATTACGCCGATCCGGAGATTCGCGTCTTCGATCACCAGTATTGGATCTACCCAACTTCTTCCAACACCGGTGAGCAGAGCGATGAGAGCCGCTTCAACACACAGCAAACAAAGCTGCGCAAGCAGCACGTCGTGCATAAGGCTTACCTCTCACAGACATCGCTGGATGCATTTTCGTCGCCAGACCTGGTGCATTGGACGAAGCATCCGCAGGTACTCAGTGTGAGGAATGTATCGTGGGCCGCGTACGCGGTGTGGGCGCCGTCCGCAATCTATCGCAATGGAAAGTACTACCTCTTCTTCGCAGCGAACGATATCCAGAAGACGGATACCTTCCCCGGTGGCATTGGCGTTGCTGTCAGCAACAAGCCCGGTGGCCCATTCAAGGATGCGCTGGGCAAGCCGCTCATCGGCGCATTCCAGAACGGTGCGCAACCCATCGATCCGATGGCCTTTCAAGATGACGATGGCTCGGTCTATCTCTATTACGGCGGCCAGGGTCACTGCAATGTAGCAAAACTATCCAGCGATCTGACACATGTCATTCCCATGTCCGATGGCACGCTCTACAAAGAGATCACGCCCACGCACTATACCGAAGGCCCGTTCATGATCAAACGTAACGGTGTGTATTACTTCATGTGGTCCGAGGGCGACTGGGGTAACAGCACCTATGGCGTTGCCTACGCAAAGAGCACAAGCCCCACTGGTCCCTTCACACCTGCGGGGAAAATCCTTTCCACCGATCCAACGATTGCAAATGGGCCTGGACATCATTCCGTGGTTCGCATTCCGAACACGGACAACTGGTACATCGTCTACCATCGCCATCCGCTTGGCACCGCAGATCGCAATCAACGCGTGATGGCCATCGATCCCATGCGCTTCGATAAGAACGGAAATATCGAACCGGTAACAATGACCAAGGATGGTCCTGGGGCCGTTCCCCTCTTGCATAAGAATGTAGAGACACCTTAGTCCCCGCTCGATAGCTACTGTGATTTTGCAGTCATCCCGCCCCTCAAAGATGCGGGACTATTTCCTGTCGAATACACTTGATCTTTTTTGAAATGCAACCCTATGATGCCCGGCACGCGCGCGAAGCCTACGCGCTGTGAGGCCAATCATGAACGTTGTACGCAAAGACTCTGCAGGCAAGGGGTCGAAAAAGAGAAGCGGCAGGAGCTGGATTCTGTCCACCGTGCGCATGGTTCTTCTTGTACTGTGCGCTGCTGCAATGTCGTTACCGGGATGGGCACAGGACACCACTGCCACCATTCTGGGCAATGTGACCGACCCGAGCGGCGCGTCCGTGCCCAAGGCACAAGTCACCGTCACCAACACGCAAACCAATGTCTCTGTCGTTACGCAAACCACGGACTCCGGCGCGTACACAGCACCGAATCTGAACCCGGGGACCTACTCCGTCACCATTAAGATGCCGGGGTTCCAAACGGCGAGCCTTCCCAACCTTGCCGTCTCTGCAGGTGACCGCCGCCGCACGGACGCCGCACTGGCCATTGGCGCTGCCAGTGAAACCGTGGAGATCACAACAACCGCTCCTGTTCTCCAGACGGACAGTTCCACGATCGGTTCCAATGTGACGCAGCGAGCCGTGCAGGACCTGCCGCTGAATGGACGCAATTACATCAACCTGGTGCAGATCACGCCGGGCGCAACAGAAGCCGCGCCGAACAGCATCAACAGCGGCACACGCCCGGACGATCGTCGCCCCAGTTCCTCCATCTCCATGAACGGCCAATCAGAAACTCTGAATGACCAGATGGTGGATGGACTGGATAACAACGAACGCGTCATTGCCACCATCGGCGTACGCCCCAGCATTGATTCCATTCAGGAAGTGCGTGTGGTTACTAACACGTTCTCCGCGGATATTGGCCGCGCGGCTGGCGCGGTGGTAAACGTCATCACCAAGAGCGGCACGAACAACTTTCACGGAACGTTGTACGAGTTTTTCCGCAACGACAAGCTGAATGCGTATCCCTATCAGTTTGGCTCAGCGCATCCGGTAAACCCGAAGCTGCGACAGAACCAGTTCGGCGGCAGCCTCGGCGGTCCCATCTTCAAGGACAAGGCGTTCTTCCATGGCGATGCGGAATTCTTCCGCCAGATCAAAGGCGGCCTGCCGTCTTCACTGACGGTTCCCACGCTGTATCAACAGCAGCATCCTGGCGACTTCTCTGATGTGATTCCTGCCAACTGTGCCACTATCGCCGCCAGCGTCGCCGACCCCACGCAGAGCCAGACCACCGGCTGCGTCTACGACCCCGATCCCACCCACATCACCGGCCTCAATGGCTACGCCGGAACATCGCAATACCTGCGCACGCCTGTTCCCGGCAACAAAATTCCCACTGGTTTCATCGACACCGCGGGCCTGGCGTACTTCAAGCTTTATCCCGCACCCAACAGCGGCACCAATGGTTACGTGGGCGTCCGCAACGCAGAGCAATACTCCACTGTGTACGACGTGCGTGTGGACTATCACTTCAACCCCAGCAATCTGCTCTTCGCGAAGTACATCATCAACGATGTGTACACCGTGTCGCCGGGTGCTTTGCCCATCTCCAACGCGAATGGATTCCCTGTCGATCCGCAGACAGGCAACGGCTTCGGCACATCGCCGCAGCTCGCACGGAATGCAGCGCTGATCTATACACATACCTTCACGCCAAACCTGCTCACCACGCTGGGCGCTGCATGGACCTATATCAACAACGCATCGTATCCACTGAACTATGGCGTGAATCCCAATGCGAAGTTCGGACAGGCCAACGTAAACATTAGCCAACTGACATCGAGCCTTGCAGTCGCTACACCCACAGGCCTGACCGGCCTGGGTGGCGGCGGCAACTTCGTTCCACTGCAGGACAAAGACAACACCTACCAGATCAACGGACAGGTGATTTACAACCGTGGCAATCACTCCTTCCGCATGGGTGCTGCGCTCATTCGTCGCGTTGCGCTGAATCTGCAGGACAACCAGGGCGAAGGTGGATGGACCTTCCGTATGGGTGGACCGGGGCTGCTGGAAGGTATCTTCTCTGCGGCGACACGCAATAACAATCTGTATCCGCCGTATTACCAGACATGGGAACCCAGTGTGTACTTCCAGGATGACTGGCATGTGGCCAGCAATCTCACGCTGAATCTCGGGCTGCGCTACGACGTATTCACACCCTTCACAGAGAAGAACAACCACATCTCCAACTTCGATCCTTCGTGTGTCTGCATCATTCAGGCCGGCGTTAATGGAGTAGGTCGCACAGCAGGCGTAAAGACGGATTACTCAAACGCAGCCCCGCGCATCGGCTTCGCATACAACCCGACGCCAAGCCTTGTTATTCGCGGTGGATTTGGACTTGCGTTCTTTGCCAGCAACTACGAGTCGCCCACCAACCTGAAGAACACACCGAACATCTCCATCTATGGCAATTGTTCTTCCGTGCAGGCAGCAGCAGGCACCAGTGGTTGCAATTCGAACTTCGTGCGTTTTGCACAAGGCATGCCGCTGCCGAATCGAAATCCAAGCACAGCACAAGGTGCACTTGTAGGATCCATCCCCGCCACAGTGGACAAGGGATTTGGCTCGGGGTACCTTGAGCAGTTCAACCTGGTCGTACAGAAGGACTTCAAAGGAAATGCTCTAACCGTGGCCTATGTGGGAGCACTTGGACGCCACCTCTCCACAGGCTTTGACATCAACCGCGCACCACTGAATACCACCGGCAGCCAGACGCTTCGCCGCTGGTACTCCACACTGCCCGGCGTCACCACCATCGCGCAGACCTATAGCGCTGGCGCGTCAAGCTACCACTCACTGCAGGCTACCTTTGAACGACGCTTCTCCAACGGATTGGGTTTTGCCGTGAACACCACGTGGGCTCATCTGCTGGACAACGCACCAAACGTCAACGGCCAGAGCGGCAACGGTGTGGGTCAGATTCTGGCCACGCAGAACGTCGACGACTATGGCAACGGCGATCTGGATACACGTAATCGCGTTGTGGTGACGGGTAACTATGAGTTGCCCTTCGGCAAGGGTGCCAGCGGTTTCCGTGGACTTGTGGAAGGCGGCTGGCACCTGAACGTGCTCAACTTGTGGTCAACAGGGCTTCCCTTCACCATCCTCAACGCTTCTAACATCAGCAACACCAGCCCCGGTGGTTCTGCCGATCGCCCGAATGTACTGAGCGACCCATTCAAGAACATTCAGCGTCCCGTAGGCGGCAACGCAATCAATCCGCAGTTCTTCTCTGCGGCTGCATTCGCGGCGCAGCCATCCGGAACGATTGGCAATGAACACCGTAACCAATATCACGGACCGCACTATCGCCACTGGGATATGTCCTTATTCAAAGACTTTCCCGTGTGGCGTGAAACGAAACTGCAATTCCGCGTGGAAGCGTTCAACATAGCCAATCAGACCAGCTTCTCAAACCCAACTTCGTCGCTGGGTACAACAGCTACGTTCGGACAACTCACATCCACATTGCCTACGTATCTACCGCGCACCGTGCAGTTCGCACTCAAGTACGAGTTCTAACGACACGACTACAAAATGGAAATGGGCTTCGAGGCATATCTTCCTCGAAGCCCGTTTCTTTTGCAGCATTGGAGCCCACGCTTCATCGTCCAGCAAAGTACCTCTGAAGAAATGCGACGCGTTGAATCGCTACAATGTCCGAATGCCCGATCGGACACAATGGCGCGCCGAGTTTCGTTCCATGTTGCAGCTTGCATGGCCAGTGGTTCTTGCGGAACTGGGCTGGATGTTGCAAGGCATTGTTGACGTGATGATGGTGGGCCGTCTTGGCCCTGTTGCCATTGGTTCCGTCGCGCTGGGCAATGTGTTGTTTTATGCGCCCTCGCTCTTTGGCCTTGGCCTGATGATGGGCCTGGACACTGTCGTCTCGCAAGCCTATGGACGCGGCGATTACGATGCCTGTCATCGTTGGATGGCGCAGGCCGTCTACATCGCGCTGGTTGCTACCCCTCTGCTGATGCTCGTTGCATTCTGTGTAGGGCTTGGGCTGCCGCACTTTGGTGTTGCAACAGAGTTGATTGTTCCTACGCTCACCTATCTGCACGTGTTATTGCTCAGCACGTTGCCCTTACTGCTTTATGCAGCCGCGCGACGTTACCTGCAGGCAGTAGGCGAAGTACGTGTGATCACACTGACCTTTCTTGCGGCCAATCTGCTGAACTGGGCCGGTAACGAAGTCCTCATCTACGGACACTTCGGCATACCAGCAATGGGTGTCGCCGGATCAGCACTATCCACAGTCTTTTCGCGCGTGGTCATGGCCGTTTCGCTCTTCGCATTTGCATGGCGCTATGAACGCAAACGCGGCCATCCATTGTTCGAACATTGGGCAAAGCCAGTGATGCGTGAAATACGCGAACTATTACGCCTCGGTTTGCCCGCAGCAGGACAGTTCGTATTGGAGGTCGGCGCATTCGGCGCAACCGCAGTGCTTGCAGGAACACTGTCGCCTGTCGCACTGGCTGCGCATGAGATTGCACTGAATTATGCAGCACTGGCGTTCATGGTGCCGCTTGGCATCAGTTCCGCGGCGTCCATCGCAGTCGGACATGCCGTGGGAGCAAAAGACTGGCAAAAGGCGCGTCGTTCCGGCATGTTTTCACTACTTCTCGGCATCTGCTTTATGACGCTTGTGTCGCTGACGTTCCTCAGCGTTCCGCGTGCATTAGTGTCCATGTATACGCATGACGCCGCAGTCACACGCACAGCCCTTCCTTTGTTCGTGACGGCAGCCGCATTCGCTGTCTTTGACGGCATACAAATCGTTTCCAGCGGAGCGCTGCGCGGTCTGGGCGATACCAAAACCGCGCTGTGGTCGCATCTGTGCAGCTATTACATTGTGGGTCTGCCGCTCGGTGCGGTGCTTTGCTTCCACTTTCATCTTGGTGTGCTGGGGCTGTGGATAGGACTCACCTGCGCATTGATCACGGCTTCTGTCGTTCTTCTATCCGCATGGATTCGACGCGCAGCAAAAACGCCCGCCGAGGCGGGCGCATTGCCTTAAGCTTTCCTGACTACTTTTCCAGATCACCTTTTGGACAATTTGCAGGTGCGTTGATGGGATTGCAGCGCGCAACTACATTGTTCGGCAAGGTGACCACGAAATGCCCAGGCCACTTCGCAGGTTCTGATGCAAAGTAATCCGTGCTGATGATCTGCGCTCCGCTACGAAGGTCCTTGTCGCGCAACGATGTGTCATTGGTGCGTGCCTGTTCCGTATCGGCATCAGAACGCGTACGTACAAGAACTCCCTGCTTTACCAGGTCGTTCATGTGTTCTTCCGTACCGAAATTCTCTTCCGTGAAGGCCGCTTCCGGTGTGCCAGGTACAGCGTTCGGAAAAATGACACGGCCTTTCAAAGCTGGATGCCCTTCCACGTAGACCGGTGTAAGAGCACGGTTGTCCAGCAGGAACAGGATCTTGCCGCGCGACTGCTCCAGTGTGGGCCATCCATCGGCGGCAATGGCTTCCGGCATGGTGGCGTACTTGCCGCGCACCTGGTCCGGCGTGATGAGTTTGTTCGCCGGTACGATGGATCGCAGTTCCGCATCCAGTTCATCGAACACCGCAGGCGTAAACGGCTCAGGCGTAACTGCACCCGGCAAGTCAGCGTGGGGCTTTCCGTATTTCCCTTCAAGCAGGATGAAAATGGGAATGTGGTTGGGATGCGCATTCGACCACGTCAGCACAATATTGATGCACTCACGCAATGTTATGCAGCTACTATGCTGGTCAATATCCTGCACGTGCATGACCTTGAAGCCGGGCTTATCCATCTGCCCGTCGGTGTTATACGGCTCAGGCGGGAACCCCATGCCTTCAATCACCTTTGCAGCGGCAGGATGCGAATACAAACCGCCCTTGCTGTCCGCATAGATGTCGATCTCAAGCTGACGCACACCTGCGTCAAGCTGCGTGGGGATGGGCTTGTGGTCATAATCCAGGCCACGCAACGATTTGGGGTTCTTCGCCGCCAGCAACGCCTTCACGCCCGGCGTCAAGCCAACGTGATAGCTATTGTGGCTGCCGATAATCTGAATCTGGTTGATGCGCACAGCATTCTTTCCCTGCGCCAGCATCATGGCTGCTGCGCCCAGCAGCAGTGCAAATTTCCGCATTTTCTGATAACTCCTCTTCGCCAGACAAGCATACGCGCCGATGAATTCATCGGCGCGCATGTGTTAGATGGTGTGTGTAACTCGCAGTTAGAAGATGATCTTCGCTGCAAGCTGCAGTTGACGGGGCTGATACGCGTTCGTGATCTGGCCAAAGCTGCTGCCACCAAAGGTGCTGTTAGCAGCCATATAGTTCACCTTGTTCAGCACGTTGAAGGCTTCCGCGCGGAAGTCAAACTTCGACGATTCATTCCACAGCGAGAATGCCTTATGAAGGCCCAGATCCGCCTGGTAGAAAGCATTTGAGCGGCCAAGGTTACGTGAGGCAGTTCCCCACGGGCTTGTGGTGGGAATGGAGAAGGCAGCGGAGTTAAATACGCCCGTTACGGATGTGGCTGTCTTAGCGCGCGAACCGTAGATCGGCACGCCAATGTTGCGGTTCGGGCGATAAGTGTACAGATCAGTTCCGAACAGCGACGATCCGCTGGATAGCGAGTAGTTGATGTTGATGGGTGCGCCGCTGGTCATGGTGTTGATCAGCGTGAGCTGCCATCCACCCAGCACCTCATCCACCAGTTTGTTGGAGGTTGCACCGAAGCGGCGACCATGACCATACGGCAGGTCATACACAACGGAGAGTGTGTCGGCCAGCGGCTGATCGTAACCGGATGGGCCGTAATCCATACTCGGGTTCGCGTAGTTCACGCGGCTGTTGTCACCATTCGATGTCTCCAGATGTCCACCGGAAAGATCGAAGTCGCGGCTCCACGTGAATGCGTTCAACAGGTACAGGCCAACCTTCGTCCGCTTTTCCACCTTGAACTGCATGGAGTTGTAATTGGTGCTGCCACCGCCCCATGCAATTTCGATATCACCAAAGCCCTGCACCGGACGTCGCGCGGCCAGATTTCCGCAGGTGGAGCTGCCACCGGCAACGCATGGGGTGGCCTGGTTGTAATCAGCAAGGACCTGGAAGTGTGTCCCCTTGTTACCGATATAGTTGAGGTCCATCAACCAACCATTGCCGAGTTCCCGCTGAATGCCGAGGAAATAGCTCTGCAGATAACCCGTCTGGAAGTTCTTCGGAATATAGCGCGACGTAACGTTCGCCGGATTGAAGTATGCGGCCGAGGTCAGCACGTTGCTGTACCCCTGCTGCGTCTGACGGAAGCAACTCGACTGCAACTGCGTGTCGCTGGTGCAAAGAGCAGCAGCCGTCGGTGCCACCTGCGAGATGCTCGCATTCACCACGTTCGGGCCGTTGTACGTCAGGTTGTTTTCGCCACCGGCACGGTTCCACTGCGTGTAGCCAATGCCATAGCCGCCTCGCATCACCATCTTCGGCGACATCTGATACGCGAAGCCAAGACGCGGACCGAAGTTCTTCTTTGGCGTATTCACCAGGGCGCGATTGTAGATGCTGCCATTCGATGCCTGTACCAGTGTCTTGGTAGCAGGATCAAAGTTGGCCAGCTTGTTGTCACGTTCCCACTGTGGCGTAACAATCTCATAGCGCAGACCGGCATTAATGGTCAGTTGTGGCGTGACCTTAATGTCGTCCTGCACGTACATGAAGTTGTAGCGCTGGCGCAGATTCACAATGGCATACGTTGTCAGCGAATACGACGAACGATTGCCGAAGAGGAAGTCCGCCATATTCTGCGCCTGTTGCAACTGCGACGCTAGTGATGGATTACCGGCAGTCACCGCTGTGTTCGCTGGGTTGCCATTCTTTGAGTACTGGCCCGCATAGTTGTCCTGGCCATAGCTCGGGTTGAAGTCGTTCAGTTCCGTGTGAATCTCCTGGAACTCGTAGCCGAACTTCACGCTGTGCTTGCCCTTAAGAATGGTGTAATTCACCTTCGGGTTGAAGACCATCGGGTTCTGGAACTGCGGGCTCGACGGCTGATTGCCAAACTGCGAATAGCCGGTGACAGACTGCGTATTCAGCGAGCGCACAATGCGCGGATCCGTGGGCAGACCATCCGTAATGCCGCTCTGCACCAGGATGGACTGTTGCCCCACATTCACAGGGAACTTCTGGCCGATATTGCGTGACCAGCCGAAACGCGCATCCAGCAGTTGGGTCGGTGTCACAGCCCATGTAACACCACCCATAATGTTCTTGTTGCGGATGGTTACGTTGCCGTTGCTGTTACCACCCGCAGGGCCGGTGATGCTTGGCGGATCGTAGATGTAGCCGCGGTGCTGGCTATAACGAGCGAAGATGGAAACCTTCTGGTTGAAGGTGTGATCCAGGCGGAAATCACCCTTGTCGTCATTGATGATGCCGCGCGGTGAGATGGCAAAGTTGTTGGACATGCCAGCCACATTGGTCGTGGGGAGAGCCGCGACCACGTTACGCGCAAACGTAGTCCACTGCGCCTGCGGAATGGTGCCCAGGAAGGTGCGCCCGGTAATGGGATCGGTAAGTGGAATGGCATTGTTCGGGTTGGACGGATCGTCGTTCAAATAGAACATGCCATTCCGTTGATTGTTGGTAAGGATCGTGGAAGTGGAGGATGCGTTGTTGAAAATCTGCCGCACGCCTTCGTAATCGCCAAAGAAGAACGTGTGGTCCTTCCAGATGTAACCGCCCAGCGTGCCGCCAAACTGGTTGCGAATGAACTTGGGCTTGGTCTGCCCCGGCGCAAGGAACGGGCCAGTGGCGTTGAATATGGTGTTGCGCACATAATCCCATGCGCGGCCGTGGAATTGATTGGTACCGCGACGAACCGCGGCATTGATCACCGCACCGACCTGGCGCCCGAACTCTGCGGAGTAGTTATTCGTCTCCACACGGAACTCGCTCACCGCGTCGGGCGAGGGAGCTATGTTTTCGTTCGCGAAACCCTGGTTCGACGTGCCGTAGTTGTTGTTATCCAGACCATCCAGCATGAAGTTGTTAAAGGCGGAACGGATACCGTTCACATTGAACGAAGCTTCACGGCTGGTGGTGGTGCCGTTGTTCTCCAGCGCAGACTTACGCACGCCTGTGGAGAGCAAGGTCAGATCGGCGTAGGAACGGCCGTTCAACGGCAGGTTCTCAACCTCGCGGGTGCCGACGAGTTGGCTCTTCGAGCTGTTTTCGGTCTCCAGCAGCGAGGCGGCGGCAGTGACCTCTACCGTGTCCGAAGCCGAACCCGGCTTCAATGCGAGATCCACACGCTGACGGGCATTGACGGAAAGCGTAAAGACACCGCTATCGGAGCGGGAAAAGCCACCCGCCTCCGCGATCAGGCGATAGTCGCCAATTCTGGTACTGGGAAATTCGAACTTACCTTCGCCGTCGGACTTGCGGGTGACCGTGACACTGGTCCCCACATTCGTCAGCGAGACGGTGGCATTGGGGATGGCAGCACCCGCACTATCGCGGACATAACCAATCACGGCAGCAGAATCGAACTGTGCCGCAGCGGGCAACGATAGAACAACAGCACTGGCCGCCAGAAGCGGAAGCATTACGATGCGATTTGGTCGCAAGAGAGACTCCTATTTTTGTTCCAGTTTCATCCAGCTTCTCAGTTAGCGGTAACGTAACGGTTTCAGGAAGGTTACAAAACAATGAATGACCGAGACTTACTGTTCCTGGGAAGGGGTGGATGGTTTTCCGTTATTGACCGCCGTTTGGCAGCCCTTCCGGAAATCGCCGGTCAGTGTAGCGCATTGCATGAAGGGGTGGCACCTGAAATTTCTTTTCTTTTTCAGGACGCTTCCTCCTCTTCCGAAATCGCCGTCCGCGTCACAGATAGCTTCCGGGGCCGCCGGTGTAGCCTGATGCTGCGCATGAAGTTACGCAACGACAGGATCGACCCCGGCACCCAGCCTCCCACGGAGCTGATTTTTGGCGAATGGTACCCCGCCATGCGGTCTGAAGGACTGCGGAAGGGCAAAAGCACCACTCTGCTTCTGTTAGGGGTGCCGTTACTTCTGGGCCGTAAGAACGATGGCAGAGTCTTTGCCATGCGTGACCTGTGTCCACACCGGGGTATCCCACTGTCCGCGGGCTGGTTTGACGGGGAGACTGTCCAATGCAAGTACCACGGCTGGCGGTTCGAGCCCTGCGGCGGACAGTGTGTGGAGATCCCCTCGCTTACCCAGATCGATACGCTGGAGCCAACCAGGATCTATGCCGGAGCTTATCCCTGCCGTGAGGTAGACGGTTATGCGTGGGTCTACCTGCCGGAAGCGGGTTCCGGGCGTATTACGGACGAGACGGTCCTGCCGCCTGTACCGGAGGTGCCGAAGTTCTCCGGGAAGTTCCGCAGTGCGCATCTGCAGGCCGACCTGCCCTGCAATGTAGATCATGGCATCATTGGCCTGATGGATCCGGCGCATGGGCCGTTCGTCCATCGTGCGTGGTGGTGGCGAAGCGCTGCCTCCATCCACGAGAAGACCAAGCACTTTGAGCCTATTCCAGACGGCTTCCGGATGGCATCGCATGCACCCAGTAAGAACTCCGCTCCGTACAAGCTGCTGGGTGTCTACGGTAGCGATGTGACGACCACCATCGACTTCGTGCTGCCCAATCGGCGCTATGAGGTGATCCGTGCGGGCGAGAAGTGGTTTGCCTCACTGACTACGGTGACGCCGGTGACGCCTTCGACCTGTCGCATTGACGTGATGGCGTGCTGGAACATCTTCTACAGCGTTCCACTGGTGCCCACGATTGCCAGCTACTTCGGAGCCAAGTTCGTGCAGCAGGATCAGGAGACGATGGTGGAGCAGGCAGAAGGCCTGCGCTTCCGCCCGGCGATGATGCTGATCGACGACGCGGACCAGCCAGCCAAGTGGTACTTCGCCCTGAAGCAGCGACGACTCACCGGCAAGGGTGAGCATCCGCTGAGCGGGCCAGTCGATCTGCACTGGCGCAGCTAAGTAGCAGCCTCATATCCGTCATCGACGGATTCCCAACGCATCGTAGTAGTGCGAGAAGAATGCAGGTCCTTCGACTCCGCTGCGCTCTGCTCAGGATGACGGATTATTGGATCGTGATCCCCTTGATGGTGATCGGCGCAATCGGGCGGTTGTGGCCGTTGCGTGGGACGCGGGCGATGTCGTGCACGGTCTTTACTGTGGCTTCGTCGCATTGGCCGAAGATGGTGAACTTGTCGTTCAGGTTGGGTGAGGGTGCATCGGTGATGAACCAGCTTGTGTCGTTCTTCGTGGGGCCGCTGTTGGCCATGGCGAGTCTTCCGGGGCGGTCGAAGGTGAGGTTCGGTGCGGTCTCAATGCTGTAGCTGAAGCCTGCGTCTTCGGCTCCGTTGGGATAGTCCTGCTGCTGCACCATGAAGTCTGGAATCACGCGGTTGATGTGCAGGCCGTTGTAATACGGCTTCTTTGTGGTGACGTGTGTTGTCGGGTTGGTCCACTCGCGCTTGCCTTCCGCCAGTTCCGTAAATGTGGCAACTGCAATTGGCGCCTGTTCTTTATAAAGCTTGCAGGTCAGCGTTCCTGCTGTGGTGTCGATGGTGGCGGTAGGGCCGGTGGGGTCTGGGGTGGGGATGTTGGAGGGTTGTGGCGGCACCGGCTGCGGCACTACCTTCTTCGGGTCCCACTCGGGTGCTACCGGAGGCATCGGCTGGCCGGACGGCACGATGGTGAGCTTGTTGATCGCGATGGCCTTGGTGGTGCGGTTGCCCACTTCCAGCATGGCGTGGGAGATCTTCTCTGCCACGGCGACGCCTGCATCGTCACACTGACCGAAGATGGCTCCGCGATGCCCCTTGTCGAACTCGTCATCCGCGTGGAGGGTGATGAGGTAGAAGGAGGAGTTGATCTCGCCTGCATGCGTGGCCATGGCGAGTCGTCCCGGGCGGTCGAAGGTTACGCCGGGAATCTTCTCCTCCGGGATGGAGCCGTTTGCGTCGCCCTCGCCGCCGCCGTAGCGGTCGCCACCGCGGATGCCGTCAGGGATACCGGCAATTGCCGTGCCGTCGTAAAACGGTGTGTTGTGCACGACGGTGAGGTTCAGATGGTCGTGCCAGTCCTTCCTGCCTTCGGCCAGGTCGATGAAGTTCTGCACTGTTTTGGGCGCCTGCTTTGCATATAAGCGGCAGGCGATGCGGCCCATCGAGGTGTCAAAGACAGCAGTTGGGCCTGTTGGTTCCGGGCCACGCGCGGCTGGTTTGTGCGTCTGCGCGTGCAGGCTGGAAAGGCTGGCGAGGAGAACGAGGCCGAGAAACCGCATGTCTTCTGGAGTATCACAAACTTTCTGGATGGCTCCGGCGTTGGGGTACCCCCTCCCCCTGTTTTTCTAAAATCGTCTTTTGATTGGGGTTAGGGTTTTAGTGGGCTGTAAAATCGTCCTTCTGTTGGGGTTAGGGGTAGAATCGTCTTTCTAAAGGAGATAGGGCTGCGCTTTCGCGCAGCCCTTTTCTGTTCTGCTTCTATTTTAGTGGGTTTGGGGGAAATAACCTGCCAACTCTATTTCTTTTGGTTTGTTGGAGTTGGGTTGGTTGGGGGCTTGACAGTGCTCTTGATGGCTTTGGCTTGGTGCCAGCCATGATCTTCTGAGGGCGCGCGGGATTTGCTTCATACTCCTGTTTGTCTTTTTGGCCGCGCGGTTTTCTTGGTTTGGGTTTTTTATGGCACGGCTGAAGCCGTGCCCCTTCAAAGAAGACGCGCTTTGCGCGTTGGAGCTTCGCTTTTGCGAAGCTGGTTTGGTTGGTGGCTGGAAGCTTGTGGCGGCTTTGGCAGGAGGAGGGTTCGTCGGGATTCTTCGCTTTGCTCAGAATGACGGCCTTTGATCGTATGAGCTTCGCTGGCGGACGGTCTTTCAGACCGTTTGATCGCGCGTGGCGCGATAGCCCAGGTTAGCTTCGCGAACCTGGGGCACCCGGCACACCCGGTTTGGTGGCTGGAAGGGGTTTGCGGTGTTGGTGCGGTTGGAGTCGTCGGGATTCTTTCGCATCGCCAGAATGACGGTCGTTAGCCCATGTCTTTCAGATGCGGTCAAGCTAGCCAAACAAGCGACTGAGCTCTTCTGCGCCGTTGGATATAAACCTGCCGTGGCCTGTGGCGATGGCTTTCGGTTTGTACTCAAGCAGGCGTCGCGCCGATGTTTCGGCGAGCGCAGCGTCCCATGTGGCCATCTTTGTGAGCGGGAAGTACCACGGTGGCGCTGTGACACGATGCAGGCCGCCGATGCTGGTGAGAGCGTCGCCTGCGAAGAGTGTTCCATCGCGCTCATCGAGAAAGCTGAAGTGGCCCGGTGTGTGGCCGGGCGTGGCGATGCAGCGGAGCGAGCCGAAGAGTTCGCCATCTGTGAGGGTGTGCGTGGGCCGCGTGGTTGCGCCAGGGAAACCGCCCTTTGGTTTCTGTTGCGGTTCGTTGGGACGCAGTGAAAGATCCTTATGCAGGAAGGGCGCTTCACGCTGTGAGATGGCCACGTCCACCGTACCGAGCTGCGCATGCAACTGGTCCAGCGAACCGATGTGGTCGACATGCGCGTGCGTGAGCAGGATGCGGCGAATGCTGCCGCCGAGCTCTTGTGCGGCCTGGATAATCTTTGCCGCCTGACCGCTGATGGTGCAGTCCACCAGCGTAAAACCGTCGCGTTCACGGACGAGGTAACAGTTGGAGACACCCAGGAATATCAACTGCGCCAGATCTTTATGGATGCATATGAATTTCATGGTGGTCGGCCCCTGTTCCCTTTCGAAGCTACTGTTGAACGGATGCGCGGCTGTTGCCGGGGTTGTTCCGACGCGCCACAGATTAGCAACACTTTGCTGCACATCCGCTGCTGTCCGTAGAATTGACTGTGGAAGATGACAGAAGTGAGCTTGCAAAACCGGATTGCCGTGGTGCTGGTGCGAGCGCGGAATCCGCTGAACATTGGCGCGGTTGCGCGGGCGATGAGCAATTTTGGATTTGCCGACCTGCGCGTGGTGAACGACTATGACGTTCCCTTTCAGGATGCGCGTTCCGCGATTGATGCCGCGCCCGTGCTGAATACGGCGCGACAGTTTGGCAGCGTGGCCGAGGCGGTTGCAGATTGCACGCTCGTTTACGGCACCACGGCTCTGGGTGAACGCAGGCTGCTGCACCCGATCGATATGCTGCGCGATGCGCAGACGCATGTTCGAGACGCGGTGACTACGGGTGGTCGAGTGGCCGTGCTGTTTGGCTCGGAGAAGACGGGGCTTTCCGCCGATGAGATGAGCCATTGCCATCGGTTGCTGACCATTCCCATGCAGAACAGCGGTGTTTCCATGAACCTGGGGCAGGCTGCGGCGGTTTGTTTGTATGAGTTGATTCGCGAGGGTGCGACACCACAAAGGCCTTTGCCACCGGAAGCTGCACCTGCGAACGCTGATGAAGTGATGCGGATGGAGGCGGTGCTGGGCGAGGTGCTGGAAGAGAGCGGCTATGCGCATCGCTATCCGGCAAACATGCGCGAAGTGACGCACCGGCGCATGGTGCGAAGGATGACGCTGGACCGCGGCGATGTGGATGCGTGGATTGGTGTGCTGCGGCAGGTGTTGTGGAAGCTGCGTTCCCCCAGGGGCTGAAGCCTCTTTTCCTGTTGTGGCTTTTTACGGCAGGGCTGAAGCCCTGCTCTTCCGAAGGAAGACGACCTTCGGTCGTTGGAGCTTCGCTTTCGCGAAGCTGGTTTGCGGTTGCGGCTGGAAGGGTTGGACGGTATGGGCGCGATGAAGTGTGTCGGGATTCTTCGCTACGCTCAGAATGACGGCCTTTGGCCGTATGAGCTTCGCTGGTTCGTGCTTTGCACGAATACCCAGGTTAGCTTCGCGAACCTGGGGCACCCGGTTCTGTGGCTGGATTGTGGGGCTTTGACAGGATAAGAGTTCGTCGGGATTCTTCGCTGCGCTCAGAATGACGGCCTTTGGCCATTGAAGCTTCGCTGGAGAATGCAATCGTTCCGGTGGATGGTCCGGCGTGAGTTTGCAGTGCTTTGGGCGGCGTTGCGCTGATAGACTCCGTTGCATGAACCACTCTCTGTTTCGTTCCACTGCCGTGCTGGCGCTCGGCTTTGCCGCTGTTGCTTCTGCGCAGCAAACCCTGACCGCCGCTGACTATGCCCGCGCGGAAAGCCGCCTTGCCACCAAGACCGCACCGCTGGTGGACCATGCCGTGACGCAGGTGACCTGGCTGAAGAATCCTTCCGCGCCGGAAGGCGGCGACCGCTTCTGGTATCGCGATACGGCGAATGGCAACACCACCTTCATGCTGGTGGATGCGGCAAAGAATACGAAGGCACCGGCATTTGACCATGCGCTGATGGCGAATGCGCTGAGTGCCGCGGGCATTCGCAATGCAAGCGTGACGAGCCTGCCGATCACCGATATCAGCTATGCGGATAACAACAGCACGATTGTGGTGGGTGTGCGCGGCGAGCGTTATCGCTGTGCGATGGCCGCAAGCTATACGTGCACCAAGGAAGCGATTCCGCCTGCGCATCAGCAGGGTGCGCAGCCAGCTGTGAGCACCACCGGCACGGGCGGCAATGCGGGCATGAGTACGAATCCTGCAACGGCTGCTCCGCTGCGTCCGGGACGCGATGAGGCGGTGGTTTCGCCCGATGGCAAGAAGGCTGCGTTCATCCGCGACTGGAACCTGTGGGTGCGCGACATCGCCACGGGAGAAGAAAAGCCGTTGACCACCGATGGCGCATTGAACTATGGCTATGCCACGGACAACGCGGGATGGACGCACAGCAATCGTGCGGTGCTGGTGTGGTCGCCGGATTCGAAGAAGATTGCGACGTTTCAACAGGACCAGCGCAAGACGGGCATGATGTACCTGGTCAGCACGGCGGTGGGGCATCCTACGCTGGATGCGTGGCCTTATCCGCTGCCGGGCGATAAGGACGTCACCATGATTGAGCGTGTGGTGATTGATGTGGATGCCGCGAAGGTCACTCGACTGAAGATGCCTGCGGATCAGCATCGTTCGTCACTGTGCGATGACATTAGCTGCCGTGGCGGCGGATGGGATGATGTGCAGTGGAGCGCCGATGCGAAGACGCTGGCGTTTCTTTCCACCAGCCGCGACCATCGCACGGAAAACCTGCGCATGGCCGATGTGGCGACCGGCGACGTCCACGACGTGATGAACGAAGTGGCGGCCACTTACTTTGAGAGCGGCAATGGCAAGGTGAACTGGAAGTATCTGTCCACACGCAACGAGGTTCTTTGGTTCAGCGAACGCAGCAACTGGGGCAATCTGTATCTCTACGACGCGACCAACGGCAAGCTGAAGCGCGAAGTGACCAAGGGTGACTGGAACGTGACGCAGGTGCTGCGTGTGGATGAGAAGACGGGCGATATCTTCTTTGAAGGCGTGGGACGCGAGAAGGGTTGGGACCCGTATTATTCCGCGGTATATCGCGGCAATCTGGATGGCAAGAGCGTGACGCTGCTGTCGCCGGAGCCGATGAATCATGCGGCCACGTTCAGCGAAGATGGCAAGTATTTTGTGGACGTGTTCAGCACGCCGCAGGTGCCGCAGACTACGGTGCTGCGTGAGGCGAATGGCAAGGTCGTCACCGAAATTGCGAAGGCGGATATTACTCGCCTGAAGGTTACGGGATGGCAGGCGCCGATCAACATCACGGTGAAGGCTCGCGATGGCAAGACGGATCTGTACGGTTTGATGTTTAAGCCGTCGAACTTCGATGCGACGAAGAAGTATCCGATTGTGAATTACATCTATCCGGGGCCGCAGACGGGTTCGGTGGGTTCACGCAGCTTCTCGGCTGCACGTGGGGATAGTCCTGCGCTGGCGGAGTTGGGATTCATTGTTGTGTCGATTGATGGCATGGGAACGCCGTGGCGCAGCAAGAAGTTTCATGATGCCTACTTTGGCGATATGGGCGATAACACGCTGCCAGATCAAGTCGCAGGTATGAAGGAACTGGCTGCGAAGAACTCGTGGATCGACATTGATAAGGCCGGTATATGGGGACACAGCGGCGGCGGATTTGCCACGGCGGATGCGATGTTCCGCTATCCCGATTTCTTCAAGGTGGGCTGGAGCGAAAGCGGCAACCATGACAATCGCAACTATGAAGATGACTGGGCGGAGAAGTGGATTGGCCTGGACGATGCTGCGAACAAGAAAGCCTATGACGATCAGGCCAATGAGGCGCACGCCAGCAATCTGAAGGGCAAGCTGATGCTGGTGCATGGAACGATGGATGACAACGTTCCTCCTACCAACACTCTCGTCGTTGTGGATGCGCTGATGAAGGCGAACAAGGACTTTGACCTGTTGATGATTCCGAATGCACACCACGGCTACGGGGACCAGAGTTCCTACATCATGCGTCGGCGGTGGGATTACTTTGTGAAGAACCTGGCAGGTAGCACGCCGCCGAAGGAGTATCCGCTGGCCATGCCGCAGGCACAGGCGGGACGTCGACGGTAGCTCTTGCTGCACAACGGACGGGGCATGGTTCGCGCCATGTCCCGTTTTATTTTGCGGGTTAGTTGGTTGTGCCGGGCTTTGTGGATGCGGACTGCACCTTCCATCCATCTTTGGTCAGAACCAGATTTTCGTCAGCGGTTCCGGTGCTGTGGAGGGTACGGACGATCCAGGGGAACGCTTCTTGTACCTGGTCGGAATCAGCCCAGTCCTTGATGCTTCCTACCTCGTAGGAATAGGAGACGTGAGTCATGGCTCCGGGCTCGATGCCAGCCTGCGTGTTATGGAGGATCTGTTTCACCTCGCGGTGCGCGTAACAGAAATTGCCATAGCCGGTGCGCGAAGGATCGCGACGCCAATTGGCGCGTCCCTTGTCTGTCAGGTCATACATCTTCGCGGGTTTGTGGACCGTGGCCGACTTCATGCGGGTGAGTGGGACGCTCTGGACCAGACCGACGCTGGCCAGCGCATCGAACTGGCGGACGTGCGCAAGATCGTCTTCATCAAACGTCTGCGGAAGCTGTACGGAGTTGGTCCACAGGCATTCCGGGCGCTGATCGTAGTAGTTGTCGATTGCCGTTTTAAGGTTTCCTGTCTCGTTCCTTGGTATTTTGCAGCCTGTGATGGCAGGCAGCGCAAGAGCCAGGGCAGAGAGCAAACATGTTGCAGTACGCATGGACGACCAACCTCAACTTTCCTGCTGCGACCACTGGAGGATACCGCAGACTCAGGGTTTCCTGATGCGGATCATGGCGTGAAAAGCCTGTCCGGTTGCAGCTTCCATCATGCATTATGAGAGCCATGAACCTTCTGCTGGTAGCACTGCTGGGTGGATGTTCCGGGTTACGCGCATGCACGCCGATGGCGGTACTGTGCTGGTTTGCATGGCGCGGTACGCTGCATTTTTCAGGATGGCGATCATTTACGGCATCGCTGCTTGCGGTGATTATTTTCACAGTGTTTGCGCTGCTGGAGCTTGCCGCGGACAAAAGCCCGACCGCTCCGGCCAGGACGGCGCTGCCGGGCCTGGCGGCGCGTGCGATGTTTGGCGCGTTTGCTGCGTTGCTGCTGGCGCAACCGCTGTTGCTGCAACCGGCGACGGCGATGATTGCCGCTGCGATTGGGGCCATTGTGGGCGCGTATGCAGGATGGTTTGTGCGCATGCGCACGGTGGCCGCGCTGAAGAGTGCGGACTGGCCGGTGGCTGTTACGGAGGATGCTGTCACGATTGGCCTGAGCATTACGTTTCTGCACCTGATGGCGGTGCACAGCACGTTGTTTCTTGGAAATCAGGGGATTGGGTTCGGTCGGTGAGTTCTGTATGCAAAGAATGCCCATTCGCTTTGTTGCGAATGGGCATTCTTTTGTTTCCGAGTGAAGTTGGAGTGGGTTGAGAAGAATGCAGGTCCTTCAACTACGCTTCGCTTCGTTCAGGATGACGGCCTTTGGCCGTTGAGCTTCGCTGGTTCTCCAAAACGAATTTCATTAGCAGTCGATGCCGGCGTCCTTCAGGCTCTGCTTCAGGCCTGCCATGCTGATGCGCGTGGAGGATTCCTTGATCTCTGCCGGCGTGGTTCCCGGGCCGGAGTGCCAGTGGGTTTCCAGGCTGACGCCCCAACGGTAGCCGTCGCGCTTGAGGGCCTTCAACTGGCCGGTCCAATCGACGAGGCCTTTGCCCACGGGTTCCCACTGGAACGGGTGTTTGCTGTCGCCGGAGTTCCGCGAGACCGACTTCACATGGCAATGGCCGATACGCTTCTTCGGCAGGGCGTTGTAGTCGTCAGGATAGGGGACATCGCCTGCGAAGGAACCGCTGTTGCCTGGGTCCCAGTTCAGCATGAGCGATGGATTGGTGACGCGAGAGAGGGTCGCCGCTGCCTCCTTGCCGGAGCCAGTGTTGCAGGCCATCTCGTTCTCAAGAACGAGGATCATCTTCTGCTTGCCAGCGATGGTGGCCGCCTTGTCCAAGGCTGCGTCCATGTCCTTGCGATAGGGCTTTACATCTTCCAGACGCCAGAAGTCGAAGCAGCGGATGCGGTCTGTGCCGAAATTTCTTGCGGCAGCAATGGCGGCTTCCAGCAGTTCAAACTGATCGGAAAGGTCTTTGGGAATCTTGTTGGGATCTTTGGTGCCGCCATCCTTTGAGAGCGGCGCGCCGGGGAAATTGCTCTTGAAGAGCGGGGTGCCTGCGTCCGTTACCTTCAGGTTGTACTTTGCGAGGATCTTCTTCGCGTCCGCGGTTTCCTGCTCGTTCAGCTTTGTGATGTTCTTGCCATTCACATCGCGAACCTCGATCCACGACAGGCCGAAGTCATTGGCGGCGATATGGCAGGAATGCTCGAAGTCCGAGCCGATTTCGTCAGCAATGACCGCGAGGCGAAAGGGACAGTTCTTCGCCTGGGCGCGCAGCGTTGCGGCGAACAGAGCGAACGAGCCAGTCGCAACAAACTGGCGGCGATTGAGATGCATTGGTCGGACCTCCTGAAGGGACGCAGCCATCTTAGCGCAAGCGTGTGGCGGCTTGCGCTGTATGTACGGCCTGGTTAGGAAGGTTTTCTTTTCCTCTCTCGCTTAAGGCGAGAGAGGAAAAGAAAATAATGGGGTTGGAGCACTTAATGATGGCCCGGCTAAAGCCGGGCCCCTTCAAAGCTGCTGCATCACTGCTGAATCCGTACCTACACAACTGCTGAATCACTGCTGAATCCACATCTACACAGCTGCTGACTCACTGCTGACTCACTGCTGTATTCGCCACTTCACAACCAGCTGCTGAATCAGTCAAAACAGTTGAATCACTACTGAATCCGTACCTACACAACTGTTGAATCATCGCTGAACCCATGTACATACAAAACTGCTGAATCACTGCTGCTGCATCACGCCACTTCACAACCAACGGATGTCTCCGTACATACTGATGAATCCGTCCAAAGCGGATGAATCCGTCCCCCTCAAACTGTTGAATCCGTACCTACTGTTCCAAGGGATAGGTGGGTTCAGCGAACGTCGAGTGCGACGATCTCTGCCGGGCCCGCGATGCCGTCTTCCACGCTGGTGGTGAGCACTGCTTCGAAATCACGATCGCGATTGGCGTGGCCGATGCGGCGCTCCAGTTCGCGAACGCGGTCGGGATTGGCGAGAAATTCTCCGGCAGCAGCCGTTCCGCTCATACCGATGCCCGCCACAATGAGGCACACGCTGCCGAGCGGCTCGCAGTGGACGCGCGCGATGATGGCGTAATCGCGATTGACCGTGGTCATCTTGTCCTGCAGGCGGATGCTCCACTGCTTGTTGTCCGGGGCTTGTCGATCGCGGATGTAATAGGACTCCGCGTCGCTTCCGGCAAACCGATAGCGCAGTGGATCAATCAGCTTCAATGTCCACTGGTTCGACAGGCCGCCGATGAAGATGGATGGCCCCTCGCGGAGTTCGTTCAGATTCGTCCCCAGGTTGAGGCGCACACGAACGGGCCGGTGCTGCTGCTCCACCACGGATTCCAGCTTCATCATGGCGATGACGTCGGAGAAGACAACGTTTTCTCCGATGACCTGGTGGTCAAAGAATGTGCCGGATGCAGGCAATTTGGTGTCGGCCAGATCCAGCGCATGGGCGACAGCCTCCTCCGTGGTATTTGCCCAGCCCGGACTTTTGCGATGCGCGCTCATGGGCAGGCAGTACGTAATGGGGCCGTCTGCGGCAAAGAATGGCCGCCACAGATCTTCCAGGGGCGAACTGCGCAGCCGGTACCAGCCTGCGAAACCTGCTCCGGCCAGAAGCACAACCAGGCCTGCCAGAACAGGAAATAGCCATTGCCGCCGTGGAAATGCCCTTGCCGGGACCTCCGCAACTGGCGGCACAATCGGCAACGGAGAAGCCACTTCCAAAGCCGCTTCCGGCTCATGTTCGCGACCGGGCAGAAACTCCGGGATATAGGAGCCCGGCGTCAGTTCAATCCGCAGCTCTGAGGCGTGCGCGTCTTCGTGGTAATACTGCGCGATCCGTTTCCGGATCTCCGCGATGGTGACGCGGACAATGGGGTCGGAGGCGGTGTCATAGTCGCCGGGCCGCCCGAAGACATCGATCCCCAGCGTGCGTTCTTTCAGTTGCGGGCCGCGACCCTCCAGCGTCTCTTCCACGATGTAACCAAGCAGCGCGGGATAACGTTTGCTGTTCCGGAAATGGCTGGATTGCAACAGGCGATCCAATTGCGCGCGGACACGGTCCTTCTCCTCAGGAGAGAGCGGCGAGATGGCGTGGGGGGTAGGGGAGCTAGCCATAACTCCTTTCACTTCGAAACGTCGATGGGGAAGCATAGGCCTTTTATCATGGGCTTCGCAAGGCTTTACCTCCTCTTAACCTCCCCTTTTCCTTCAAGCACATACGGCGATTTACGCCTCCGTTCATACCCGAAAACACTGACGAGTTGTTTTCCTGCGTGCCTAGACTCCGTGGGTTGTTAAATACCCCGTCTCCGCTGCCGCGAAACCGGTACGCCAAATTGCGGCAGCGGTCACCCCACGTAAGAGCCCAAATGAAGGCAAAAGGACAACTATGAATCGCAACAGTAGTAATTTCTGGATGAGCCGGTGGGCGGTACCCGCGAACATTGCACGGGCAGCCGTCGTACTTTCCGTATTAGGAGGTACTGGGCTGGCACATGCCCAGGTGACCACGTCAGACATCATCGGTACCGTAACCGACGCGACAGGCGCTGCCCTGCCGAATGCCACCGTGACGCTGAAGAGCCTTGCCACAAATCAAAGCCGCTCCGTGACGACCGACGCCAGCGGCAACTACACCTTTACCCTGCTGCAACCGGGACACTACAGCGTGACCGTGACCAGCAGTGGCTTTAAATCGACCAGCGTGGCTGACCTGGGTGTGGAAGCGGGTGACCGCGCACGCTCCGACGTGAAGCTGCAACTGGGCGACGTGAACGAAACCGTGAGCGTGGAAGCACAGACCCCCCTGCTGCAGAGTGAAAACGCCACGGTAAGCACCACCGTAACCTCGCAAAGCGTGCAGGACCTGCCGCTGAACGGCCGCAACTATGTTCAGTTGGTCCAGCTGGTCCCGGGCGCGAATGAGGGTCCTGGCAATGGTCTGACGTCCGGCGCACGCCCGGATGATCGCCGCCAGAGCAGTTCCTTCAGCGTGAACGGCCAGGACGATACGCTGAACAACTTCATCATTGATGGCTTTGACAACAACGAACGCATCATCGGCACCAGCGGTGTGCGGCCGAACGTGGAAGGCATCCAGGAGATCAGCATTCAAACCAACAGCTATGCCCCTGAGGCTGGGCGCACGGCTGGCGGCGTGGTCAACATTGTTACCAAGAGCGGCTCAAACGCCTTTCACGGCAGCGCCTATGAGTACTTCCGCAACGACATCTTCGATTCCCGCCAGGTGCTGCAGACCACGGGCAGAAAGCCGGAGCTGCGGCAGAACCAGTTCGGCGCATCCATCGGCGGCCGTATCTGGAGAGACAGAACGTTCTTCTTTGGCGACTATGAGGGTCTGCGGCAGGTGGTGGGTGTGACCTACCAGAGCACCGTGCCGACGATTGACGAATACAACGCGATCAACGGTATTGGCGGAGCAACACCACAGCAACTGGTGAACAACGGCAACGGAACGGCGGGGTACTCAATCAACCCCATCGCGCTGAATTACCTTCGGCTGTTCCCTGCACCGACAAATTCCAGCCTGACGAACAACTACGTGATCAGCCCCAGCAAGACATCGAACAGCAACGTCTTTGATGTCCGCGTGGATCATCGCTTTAACGAGAACAACCTGTTCTTTGGCCGCTACACCTACAACAAGGTGAACAGCTTCATACCACCGGCGCTGGGCACGGTGAATGGTCTGCAGATCTCAGGCGGACGGTATATCTTTGCCGGACCGGCTACCAACGCAGCACAGATGTACGCCTTCGATTACACGCACATCTTCAACCAGAACCTGCTGCTGGATCTGCGTGCGGGTTATACGCGCATCAACAACCTGTCGTTGCCGCTGAACTATGGCGCGAATGCGGACGACAAGGTTGGCTTTGGATCGAACATGAACTTCACGGCACAGGCCAACGTCCTGACGCCGATCCAGTTCGGCCCATTCAGCGATATCGGCGATGGAGCTTACGTTCCGCTGCAGGATATCGACAACACGTTCCAGTACTCCGGCACGGTGAGCTGGACGAAGGGGAACCACAACCTGAAGTTTGGTGTGACCTACATCCGTCGCCAGGCACGCAACCTGCAGAGCGCATTTCCCGGCGGCCAGTACGGCTTCGGGCTCACGACGGATAACTGCGTTTCCGGCACCGGCTATAACAACACTGCCGGCGCCAGCGGATGCAATGCAACCGCAACCGCAAAGCAACGGCAGGACAACCAGCTGGCCAGCTCACTGGTGGGCGCATTCACCTCGTCGGGACGCAACTACAACATCAATACGCCGGATTATCGCTCGTACGAACCCAGCGCCTTCGTGCAGGACAACTGGAAGATCACGCCCAGGCTGACGCTGATCTACGGTGTGCGATATGACATCTTCACGCCGTTCACCGAAGCGCACGGTCACATCTCCAACTTCGACTTCACCCGTGCACAAACACTCACTGCCAGCACCGTCGCTTCGGCATTGCTGGTGCCGGGACAGAATGGCGTGGGCGGCACCGCAGGCATCAAGACGGACTACACCAACCTGGCGCCGCGCCTGGGCTTCTCATACTCGGCATATCCCACGACCGTGATCCGCGGCGGATACGGCATCAGCTACTTCCCTGGCAACTACACCTCCAACGCAAACCTGAAGAACGCCCCGTGGGTTTCTGTGTACGCGCCCACCTGCGTATCGACACGCGCCTACCAGATCCAGACCGGTCCGGCGGGTATTGCGCCGTCGGCTATCAATCCTGACTGCGCAACCGTTGGCGCAGTGGGCGACTTCTCCGCCGGCCTGCCGCTGCCACAGCCGCAGACCATCAACAGCAACAGCCTGTCGTTCAATGCGGAAGACACCAACTTCCGCTCGGCGATGATCCAGCAATACAACCTGCAGGTGCAGCAGCAGTTTGGCGCCAACGTGCTGACGATCGGTTATGTCGGCAGCGCGGGACGGCACATGCCGCAGACCGTCAACGACATCAACCAGCCGCTGCCCGGCGACTCGGTTGCGAATCCGGCACTGAACAGGCGTCCTCTGCAGGGCATTCTGCCGAACCTGGGACAGGTTGGCTACATGCTGAGCGAAGGCACCTTTAACTACAACGGCCTGCAGACGTCATACCAGCGTCGCTTCGTGAAAGGCCTGGCCTTTGACGCGAACTATACCTGGGCAAAGGCCATGAGCGACTACGTTGGCTTCTCGCAGGAAGGCAATGAAGGCGCCTATAACGCTGATCCGCGTCGCATTCGGCAGATTGACTACGGCGTTGCAGAGAACGACATCCAGAACCGCTTTGCCTTGTCGCTGAACTACCAGTTCGCTGCAGGCCATGAGTTCCACGGCTTCAGCAAACTGGCGTTTGGCGGATGGCAGATGAACACCATCGCGGTGTGGCAGTCCGGCAAGCCCTTCTCCATCCTGAACGGTGGCGGCGGCGCCCTGGGTGCCTATCAGAACCGTGCGGTGCCGTTGACGAACCCCGGAGCTGACCGGCCCAACCAGATCAAGGACGCTCGTCTGACCCATCACACCATCGGTTCCAACGGGCTGTTCTTTGATCCCACAGCGTTTGTTCCGCAGCCGCTTGGAACCATCGGCAACGTGCAGCGCAACTCGCTGTTCGGGCCGCATTTCCGCCACGTGGACCTGTCGCTGTTCAAGGACTTCCCTGTGACGGAGCGCGTCAAGATGCAGTTCCGTGCGGAGTCCTTCAACATCTCCAACACGCCGAGCTACCAGATCACGCAGAACAGCGGCAATGTGCAGATTGGCAATCCTAACTTCGGGCAGGTGACGGCAGTGGATTCCAATTACACGCCACGCCTGTACCAATTTGCGCTGAAGCTCAACTTTTAACCGCAATACGGGTTCGTACTCCGTATGCACGAAAAGAAATACTGCCTCCAGCCGGACAGCCTCTCGCTGTCCGGCCCTTTTTTTGTTTCCTTTTCCCATTCCGTGACTCCACTTGTCATTCTGAGCGCAGCGAAGAATCTCGCTGGACTATCAGCGATCAAAGAAGCGTTGAGATTCCGTGCGAGAAACTTTCAAGCGTTGAGGTGATGACAATGCGTTGGGATTCTTCGCTGCGCTCAGAATGACGGCGCATGAAGGCGATACGAGTTGAAAGTGGAGGTGAAAGTATGCAGGCGGACCTGTAAGCCGGATTCTGTCCACGCACCATCTCTGCTCTCGCTCGGACTTCTGCGCTGAACGATCATTCCTCTAGGCCGCGCATTGCTGCGGGGCTCCAGCAACCTACCCGCGAGTCTGGCGCACCGGGCCGGCACGCATCACGCACGCGAACGTGCGATCTTCCCGCCTATTTGGTCTTGCTCCGTGTGGGGTTTACCATGCCGTCTGCATTACTGCCGACGCGGTGCGCTCTTACCGCACCTTTTCACCCTTACCGCGATTGCTCGCGGCGGTATTTTCTCTGTGGCACTTGCCGTCTTCATGCCTTCACGCATGAATCCCGGGCGTTACCCGGCACACTGCCCCCTGGAGTCCGGACTTTCCTCCCCTGCTGCAACAAACGTGCGTGCAGCAGCAGCGATCGTTCGGTCCGCCTGCATCACTCCAGTGTACCGCTTATGCAGGTCACACCGTAAAGGATGTATTGGTCAATCGCTCTGCGGTCTCCCACAAGCGCTCTCCGTCCTGCATTGCGCGTTTCGGAATCTTGACCGCCCTGGGATAGCCTTTCGCTTCAAGTAGCCCATCCGGGCCGTAGTAGCCACCAGGCACAGCCTCAGGAGAAACAGCTGCAAAGAGCGTCGGCAACGCTCCGTGTGCGGCATCTTGCGAAAGCAAAGGCCTCAAAACGATAGTGGACAGTTTGAACAACGAAAAGCCATCTCCCGGACCTGAGGTCTGAAGATTCGTCACAGCATAGCCAGGATGCGCGGACATAACGGCAACAGGCGATCCAGCCCGAGTAACGCGACGATGCAATTCCAACGCAAAGATGGAATCCGCAAGCTTTGACTGCGCATAGGCCTGGCCCATGGGACTGTAGTGACGCTCGCTCTGCAAGTTATCGAACTCAATCCGCGCCCATTTGGTAATGCTGCTGGAGACGATGACGATACGGCTATCGTGCTGCTGCTTCACATGGCGATACAGCAACGCTGTCAGTGCAAATGGCCCCAGAAAGTTGGTAGCGAACTGCCGCTCAAACCCGTCCACCGTAAGCTCGCGTTTTGGTACGGCCATGACTCCCGCGTTGCTGATGAGCAGATCCAGCGAAGGGCCGGGGAAACGGTGTGCAAACCATGCAGCGAAGTCCACTACGCTTTGTTGCGACGCCAGATCCAGAATGGCTGGGATCACTCTGGGAGATGGCACCCTGGCGCGTATTCGGGCAGCAGCATCTTCCGCCTTCTGTTGTGAGCGCGCGGGCAATACAACTTCTGCGCCCTTTCGCGCGAGTTCCAGTGCAGTCTCAAAACCAATGCCGGAGTTCGCACCGGTGATAAGAACGCGGCGACCCTCTTGTGAAGGGATCTGTTCTGCGGTCCAGGGTTGTTTTGCAGTTGTCATGCGGCGAGTATGCTTCCATTAGTCACCAACAGCAATAAGGCACCTTATTGGCGCGTACTTACCTTGAGGTAACGAATGGAATCGATCGACTGGGAAGAGGCGAATGCCGCGTGCGAAGCTCTCACCGAAGAGCAGGATGTGTTTGTCCGCGAGATCATCAGCCACATTGCTGAGAAATGGACGCTGTGGACGATGTCCGTGCTCGCAGAAGCGGGTGGACCTATGCGCTTCTCTCGCCTGATGGAGGCGGTGGAGGGGATCAGCCAGAAGTCGCTAACCAAGACGCTGCGCCAACTGGAGCGAAGTGGCTTCGTTACTCGAGAAGTGTTTGCGGAGGTGCCTCCCCGCGTGGAGTACCGCATTACATCTCTGGGTGAAGGCTTGCTGACGCAGTTGCATCCTGTGTGGCAATGGACAGTGACCAACATTGCGCAGTTTGAAAACGCACGGCAGTGCTATACCGGCGACACTCGCGAAAATCCGTGGACACGACCAAACGAGCCGATCTCACGACACGACTAGCCTGAGCTACTCCTTGGTCAGATCAATTGCGAGAGGAATTTCGCGGTCCTGCTTGCGATCGAATTTGCTCATCTCCTGCGTTTTGGAGCGATGGCCACGGAAGTTGGCCCAGATGCGGTAGTCGGCGTCGGACCGGAGGTTACGGAAGCGATAGGTTCCGCGTTCGTCCGTGACGTAGCTCTGGATGACGAGCGTGTCTTCCGCCTCAATCTGCACGACAGCGCCCCGTAGAGGTTCTCTTCCTCCGTCGGTAACGGAGCCGCTGACACTGCGCAGTGGATTGCGAGTGATGATCTGCGCACGGATGCTGGCCGAAGCCGCCAGGAATGCGGCGAAGACAATCGCAGACAGGATGACACAGCGCATGAGCCTGCGACGGGCAACGGGTTGAAAGGCCATGCAGCGACACCTCGGCACCGGAACGTTGACTTAAAGGTATCGCGGCGATGCGGCAGCGGCGAAGGCAGTCTTGCTCCTGCAAGTGTGACGCGATTTGAGGGGTGATGGAAACGTCCATCATGCGCCGAACCGTCCTCAGCAACAAAAGTTTTTAGGAGGGAGGGTGCTCGTCACAGATTTTTTTGTGGTCGAGGTCGCCCTTTTTGGCACCGGAAAGGCGCTTGTATGCACCAGAAGAGGTGCAGGGTGCGATGAACGACACCTCCTGTAAATTCATGGACTCGCTCCGGCTATCCCCGTTCCCCTATAATCGTCTTTCAGTCATACGGAATTGCGGGCCGTGCGAAAGGGAGCCGCGGGTCGACGTGTGTATCCGAGTTTCATGGGCAGTGAGGGTGTTGTTATCAAAACCGTAGAACAGGGCGTGGCAAACGTCCCAGAGCATCAGCCAAGACAAGAGCGGTTCTCCTCACTTCATCGTTTGATCGGAGTTAGTCGCGCCATCGGCAGCCGCGGAACCACCGGGCTGGCAGCCGCCGCAGTATTACTTTGCGGCACCGCGACGACAGGAATCGCCAAAGCACAGGCAGCGCCCGCTCCTGCCGCATCTGCAGGCACGGGAGAAGTTCTGTGCGCACCGCAGGTGATCGGCAATCGGCGCTATCCGAAGGAATCCATCATTGCGCGTCTCTTCTCGCGTCAGGGTTCTCAGTATGACCCGGCGACTGTGGAGCGCGACTTCAACTCGCTGTGGAACTCAGGCTTCTTTGAGTCCGTTCAGATTGAAAAGGCCGAAGGCAATGGCTGCACGCAGCTCATTGTCTATGTGCGCGAAAAGCCCACCATCGGCGAGATCAATTACAAGGGCCTGAACGCGGTCACCGTCTCCGACGTGCTGGAACGCGACAAGAAGGCCAAGGTCGGCGTCTCTGTCGAAAGCCAGTACGACCCCACCAAGATCAAGCGCAAGGAAGTTGTCCTGAAGCAGTTGCTGGCCGAGCACGGCCACCAGTTTGCCACCGTGCGCACGGAAGTTAAGACGATTCCGCCGGCGCGTGTTGCGGTCACCTTCGTTGTGAAGGAAGGCCCCACGGTGAAGGTGGGCAAGATCGGCTTCAAGGGGAACGAACGCATCAACAGCCGCACCCTGCGCGCGGCGATGAAAAACTCCAAGCCCATCGGCATTCCGCACTCCATCATCCTGGAAGACCTGTTCGCGCGCACGTTTGACGCGACCAAGCTGGATGAGGACGTGGAACGCGTCCGCATGGTCTACCGCGAGCGCGGCTACTTTAAGGTGCAGCCGGGCGAACCGCTGACCAAGGTGCGCGACAGTGGCGGGTTCAATATTTTTACGATGCGTCCGACGCACGGCAAGCGCATTGACATTGAAGTTCCGCTGGAAGAGGGCTCCCGCTACAAGCTGGAAGCCATCAAGTTCACCGGCTATGACAAGACCGTTGTAAACACCAATGCGCTGCGTGCGCAGTTTGCGGAGAAGGACGGCGACTACTTCAACGCCACCATCTTCGGCAAGGGTCTGGAAAATCTGCGTAAGGCGTATGGCTCGCTTGGCTTCATCAACATGGCTGCCGTTCCCACGCCGACGTTCGATGAGCAGAAGAAGACCATTACGCTGACCATCGACATTGATGCCGGCAAGCGCTTCTATGTGTCGCGCATTGAGTTCAGCGGCAACACCATTACGCGTGACCGCGTGATCCGCCGCGAACTGATGCTGGAAGAAGGTCAGCAGTACAACAACCAGGCATGGGAAAACTCCATTCTGCGCCTGAACCAGCTGAACTACTTTGAAACGCTGAAGGCCGACCAGGACAGCGAAACCCGCACCAACAACGACGAAGGCACCGTTGACCTGCTGCTGAAGCTGAAGGAGAAGGGCAAGAACTCCATCGGCCTGAACGGCGGTCTGTCCGGCCTGAGCGGTTCGTTCATCGGTTTGAACTACGAGACGAATAACTTCCTGGGCCTGGGCGAGACGCTGTCCGTTGTAGCGAACATTGGTGATCTGTCGCGCAACCTGACTTTCGGCTTTACGGAGCCGTACCTGCGCAACAAGCCCATCTCACTCGGCTTCCAAGTGTTTGCGCAGAAGTACGATTACAACCCGGCCAAGAGCTATGCTGCGGCCGGTGCGAGCCAGAACCTGAGCAACGCACAGCAGTCACTGCTGACGAACTACAACCAGTCCAGCACTGGCCTGACGCTGTCGGCATCCACGCCGCTGCGCCATGTGTTCAAGCATGCGGTTGGTATTACGCGTGTGGGTGTGTCCTATGCGCTGTCGCGGTCGAACATCACGACCTTCAACGAGAACACCCGCAACGTGTTTGAAACGCTGAATTTCCGAAGCGGTCTGCAGACGTCGAATGCGCTGGGCGGCATCATCTCGTCGATCATTACGCCTTCATTCACGTACTCGTCGGTGGATCGCGCTGCGGGACCACACTCGGGTCGCGACTTCAACCTGGCAATCCAGGTAGCGGGCGCGGGCGGCAACGTGAAGTACTTCTCGCCTGTTGCGTCGTTCCGTCAGTTCTACCCGATGAAGGGTCTGCGGATTAACCGCGAAGGCCACAACGTGCTGGGTATGCGTGCACAGCTGGCGCATGCGGAAGGCTTTGGCGGCCAGGTGGCTCCGCCGTTCAACCGTATCTACGGTGGCGGCGAAAGCGATATCCGCGGCTTCGATATCCGTTCCGCAACGCCTTACGTCTTCATCCCGACGCGTGTGCAGTTCAACCTGACGAACCCGGACGGCTCAACGGTTCCACGTGACCCGTCGAACAACACGCTGGGCAATGCGCAGATTCCACTGCCGATCTACCGCCTGGTAACGGTGGGTGGCGATACGTCGTTCACGGGCAACCTGGAATACCGTATCCCGATCGTGTCGCAGGTGACGTTCGCGCTCTTCACGGACTTCAACCTGACGTTTAACGCGTTGCCGAGCCAGTTGCAGCAGAGCGTTCTGGGCGCGGCTTCGCTATCCAGCCCGCTGTATGGCTGCAGCGACTTCGTCAATGGCGCCTGCACCGGCGGCAAGCAGTTGAGCTTCCCCACGCGTCTGCAGACAGCGCCGGGAACGAACTTTGTACCGCGTATGTCAAACGGTGTGGAGTTCCAGGTGGTGCTGCCGATCGTGAATGCGCCGTTCCGCCTGTTCTACGCGTATAACCCGCTGCGCCTGTACGAGACGCTGCCGCAGAAGCTGGCTACGGATTCCGCCACCTTCGCGAGCTTCTTCCCGAACAGTGCAGCCGGTCGCTACACCTACGCACAGGCACTGCAGTTCTACGGTGCGGACTACATCCTGCGCGAACCGCGTAAGACACTCCGCCTGAGCGTCAGCACAACGTTCTAAATAACAGACAAGGACAACGAAAGGGGGATGCGATGATCGCATCCCCCTTCTTGCTTTACCCAGAGTCATTCCCCCGAGCCTTTTGAACCCTGACGAGGTTGTCAAAATGCTGTGTTATCGTGCTCCTCGTTTTCCGGAAAGAGTCTTTCGTATGTCGCTGAAATCTGCGTAACCGGTGCGGCTCTACTCTTTGCCGTCGCGGAAATTGGTAAAGAGTGTGTTCAATGCTTCCGATTTCGTGGGGTGCGCGAAGATGCCTTCACGCAACGCCGTGTAAGGCAGGCCGCCCATCATGGCGATCTGCAACTGCGCCGCTACTTCGCCCCCATCCACGCCAAGCACCGTTGCGCCGAGAATCTGCTTTGTCTGCGGATCGACGAGCGCCTTTATCATGCCGCGCGGCTCGTCCATTTCGTTTGCGCGCGCCATCCACTTCATGGGGATCGCCGCCACGCGCACTTCTCTGCCCTGCTTCTTCGCATCGTTTTCGTTCAGGCCGAAACGCGCAAGCTCCGGGTCCGTGAACATGCAATAGGTCAGCAAACGATCTTTGATGGAAGCGTTGCCACCTTCCAGAAGATTGGTGCGCAGGATGCGGAAGTCGTCGTACGAGATGTGCGTGAAGGCAGGGCCGCCTTTGACGTCGCCCAGGGCCCAGATGTTTTTCGCGGACGTTTCCAGGCGGTCGTTTATTTCAATGTGGCCGGACTTGTTCTGCTTCACTCCAACGCGATCCAGATGCAGCGGTTCCACATTGGGCGTGCGTCCGGTGGCGACGAGCAGATGCGTTCCCTGCAACGTAACTGGGCCGTCCGACGTGACCAGTTCGAGCGTGATGTTGCCCGCCGAGCCAAGTGCGCGCGTGACCGCGGAACAGGTGAGAATGCGAAGCCCATCTTCGGTAAGGATGTCGCGCAGGCATTTGGCAATGTCATCGTCTTCATGTTGCGCGATGCGTTCGCCACGTTCGATCACCGTGACCTTTGAACCGAAGCGCAGGTACATCTGCGCAAACTCCAATGCGATGTAGCCCGCGCCCAGCACCAGCAGATGTTGCGGCACTTCCTTCAACTCAAGCATGGAGGTGCTGTCGAGGATGGGCAGGCTGGTGAGGCCTTCCACGTTGTCCGGGATGTGTGGGCGCTCGCCGGTGTTGAGGAAGACGCGGCTGGCCGTGATGGTTTCCGCATCGCTTTCGTTCAGAACCACGTCGATGCGATACGTGCCATCGCCGGGCTGCCGTTCCGCGAACGATGCCTGGCCCATGAGCAGCGTGCTGTTTTCGCTGGTGGAGAGAGACTTTGCGATGTTGTTGCGCGATGCCATCAACACCTTCTGCTTGCGCTCGTAAATCTTTGCAGGATCGATGGTGATGTTGCCGGTGTGAACACCGAAGTCCGCACCACGACGCGCGAGATAGGCCACGCGCGCGGAGGCATCGACGGTCTTGGAAGGCGTGCAGCCGTCGTTGACGCAGGTGCCGCCGGGATAGCGGCGCTCAATGACAACGGTCTTCCAGCCGTGCTTCGCGGTGGCCTTCGCGAGAGGGTTGCCGCCCTGCCCGGAGCCGATGATCACCGCATCAAAATGCCGCTCTGCCATGTGTGGAGTCTCCCGCATGTTTGGATGCAGGATATGCGCATTGATGTTCGCGGCAACGGCTGAGCGCGAGTTTTTGGCGATACGCTCGGTTCTTCACACGCGTCGTTCTTGTATCGGAGTGAAGCTCCAGGCGCGAAGCGCGCCTCCTTCTATCGGAGAGAAGCTCCTACGCGCAAAGCGCGTCATCCTGAACGAAGCAAAGCGAAGCTGAAGGACCTGCTTTCTTGTCCCTCACTACGATTTCGCCCGGAAGCGACCCTGCGCGATTGCAGGGTGCTTCCCGGAGGCATTGCAGTGAGCACTAAAGAATGCAGGTCCTTCGGCTTCGCTCAGGATGACGACCTTCGGGCGTATGAGCTTCGTCGGCACAATGACGCCCCTTACGGGTCGTATGAGCTTCGCTGATTCAGAGCTTCGTTGGTCTTGCAGCGAGCTAGCTTGCGAAGGCTGCTTCCGGCTCTGCCACCGCCGCGGGCTGACGCAGCCAGCCATAGAGCGGGAAGTTCTCTGCCATTTCGCTCACCTTGCCGTGAAGCTGCGCGAGTTTCGCGTCGTCGCTGCGGTTTTCGAGAGCTTCGCCGATCCATTTGGCGATCTGACGCATCTCCGCTTCCTTCATCCCACGCGTAGTGAGCGCTGGCGTTCCGAAGCGAACACCGGAGGGCTTGAGCGGCGGGTTGGTGTCGTAGGGGATGGCGTTCTTGTTGACGGTGATGCCGGCCTTGCCCAACGCGGCCTCAGCCTCAGAACCCAGAATGCCCTTGGCGAACACATCGACCAGCAGCAGGTGCGTGTCCGTACCACCTGAGATGATGCGGTAGCCTTCTGCGGCCAGTGCCTCTGCGAGAGCCTTGGCGTTGGCAACGGTCTGTGTGGCGTAGGTCTTGAACTCCGGCTGCAGAGCTTCCTTGAACGCGACGGCCTTGGCCGCGATGATGTGCATCAGCGGTCCACCCTGCTGACCCGGGAAGACAGAACGGTCAAGCGCCTGTGCAAACTCCTGCTTGCACAGCACCATGCCTGCACGGGGTCCACGCAGTGTTTTGTGCGTGGTGGTGGTGACCATGTGCGCGTGCGGCACGGGCGAGGGGTGCACGCCACCCGCAACCAGACCGGCGAAGTGCGCCATGTCGATCATCAGGTATGCGCCTACGGCATCGGCAATGGCGCGCATACGCTCAAAATCCCATTGACGCGGGTATGCCGAACCACCGCCCACGATGACCTTGGGCTGCTCCTTCCTGGCGAGCGCTTCCAGCTCGTCGTAATCGACCGTTTCCGTATCCTTGCGTACCTGGTAGCCCACAATGCGATAGAGCTTGCCGCTGAAGTTCAGCTTGTGGCCGTGGGTCAGGTGGCCGCCGTGCGCCAGGTCGAGGCCGAGGACGGTGTCGCCGGGATTGATCAGCGTCATGTACGCAGCAGCGTTTGCCTGCGAACCGGAGTGCGGCTGCACGTTGGCATGTTCCGCGCCGAAGATCTGCTTCGCGCGATCGCGGGCGATGTTCTCCACCACATCCGCGTTTTCGCATCCGCCGTAGTAACGCTTGCCGGGATAGCCTTCAGCGTACTTATTGGTGAAGACCGTTCCGGCGGTCTCCAGCACGGCGCGCGAGACAAAGTTCTCCGACGCGATCATCTCCAGGCCGTCGTGCTGACGCGTCGCCTCCAGGGCAATCTGTTCTGCAATCTGGGGATCGGACAGGGCGAGAGGGGCCTCAAAATCGATAGGCATCGGGGAAACATCCTTTCAGGCAAGTAGCGCGGGAAGGCGCAGCACCTCCTATTATTTCATCCCTTTGAACTTAGGCATCCCAGGACGTGATTGGGCCGCCAGATCACCCAAAAGTGTTATGCGTGTACCGCCTTAGTGGAATCACAGATTGATATCAAATGGGTAAACGTAAATACATGAGAAAGGGCACATGAGAGGCCTTTTCCAGAATTGAGATTCTCCCAATGCACGGTATTCTAGTTGCAGTTGTTTTCCTTGGAATGCTCGCACTACCCTGCTTGATCGCGATGCGTCACAGCGATCGGGAACAGGAACTGAACTAAAAACTTCATTTCGCTTCAGGAACTGATTTTTTTATCCACCCGTTCCAATCAGAACGGGATGTCTGCGCAACCTCAAAATCAAAACAAGCTCCAACCGATCGAAATCGTACAGAGAGCAGAGGCCGCCCAATGACACTTCTAATACTTGCCAGCATGGCGCTAGGCGCCGTGATATTTCCTTGCGTGGTTGCATTCGTCTGCATGCCGCAGGACGACGGCCGCCGCCTGTAACCTTATTCGAACTTGAAGTACATCACACAGAATCCGGGTCTGCGATCCGCTATGCGCGAATCAGCCGGCCCTGCTTCAAACGGAAGCGTTCCCCACGCCACAACACATCTTCACCGGCGTAGCTCCAGGCCCAAAATAACAGGCCAAAGCAGTCACGCAGCGGTAGCAGCCACAGGTCGCGGAAGATCTGTCCGTCGCGCAGGATGCCTGCGCCCATGGACAGAGCCACGGCGACACGTGCCAGCAACACCAGCGAAAGCAGGGTGAAGCTGGGCAAAGCGAAGCCGCTGGCGATGACATTTGCCAGCGCCCAGGGCAATGCGTAACTGAGACAGAGGCCCAGGTAGCCGAGCCTGCGGGCATCGCGGACGCCGCGCGACCAGCGCAGTTGGTGGTCCCAGAAGTCGCGGAAGGTGTACTGCGGCACCGCGGTGCTGACCACCTCAGGCGACAGCACCACGCGCAGGCCTGCCTTGTGGACGCGCACGCCCAGTTCGTAGTCGTCCGCCAGCATGTCCAGCAGGGGTTCGAAGCCGCCGATGCGATCCAGAGTCTCTCGACGAAGCGCCAACGTGCTGCCAAGGCCGAAGCGTACGCCGCGATCCAGCAGGCGCGCCGTAAGTACACCGGGCAGGAAATCCGTGCTGATACCCAACGATTCCAACCGCGCCCACAGCGTCGGCTTGTTTGCCGTGCGTCCGAGGTATGGCGCGGTCACCATGCCTGTGTTTGGCTGCGAAAGATCGGCAATAACGCGGACAAGATAGTCGCGCGAAACGACGATGTCCGCATCGTTGATGATGAGCACTTCACCCAGCGCGTGTGGCACCATCTGCAGCAGCGTACTGACCTTGCCATTGGCGCCGAGCCGCTGGCCGCAGGGAACGGTGCGGATAATCGCCTGCGGATAGGCGGCGCGGAGCTTCTCTACTTCGGCCAGAACATCCGCATCGTCCGGATCGGACAGGCCCAGCAGGAGTTCGTAACGGCCGCCATAGTTTTGCGTGCAGTGACTGGCGAACGCGTCGTAGCGACCGGGATCCCATCCTTTGACGGGCTTCAGGATGCTGACGGTGGGCAGCGATGCCGGCGGCGCGGAGACGGGTTCGCGGCGAAACGACCGTGCCGCGAGAAGGGCGATCATGAGGAACGCGAGGCCGGCCAGCGTAAGCAGCGTGGTGACAAGGGTAATAGCTTCTGCAACAGTCACCTCTCCAGTGTATCCAGTGGCGCGGATGGACGACTGCGCGTGATTGGAAGGTGCTGAATACGGCAATCGAATTATCTCCGCGAAACCGTAACGCTGAAGGCAGCGAAGGATGACCTGCCGATTGCACCGTGGAGCTACTGCGTTGGAACAATGCTGAGACGAAGGTCGTTGGCACCGTAAAGGATTCGCTTCTGTGTCATTTTTCAGGGCTTCTGGAAAGTTAGTTTCCCCCAGCGCTGTAGAGAGGGAAAGGAAAGCAGGTCCTTCGACTTCACTTCGTTTCGCTCAGGATGACGGCCTTCAGCCGTGCGAGCTTCGCGTGCGAAGCTGGTTTGGGCTTGTGGCAAAAAGGGTTTGAATGGATCGCAGCAGGTGGATGCGTTGGGATTCTTCGCTGCGCTCAGAATGACGGCACAATCGAACGCACTGCGCTACTCGTAGCGCAGTGCCTCAATTGGGTTCAGATTCGCGGCCTTCCATGCGGGGTAAATGCCGAAGACGAGTCCGATGGCGATGGAAACAGTGAACGCCGCGATGACCCATGCGCTGGAGAGCACTGACGGCAACACCACACCCATGCCAAGCGCCATGAGCGATCCCAGCGTAATGCCGATCAATCCACCGACGGCGCACAGCACCATCGCCTCCAGCGTGAATTGCAGCAGGATGGTTCGCTTTGTGGCGCCAATGGCTTTGCGCACGCCGATCTCTCGCGTTCGTTCCGTTACCGAAACCAGCATGATGTTCATTACGCCGACGCCGCCCACCATCAGGCCCACGCTGGAGAGAGCAAACATCAGCAGGAACAGACCGTCCGTAAGCTGCGCCCACAAACGCGAAAGCGAATCTGATCCGAAGATGACAAAGTTGTCGTCCTTATCGACGGTGACTTTGCGACGGATGCGGAGCCGTTCGCGAATCTCTTCTTCCACCAGCGCGCGATACTTCGCGTCGTCATACTTCACCGTGATCCAGTAATCCAGAATCTCCGGGTGCAGATTGTGGAAGGTGGTGAGCGGCATGAAGAGATAACTGTCGTTGGGATTCTTGCCCGGCGTAATGCCCTTGAAAGCTTCGAGCGTTCCGATGACCGTAGCGGTCATGCCGGGTGTAGTGATCTCTTTACCAATGGGGTTTTCGTTGGGGAACAGATCTTCTGCGGTGTCGTGCCCCAGCAGCACCACTTTGGCAGCACGCTCCTGCTCGTCCTGCGAGAAGAAGCGGCCGCGATCAATGTGCCAGTCATTCACCTCAGGCGAGGTGAAGTTTTCTCCTGCCAGGCCAACGCTGTCCTGCTTGCGGTCGCCTGCCCTGACCGAAACCATGCCGCCACCGCCGCCGAAGTTGAAATCGGAATAGCGCAGGCCTGCGTTGGCCGCCACAACATGCGGCAGTTTTTGCAGGCTCATCATGTCTTCATACGTAAGCTGCTTGCGGGCCAGTTCTTCCAGCGTGGGACGTTTGCCGAAGACCTCAAAGCGGAAGACGAACAGCGTGTTCGATCCAAGCTGCGAGATGATGCCGTTCACCTGGCCGTTGAGCCCGTTGATGACGGATGACATGATGATGACGGTGAGCACACCGATGACGATGCCAAGTACGGTGAGGCCGCTGCGCAGTTTGTTGGCACGCAGTTGATCCAGTGAAATGACGATGGTCTCTTTGACGTCTGCAAGTGTCATGACTTAGTCCGCCCTCAGAGCCGTGATGGGATCCAGCATGGCCGCCTTGCGCGCGGGATACACGCCGAAGAAGATGCCAACGCTGGTGCTGACGAGCAGGCCCACGACGACGCTCCACCACGCGACGCTCATGGGGAATCCCGCGACCGAAGAGATGGCAAATCCGACGACCACCCCCGTTAACACGCCGAGGATGCCGCCCGCTGTGGCCATGAGTCCGCTCTCAATGACAAACTGCAACAGCACATCGCGGCGCTTGGCTCCCAGAGCTTTGCGTATGCCAATCTCACGCGTACGTTCCGTCACGCTGACGAGCATGATGTTCATAATGACGATGCCACCAACGATCAGCGAGATCGCAGCAACAGGAATTGCAATGGCGCCGAAGAGCGAGGTGACCGTGTGTACCAGGGAAAGGAACGAGTTGTTCAACTCCAGCGAGAAACTGTCCTCTTCGCCAAGACGGTCGTGACGGATGGAGCGCATCAACGTACGCACTTCTTCCGCTGTCTCTTCCAGCACGGGGCCGGACCCGGGACCCTTCACGTAAATCGTGTTGCTGTAATGCGAGCTGTAAATGCGCTGCATGGTGGTGATGGGCAGGATGACGTAATTGTCCTGGCTGGCGCCCAGCGTCTTTCCCTGCTTTTCACCCAGGCCGATGATGGTGTACGGCATGCCATCGACCGTGATGACCTTTCCGATGGGATCTTCGCCCTTGAGAAGGTTCTCCTGGATGTCGCTGCCGACTACGGCAACAGGCGTGGCACGCTCATCCTCCACGGAGGTGAAGATGCGGCCTTCCACAATGTTGATGTTGTTGATGTCCGGCATGTTCGGCGTCCATCCACGAATGGAGACGCTGGTGCTGGTCTCATTGGCGAACTTCACCGAGTTCGAGTTGGTCGAATACGCCGCGCCCACTTCCTTGCAGTGCTGGCAGTTGTCGTGAATGTAACGATAGTCGTCCAGCGAGATATTGCGGCGACGGTTGTACTTCTGAAACTCAGCGTAGCTGGTGATCAATGCAGGCTGCTTGCCCAGCGTGAACACGTCAGAACCGTAGGTGTTCAGCTTTTGATCGACATAGGCGTTTGCGCCGTTCACCAGCGTGACCACGGTGATAACAGCAGCCACGCCAATGACCACGCCAAACAGCGTGAGCACCGTGCGCAGCTTGTTTACCCATAACGATTGCAGCGCCAGTTTCAGCGCCTCAGACCAATGCATGTTTCACCCGTCCCTTCAGGGTACTCCCGTTGCGGCTGCCCCGGGCGATGCAACTTTCCTGAGGATATTTGCTACGCGCGGTGCTTCCCGGCATCCAATTTAAGCAATGGCATTTTTGAAACCGGCCGAAACCCGAGACGGTATTTATCTGAACCCGGTTCCCACCGAGGTGGGCGCGACGAAGCATTTCCCGCAGATCCTGCGACGCCTGATCACGGGCAAGGAAGAACGCGTCCCCAGGAAGCCACTGGGACCGTTCCGCACGGACCTGTCTACGTTTGCGCAGCCGCCCGCATCGGGCCTGCGTGTGACGTGGCTGGGACACTCGTCCCTGCTGATGGAAATCGACGGCACCACGCTGCTGACCGACCCGGTCTTTTCGCAGCGCGCGTCCATGGTGCAGTGGTTCGGGCCAAAGCGATTCTTCGCTCCGCCGCTGACCATTGCGGAGTTGCCAAAGCTGGACGCCATTCTGCTGACCCACGACCACTACGACCACCTGGATAAGAGTGCTGTGTTGCAGTTACAGGAACGCACACCCCTCTTCGTTTGTTCCATCGGTGTGGGCGGATTGCTGCGGAAGTGGGGCATTGCCGCGGAAAAAATTCACGAGATGCAGTGGACGGACAGCTTCACGGTACCGTCTGCATCGCCGTCGCCGCTGACGCTGACGGCGCTTCCGGCACGCCATTTTTCCGGGCGTTCGTTCAAGCGGTATGAAACTTTGTGGTCGTCGTTTGTGCTGAAGACGGAACGCCACAACCTGTACCACGGCGCGGACTCCGGCTACTGGGAGGGCTATCGCGAAATCGGCGAAGCCTATGGCCCGTTCGACCTGGCCACGCTGGAGGTGGGCGCGTTTGATCCGCTGTGGGACCAGATTCACCTGGGCCCGGACAACGCGATGAAGGCCGCGCTGGACCTGGATGCAAAGGTGCTGATGCCCATTCACTGGGGCCTGTTCAACCTAGCCTTCCATGACTGGTTCCATCCACCGGAACGCATTACGAAACTGGCTGCCGAAGCCGGACTTCCGTTGTGGATGCCGGAACCAGGTGCGCCCACCGAGTTCGCAGGCCAGGCAATGAATTCACTGTGGTGGAAGCGCTATCGTTCCGCACCCGCCAACGGAACAGAACATGCGGAAGACGCCGCAAGCAAGGTTGCCATCCGCGTATGAAGACCGCATGAGACTTCACACGAGTTAGTTTGGTTGCTTATCGCGCTCGTGCCACTTTCGCCCTCTGTTGTCATTTTGGAACGCGGCGTGAGTGGGCGAGGAATGACTGTTTTTGGCAACGCCGATTTCGTTGACCAAGACTTACTGAACTCGTGAACATCAACCATATTCACTCTTCACCGCTGGACGTGACTGTTCTTGTCCAACGGTATTGTTTTGGTTGTTTTCACTCACGACGAGGTCAGTCCCCATGTTCAGACACTCCCCCCTTCTGACGGTGGGCCCACTTTTGTTGCTTTCCGCGGTTGCGGGAGCGCAGGAGTATCGCGGCACATTGTCCGGCACTGTCACTGATTCCACCGGCGCAATTGTCCCCGGCGCCAATGTTGAAGCCAAAAGCCCACAACAGACCTACACCGTTAAGAGCGACGCCTCAGGCCGCTTCGTTATCCCCTTCGCACAACCCAACACCTACACTCTGACTGTCACTGCGCAGGGCTTTGCCAGCAACGTTCATCAGAACGTATTGCTACAGGTTTCTGGCACAGTGGATATCCCGGTAAAGCTGGGTGTCGCCTCGACTGCAAATGAAGTCACGGTGAGCACCGATCAATTTCTGATCTCCACCACGGATGCATCCGCTGGCACCGTAATCGATCCAGAGAAGGTGCAGAACCTTCCACTGAATGGACGCCAGATTTATCAGTTGATCCAACTGACACCCGGAGCAAACTTCACGCAGACACAGTTCGGCGCGGGTGGCTTCTCCGGCAATCGTGCATGGGACGTGAACAACGCATACTCCATTAGCGGCCAGCCCGGTAGCACCAATCAGTTCATGCTGAATGGCGCGCCCATTTCTATTCAGGGTGGGGGCCCTTCTGGCACATGGACCATTTCCCCTTCTGTGGATGCTGTGCAGGAGTTCAAGGTGATGACCGTGACCTTTGACGCGCAGTATGGCCGCGTGGGTGGTGGCGCCATCAATACTGTGCTGAAGTCCGGCTCGAACAACTTTCATGGAACCGCGTATGAGTTCTTCCGTAACTCTGCGTTTGAGGCCAACACCTTTCAGCTGAACCAGACAAACGCGGCCAAACCCTTTCACAATCAGCATCAGTTCGGTGGTACTGTGGGTGGCCCTTTCCAGAAGAATAAAGGCTACTTCTTCTTCAGCTATGAAGGCTGGCGAGAGGTATTGCCTGCTCCTGTGGTCACGTCAGTGCCTACGGCCGACATGCTTCCGGGACCCGATGGAAGCGTGAACCTGACGAACTATCTGAATGCCATTGGTAAGACGAATGGTATCTACGATCCCAACACCACGGTGTGCGCAGATGCCACCTGTTCCAAATACACGCGCACGCAATTTGCGAACAACACCATTCCTGCAGACCGCATCAGCGCCATTGGCGCGAATGTATTGAAGCTGTTCCCCGCGCCAAACCGCTCAGGCTATGTGAACAACTATGTCTTCAACGGCAAGGACCGCTACAGCTATAACATGCCGATTGGCCGCGCCGACTACAACCTGACAGACCGCACCAAGCTTTATGGCATCGTGGCTTTCTGGAGCGGTCAGGAATACCGCAACTCCAACGGATTTACCGGACCGGCAATCCAGGGCAACATCAATAACCAGCGCTCTGACTGGACGGGCGTGCTCGATTTGACCCATACCTTCAGCAGCAATCTGGTGGGTGATGTGCGTGTCTCGTACAACCGTTACTCCAACCCTTCGCCCAACGGCACCGTTGCCGCCGGGCTGTCAACGCTGACGGCAGGAAGCCTTGGTCTGAGCATGCCGGCAATTCCTACGTCTTCAGCAGACCTGGCGCCTGAGTTCAACTTTGCAGACAACATCAGCAGTGTGGTGGGCAACCAGGTGGGTAAGACGATGTTTGAAACCTATGACATCGGACCGTCCATTACACAGAATATCGGTCGCCACTCTCTGCATTATGGTGGCGAGTTCTCGCTGTACCACGACGTTTCCGGTGGCGTGGGCCAGCCGAATGGCACCTTCGACTTCGGCACGAACTTTACGCAACGCGATTACACCACCGGGAACAACGACGGTTCAGCAATTGCAGAAGCCTTGCTGGGCATTCCGACCAACAACCTTCCTAACAAGAACAACAGCAGCGTGCAGTGGCAAAACAGTCCGTACGAAAGCTACAAGTACTTTGGCTTTTACGTGCAGGACAACTGGAAGGTAAACAACAAGCTGGCCATCAATGCGGGTATCCGCTGGGATGAAGAACGTTCACCCGTGGAGCGCTACAACCGTCTGCTTGCAGGTGTGGACCTGAATGTAACCAATCCGCTCACCAGCATGATCGCCTTTCCGGGGACGCTGCCCAACGGCTACAACTTCTCAGGCCCCATCAAGGGCGCGGTGCAGTATGCGTCTTCAAACAACCCGGCGTATCTCAACAACACTGGCTTCTGGCAGCCGAAACTGGGTATCTCGTATAGCCCCAACCAGATGATGGTGATCCATGCTGGTTATGCGCTTTCGAAGGCGTTCGGTATTGAACTGGGTGGCGCATCGCCCTTCAGCCAGACCACCAACTACAACTACAGCGCAGATACCGGCAGAACGCCCACCACGTTCTTCCGCGATGGCAATCCATTTCCGAACGGTGCGCAACCACCTGCAGGAACGACCCAGGGTGCGCTTGGCCTCACGGGTAACTCGCTCTCCTTTGATCAGCAGGATCGCAAGATCCCCATCGTTCAGCAGTGGACGGCAGGCGTGCAGCAGCAGTTGCCGCTGGGCGTTGTGTTGAACATTGATTACGTGGGAGCGCACACCTATCACCTGCGTGCAGGCAAACAGTTGAACGGGCTCAACCCCGCTGACTTCGCCAAGGGCCATGCCGACAACTCATACCTTGACCAGCAGGTGACAAACCCGTTCTACGGTGTGCTGCCTGCAACCACCTCACTGGGACAGAATCCCACCATTGCGGCACGTTACCTGATGGTTCCCTATCCGCAATACAACGGAGACCTGTACACCTATACCAACGCACAGGGTTACAGCAACTACAACTCGTTACAGGTGAAGGCAGAAAAGCGCATCTCCAATACGGGTAATGCGCTGGGTGGCCTGAGCCTGTTGAGTTCGTTCACCTGGTCCAAGCTGATGTCTGCGACGGGCTTCCTGAACAACAACGCGATGGGCCTCGTCGATGCCTTGCCGTATTACGGTATCGACTCAGGGGATCGTCCGTGGGTCATTGCCTTTAGTGGTCTGTACAACCTGCCGCTCGGCAAGGGCGCACACTACTTTGGCAATGCGGGCAAGGTTACCGATGCAGCAATTGGCGGCTGGCAGTTCAACTGGATCCTGCAGAACCAGGCGGGTACGCCGATTAACTTCCCCAATGGATACAACTACAACTGCGGCTCTTTCAACATCGTGTCCGCAAACCGCGGTTATGCGAACTATATCAACAACAGCAATCCCGGTTGCTTTACTAACTTCAGCGAATACACCGCGGTAACGCAACAGCCCCGCACTACGTTGGTACGTAACCCCTATGCTCCGCAAGTGGCGTTTGGCCTGGAGAAGAAGTTCTCCATCACGGAAACGGTGAAGTTCCAGTTCAAGGCAGAAGCGTTCAATGCCATGAACACACCGATCTTTGGTGGCCCAAGCACTGACAATCCAAACACCCCCATCACAGTCACAGGCAAAGGCCTTCCCGGACAGCCCGGCTATTATCAGGGCTACGGAACGGTAGGCTCAACGCAACAGAACTTCCCGCGACAGTATCAGTTCTCAGGAAAGATTCTGTTCTAACCAACATCAACACAACAGCAGAAAGGCCGGCTCATGAAGAGCCGGCCCTTTCTATTTCCGATTCGTATCGCTTAGCTGTACTTCAGCCAGCGCAGAATTTCCGGCAGGTTTGGCTTCTTGCCGTACATGAGGATGCCCACGCGATAGATGCGGCTGGCGATCCACAGAACGGCATAGATGGTCAGCGACATCAGCACGATGGACGCTGCAATCTCATACCAGGGCACAGGCGAAACCGAGATGCGCATGTACATGAGCAGCGGTGAGAAGAATGGCACCAGCGACAGGACGCGCGACCAGATATTCTGTGGCGCATTCAACACCAGCGGCAGTGAAATCATGCACGCCGCCAGCGGCATCACCAGGAACATGTTCAACTGCTGCAGCTCCTGCTCAGAGTTCGTCATGGCGCCAAGCGCAGCGGCCATTGCCGAATACAACAGATAGCCCAGCAGGAAGTAGATGATGAAGAAGCCCACCTGCTCCGCGGAGATGGAGATGTGCGTTCCACCGCCCAGCAGGTGCGTCATGAGCGGCGTGGCCGTGAGGATGACTGCTGCAAGCATCCATAGCGAAACCTGCGTCAATCCGACAGAGCCAACGCCGATGACCTTGCCCGCCATCATTTCGCTCGGCTTCACAGTCGCCAGCATCACTTCAAAGACACGCGATGTTTTTTCTTCAATGATCGACCGCGCCACGTTCATGCCATAAAGCATGATGACCATGTACATGAGAAAGAACAGCACATACGCACCCGCGAAATTTGCACTGGTGTCGTCCTGCTCTTCATTCGAGGAACTCATGTAGATGGGCGCCATCAAGGCCTTCACATCGGCGGCGCTCATGCCCTGCTGCATTAACCGTTCGCGGGTAAATACTTTCCCCAGCGCAGCGCGCACGGTATTGCGTGTGGCCAGGTCAGCGGACGACCCCTGCTTGTACTCAATCGACGGTTTCTGCCCCTGGACCGTTGCCGGAGTGATCCACAGATAGCCATCGATGTCCTTCGCCTTCAACTCGCGTTGAAGGGCTGGCCGCGTGTTCACGGTGGGAGGAGCGATGACGTTGAGCTGCATGTTGTGGTCGGTGTCATCATCCAACTGCTTCTGCACATCCGTAGCCAGCGCAAGATCCGGCGATACGATGACGATGTGCGACGACGACTTGGTGTGCTTCGCAATCAGGATCGACGCTGCAATGCCGCCGCCCATCAGCAGCGGGATCAGAATCGTGGCGATCATGAATCCCTTGGTGCGCACACGCTCCAGGTATTCACGGCGAGCGATAAGGAAAATGTTATGCATCGCGTCCCTCCTGGGCCAAAGCCCCTCGCAATGAGCGCATGTGGATGGACGGGCTGAAGCCCGTCCCCTTCCAAGCAAAAGGCATGTTATGCATCGGCGCTGCCTCCCACACGCTCAATGAAAATCTCTTCCAGCGTGGGTTCCTTCACTTCAAAACGCGTAATACGTGTGCCGCGCGCGACGGCTTCCGCCAGCAGCGGCTGCGCATCTGGTTGATGGCCGCGCAGTTTCAGCGATGCGATGCCATTGCCGAAGCGATTCACCTCTTCCGCATCCGGATGATTCAGGAAGCTGTCATCTCCCTCGTACACCACGTCCACGCGATTGCGCGGATACTCCTGCTTGATCTCGCGCATGGTGCCTTCCAGCACCAGCTTGCCGCGATAGATGATGGCAATGGCATCGCACATCTTCTCTACCTGGTCCATGCGATGCGTGGAGAACAGGATCGCCTTGCCCGCGTTGCGCAGTTCCAGCAACGTGTCCTGCAGCAGCGCACCGTTGACCGGATCAAGACCGCTGAACGGCTCGTCCATGATGATGAGGTCCGGTTCATGGATGAGTGTGGTGATGAACTGAATCTTTTGCTGCATGCCCTTGGACAACTCTTCTGTCTTCTTGGGCAACGCTTCAGTGATCTGCAGCCGCTCTGCCCATGCCTTGCCGCGCTTCTCGGCTTCCGTCGCGCTCAGACCGCGTAGCTGCCCCATGAAGACAATCTGTTCCAGCACGTTCATCTTCTTGTAGAGGCCGCGTTCTTCCGGCAGATAGCCGACGCGTCCCAACAACTTGCGATCGAAGGGCTTGTTGAACAGTTCCACGGTGCCGCTGTCCGGCACGGTGATGCCGATCATCATGCGGATGGACGATGTTTTACCGCTGCCATTTGGCCCCAGCAGGCCGAACATGGTGCCGGGCTCAATGGTCAACGTCAGGCCTTCGACAGCGACCTTCGTGTCATAGACCTTGCGGATGTGATTGAGTTGAACGGTAGGCATGTCGGCTTATTTCTTCCGGTTCGCGACGAGCTCGCCCGCGTGGCCCCAGTCTTCCGTGCTCTTTTCATTGAAGATGATGTGGGTGTTCTGCGGGTTCTTGCCAAGGATGTTCACCATGGTGTCGGTGATCTCCTTTACGATCTGCGCCTTCTGCTCACTGGTGGCGCTTCCCAGCATCTGAATGTTGATGATTGGCATGGATATCCTCACCGTTGAGCATAGCAGCGGAGCGGTGCAGAACTCAGCGCCATCTTTGCCTTATCATCGCCTCATGATGACTCTCGTCACGCCTGTTCAGCTAATCAAAGGCGTCGGTCCGCGCAATGCGGAAGCGCTGAAGAAACGCGGCGTGGAGACCGTGGAAGATGTGCTGTATCACCTGCCCTTTCGCTATGAAAACCGCCTTGATCCGAAGCCGCTGAGTGCACTGAAGGCCGGCGAAATGGCCAGTGTGATTGGCGAGGTGCGCGGCTCGACCGTGTTGCGCGCACGTTCCATGCCGATCTTTGAGATGACCGTGGGACAGGGCACCGGAACGCTGAAGGCCATGTGGTTTCGCGGGCAGTATCTGCAGGACAAGTTCAAGCCCGGCCAGATGGTGGCGCTGTACGGCAAGCTGGAGCCATCACGCTCAAGTGCGGGCCAGTTCAAGATGATCCAGCCGCAGTTTGAAATGCTACCCGGGCCGGATGAGCCGCAGGATGCCGTGATGCTGGAGGTGGGCCGCATTGTGCCGGTCTACGAATCACTGGGCGGCACAACGGCGTGGGGCGCGAAGCTGGGTTCACGATGGATGCGGCAGGTGGTGTGGCGGCTGCTGGAAGACCTGGCACAAGGGCCGGAACTGCTGGATCCGCTGCCGCGTTCCATGCGCAAGCGGCTCGGCCTGCCATCGAGGCTGGATGCACTGCGTGAGGCGCACTTCCCTCCTGCAGGAACATCCATGGCCGACCTGCAGGGTTTCAGTACGCGGGCGCATGCGCGGCTGATCTTTGAAGAACTCTTCTACCTTGAGTTGGGGCTGGAGCTGAAGCGCAAACGCATGCGCGACCGCGCGGGCATTGCCTTTGTTGCGGATGAACGCGTGCGCAACGCGATCAAGGAAGTGCTTCCCTTCCGCCCCACAGGCGCGCAGAAGCGCGTGCTGGGCGAGATTGTGGAAGACATGCGAAGACCACAACCGATGCGACGTTTGCTGCAGGGTGATGTGGGGAGTGGCAAAACCATCGTTGCCATGGAAGCCGCCCTGGTGGCGATTGAAAACGGCTACCAGGCGGCAATGATGGCGCCCACGGAAATCCTTGCCACGCAACACTATCTCTCTGCGAGAAAGCTGCTGAAGCGGGCCTCGCGCGAGTACAAGGTCACGTTGTTAACCGGTTCGCTGGACGACGCGGAGAAGCGCCGTGCGCGGCGACGTGTGGCCAGCGGAGAAGCCGAACTCATCATCGGCACACAGGCGTTGATTCAGCAGAAGGTGGACTTCGCCAATCTCGGACTGGTCATTGTGGATGAGCAGCATCGCTTTGGTGTGCGTCAGCGTTTCACGCTGATGAAGAAGGACGACAACGCAGACCCTGATGTGCTGGTGATGACGGCAACGCCCATTCCGCGCACACTTGCATTAACGATCTATGGCGACCTGGAAGTGAGTGTGATTGACGAACTGCCACCGGGCAGAACGCCCGTGGTGACTCGTCGTGTCAGCGAAGAACGCGCACTGGAAGTGTGGGATTTTGTGCGCAAACAGATCACGCTGGGACGGCAGGCGTATGTTGTCTATCCCGTGATTGAAGGCTCAAAGGACGATCAACCAGAACTGGATTTCCCTCAGGAAAGCAGCGAGTCAGCAAGTCAGCAAGTCAGCGAATCAGCTTCGAAAGCGAAGAAGACAGCAGCAAAGAAATCTGCGAAGAAGTCTGCAAAAGCCGAAGAATTATTTGAAAAGCCATCGCTACGCTCCGCAGTGGAGATGTTTGAAGAGCTTCGCTATGGACCTTTGCATGGGCTTCGACTCGGGCTGCTGCACGGGCGTTTGAGCGCCGACGACAAAGAGATCGTCATGGCGCAGTTCAAGCGCGGCGACATTGACGTGCTGATCTCCACGACCGTGATTGAAGTGGGCGTGGATGTGCCGAATGCGTCCGTCATGGTGATTGAACATGCGGAACGATTCGGCCTGTCGCAGATGCACCAGTTACGCGGTCGCGTGGGCCGTGGCGCTGCGAAGAGCTATTGCGTGTTGATGACGGGAGCGCGCGTGTCACCGGAAGCAGAACAACGCCTGGACGCGATGGTGTCCACGGACAACGGCTTTGAGCTTGCCGAACTTGACCTGGCGCAGCGTGGCCCCGGTGAGTTCTTCGGAACAAAGCAGGCTGGCCTGCCGGACTTCCGTGTGGCCAACATTGTGCGCGATCGTCGTCTGCTGGAGATTGCGAAGAACGAGGCAGCAGACTTTGCGGAGGTACGTTTAAAAGATGTCAGCGAGGAAGAACGTGGACTGGTACGGCAACAGTTGAAACAGCACTGGCAGCGGCGTTACGGACTCGTCGAGGCCTGAGGCACTAGCGAACGCAGCGCTCGCGGCGAATCCGCTGCGACGCTGCGTTCGTTCTTTACGCTGCCTGCTGAGCCGCGATCTCCGGCATGACCGGTATGCGGTGCGAACCCTTTTTGGGGCCGCGCTTGCGGGCCACCAGAACGCGCACACGCTCCAGCAGTTCGCTGGGTGAGCATGCACCCTTGGGCAGGAACATGTCCGCGCCCACGCCGCGCTCGTAGCCCGTGACGGTGCCGCTGACCATCAGCGACGGCAGGCCAGGCTGCACTTCGCGCATGCGGCGAATCAGTTCCACGCCATCCATCTGCGGCATCAGCAGGTCGCTGATCAGCAGCGACAGTTCACCCGGCGCATACTTCTCCACGATCTCCAGCGCTTCGTGGCCGCTGGTGGCGGTCAGGACGCGATATCCCTTGGTTTCCAGCAGGAATTTGCGAACGGAGAGGGTCTGTTCGTTATCGTCGACGCAGAGGATGATCTTCTTGGGGCGCATGTCGTTCTTAGTCTCCAGAGCAAAAATTGGTGCAGCGACGCCTCTTTGGGGGCGCACGGGGTCGTTGGCCTGAACGCGTGGGAAAAAACGCGCAGCCGGGGATGTTTGCCTGCGGTTAGCAGGCACTTCATGGGGTACGGCAAATGTCTTGTGAGCTCGCGAAAATCCGCGTAGCGACTGCGTCAAACGAATGTGTCTCGTTCAGCGCTTTCCCAAAGTACGAAGCTCCGGGCCGCTGCGCAACGGCGAAATTAAGGCGAAAACCTGTGCGAACTTTCGGACAAGGTTTCCACCATTGCAATCAAGTTGCGCAATAACAATAACTTAGCCTGTGCAACGCGCGTGGAAAGGCTTTGTATTACGGGTGCGTAAACCGTCCCGTTGCAACAAAGACGGTGCAACCTGCGACGTACACATCGTTCACCTTGCCGTCATGAAGCGAGGCACGCACATGCAATTGGGAGGGTCGATGTACCTCCTGCCCCTGGTGAATCACGACCGCCTGACCGCTGGCCACGGCTCCATGCTTCACCAGGTAGCTGATGCAGCATCCCGCAGCGGACCCTGTAGCCGGATCATCGCTGCCGTTGAACGGCATCCGCGCACGCCATTTGCCTTCGCCCGCATCGGCAATGGCATAGACAAACTTTGCCCCGGTGCCCGTCAGAAGTTCCTTTAACGCGCTGTGATTGACGCACATGCGCTGCAATGCCTCTACCGATACCAACGGCAGGATGCAGAATGGCAGGCCCGTGCTGACCACCTGCGGCTGCAGCAACGTGTGCAGATCGTCCGCGGCAAGACCACAGGCGTTACGCAGCGATTCCCTCGCCAGCACTGCGCCAAATTCGGGATCGCGCTGACGCATTTCGCCGTGGATACCTTCTTCCTCAAGCGCGGAAGTACGGAAACGAACCGGGATGATGCCTGCATCCAGCTTCAGCTTCACCTCTTCTGCATGTGCGAAGTGTGGCAGGTGTTCGCGAATCCAACTCGCGGTGCCCAGCGTGGGGTGGCCTGCGAAGGGCAGTTCTTCCTCCACGGTGAAGATGCGCACACGCACGCCATTTTGCAGTTCGTCTTCCGGCGGCGCGGGCAGGATAAAGGTGGTTTCGGAAAGGTTGGTTTCGCGCGCCAGCGACTGCATCTGCTCCGTGCTCAAACCCGTTGCATCGGCAAAGATTGCCAGCGGATTCCCTTCGTAACGACGTTCCGCGAAGACATCTGCCTGGGCCCAGGCAAGCATACGGCTGTTTGACATGACGAAACCTCCAGAGCTATTGTTGCAGGTGATGACGATGCGTTTGAACTCGATCCGTTGCTGCTGTCTCTGTATGCAGGCAGGGTCGCGCGCGCGCCGGTAAAAGCAGCCACAGGACGCAATCGCACCCCGCCCACCGACTGAAAACGGTGGGTTTCGTTTTGGCACGAGATTTTGCTTCAGGACCCAGGAAAGAGGAACAACACGATGTCTCTCCGCATCAACGACACCGCACCGGACTTTACCGCGGAAACCACGCAGGGCCCCATCCGCTTCCACGAGTGGATTGGCGATAGCTACGCTGTACTCTTCTCGCACCCGAAGGATTTCACGCCCGTCTGCACCACGGAACTGGGTGCAGTGGCCACCCTGGAAGATCAGTTCACCAAGCGCGGCGTGAAAGTGCTCGGCCTCTCCGTGGACAAGGTGGACGACCACTCGAAGTGGGCGCAGGACATCAAGGATGTGTCCGGCGCAGACGTGACCTTCCCCATCATTGGCGACCCGGAACTGAAGATTGCCAAGCTGTATGACATGCTGGCTGCTGAGGAAGGCGATAGCTGCGAAGGCCGCACACCCGCGAACAACGCGCCGGTGCGCACCGTGTTCGTCATTGGACCGGACAAGAAGATCAAGCTGACGCTGGCGTATCCCATGACCACGGGCCGCAACTTCGACGAGATTCTGCGCGTGCTGGACAGCATTCAGCTCACGGCGAAGCATCCGGTGGCTACACCTGCAAACTGGCAGAAGGGCAACGATGTGATTATCACCGGCGCTGTTTCCAACGACGACGCAGCGGTGAAGTTCCCCGGCTACAAGACAGTGAAGCCGTACCTGCGCACGACGCAGCAGCCGCAGTAACTGCTTCTCTGCTTCTTACCTGCGCGCAAACAGCGTAAAGTAAGAAGCAGAACAAGCACCGGTGGCGAAGTGGCTAACGCGCTGGTCTGCAAAACCAGTATTCGCCGGTTCAATCCCGGCCCGGTGCTCCAATAATTTCTTTAATTTCCCTGCACCGCTTTGCTTGAATCAAAGCGGTGTAGGGAAGAATGTAGGGACTCGCTGCATCAGGTGACACTGACTGAGCGAGTTCCATTGCATTTTCGGGTGTAATGTCGATCGCAATACGTTTGCAGAAGAAATCAATAGCGGTAGCCGGTTACACTCTCTTTCCATTTTTGGCAAAATGTCGCCCGTTCACTGCTCTCTGGACGGAATTCAATTCATTTGAATTTGTGCAAAACGTTTATTGGCCTTAAATAAACAAGTCTTTTGTTTACAGCAGCTTAATGTATTGACTTATACATGTACCCAAGTAGCTTTTAAATGAACTACGCCCAGAAGGGAACGTAACGCGCAAACCGCTTGGAATCTCCAGTTGTTTCGTCAGCTTTGACCAACCCTTCCTGCAAAGCGGCAGCAATTAGCTGCGAAACCACAGCTGCCTTATCCTCAGGCAACCCAAAACGCTCTCTAAGCGAGCGGTTTGACATTTTTTCTCCATGCATGACGTACCGGAGCGTAGCGTGCTGATAGCAGGCGCGCAGACGATCTGCGCGGCTCATCCGGTCAAAAGAACGTTGCCCATAAACAATTGCAACTGTACGTCCAAATGTGGATGTGAAGTCAGGTGCTGGAAGCTGGTACGCCTCGATCGAATTCACCACTTTGTCGATCCCCGATCCCTTTTCCTCGCACATGCGAAGTTTACGAGCGATCAACGCGAACGTCTCGTTCCGCGACCGAGACCCGTCTATGAATCGAACGCTGGGAATGATAGGTTCGCCTGGGTTCGAAATTTCCACACGATCGTCGTAAATCTCGATCATCACCGATGCTCCGAACAAGGAGAAGTCTTGGTGCACAAGTGCGTTGGCTACGAGTTCACGAATGACGATCGACGGGACCAGCTCAAATTCTTCACGCAAAGCGAGGCCGATGAGTTCGTTGCGAGGGAGTTGCGTCATCACAAACTGCACAAGAGCTTCGAACCCCACAGCGTAGCCCTTGCCTCCTGTCTGCTCCAGCCTGGTCGATAGCTTGGAGGAACCTCTGTAAACAATTACACGAGGCGCTTTGCCTGCCAGATCCTCGAAGTCTGCGAGCCGCTTCGCGAGTAGGAGTGCTCCATAGCGCAGAATCGCGAATCCTCCACCTCTCTGAAGAATTAGGCGTTCATTCCGTAAACGCTCCAACACGCCAGCCTGATCGGTGGGATAAGGCAATTTGCGTAGCTCAAAAAAGGTTTGCGTATCTAATAGCTCCACCACTTCAGTGCCGCTCAAGCCTTCACGGCAAACTTGAGCCAGCCAATCCGGTCGCCCTTCGTCAAAAATTACCCGTAGTCTGTCCTCACTCATCGCGACGAGTTCTTCGCCAGAACGCATAAGATAGCGCCCATCGTAGTGGTAAGCAGTTCCTCGCGGTCGAGAAGGTATCGAGAATACGATGACTCTTCCATCCGGATGATGGACCGCCTCGACATTCACACGAAAATTTAGCCATCTCAGTAGATTCTGTGCGATGTCGTTGATATCAGGAAAAGCTTCGCTCCCGACCACATCATGAGGCAGAGAGTCGGCGATTCCCAAAATAAGATGGCCACCACCTTCATTTGCGAGTGCGACGCAGTAGGCGCAAAGTTTACGGGTGTCATACTGCCTTGAAGCAGCCTTGAATTCCAGCTGCTGGTGTTCCTTACGTTCTCGCCGCCAATTGTCAATTTGCGCTGCTGTGATGGGCATAGACTCTCAAAGAGTACCTCTGATTCAACAACCATTGCACTTGGACGGGGCTCCAGAAGCCTCTTCCCGAAACGCGATTCTCCGAAAACCATGGCATCCCCACATTTGCTACGTCAGTTGGTGACAAATCGCCAAGTCACTCATCGGGCCGGGATCAGTAATAAATCCGCTTATCACAGTCTTCAGATTCGATGTAGCGGAAGACACTCGATATATCTGCTGCAGGGAACCACACTGACGCGACAGGCGTATGTTGAATCTGGAGCGCTGCTGAAGGCAGCACGCCCGGAGGCATCATGCAATCGCGGATTCACGGCACTACCATGCCCGCCATTGAATTTCTGCTGCAGCCCGGAGAGACAGTCATCTCCGAAGCAGGAGAACTGAGCTGGATGAGCGCCAGCATCAACATGCACACGCACACACAGGCCGCAGGCGGTGGCGGATTCTTCGGAGCCGTCAAGCGCATGGCCGGTGGCGGTTCGTTATTTATGACGGAGTACACAGCCCTGGGTCAGCCCGGCGAAGTCGCCTTCGCCACCAAGGTCCCCGGACACATTGTTCCCGTGGAGTTGCACGGCAACGGCGACGAGTACATGGTGCATCGCAACGGCTTCCTTTGCGCGACGGCTAACATCGGGCTGAGCGTGGGTTTTCAGCAGTCGCTGGGCGCTGGCCTGTTCGGCGGCAATGGCTTCCTGCTGCAGAAGCTCTACGGACAGGGCACAGCGTGGCTGGAACTGAGCGGCGAAGTGGTTGTACGTGATCTGGCGCCGGGCGAAACGCTGCGCGTGCACCCTGGCCACGTGGGCGCGTTCCACGCAGGAGTCTCGTTTCAGATCACACGCGTCCCCGGCATCCGCAACATGTTCTTTGGCGGCGATGGCATCTTCCTGGCCGCACTGACCGGCCCCGGCCGTGTATGGCTGCAGACGCTACCCATTGCCCGCCTGGCGCACGCCATACAGGGCTACCTGGAAGTCCCCGGCCAGGAGACGCGCGCTGGGCTTGGCGCTGGCCTCATCGGTGGTGCAATCGCCGGTATGTTTGACGACCGCTAACCCCTTGGCAGAAGCGTGCAAGGCATTTACCCTCGTGGAACGAATTCCACGAGGGTTTTGCTATGCCAGAGGAAAGTACGCCCAGCCGGGCACAGTTTTGGACAGGTTGGGTTCTGAGCGCCATTCCCGCGCTGATGCTCTTTACGGGCTCCTTCACCGCACTCAGCGGAGCCGAAATGGTGAAGCAGGGCATGGCCCCGTTCGGCATCCCCCTCAGCATGATTCTGTGGGTGGGCCTGGCGGAACTGTTGTGCAGCGTGCTGTACCTGATTCCACGTACAGCCCCTATTGGCGCGATCCTGATGACCGCCTACATGGGCGGCGCTGTGATGACACACGCACGCGTTGGCGATCCGATGTGGGTTGTGCCTGTGGTCTTCGGCTTCCTGGTGTGGACAGGGCTTCTGCTGCGTCGTCCGGGCCTGCGCAAAGCAATGCTGGGCTGGTAAGCTTTTCAAGCATGCGCATTGGCTACTTCGGCGGCACCTTCGACCCTCCCCACCGCGCACATCTTCACGCTGCACTCAGGGCCGCAGATGCCTTCGCGCTTGACCGCGTGCTGCTGGCGCCCACAGGCGTGCAGCCACTGAAGAAGAAAACACCGGGTGCAGGCTTTGAAGACCGCATGGCCATGACACGCCTGCTCTGCGCGGAAGACCCAAGGCTGGAAGTGACCGACCTGGACGCGCCCCGCGCTGACGGCTCGCCGAACTACACCGTGGACGCTCTCGCCACACTACGCACGCTGTATCCAGAGGCTTCGATCTTCGTCATTGTGGGAGCCGACAGCTTCCTGACGCTTCGCCGCTGGCATGAGCCGGAACGCCTGCTGGAAGAGGCGCAATGGATCGTGCTGCCACGCCCCGGATTCGATCTGGATAATCTTTCGTCCCTGCAGCTTTCTCCGCAGCAACGGGAGCGTGTGCATCTGCTGACGGATCTGGAAGAAGAAACCTCTGCAAGCGCCATTCGCGAACGCCTGCGGCTGGGTATCTCCTGCGGTACCATGCTTACCACCAAGGTGGCGCTCTACATTGCGCGCATGCACCTTTATCATGCTCGCTAAAATCAATGCCGCAGGATACATACTGACAGTGGCAGGATGGGCCTGTCCGCGTCTATCCTGAAGATTGTAAGAAGGAGAACCAATGCCAACATTGGAAGCGAACCGTTTGCTTGCCGCAGCAGTGGACGCGGCAGACAGTAAGAAGGCGGAAGATATCCGCATCCTGGCACTGGACCCATCGGAAAGCTCGCTGACGGATTACTTCCTGATCTGCAGCGGAACGAACGAACGCCAGAATGTCGCCATCTCAGACGAGATTGAATATCGTTTGAAGAAGGACTTTGGTGTTTTACCGAACTCAGTGGAAGGCCGTCGCCAGGGCGAATGGGTCCTGATGGATTATGTGGACTTCGTCGTCCACGTCTTTATGCCGGAAAAACGCGAGTACTACGGCCTGGAACGTCTGCGCAAAACAGCCAAGTCCATTAGCGCAGACGAGCTGAACAGCGAGATCAAAGCCGCCGTAACCAGGACCCGCGAAAAGACTGGCGTACCCGCAGCAAAGGCACCCACAGCAAAGAAAAGCACCCAGAAAGCCGCGGTAAAGACACCCACAACGAAAGCCGCACCAAAGAAAGCCACGGCAAAAAAGACAGCCACGGTAGCGAAAAAGACGGTAGCCAAAAAGGCGGTAACGAAAAAGACTGCAGTCAAGAAAGCTACAAAGCCCGCCGTAAAGTCCCCAGTCGCAAAGAAGGTCGCACCAAAGAAAGTGGCAAAGCGCACCGGGAAATAAGGTTCCATCCCTTCGCAGGAACAAAGAAGCGGGGGGGGGGGGGGGGGGGGGGGGGGGGGGGGGGGGG